>NZ_JAUHID010000007.1:0-294939 GCF_032377735.1 Bradyrhizobium sp. SZCCHNRI3043
CATCGTTGCGAAAGGTTGTCGGCGACCGGCACACCGCCGTCGCGAGCCCCCGAAACGACGAAGCGATCCAGGCCTTCCAGACAGATGATTCGACCTGGCCCTGGATTGCTTCGCTGCGCTCGCGACGACGTGGTGAGTGAGCAGCGACCTGGATCGTTGATACTGACTGCGCGGAGCGATGCACCAGCCCTAGCGCTTCCCCTTCGTCATGTTCAGCGCCACCGCGGCGCGGATCAGCGCCATGAACGCAGTCTCATCGATCACGTCGCCTTCATGAAGGTCGATGGCGCGGCGGGTGTTGCCGTCGAGGCTGGCGTTGAAGAGGCCGGAAGGGTCCGGCAGCGAGGCACCCTTGGCGAAGGTCAGCTTCACCGCGGCCTTGTAGGTCTCGCCGGTGCAGACGATGCCGGCATGCGACCATACAGGAACGCCGCGCCACTTCCACTCCTCGACGATATCGGGATCGGCCTGTTTGATCAGACCACGGACGTAGCTGAGCGTGGCGCCGCGCCAATCCCCGAGCTCCTTGATCCGGGCGTCGATCAGCTCCGACGGAGACTGGTTCCCCTCGCCGACGCTCGTCGCCTTCGTTGGTTTCGCCATGACGCTTGTTCCCATCCACCTGCTTGTCGTTTCACCTGCGTGTAGTCCGCGTCGTAGTTATACGACCATCTTGGCCTGCTCAAGTTTAGAGCAATATTGATAACTCCACGGCCCAGCGGCACAGTGCACCAACGAGGTGTCGTCCAACATCACCGAGGTGCAGCACGACGCCAGCGAAACCGGCTCGGCCTCGTCCCAGGTGCTGTCGGCGGCGCAGTCGCTGTCACAGGACAGCAACCGGCTGAAGCTGGAGGTGGGACGATTCTTGAACAAGGTGCGGGCGGCGCAAGAGCGAAATCGTTCGTCGTTGAACTCGTTCACTCGCGACAACGGCAGTGTGTTCCCTCTCCCGCTTGCGGGGGAGGGCTAGGGAGTGGGCCGCTCCAGCGGCGGTGTGCGTGGCGTCCCCTCTCCAACTCTCCCCCGCAAGCGGGGGAGAGGGCGCAGCGGAGCTTGGCGCGGGGTTGATCGGTTCACCGGAAACGAAGCAGGCAACTGCCGATCACCGGCCCAACTTAATAACACCTCGCCGCGGCGCGCCGTTGGAAACGAAGCAGCGCCGGTGCGGTGATCAGTTCGCCAACTCGCTGTGAACGCAATCCGGACGGCTGACCGCCCCCTCACCGCTTCTCGATCACGAGGCTCTGCACCACGCGGCCGAAATAGCCCCTGACATCACCCAGCCGCGCCATCGCCAGACCGGCGCCGTCCGGGCCGATCCAGCTTTCGGCATCGAGCAGGATCCAGTCGCCGACCGGCTCGCGGGCCATGTTCACGGTGAGGTCGGCGTTGAGGAAGGTGTAGCTGTGGAAGTCGAGAGCAGCGGAGGTGCCGTTGCAGAAGTCGCTCGCGACCACGGCGCGCATCGCCTGCGACACGGCGTGGCCTTCGACCAGCGGCCAGTCGACGCGGTACCAGATCGCGCCGGGTCCCTTGACGCCGAACCGGCCGCGCGCGGCTCGCAGGGTCATGCCGCGCACGAACGGGCTGGTCGAGAAATCCGCAGGCTCCGGCAGCGCATCGTCAGGACCGACCAGATCGACCGGCAGCTCGCGGACATCGTCCGGAAGCGGCACGGCATCCTGCCTGATCTTGAGCACCGTCGCCGTGACCACCACCGTATCGCCGGCGCGCAGCCGCACCGCGCAGAGCTGGATTTTGCGGCCCTCGCGCAGCACCTCGGTCTCGATGAGGAGCTCTGCGAGCGGCACCGGGCGCATCAGGTCGATGGTGACGCGGGCGATGCGCATCGGCGACGTCGTCGGAATGCGCTCGGCAGCCCACACGGCCAGCGCCGACGGCGCAGACCCGTGTTGCATGGTCGGATCCCACGGTCCCGCAGCATCGGAGCTGACGGCGACCCGATTGTCCGCGATGCGGAAGATCGGCCGCATCAGCGCGCGCCTCGCCACGTCTCAACCGGCGCTGGCAAAGGCGCGGTCGGCGCCATTGGGCAGTTCGATGTCGACCTCGAGCGTCGAGACATGCTTTCCCCGATCCATGCGAACGATGACCTTGTCCGGATCGAGTACCACATGGCGCGAAACCACGGCGAGGATTTCCTCGCGCAGCTGCATCAGGAGATCGGGCTGTCCGCGCAGGCTGCGCTCATGCGCGAGCAGGATCTGCAGCCGCTCCCGCGCGACAGGCGCGGAGGCCGCACGCCCCGTAAAGAGCCGCAGCACGCTCATGCAGCCCTCCGTCCCAAGAGCAGGTTCATCAGGCCCTTGCGCTCGGTCGGGATCTGCATCTCGACCTCCTCGCCGAGGAGGCGGCGCATCGCATCGTGATAGGCGCGCGCGGGGGCGCTCGCGGGGCTGTTGAGCGTCACGGGACAGCCGACGTTGGAAGCGCGCAGCACGTCCTGGCTCTCCGGCACGATGCCGAGCAGCGGCGTCGCGAGAATCTCCAGCACATCCTCGATCGACAGCATCTCGCCGCGCGCGGCGCGGCCGGCATCATAGCGCGTGATGAGAATGTGCTTCTCGACGCGCTCGCCGTTCTCGGCGCGCACCGTCTTGGAATCGAGCATGCCGATGATGCGGTCGGAATCGCGCACCGACGACACCTCCGGATTGGTGACGATGACCGCCTCGTCGGCATAGCGCATCGCCAGCATGGCGCCGCGCTCGATGCCGGCCGGGCTGTCGCAGATCACCCAGTCGAACGTCTTGCGCAATTCGGCGATGACGCGGCCGACGCCGTCCTCGGTGAGCGCGTCCTTGTCCTTGGTCTGCGAGGCCGGCAGCAGCCACAGATTTTCCAGCCGCTTGTCGCGGATCAAGGCTTGCGGCAGCTTGGCGACGCCGTGCACGACGTTGATGAGATCGAACACGACGCGGCGCTCGGCGCCCATGACCAGATCGAGATTGCGCAGGCCGACGTCGAAATCGACGACGACGACCTTCTCGCCGGCCTGCGCCAGCGCCGCGCCCATCGCCGCCGTCGTGGTGGTCTTGCCGACGCCACCCTTGCCCGACGTCACTACGAGTACTTTCGACATGTCACGAATCCTCCTGCTACTCAGTTCAATGCAACGATCTTCATGGAATGACCTTCGAGCCACGCCTGCGCGGCCCGGCCGCGCAACGCGGCGTCGATCTGCTCGGCCGTCTGGTAGTAGCCGTCGATCGCGACCAGCTCGGCCTCGATCTTCTGGCAGTAGATGCGCGCCGCCGCGTTGCCGTTGATGCCGGCCATCGCGCGGCCGCGCAGCGCGCCATAGACATGGATCGAGCCGCCGGCGACGATCTCGGCGCCCGACGACACCGCGCCGAGCACGGTGACGTCGCCGTCGGGAAACACGATCGACTGGCCGGAGCGCACGGGCTGGTCGAGCAAGAGCGATGTCGGCTGCTGCAGCTGTGGCTTCTCCGGCTCGATCTCCTGCACGGCGCAATGACGGCCGCCGGACAACAAGGGGGGCATGCCGAGCGACAGCCGGCCCTGCTCGACGCCTTCGAGCCCG
Source organism: Bradyrhizobium sp. SZCCHNRI3043 (assembly GCF_032377735.1). NCBI lineage: Bacteria > Pseudomonadati > Pseudomonadota > Alphaproteobacteria > Hyphomicrobiales > Nitrobacteraceae > Bradyrhizobium > Bradyrhizobium sp. SZCCHNRI3043. Next base: position 3,572 of record NZ_JAUHID010000007.1, read on the forward strand.
AGCACGCGGATGTTGCGCGACTCGATGCTCTTGATGAGGTGCGTGATGGCGAGCGGGCTCAGATCCACCGCGGAGAGATCGAGCACGATCGGCTTGCCGACGAAGAAGCCGGGCGAGCCCGCGAGCGTTGCATCGAGCTCGCTGAGCCAGTCGGCAATCGGCACCACCGGCGAAAACACGAAGGCTACGTAGGAGCGCCCGCGCAGACGAATAACAGGACGCACCGTTTCAGCGCTGGCACTCATGACCATCCGACCCAACCTTCTTAGTGATTGGTTAACTGTCGGCGCCAGATGGTTAACGGATGGTTAAATCGACGCTAAGCCGCTCAAAAATCGACAGCGGCCCGCCCGACATAGTTCGATGATGATCGAATCAAGGCGCAATCTTGGCATCAATGAGACGCAATTCATGAGCATCTGCGTCAAGACCTATCATGCCTCATTTTAATCACATCATGATGATAACTTTAACGTACATATAATTCGGAACCGACGACTTTAGGAGGTTCCGATCGATTGACACTCGTCAGGGGGCGGGGCATGGGATCGATAGAGGCGCCCAAGGCACGGCAAACGTGCCACGGCGCCTTGCAGGAAGGGACCGCTGGCGTGCGATCGTTGATCGACGCGAAACGTCTGATTCTGCGAGTGATTCCGTGTGGACTGAAGTGGCAGACCTGCTCCCGCTCTTCGTTTGAAACTAGCTCTCATACGAACCGTGGCAGAAGCGTATCAGTTTCCGGAATCGAGCGTCAGAGGAGTAGCGTATGAGTTCGTTGAGTGAACAGAATCCGATGAACCCGCAGGACCCGCTGCACTACGCACCGCGGTGGCTGCGCGAACGTCCGGAAGCCGCGCGTCTATCTCTCGTCGGTGACAATGCCAAGGCAGCGGAGGCGGCCGAGCGTCCCGCTTCGGGACAGCAAGGACCGCTCGATGCTCGCCTGGAGACCGCCGTGTTCGAATCCCTTCGTCAGTCGCTGAATCCGCAGGTCATGCGCGAGCCGCCGGATCTGGAGCGCGAGCGCGACCGCCGCTCGGTCGTATTCAAGGTGGCTGGCCGCTTCGCCGCCGCAACCGGCGTCGCCGCCGTCGTCGCGCTGTTCTTCGTCAACATCGTGCCGGTGTGGCGCCAGCCCGACGCAAGCTCGTCCTTCGTCGCCGCCGTGCAGTCGATGAAGACGCTGCCGCCGGTCGCCGCCGACGTGCAGGACGCCAAGGCGGACCAGACCAGTGCGCTGCCGGAGCGGGTCGAGCCGCAGGCTCCCGCGCTGTCGCAGTTCAAGTCGCTGCTCGCGGACGCTCCGGCGCCGACGGCAGAGGCCGACACTCCCGAAAAGCCCATGCTGCAGCAGTTCATGCAGTGGAACCAGAAGACGGGTCAGATGGAGCGGGTTCGCTAAACCCTCTACACGACTGATCCGACTTCCAACACATCACAGGCGACGATGATCGACGTCCTACCGCAGAAAGCGGCAGCACGCCGTCCGCTGGCTCATGCCCGTGTGGCAGCCATCCTGCTCGCGTCCCTCGTGGCCGGCGAGGCCGTTGCTGCGCCCGGCGAGAATGTGAGCGTGGCGCGCCAGCTCGGCGGCCGCGTCGGCCCGATCATTGGCGCCGCGCTCGCGTGCCGCGACATCGCCCGGCCGCGCATCCAGGCCATCATCGAGAAATTCCAGCTCGTCATCCGCGAGGCCGCCTCCAGCGAGGCCGACCGTGACGAGCTGACGCGCCTGCTCGACCGCTACGTGGCCGAAGGTCGCAGCCTCATCACCTCAGGCCGGATGGATTGCGGCGGCGCCGATCGGCAGCTTGCCGATCTCGAACGATCCATCGCCGCGCCGCCTCCGGCGCGCGCGAACCTGCCCGCCGTGAGCATCGGACCTGCGACCGCGCAGGCCGCGACCGTACCGGCGCAACTGCTGCCGCCGGCCGGCAACGTGCGCGGAGTGACGCAGAGCGAGATCAAGCTCGGCATGGTCATTCCCTACAGCGGACCGGTGAAGGAGAGCGGGCGGCTGCTCAAGATCGGCGTCGAGGCGGCGTTCAATCGCGCCAACGAGGCCGGCGGCGTCAACGGCCGCATGCTGAAGCTCGTCACCGCCGATGACGGCTACGATCCCGCGCGCACGCTGGATGCGATGAAGCTGCTCTACGAGAAGGAGCAGGTGTTCGGCTATATCAGCAATTTCGGCTCGGCCACCGCCGCGGTCGCCATCCCCTACGCGCTCGAGCGCCGCACGCTGTTCTTCGCGCCCTATACCGGCGCCAACGTCGTGCGCCACGATCCGCCCGACCGCTACGTCTTCAACTACCGGCCGAGCTATGCCGAGGAGACCGACGCGCTGGTCCATTATCTCGTGAAGATGCGAAGGCTGCATCCGCGCCAGATCGTCGTGTTCGCGCAGAATGACGCGTTCGGCGACGCGGGCTTCGCCGGCGTGGCCAAGGCGTTCCGCACGCTCGGCGCCAGCGACAATTCGATCGTGCGGGTCAACTACCCGCGCAACACGGTCGAGGTCGACGACGCCATCAATCAGTTGAAGCTGCTGAAGACCCCGGTCAAGGCGGTGGTGATGCTGGCGACGACGCGCGCCGCGGCCAAATTCATCGAGAAGGCCCAAGGCGTATTTCCGGGCGTCATCTTCGCCAACATCTCCGCGGTCGCGGGCTCGGCGCTCGCCAGCGAGCTGATGCTGCTCGGACCGCGCTACGCCGAGGGCGTGATCGTCAGCCAGACCGTGCCCGGCGTCTCCGGCTATTCGAGCCTGGTGCTCGAATACAAGAACGCACTTGCGAAATACGCCCCGGGCGAGCCGGCCGACTACACCTCGCTCGAGGGCTACATCGCCGCGAGCATCCTGATCGAGGGACTGAAGCGCGCCGGTCCGAACTTCGATACCGAGCAACTGGTCGAAACGCTCGAGAACATGCGCAACATCGATCTCGGCCTCGGCACGCAGCTCGGCTTCGGCCGCGCCGAACACCAGGCTTCGCACAAGATCTGGGGCACAGCGCTGGACGACAGCGGCATCTATCAACCCGTCGAACTTGAATAGGATACCGCTAGAGGCAAGACAGCCTCAACTACCACGACAAAAGAGCGACAGTGAAACCCGACATTAATTCGAAATGCCACGAATAGTAGAACGAAGAGGGTTGGAAACAAGCTGAGCAGGTGGAAGGTTCGATGGCCGTGCGTTGGTCCGCGTTGATCATCGGGAGTGTTTTCGCAGCTCCCTTGAGCCCCGCTTTGGCGGCGGCTCCCGACGTCGTCCGGGAGCTTGGCGGCCGGGTTGGGCCGATCGTGGGACAGGCGTCCGCCTGCCCGGACATCGCGCAGGGCCGGGTCCAGAGCATCGTCGACAAATTCCGCGAAGCCATCCGCCAGGCGACGAGCAATGACGGCGAGCGCGATCAGCTGACCCGCAGCTTCAATGGCTACATCGCCGAGGGCCGTAGTCGTACGGGCGCCTCGCAGGCGACCTGCGCCGCCGCGGAGCGGCAACTGACGGAGCTCGAACGCTCGCTCGGCCAGCCGGCTGCGGCGACGGCCCCGATCACACCCGTCAAGGCCGAAGCGACGACTGGCGCCGTCACCGCGGGCCCCGTGCGCGGCATCACCGATCGTGAGATCCGCTTCGGCATGGTCCTGCCGTTCTCCGGCATCCGCAAGGAGACCGGGCGTCAGATGCGCCAGGGCATCGAGGCCGCGTTCGCACGCACCAACGATGCCGGCGGCGTCAACGGGCGCATGCTCCGTCTCGTGGCGGCCGACGACGGCTACGATCCGAACCGCACGCTGGCGGCGATGACGCAACTCTACGACAAGGAGCAGGTGTTCGGCTTCATCGGCAACGTCGGCACCGCCAACTCGCAGGCGGCGATCCCCTATGCGCTGGAGCGGCGCACGCTGTTCTTTGCGCCGAACACCGGCGCAGCAGTGGTGCGACGCGATCCGCCGGATCGCTACGTCTTCAACTATCGGGCGAGCTACGCCGAGGAGACGGCCGCGCTGGTGCGCTACCTGATCAAGATGAAGCGCGTCTCGCCCAAGCAGATCGCCGTGTTCACCCAGCAGGACCCATTCGGCGACGACGGTTTCGCCGGTGTCGCGAAGGCCTACCGACAGTTGAACCTCGGCGAGGCCGTGACGCGCATCAACTATCCGCGCGCGACGATGGACGTGGAAGAGGCGGTCAATCAGGTCAAGGCGCACAAGCCGGGACTCAAGGCGGTCATCATGGTGGCGACCGATCGCGCCGCCGCGAAATTCATCGAGAAGACGCGCGACGCGGTGCCGGGCCTGATCTACGCCAACGTGTCCGCCGTCGGCTCGACCTCGCTCGCGACCGAGCTGAAGCTGCTCGGTCCGCGCTTCACCAACGGCGTCATCGTCACGCAGGGCGTGCCGGCGGTTTCGGGCTATTCGAGCCTCGTGCTCGACTACAAGAACGCCCTGGCCAAATACGCGCCCGGCGAGGCGCCGGACTACACGTCTCTCGAAGGCTATATCGCGGCGACGATTTTGATCCAGGCGCTGAAGCAGACCAGCCCGCTCGACACCGAGCGCCTGGTCGACACGCTCGAATCGATGCGCAGCCTCGATCTCGGCCTCGGCACGACGCTCGCATTTGGACGCGCAGAGCACCAAGCATCGCACAAGATCTGGGGCACTGCACTCGACGAAACCGGCACGTATCAGGCAATCGAACTTGAGTAGAATTAGCTTCGAAGGGGAAGAACTGGTGAAGACGTTTCGTTAGCAGGTCCTAAAGTATGATCGGAAAAAGGCGTGTCGGGTTACCGAAATGGTCATGCTCTTAGGAAAGGCTGGTCTGTGCATGGTGACGGTCTTATGTCTTCTCCGTCGCAGACACGGCGTCAATTCACCAGGCGGAAGACCTGGATGGGGTCCAAAGTGGGATAGTGGCAATGAACTTTCGTTGTAGCGTGTTCTTGGTTGCGGCATTGCTCGCAACGCCCGCCAGCGCGGCGGGCACCAATGCGGATGTGGTGCGTAATCTTGCGAGCCGGGTCGGGCCGATCGTGGGAGCAGCATCCGCCTGTCAGGCGATCGACCAGGGCCGCGTTCAGGCCATTGTCGACAAGTTTCGCGAGGTGATCCGGGAGGCCTCCACCGGCGGCTCGGATCGTGACGAGCTCACCCGCGTCTTCAACGGCTACGTCGCCGATGGACGCAACCGCGTGGGGGCGGCGCAGACCGACTGTAACGCCGCGGGCCGCCAGCTCGCCGAGCTCGAGCGCTCGCTCGGGCAAAGCGCGCCGAGCCAGACCGCCACCAGCCTCGCCGGGGTGATCGCCCCGTCCGCGGCCGTGGCTGCGACGGCACCAACCGCGACGCTGCCGCCAGCGTCCACCACCAACGTGCAGGGCGTCACCGCCAACGAGATCCGCTTCGGCATCGCCGCTCCGTTCTCGGGCGCTGCCAAGGAGCTCGGCCGGCAGATGAAGATGGGCATCGAGGCCGCCTTCAACCGCGCCAACGACGCCGGCGGCATCGCCGGGCGCTCGCTGCGGCTCTATTCGGCCGACGACGGCTACGAGCCGTCGCGGACGCTGGACGCGATGAAGCAGCTCTACGAGAAGGACAAGGTGTTCGGCTTCGTCGGCAATGTCGGCACCCCGACCTCTGCCGTGGCGATGCCCTACGCCCTGCAGCGCCGCGTGCTGTTCTACGGCGCGTTCACCGGCGCCAACCTCCTGCGCAACGATCCGCCGGATCGCTACGTGTTCAACTATCGCGCCAGCTACGCCGAAGAGACCGACACCGTCGTTCGCTATCTGGTCAAGCTGCGCCGCCTGCCGGCCAAGGACATCGCCGTGTTCGCGCAGCAGGACGCCTATGGTGACGCCGGCTTCTCCGGTGTGGCCAAGGCCTTCCGCTCGCTCGGCCTTGCCGACACGGCCATCTTGCGCCTCAACTACAAGCGCAACACGGTCGACGTCGACGACGCGGTCAACCAGCTGCGGGCATTGAAGAACCCGCCCAAGGCGATCGTCATGGTCGCAACCTATCGCGCAGCCGCGAAGTTCATCGAGAAGACGCGCGATCTGTTCCCGCACATGATCTACACCAACGTCTCCTTCGTCGGCTCGACCGAGCTCTCGGACGAGCTGATGCTGCTCGGTCCTCGCTATGCCAGCGGCGTCATCGTCACCCAGGTGGTGCCGGCCGTCGGCGGCTATTCGAGCGCCGTGCTCGAGTACAAGAGCGCGCTCGAGAAGTACTTCCCGGGCGAGGCACCGTCCTACGTGTCGTTCGAAGGCTACGTCTCGGCCAACGTGCTGGTCCAGGCGCTGCGCCGGGTCGGCCCGCAGCTCGACACCGAGGCGCTGATCGACACGCTGGAAAACATGCGCGACATCGATCTCGGTCTTGGCGCCAAGCTCGGCTTCGGCCGCGCCGAGCACCAGGCCTCGCACAAGATCTGGGGCACGGCGCTCGACGAGCGCGGCAAGTTCCAGGCGATCGAGCTGGAATAGCCCGTCCGCTTGTTGCGGCCGCAACAAAAAAGCGCGACAGCCCTGGCTGCCGCGCTTTTCTTTTGTCCGTCGCGGAGCCGCTTAGAGCGGCGGATCGATCGCCTCGTCATATTCCTTCTTGAAGCGCGCGATCAGCTCGGCGGCGGGCAGCACGTCCTTGATGGCGCCGATGCCCTGCCCCGAGCCCCAGATCTCCTTCCACGCCTTCGGCTTGGCGCGCTCGCCCGAAGCATCGGTGCCGAAGCTCATCTTCGACGGATCAGAGGTCGGGAGATTGTCCGGATCGAGGCCGGCGGCGACGATCGACGGCTTCAGGTAGTTGCCGTGCACGCCGGTGAACAGGTTCGAATAGACGATGTCGTCGGCGCCCGAGCTGGTGATCATCTGCTTGTAGCCTTCGACCGCATTCGCCTCCTTGGTGGCGATGAAGGCCGAGCCGATATAGGCGAAGTCGGCGCCGAGCACGCGCGCGGCACGGATGGCGCGGCCGTTCCCGATCGCGCCCGACAGAGCGATCGGGCCATCGAACCAGCTCCGCGTCTCCGCCACGAAGGCAAACGGCGAGATCGTGCCGGCATGTCCACCGGCGCCCGCCGCGACCAGGATCAAGCCGTCGGCGCCCTTCTCGATCGCCTTGTGCGCGAAGGTCTGGTTGATGACGTCGTGGAAGACGATGCCGCCCCAGCCGTGCGCCGCCTGGTTCAGCTCCTCGCGCGCGCCGAGCGAGGTGATCATCATCGGCACCTTGTACTTCTCGCACAGCGCGAGATCCTGCTCGAGCCGGTTGTTGGAGCGATGCACGATCTGGTTGACGGCGAACGGCGCCGACGGGCGTTCCGGATGCGCGCGATCATAGGCGGCGAGCTCCTCGGTGATGCGCGCCAACCATTCGTCGAGCAGCGCGGCCGGCCGCGCGTTGAGCGCCGGAAACGAACCGACCACGCCGGCCTTGCACTGCGCGATCACCAGGTCGGGCACGGAGATGATGAACAGCGGCGAGCCGATCACCGGGATCGACAGGCGGCCCTTGAACAAGGCGGGCATGGACATGGACGGAAATTCCTCTTGCGTTGAAATGCGGAAACGCTCGTGATCGCGAGCATGCCCGACATCATGCCGTGATGGCAATTCGCTCGCAGAGGGACCGGAAAAGCCCGATCAGGGTCTTGCGTTGAGGCGCTGGCGTGCCGGCGTCATTGGCAAAGCGCCGAGGTCACGTAGGTGTCGGTGCGGCAATCGCCCGGCTTGCGCTGGCGACCGGGGATCAGCACCCTCGCCGAGCAGGTCTCCGCGGAATCGGTGTTGAGGCTCTTGCCTTCCTTGTAACCCTTGCCCTGGCACAGCCGGTCGGCGCCGAGCTTGCAATCCGGCGTGGCGTTGGCGGCGATCGGGCAGACCGAGCGGCCGGAGATCATAGTCGAGGGCTTGGCCAGCCGCGAGAGCGTGTCACTGGTCTCCTTCAGCACACTCGGTGCGGCGTCGCCGCCGTTCGGGGCAGCCGGCCGGTCGGCTTGCCGCGGCGGGCCTGCGGGAGCGCCGGCCGTCTCGCCTTCGTTCGCGGGCGGCTCCGGCGTGGCCTCCGGACGCTTCAGCGGAATGACCGCCATCTTCTCGAACAGCTTGCCGAGCTCCTCCACCAGACCCGGATTGGAGGACGGCGGCGCAGGCTGGACGGCAGGCGCCTGCTGCGGCGGCTGTTGCGGCGCTTCTCGCAGCCCCAAGGAAGGCGTCGTTTGCGCCCATGCCGCGGCGGCGGAGAGAACCGAGACGACGACGAGCAGCGCCGCCCCTGCCCCCGGCCCCGGGCGCAGCGGCCGCATCAGATCAGCTTCACGGCGACGACGAAGCCGGCCACCAGCACGGCCGCGCCGATCGCCACCCACAGGCCGAGATGCTTCTCGATGCGCACCCTGATCCATTCGCCATAGCGGTTGAGCAATATCGCGGCGATGAAGAAGCGGCCGCCGCGCGCGATGATCGAGCAGACGATGAACAGAAACAGATTATAGCCGGCGAAGCCCGACGTGATCGTGACCAGCTTGTAGGGGATCGGCGTCAATCCCTTCACCAGGATGATGACGGCGCCCCACTCGGCATAGGAGGCACGGAACGCCTCGACCTTGTCGCCGAGGCCGTAGAGCTGGATCAGCCAATGGCCGAGCGAGTCGTAGAGCAGCGCGCCGATGGCGTAGCCGACCAAGCCGCCCGCCACCGACGCCGCGGTGCAGACGCCGGCGAACAGCCAGGCCCGCTGCGGCTTCGCCAGCGACATCGGGATCAGCATCACATCCGGCGGCACCGGAAAGAACGAGCTTTCAGCGAAGGCAACCGCGGCCATGATCCACATGGCATGCGGCTTGTGGGCGGCGTCGATACACCAGTCGTAGATCCGTCTGAGCATGGTGGCGATGAAGCAAACCGGGCAGGATTTGTCCATGGCCCATATGCCGGTCCGAATCGGAGCGCCACACTAGTGCCGCTTGCGGATGGTCCGGCTTTCGGCCGCGACGATCGGTCGCCCCGCCACCCGTCCGGGCGCGGCCTTGGCGACCTTCACCGGCGATTTCGGCAGCTTCTCGGCGATGCCGAGCATCAGCTCGCGCCGTTCCATCTCGCGCCAGACGTCCTCGGGCTGGACATCGAGCTCGGCCCATAGCACGGCCAGATTGTAGATCAGGTCGGCGCTTTCGCGCACCACGGCCTGGGCGTCGCCGCCGACGGCATCGATCGCAACCTCGATGGCCTCTTCGGCGAGCTTTTTGGCCATCTTGGCCGTGCCCTGCTGCATCAGCTTGGCCGTGCGCGATCGCGCGGGATCGAGATCCCTGGCCGCCAGGACAGCGCGATAGAGCCGCTCGATCGAATCAGTCATCCCGCCACAATAGTTAAATTCGATGGTCCGCATATTAACGTTCGCGGCGGGCAAGAAAAAATCCGCCGGCGCGGGGCCGGCGGATCGTCTATTCGATCTCACATCACCAATGCGGGTGATGATAATAGCCGCCACCGTAATAGGGGCCGCCGCCGTAATACTGATAGCGCGGTCCGTAGCCGTAATAGGCCGGCCGGCCATAGTAATAGTTGTCCTCGTAGTAGGAACGGCGGTTCTGTGTCGCCGCGATGGCAAGTCCGGTGCCGACGATGCCGGCGAACGCCGCCGCAGCCGCCGCGCCGCCGTTGCCGCGATAGTGGCGCCGGCGCGCGCTGACATCGGTCACGCCGCCATCATTGGCCGCCTTGGCGACGACGCCCTTCTCGGCCGGCGCGGAGCCGGCAAAGGCGAGTGTCGGCTGCACGGCCGTCAAAGTCACCGCGGCCACCGTCGCCAGGACGGTAGCACGGCCAAAGCGTGAAAAACTTCCGCACTGTGCGATCATGTGGATCCTCCGTACGATCTCATCTCGCGTACCAACTCGCGAACTGCGTCCACAGTTCCCCTCGCGAAACCCGAAGTCGAAGCCGCAAATCGCCGCAGGCCTTGCTCATGGACCGTTCACATTCGATCCGCCATGATCAGGCACCGCCGGCCCCGAGCGGCAGCGACACAGCGACATTGTCACGAAATTGACATATCGATCCCGCGACGGCCGGCGAACTGATTAGAATACCGGCGTGACAAGACCGGTACGGCCTGCGAATACCGGCGTGACATGATGTGCATGCGACGACCCGTCACCCTGCTTGCTTTGGTGCGCTTGGCGCTCCTGGCAGCCGTCGTGGTGCCCGCGTGGCTGTCAGATCACGAGGCCCTCGCAGAGGAGCCGAAACGTCCGGTCGCCGTCATGTTCGCGCTGGATCGGCCGCTCGATGGCAGCATGGCGCCGCTGGTCCTCGCCGCCAGCCGCGGGCTGTTCGCCACCGAGGGCGTGACCGTCACCATCACCACGGCCAAGGGCTCTCCCGATGCGATCGCGCGGGTGGCCTCCGGTGAGGCCGACATGGCGCTCGCCGACATCAACGAGCTGATCCGCTATCGCGACGCGTCCAACAGCCAGCCGGTCAAGGCCGTGTTCGTGCTGTTCAACAGGGCGCCTTATGCGATCATCGCGCGCAGGAGCCGCGGCATCAACGGGCTCGGCGACATCGAAGGCAAGACGCTCGGCGTCGCCGAGGGCGATCTCTCGATCCGGCTGTGGCCGGCGGTCGCGCGGCACAACCATCTCAGGCCCGAGACCATCAAGCTGTCGCGCGTCGGCGCGGCCGTGCGCGAGCCGATCCTGTCGGCCGGCCAGGTCGATGCCGTCAGCGGCTTCTCCTATTTGTCGGCCCTCAATCTGCGCGACCGCGGCGTGCCTGCCGCCGATCTCGCGGTGCTGCGCTTCGCCGATTACGGCTGCGAGGCCTATGGCCATGCGGTGATCGTCAATCCCGGCTTTGCGGCCAAGCAGCCGGCTGCGGTGAAGGGATTCCTGAGCGCGCTGACGTCTGGCCTGCAGCTTGCCATCAAGGACCCTGCCGGCGCGATCGCCGACGTGGTGAGCCGGATGGATGACGGCTCGCGCGAGCTCGAGCTGCAGCGGCTGCAGAGCGTGCTCGTCGACAACGTGCTGACGCCGGACGTCCGCCGCGACGGCATCGGCGGCATCGATCCCGCCCGGTTCGAGCGGGCCCTCGACCAGCTCGCCGAGGACGGCAAATTCCACCACAAGCGTCCGCAACCCGCCGACATCTTCGACGACAGCTTCCTGCCGCCCGCCGACAGCCGGCTCGTCAACTGAGCGCTCGCCGCGGCGGCCGTTCCCTTGCTAACATGGCGCCGCGCGCACCCAGCGCTGGCTCCAACTGTCGACACGAAGCGCCCCGCCCATGTCCCTGCTCCGCATTTATGCCCGCGTGCTCCATCTGCTCGGAAAGGAGGCGCGGCTGGGCTGGTTTCTGGCGATCGCCAACCTTGCCCTCGCGGTGGCACAGTTCGCCGAGCCGGTGCTGTTCGGACGCATTGTCGACTCGCTCTCCGGCAACGCCTCGACCAGCACCGCCTGGCCACTGCTCGCGGCCTGGGCCGGATTCGGCCTGTTCACGATTCTGGCCAGCGCCTGGGTCGCGCTGCAGGCCGACCGGCTGGCGCACCGGCAGCGCCATGCGGTGCTGACGAGCTATTTCGAGCACATTTTGCAGCTGCCGCTGACGTTCCATTCCGGCACCCATTCCGGCCGGCTGATGAAGGTGATGATCAACGGCACCGACGCGCTGTGGAAGCTGTGGCTGTCGTTCTTCCGCGAGCACTTCGCCGCCATCATGTCGGTGCTGGTGCTGCTGCCGCTGTCGCTCTATCTGAACTGGCGGCTCGCGATCCTCTTGTTCGTGCTGTGCGTGGTGTTCACGGTGCTGACGACGCTGGTGGTGCGCAAGACCTACGGCATGCAGAGCGAGGTCGAAGAGCACTACAGCGACCTGTCGGCGCGCGCCTCCGATGCGCTCGGCAACGTCGCGCTGGTGCAGAGCTTCGTGCGCATCGAAGCCGAGGTGCAGGGCCTGCGCAACGTCGCCGGCCAGTTGCTCTCGGTGCAGATGCCGGTGCTCGGCTGGTGGGCGCTGGTGACGGTGATCACGCGCGCCTCCACCACCATCACGGTGCTGGCGATCTTCACCCTCGGCATCGCGCTGCATCAGCAGGGACTGAGCTCGGTCGGCGAGATCGTGATGTTCGTGTCGTTCGCGACCATGCTGATCCAGAAGCTCGAGCAGGTCGTGTCCTTCATCAACAACGTGTTCATGGAAGCGCCGCGGCTGGCCGAGTTCTTCACCGTGCTCGACGCCGTGCCGGCGGTGCGCGACCGCCCCGATGCGATCGACGTCGGCCGGCTCTCGGGCCTGGTCGAATTCAACGATGTGTCGTTCTCCTATGACGGCAAGCGGCCGGCGGTGGAGGACCTCACCTTCACCGCGCTGCCCGGCCAGACCATCGCGCTGGTCGGGCCGACCGGCGCCGGCAAGTCGACCGCGATTGCGCTCCTGCATCGCGCCTTCGATCCGCAATCCGGCTTCATCAAGATCGACGGCATGGATGTCCGCGGATTGAAGCTTGCGGCCCTGCGCCGGAACATCGGCGTCGTGTTCCAGGAGGCGCTGCTGTTCAATCGCTCGATCCGCGAGAACCTCTTGGTCGGCAAGCCCGATGCGACCGAGGAGGAGATTCGCACCGCCGCCGCGCGCGCCCAGGCGCTCGACTTCATCGACCGCGCCGAGCAGGGCTTCGATACCAATGCCGGCGAGCGCGGCCGCATGCTGTCCGGCGGCGAGCGCCAGCGGCTCTCGATCGCGCGGGCGCTCTTGAAGGATCCGCCGATCCTGATTCTCGACGAGGCGACATCAGCGCTCGATGCCGTCACCGAGGCCAAGCTCAACGCGGCGCTCGACGAGGTGATGAAGGGACGCACGACCTTCGTGATCGCGCACCGGCTCTCGACCATCCGCAACGCGACGCGAATCCTCGTGTTCGAGAACGGACGCGTGATCGAAAGCGGAACGTTCGATGAACTCGTCGCCAAGGGCGGCCACTTCGCGGAACTGGCGAAGGCCCAGTTCATGGTGCAGGAGAGCGCGCGCGCGACTCTCGCAGCGTCCGAGCGCGAGGGTACCATCGTCAAGACCTGATCGCGGGACGCTTTCATCGTGGAATTGAATGGCTGGCCTCTGTTCGCCAGCGTCGAGCCGGTATAGGTTCGCGGCCTGCCGCAACCGAAGCGGCGCCGGACACGCTTGAAACCCGAAAGCCCGCTTGCCCACCTCGCCGCGCGAGGCGGGTCTCAAAGGACCGGACCAGACCAGTGCAGACGCTTCGCCTGTTGTTCCGCTACGCCCCGATCAAGATCATCGCTCTCGCTGCCGCTCTCGTGCTCACGCCCCGCTGGGCCAGCGCCGAGGCGCTGCTGCTCGTCGAAGCCGATACCGGCAAGGTGCTGGAAGCGCAGAACGCGACCTATCCATGGTATCCCGCGTCGGTCACCAAGCTGATGACGGCCTATGTCGCCTTGAAGGCGGTCAAGGACGGCAGGATCACGCTTGACACGCTGTTCACGGTCTCACCGGCCGCGGCATCACAGTCGCCGTCGAAGATGGGCTATCGGCCCGGCACGCAGGTCACCGTCGACAACGCGCTGAAGATGATGCTGGTGAAGTCCGCCAACGACATGGCGGTGGTGCTGGCCGAGGGCGTCGGCGGCTCCATCGACGGCTTCTCGGCGATGATGAACGACACCGCTCGCAAGCTCGGCATGACGCAGACCAGCTACGTCAATCCGAACGGACTGCCGGCCGACGGCCAGATCACCTCTGCGCGTGATCTCGCGATCCTGGCGCGCGCCATCATCCGCGATCTTCCCGAGTACGAATACTTCGTGCACATCCCGTCGATCCGCTACGGCCGCCGCGTCGTGCAGAACTTCAACAAGCTGATCGGGCGCTATCCCGGCGCCGACGGCTTCAAGACCGGCTTCATCTGCGCTTCGGGCTACAATCTGGTGGCGTCGGCGACCCGCAACGGCAAGCGCCTGATCGCGGTGGTGCTCGGCGCCTCCTCAGGACAGATGCGCGCCGTGCGCGCGATCCAGATGCTGGACCGCGGCTTCAACGGCAACCAGTTGAGCTGGCTGAAATCGCCGCTCGGCACAGTCGATCAGCTGGCCCCCGTCGACGCGACACCGCCCAACCTGCGCGACGACATGTGCAACGGCCGCCGCCACCGACCAGCCAGCGACGACGACGAGGACACCGTTGCCGGCGCGGACGGCGAAGCGACCGGCGGCACCCTGCTCGCCGGCCTGCAGGCGCCGACCATGAAGCCGTCCGAGCTGCTGGCGGCGGCGCCCGTCCCGTCCGAGCCGGTGCTGGTCTACACCGGCCCGACGCGCACCGGCGCGGCGCTGATCGCCGCCGTAGCCGCCGATGCCGACGCTCAGACCCCGGCCAGACACCGCGGCAAGAAGGCGCATGCCGCCGCGCGGAAGGATGCCAAGCCGACGACCCGGACCGCCGCCAAGACCGATGCGGATGCGAAGGCCGCGGCGAAGCCGGAGGCCAAACCGGCGGAGGCCAAGCCGGGCGCGGCACGCCACGTCGCCGCCAAGCACGATGCCGGCGCAAAACCGGCGGAAAAGACCGGCTCCGACGCGCCCAAGCCCGCCAAGCCCAAGGCCGCCGCAAAGCCGAAGACGGCCGGCAAGCCCGCGCCGAAGGACGGCTGATCCGGCGCGGCCCATAGGGCCGCAGCCGACTGGGCCCAGCCTCCGCCCGGCCTCCTTACCCTGCCGCTTTCGTCGACACGCCGGCCGCTTGCCTTGAAGGGCCGGAAATTCGATATTGGCCGCCGCCAGCTTCCCGAGCGAGGCTGGCGGACGCCAATACACGAACAAGAGACGATCAGAGAGGAAGGGTCATGGAGCGCATCTGGCTCAAGCACTATCCGGCCGGCGTTCCCGCCGATATCGATCCGGGCAAATACCCGTCGCTCGTCGACCTGCTGGAAGAGAGCTTCAGGAAATTCGCCGATCGCCGCGCCTTCATCTGCATGGACAAGGCGATCAGCTATCGCGAGCTCGACGACATGTCGGTCGCGCTGGGCGCCTATCTGCAGGGCCTTGGGCTGGCCAAGGGCGCGCGCGTCGCGCTGATGATGCCGAACGTGCTGCAATATCCGATCGCGATCTCCGCGGTGCTGCGCGCGGGCTACGCCGTCGTCAACGTCAACCCGCTCTACACGCCGCGCGAGCTCGAGCACCAGCTCAAGGATTCCGGCGCCGAAGCGATCATCGTGCTGGAGAACTTTGCTCACACGGTGCAGCAGGTGGTCGGCCACACCCAGGTCAAGCACATCGTCGTCGCCAGCATGGGCGACCTGCTCGGCTTCAAGGGCGTGATCGTCAACCTCGTCGTCCGCCGCCTGAAGAAGATGGTGCCGGCGTTCTCGCTGCCGGGCGCCGTGCCCTTCAACGATGCGCTCGCGGCCGGCCGCGGCAAGCGCTTCCAGAAGCCCACCATCGGTCCGGACGACGTCGCCTTCCTGCAATATACCGGCGGCACCACCGGCGTCTCCAAGGGCGCCACGCTGCTCCATCGCAACGTCGTCGCCAACGTGCTGCAGAACGACGCCTGGCTGCAGCCAGTGATGGACAAGCCGCCGCATGTCGATCAGCTGCTGATCGTCTGCGCGCTGCCGCTCTACCACATCTTCGCGCTGACCTGCTGCTTCCTGCTCGCGGTGCGCGCCGGCGGCGCCAATCTGCTGATCCCCAATCCGCGCGACATCCCCGGCTTCATAAAGGAGCTGATGAAGTATCAGGTCACCACCTTCCCGGCCGTCAACACGCTCTACAACGGCCTGCTGCATCATCCTGACTTCCGCAAGATCGACTTCTCCAAGCTGAAGGTCTCCAACGGCGGCGGCATGGCCGTGCAGCGCCCGGTGGCCGAGCAGTGGAAGCAGGTGACAGGCTGCAGCATCGCCGAAGGCTACGGCCTGTCGGAGACCGCGCCGGTCTTGACCTGCAACCTGCCGACCTCGACCGAGTTCACCGGCACGATCGGCCTGCCGCTGCCGTCGACCTGGCTGTCGATCCGCGACGACGACGGCAACGAGGTGCCGCTCGGCCAGCCCGGCGAGATCTGCGCCAAGGGCCCGCAGGTGATGGCGGGCTATTGGAACAGGCCCGACGAGACCGCCAAGGTGATGACCGCGGACGGCTTCTTCCGCACCGGCGACATCGGCGTCATGGCCGCGGACGGCGCGATCAAGATCGTGGACCGCAAGAAGGACATGATCCTGGTCTCCGGCTTCAACGTCTATCCGAACGAGGTCGAGGAAGTGATCGCGACCCATCCGGGCGTGCTGGAGACCGCCGTGATCGGGCTGCCGGACGAGAAGACCGGCGAGGTCGTCAAGGCGTTCGTGGTGAGGAAGGATCCCGACCTCACCTCCGAGGACATCATCAAGCACTGCCACGAGCAGCTCACGAACTACAAGGTGCCGAAGCAGATCGAGTTCAGGACCGAGCTGCCGAAAACCAATGTCGGCAAGATCCTGCGCCGGGAGCTGCGCGACGAGAAGAAGAAGCCGGCGGCGGCGGCCTGAGTCCATTGGCGCCGCAAGCGCCGGCATGCGATGACGGACGTACGATGACGGATACGTGATCACGGCGGGCCGTTGCCGTTTCCGGTGCGCCGAATAGTGTAGCGCGCACCGCGCAAGACACATCTAAAAGACACATCCAGGGGAAGGAGTAACTCGAATGACCATCCAGGTTGGCGATAAGCTGCCGCAGGCCCAATTCCGCGTCATGACCGGCGAAGGCCCACAGGTCAAAACCACCGACGACATCTTCAAGGGCAAGAAGGTCGCGCTGTTCGCGGTGCCCGGTGCCTACACCGGCACCTGCCACAAGATGCATCTGCCGAGCATCTTCCTCAACGCCTATGCGCTGAAGGACAAGGGCGTCGACACCATCGCGATCGTCTCGGTCAACGACGCCTTCGTGATGAATGCCTGGAAGCGCGACACCGACCAGCGCGACGAGGCCGTGTTCCTGGCCGACGGCAATGCCGAGTTCACCAAGGCGATCGGCATGGAGCTCGACGCCTCCGGCGCCGGCCTCGGCATCCGCTCCAAGCGCTATTCGATGCTGGTCGAGGACGGCAAGGTCACCAAGCTGAACCTCGAAGCCGCTCCGGGCAAGGTCGAGGTCTCCGGCGGCGACACGCTGCTCGGGCAGCTTTAGGCCAGCATGGCTTGATCTGAATTGAAGGCCCGCGCTCACGTGCGGGCCTTTTGCTCATTTGGTCCTGCGTGCTTTTACCGAACCGAGAAGAGTATCTGAAACGTTCTATCGCTAGGGAGAAACAGGAGCGGGCTCGGAGGTCGTATGACAGCAATCCTGATCACCTGCGCCTTGGCCGTATTTTGCCTATGGCGCATGCGCCGGGCACACGAGGATGCGGCAGAGCATTGGGCGAGCGGCTTGGCCCGCGACCCGCTCTACTGGATCGGCAGCGTCATGGCGCTGATCGTACTCGGATTGGCGATGTACATAGCCCGTGAGCATATGGGCTTCACGGGCGCAGGACGCTGGTTCTGGGGCGCAGAACTCATACTGATCGTTGCGACTCTCTTGGTCCGCCGGACGCTCAAATGGCGGTATGGCTAACTCCGCACGTTCTTCTGCATCCTGGCCATCGCCACGCCATCGCGTGCCAGTTGATCGGCGCGCTCGTTCTCGGCGTGGCCGGCGTGGCCCTTGACCCAGTGCCAATTGACCTTGTGCGGCTTCAGCGCGGCATCGAGCCGTTGCCAGAGCTCGGCGTTCTTGACCGGCTTCTTGTCCGCGGTTTTCCAGCCGTTGCGCTTCCAGCCGTGGATCCAGCCGGTGATGCCCTGCCGGACATATTGGCTGTCGGTGTAGAGCTCGACCTGGCACGACTTCTTCAGCGCTTCCAGCGCGGAGATCGCGGCCATCAGCTCCATGCGGTTGTTGGTCGTGTGCGGCTCGCCGCCCTTGAGCTCTTTTTCCTTGTCGCCGAAGCGCAGGATCGCGCCCCAGCCGCCCGGCCCCGGATTCCCCGAGCAGGCGCCATCGGTGTAGATGCTGACGACCGGATGCTCGCTCACGCCACGGCTCCACCGATGCCGTAGTCGCGCACGCTGGTCACCGCCTGGTGGAAGCGCAGCTTGCGGACATATTCGAGCGGGTCCTTGGGCTTCACCAGCGCGCCGGGAGGCACGTTGAGCCAGTCCACCAGCCGCGTCAGCAGGAAGCGGATCGCGGCGCCGCGCGCCAGCAGCGGCAGCGCCTCCTGCTCGTCCTCCGACAGCGGCCGGACGCGGCCATAGGCGTTGAAGAAGGCGCGCGCCTTGGTGACGTTCAGCGAATGATCGGCCTCGAAGCACCAGGCGTTGAGGCAGATCGCGACGTCATACGCCAGAATGTCGTTGCAGGAGAACGGGAAGTCGATCAGCCCCGAGAGCTTGTCGCCGAGGAAGAACACGTTGTCCGGAAACAGGTCGGCGTGGATGACGCCTTCCGGCAGATGCGTCGGCCAGGAGCGCTCGAGATGATCGAGCTCGGCGGAGAGCAGCGCGGAGAGGCCGGCCTGCACCGTGTCGGCGCGGTCGGCGGCCTGCGCGAACAATGACCGCCAGCCGGCGACCGAGAGCGGATTCTTGCGCACCAGCGGGAAGTCGCGTCCGGCCAGATGCATCTGCGCCAGCGCCGCGCCGACGCCGGCGCAGTGGGTGACGTTCGGCTTGCGCGGCCACATGCCTTCCAGGAAGTTGATGATCGCCGCGGGCCGGCCGGACAGACTCGAATACACCGCCCCGTCGCGGTTGCGGGCGGGCTGCGGACAGCTCACGCCGCGCTCGGCGAGGTGGGCCATCAGCCCGAGAAAATACGGCAGATCGTCCACCGCCACGCGCTTCTCGTACAGCGTGAGGATGAAGGAGCCCTTGGTGGTGTGCAGCAGGAAGTTGGAGTTCTCGACCCCTTCGGCGATGCCCTTGTAGGAGAGCAGCTCGCCGATGTCGTAGGTCTTGAGGAAGTCCGCAAGCTCGTCGGCGGCGACGTCGGTATAGACCGCCATACCCTGTCCTGGTTCTCGAAGTTCGCCGGCCCCGCCTCCCCCGACGCGAACTTCATCACCGGGGAGGCTCGTTTGCGCCCTTCATCGCGCATGCGGGCGCCGCGTTCAAGACGGATGCGCCGGCGGTGGACCAAAAAGAGCGGCCGCCAGGGCCGCCTTTACTCGGCCGCGGCTTCCGGCCGCAGCGAGCGCGGCAGCGGGAAGAACTCGTTCTCTTCCGCCGCCGAGACCGTCTCGACATGGAGCACGTAGCGCTCGGCGAAGGCGCCCATGATCTCCTCGACGATCACCTCCGGCGCCGAGGCGCCGGCGGTGATGCCGAGGCTCTTGATGCCCTCGAAGCGCGCCCAGTCGATGTCCGAGGCACGCTGCGCCAGCACGGCAATCGGGCAGCCCTCGCGCTCGGCGACCTCGCGCAGGCGCTGCGAGTTCGACGAGTTCGGTGCGCCGACCACGATCAGCGCGTCGACCACCGGCGCCACCTTCTTGACCGCCAGCTGGCGGTTGGTGGTGGCGTAGCAGATGTCTTCCTTGTGCGGGCCCGAGATGTTCGGGAAACGGCCCTTGAGGATCGCGACGATATCCTTGGTGTCGTCGATCGACAGCGTGGTCTGGGTGACGAAAGCGAGGTTGTTGGGATCCTTCGGGGTGAAGGTCGCCGCGTCCTCGGCGGTCTCGATCAGCGTCACGGCGCCCGCCGGAAGCTGGCCGACGGTGCCGACCACCTCCGGATGGTGCGAATGGCCGATCAGCAGGATCTCGCGGCCGCGCTTGAAGTGGATCGCCGCCTCGCGGTGGACCTTGGTGACCAGCGGGCAGGTCGCGTCCAGGGAGAAGAAATTGCGCGCCTGGGCCTCGGCCGGAACCGATTTCGGCACGCCATGCGCCGAAAAGACCACCGGTGCGTTGGTACTGTCGGGAATCTCCGCCAGTTCCTCGACGAAGATGGCGCCCTTGGTCTTCAGGCTGTCGACGACGTATTTGTTGTGCACGATCTCGTGGCGGACATAGACCGGGGCGCCATAGATGGCGAGCGCCCGCTCCACGGTGTCGATGGCGCGCACCACGCCGGCGCAGAAGCCGCGCGGCGAGCAAAGCACGATTTTGAGGTCTGGTTTGGCTGCCATGGGGCTGGTCTAAGCTGATCTTTGCGGGCTGGTTTCGGCGACCACGGACCCCCGGGCCGGCAAGCGGGGGCGGTCGATACGCGAGGAGCTTGGGTCTGACACTGGTTTGGGTAGGACTTGGGACTGCTTTCGAGCGCTGTCAAGGCCGTTTTCTCCAGGCCATTGCGCCATGCCCCCGGGACGGCTTATATAGGGCCAATTCCCGTCATCGCCGATGACCGCAGGTTTCGCCTCCAGGGCCGGGGCGGAGCACAAAGGAGATTTGCCATGAGCAACGCCCCGCTGATGCCGAAGGCAACTGCCGTGTGGCTGGTCGACAATACTGCCTTGACCTTCGACCAGGTCGCCGATTTTACCAAGATGCACCCGCTCGAGGTGCGCGCCATTGCCGACGGGGACGCCGCCCAGGGCATCAAGGGCATGGATCCGATCTCGACCGGGCAGCTCACCCGTGAGGAGATCGAGAAGGCCGAGCGCGACCCGAATTACCGCCTGCGGCTGCAGGAGAGCAAGGTCGTGCTGCCGCCGCAGCCCAAGCGCAAGGGCCCCCGCTACACCCCGGTGTCGCGCCGCCACGAGCGCCCGAGCGCCATCCTCTGGCTGGTGCGGAACCATCCCGAGCTCAAGGACGCCCAGATCATGCGCCTGGTCGGCACCACCAAGACCACCATCGCCAGCGTGCGCGACCGCACCCATTGGAATGCGCAGACGCTGACGCCGATGGACCCGGTGACGCTCGGCCTGTGCTCGCAGATCGAGCTCGACTTCGAGGTCCAGCGTGCCGCCAAGGAAAAGCCGCTCGACGCCAATTACAGCGGCGCCACCCTGCTCCCGGCCTCCGAGACCACCCGCAAGGACGAGTACGAGCCGGCGGGCCGCGACGAGGACGATCTCAACGTCGACGCCGTGTTCGCCAAGCTCAAGACCATCGGCGGCAAGAAGCAGGACGACGAGGAGTAGGACGCGGGCGTCCGTCTCTCGATCGCCAAAGGCGCGTGACACGTCCTTCGCTGTCGTCCCGGCGAACGCTGGGACCCATAGCCAAAGGATCGCGTAACTGCCCGAGATGGTTGTGACTCAGCGCCTCGTTTCTCACTCCCGCTGCGGCGTATGGGTCCCGGCTCAAGGCCGGGACGAAAGCGGTGGGGAGGCGCGGGACTCGCGACAAACCAAGTTTCGCCAAAACAGACCTCCCAAAAAAATGGCGCCGGGAATACCGGCGCCATGACAGTCTTGGGAGGAACTGAAAAAATCAGAACTTGTAGGTGACGCCGACGCCGACCAGCCACGGATCGATGTTGGCGCGGCCGGTGACCGGAATTGCGCCGTTGACGGTCGCCGAGTAGTTCGGCTGCAGCCACAGCTTCTTGACGTCGACGTTCAAGCCCCAGTGCCTGTCGAGCATGTAGTCGAAGCCGAACTGGACCGCGGCGCCCCACTGGTTGGAGATGTGCAGGTTGGTGACGGCGAGACCGTTCCACACCTGGTTCGCGGCGCTCTGGTTGAAGAAGACCGTGTAGTTCACGCCGGCACCGACATAGGGCTTGAAGGCGCCGAAATCGGTGAAGTGATACTGCAGGGTCAGCGTCGGCGGCAGCAGCCACGCCTTGCCGATGTTGAGACCGTCGAGCGAGCCGGTGCCGCCGATGGAATGCCGGGTGACGCCGAGGATCAACTCGGCCGCGATGTTCCTGGTGAAGAAGTAGCTGATGTCGAGCTCGGGCACGACCGAGTTGGAGATCGACAGGCCGGAGTTCGGCGACGACAGCGCCGGCACGCCGGTCACGTTCACGCTGGAGCCGCCGGCATCCGGCAGCACGCCGAGCGCTCGCACACGAAGCATCCACGGATTCCACGCTTCGACCACCGGCGCCTTGGTGTAGACCGGCGCCGCCTGCAGGTCGGCTGCTTGCGCCGAGCCCATGGCTCCGCAGATCGCCGCCAGCACCAGCAGCGACGACGAAAGTTTCAAGATTCTGTTCATCGAAGTCCCCATAGCCACCCTTGAGCAACATTTGCGCGGGCACAGCCGCGCCTTGCGGTCGCAGATGTGGCAGGGACGCCATGGACTTGGATTTGATCTCAATCAATCGGCATTGTTGCAGTGCCGATGTCACGCAACTGTTGCATCGAAGTCACGCGCCATGAGAGGCGCTTGCACGTGCGCTCAGGGCCGATCGGGATGGTTCATCATGTATTCGCCGAGATCGCGCTGCCGGCGATCGGCGCGCGCCTCGGCGCGTTGCCGCTGCACGTCGCGGTCCTTGCGGCAGGCGACATATTCGGCGGAGCCCGGCGCGACCTTGCCGCCGGCCTGACAGACCGCATCGTCATCGTCATTGCCGAGCGCCACTGCAGGACCCTGGTTGCGGGAGGCGCAGGCCGTGAGCGAAAATACGGCCATCAGCACCAAGGCCAGGCGGGCGGAGGTCTGTCGCATCGAACGTTCCATTCTCGTCAATCGGGCTGGTCTCGGCCGTTGCTTGACGACAATGGGCGCCCGGGTCAAGCCCGGGGCACGTTCAGCGGCGCCGCGTCAGACGCGGCTCTTCAGCGCCTCGCCGATTTCCTCGAGCACCTTGGGATCCTCGATCGTGGCCGGCATGCTCCATTGCTCGCCGTCGGCGATCTTCTTGATCGTGCCGCGCAGGATCTTGCCGGAACGCGTCTTCGGCAACCGGCCGACGGTGATGGCGAGCTTGAACGCAGCGACGGGGCCGAGCTTGTCGCGCACCAGCGCCACGATTTCCTTCTCGATTACAGACGGGCTGCGCGAGACGCCGGCCTTGAGCACGAGGAAGCCGCAGGGCACCTCGCCCTTGATCGCATCCTTGATGCCGAGCACGGCGCATTCGGCGACGTCCGGATGCGAGGCCAGGATCTCCTCCATGCCGCCGGTCGAGAGCCGGTGGCCGGCGACATTGATGATGTCGTCGGTGCGGCCCATCACGAAGACGTAGCCGTCCTCGTCCTTGTAGCCGGCGTCCGAGGTCTTGTAGTAGCCGGGGAACTCGCTGAGATAGGACTCCTTGAAGCGATCCTCCTGCTGCCACAGCGTCGGCAGGCAGCCCGGCGGCATCGGCAGCTTGATCACGATCGAGCCCATGGTGTTGGCGGGCACTGGCCTCGCCGCCTCGTCGACGATGTCGACTTGGTAGCCCGGCATCGGGACCGTCGGCGAGCCGTGCTTGACCGGCAAGAGGCCGAGGCCGGCCGGATTTCCGGCGATGCACCAGCCGGTCTCGGTCTGCCACCAGTGGTCGATGACCGGCACCTTCAACTGCTGCTCGGCCCATTCCACGGTCGGCGGGTCGGCGCGCTCGCCGGCGAGGAACAGCGTGCGGAACTGTGACAAATCGTATTTGCGCAGCAACGTGCCTTCGGGATCTTCCTTGCGGATGGCGCGGAACGCGGTCGGCGCCGTGAACAGCGCCACCGCCTTGTGGTCGCTGATGACGCGCCAGAACGCGCCGGCATCGGGCGTGCCGACCGGCTTGCCCTCATACATCACCGACGTCGCGCCATGGATCAGCGGGCCGTAGATGATGTAGCTGTGGCCGACCACCCAGCCGATGTCGGAGGCGCACCACCACACCTCGCCCGGCTTGATGCCATAGAGATTCTCCATTGACCATTTGAGCGCGACGAGGTGCCCGCCATTGTCGCGCACCACGCCCTTCGGCTTGCCGGTCGTGCCCGACGTGTAGAGGATGTAGAGCGGATCGGTCGCCAGCACGGGCACGCACGGCGCCGCCTTGCCATTGGCGAGCGCGGACTTGCGCAGCGCGGCCCAGTCGTAATCGCGGCCGGGCTTGAGCTCGCAGACATGCTCGGGACGCTGCAGGATGATGCAGGCCTTGGGCCTGTTGTCGGCGAGCTCGATCGCCTGGTCGAGCAGCGGCTTGTATTGCACGATGCGGCCGGGCTCGATGCCGCAGCTCGCCGATAGCACGAGCTTTGGCGTCGCATCGTCGATGCGGGTGGCGAGCTCCTTGGCCGCGAAGCCGCCGAATACGACCGAATGCACCGCGCCGATGCGCGCGCAGGCGAGCATCGCGACCATCGCTTCCGGCACCATCGGCATGTAGAGGATAACGCGGTCACCCTTGCCGACGCCGAAATCCTGCATGATCGCGGCGAGCGTCTGCACCTCCTTCAGCATCTCGGCATAGGTGAGCTTGGTGACCGAGCTGGTGAGCGGCGAATCGTGAATCAGCGCCAACTGCTCGCCGCGGCCGGCGGCGACGTGGCGATCGAGCGCGTTGTAGCAGGTGTTGACGACGGCCCCAGTGAACCAGCGGCCATAGGCGCCCATCGACGGATCGAAGATCTTTTTGGCCGGCTCGATCCAATCGATCGCGCGGGCGGCCTCGGCCCAGAACCCTTCGGGGTCCTGCAGCGACCGTGCATGGACCTCGTGATAGCGGCTCGCAGCGCTCATGACGTTTCCCCAAGATCTGTGTTTATTCCCGACTATTGTCACGGGACAAAGCGACAGTTCAAGCCGTCATGAATTGATCCAGATCAGGCGGGCCGGACGTCCGGGCCATTTTCCGGGCCGGATCAATGCGCTGCGTCGCGGAGGGTATCCAGGCGACGCTGCAGGGCTAGACGAAGGTCGTAGCCCGGCTTGCCGAAGCGGGCGTTGCGCTCGGCGATGAAGTCACGCTGCCTGCTGCGCAGTTCGGCAGCGGCGCGGCCGCGCGAGGATTTCAGCAGCCGGGCGTAGCTTTCGGAAATGCCGAGATCGAGCACCGAGAGCTGCGGGTCGGCACAGATGACCTTCTCGACCTCGCGCACGGCGGTGGCGCAGTCGAAGGACGGCCCGCTGCGCTCCGACGGCGCATTCAACGGACGCGGCGGCTCGGCGCCGAACTTCTTGATCTCGGCCAGCACGACGCGCCGGCCGGCGATGGCATTGTCGTTACCGGGATCCAGCCGCAGCGCCGCCTCGTAGTCGGCCAGCGCCTTGGCGCGCTCACCCATCTTCTTGAACAACACCGCGCGGTTGTTGTAGGCGAGCGCGAAATTCGGATCGAGCCGCAGCGCCGCGTCGTAGTCGCTGAGCGCCGCGCCGAGTTCGTTCTTGAACTGATGGGAATCGCCGCGATTGGTGAAGAAATTTGCCCGTTGCTCCATCCTGATCGCCTGGTCATAATCGGCGATCGCCTTGTCGTACTCCTTCATGGCGGCGTAGGTGAGGCCGCGATTGTCGTAATATTCCGACACCTTCGGATCGCGCCGGATCGCCTCGTCGTCATCGGCCAGCGCCTTGTCCATCTGGCCGAGCTTCTTGTAGGCCGCGGCACGATTGGTGAATGTGCGCGGCCGTTCCGGGTCGAGCCGGATCGCCTCGTCATAGTCGCGCACGGCCTTCTCATTGTCGCCGCGCAGGTAGAAGGCGACGCCCCGGTCGGCATAGGCCTGCGCGTAGTCGGGCTTCAGCCGGATCGCCTGGTCGTAGTCGGCCAGAGCGCGATCAAGACGGCGCTGCTCGGTATGGACAACGCCACGCAGCTCATAGGCTTCGGCGTCATTCGGATCGAGCGAGATCGCCATGCTCAGATCGGCCGCCGCCTTGCCGGCATCGCCACCGGCTTCGCGCATCAGGTCGCCTCGCAGCCGATAGGCGCGCGCATTCTTGCCGTCGAGCGCGATGGCACGGTCGAGATCCTTCAGGGCCTGGGTCAGGCCGCTGGAGGTGCGGGCACGGGCGTCGGCACGGGCGACCAGGGCGATGGATTGATCCTTCGGCGAACCCGATGCCTGCTCGATTGCCGTCGAGCAGGCGGCGATGAGTTCGGACGGGGGCGCCTTGCTGCCCAAAGCGCATTCGGGGTCCGCGGCGAATGCTGGCCGGGCCCCGAGGCCAAGGACAAGCCCGGCTGCAAGACCCAGCGCGAGGTAGGACGAGCGGGATGAAATCGAACGAATGAAAGCGTGCATCGGCATGGACTCGGCTCGAATTCCGACTGTTGCGGGTTGAGATGCTGATCTCCCCCGTTGTCGTCTCCGGACGAAACCCGGTTCAAGCGGCCACGCCGATGGTCAATAGCCGTCGACGCCGTTCAGCCGCCGCAGGCGGTCCTGCATCGCCTTCTTGAGATCGTAGCCGGGCTTGCCAAAGCCGGCGTTGCGCCGCGCGATGAACGCGTCCTGCTCGCGCTGCAGGGCGCGCGCCGCGGCGGGGCCGGCCGCCTCGCGAACGACGCGGGCCTGCGCGCCGTCGATCTCGCGATCGAGATTGGCGAGCTCCGGATCGGCGCAGATCGCTTTCTCCACGGCGCGCCGCGCCATGGCGCAATTGAAGCTCGGCCTGCCCGCGACGGCCATCTGCGCGCCCAGGCGCTCGAGCTCCACTGCGAGCGCGTGGTAGTTGCTGCGGGCGCTGGCGTGATCCGGATTGAGCCGCAGCGCCGCGGCGAAATCGGCCAGCGCCTTCGGACGGTCGCCCTTCTTGCGATGCAGTTCGCCGCGCGCATTGAAGATGCTGGCGAGCGTCGGGTTGAGCTGCAAGGTCACGCCGTAATCGGCGATGGCGCGATCGATCTCACCCCTGGTGATGAAGATCGAGGCGCGCGCGATCAGCGCGTTGATGCGATCGGCCCTCGCGGCCTTGGGATTGTCGATCACGGCGCCGCATTCGGTGAGCACCTTGTCGCCATCGCGCGCCTCCGAGGCCGCCATACAGGCACCGGCATCCACCGCCAGCTCCTTGCCGGGCTCGGCCGCGCCGACCGCATGGGCCTGGGTCGAGACCAGCCATCCGAGCGCGACAAGCGCAGCGAGGCGCAGCATCCCATCCCGGCGATCGGCTGCAGCCCATGAGGAGACGGATGCGGTCAAGGCAGATGGCTCTCTCAGGTCGTGGGCGATCCGGCACGGCGCGGGCGTAGCCGCCGCCGCGGCGACTTCAACTATACAGCGGCAGCCGCGGTGCGACAGTCCTTTCCTGCAGAAGGCGCCCCTTGCGAACGGGCGCTCGCGAGCTGATTGCGGCCCCGACAAAAATGCGTGTGGTCGTGCCGCGCATTCCCCTCGCGATGTTGTGGATGCGCGCCCCCGGCGATGCCTTCGGTCGCCATTTGAACCTGTTGCGATCCCAGCAGACACAACCGCATGACTATTCTGACCGACAATTCGCGCGCACGCGGCGTCGTTGCGTCCCCTGCGCGCTATTTCTATTTCAACATGGCTCTGGCCTGCATGGCCATTGCGATCATCGGCTTCGCACCGACCTACTGGCTGCCACTGGCCCGCGGCTCATTCTCCGGCGCGCCCGTGATTCATTTCCACGGCTTCCTGTTCTTCACCTGGACTCTGTATTTCGCGCTGCAGAGCTGGCTTGCCGCATCCGGACGCACGGCGCGGCACCGCTCGCTCGGCATCTTCGGCGTATCGCTCGCCACGGCGATGACGATCTTTGGCTTCCTCGTTGCCATCGAGGCGATGAAGCGCTCTGCGGCAATGGGGCAGGTCAATGAGGGCATCGCCTTTGCCATCGTGCCGCTCAGCGGCATCGCCTTCTTTGCCGTGGTCTTTACGCTCGCGGTTGTCCATCTGCGCCGGCCGGAAACGCACAAGCGGCTGATGCTGCTCGCCGGCATCTCGCTGCTCGACGCCGCCGTGGCGCGCTGGTTCCTGACATTCCTGGCGCCGCCCGGCCCGCTCGGCCCGCCGCCGGTGTTCGTAACGATCCCGCCGGCTTTCGTCGCCTACCTGCTGCTCGTCGTCGCCATCATCCACGACCGCCGCACGTTCGGACGTGTCCACCCGGTCTACGTCTATGGCGGGCTGGCGCTGATCGCCGTGAAGCTCCTGAACTGGCCGATCAGCATGACCTCGGCATGGCATGCATTCGCGGGCGGCATGCTGGCGATGGCGCAATAGCCCTCAACAAGACAAAGCCGTTCCACACCACCGTCATTGCGAGGAGCCGAAGGCGACGAAGCAATCCAGAGCTCCCGAGAGACTCCGGACTGCTTCCGCCCTCGCTCTTCGAGCTACGGCGGACACGTCGCTTCGCTCGCAATGACGAGAGCGGCGAGACCTAACTCCTGCAGGTCAGCCCGCCATCGACCACCAGCATGGTGCCGGTGACATAGCGCGACTCGTCGGAGGCGAGGAACAACGCGGCATTGGCGACGTCGAAGGCATCGCCCATATGCCCCATCGGCACCTGCGCATCGCGCTTGCGCCACATCTCCTCGACATCGCCCTTGGCGTAGCTCGCAGCCAGCCCAGCGGAGTGCTCGACCATCGGCGTCTTCATCAGCCCGGGCAGGATCGCATTGACGCGGACGTGCTTCGGCGCGAACTCGACCGCTGTCGTGCGCGTCATCTGGTTCATCGCCGCCTTGCTGGCGCCGTAGCTGACATAGGAGATGCCGACCTGGCGGATCGAGGCCACCGAGGAGATGTTGATGATGGATCCGCCGCCCTGCCCGATCATCACCGGAATGACGTGCTTCATGGCGAGATAGGCGCTCTTCAGGTTGACCGCGAACACGCGGTCCCATTCCGCTTCATCGACATCGACCACGCTGCCCATCTCCGCAATGCCGACATTGTTGTCGAGCACGTCGATGCGACCATAGGCGGCAACGCAAGCCTTCACCATCGCCTCGACCTCGGCGGCCTTCGAGACATCGGCGGTGAACGCCTCGGCCTGCCCGCCTTCGCCTGAAATGATCGAGGCGGTCTCCGCGGCGGCGTCCTTGTTGCGGTCGACGCAGAACACCTTGGCGCCGTGCCGGGCAAAGGTCACGGCCGTGGCCTTGCCATTGCCCCAGCCCGGTCCGATCGAGCCCGCACCGACCACCAGCGCCACCTTGCCCTCGAGACGATCCATCGCGTTCTCCCGTCGTTCGTTCGTTATTCGCTACAGGCGCTCATCGTGATGGTCGCGGCGCCGATGTCATGGCCGAAGATGTCCGACAGCGTCCGGCATTGCCCCTCTGTACAGATGCGCCACTCGCCGGCCGCGCCGGAATTGGCGAGCACGATCCGCGACAGCGGCCCCCGCTGGGTCTGCCACTGGAACCAGCCGTCAACCAGCCGCGCCTCCGGCGGCGGCTCCATGCCCGCGCCCGAGCCCTTGACGCGCGCCTGCACCAGTTCGAGACCATCGGCCGTGACGCGCCAATCCTCCTGCCACGCGGTCTTCTCGACCGAGTGGGTCCAAGCCAAAGTGAAGCCGGCGAGCGTCAGCGCCTTCACCACACCCGATGACGCGAGGCAGAGGCTCAAGCGGAGGCCGCCACAGCAGCCGGCGGCCGCTGCCGCCACTGCCACGCCACGATCACCACCGCCAGGGCAAATCCCAGCACGTCACTGTAGGGAAATTCGCCGAGCAGGCAGACCGACGCGACAAACGCCAGCAGGCGCTCGACCAGGGTCATGCGCACGTACAGGAAGCCGATCGCCACCATGCCGAACAGGCCGATCGAGATCAGCGCCTTGACGGAGGCATACGCCACCGCGCCGATGAAGCCGAGTTGCGCCTCCATCGGGTCGCCGGCCTGCAGCATCAATGCCGGCGAGTAGACGAAGATGAAGGGAATGACGTAGCCGGCGAGCGCGATCCGCATCGCCTCCCAGCCGATCTTGTCCGGATTCTCCTTGGCGATCGGCGCCGCCGCCAGCGCCGCCAGCGCCACCGGTGGCGAGAGGTCCGCCATGATGCCGTAGTAGAACGCGAACATGTGGCTCGCGATCAGCGGCACGCCGAGCTTGGCGAGCGCAGGGGCCGCCAGTGCCGCGGTGATGATGTAGGTCGGGATGGTCGGAATGCCGGTGCCGAGCAGGATCGACAGCAGCATGGTCATGATCAGCGCCGCGAACAGGCTGGTCTTGCCGAGGCCGATCACCCAGCTGCCGAAGATCGAGCCGACGCCGGTCTGCGTCATCATGCCGATGATGACGCCGACGATCGCGCAGGCCATGCCGACGGTCAGCGCCGACTTCGCGCTCTCGGCGAGCGAGTCGCGGCAGGCGTGCAAGGTCCCCATGCCGCCGCGCACGAAGCCGGTGATGATGACGAGCGCGACGACGACGGAGGCGACGGGCACGATCTGCAGGCCGTTGCGCGACAGCGCGCCGACGACGAGCGCCAGCCCGATCCAGAAGACATAGCGCAGCACCTGGTTGGAGAAGCCCATGGTGATCGAGGTGCCCAGGATCAGCGCTACCGTCAGCGCAAGGCCCATCGAGCCCGCATACAGCGGCGTGAAGCCCTCGAACAGCATGTAGACCAGCGCGGCGAGCGGCAGCACGAGGTACCAGCGCGCCACCAACGCCTTCCAGGCGCTCGGAATTTCAGACGGCTTCATCCCGGTCAGGCCGTGCTTGCCGGCCTCCAGATGCACCATCCAGAACGCGGAGGCGAAATAGAGGATGGCCGGGATCACGGCCGCCTTGACGATGACCGAGTAGTCGACTCCCAGCGTCTCGGCCATGATGAAGGCGACCGCGCCCATGACAGGCGGCATGATCTGGCCGCCCATCGACGCGGTGGCTTCGACGCCGGCGGCGAAGGCGCGGCGGTAGCCGAACCGGATCATCAGCGGAATCGTGAACTGGCCGACGGTCACCACATTGGCGACGCCCGAGCCCGAGATCGTGCCCATCATGCCGGAGGCGAACACCGCGACCTTGGCCGGACCGCCGCGGGTGCGACCGAACAGGCCGAGCGAGACGTCGGTGAACAGCTGGATCATGCCGGCATGCTCGAGGAACGAGCCGAACAGGATGAACAGGAAGATGTAGGTCGCCGAGACGTAGATCGGCACGCCGTAGAAGCCCTCGGTGCCGAAGGAGAGGTGTGTAATCACCTGATCGAAATCATAGCCGCGATGGTTGAGCGGCGCCGGCAGATACTGGCCGAAGAACCAGTACAGCAGGCAGGCGCCGCACATCAGCGGCAGCGCGAGCCCCATCAGCCGGCGCGTGCCCTCGAAGATCAGTACCGCCAGCAGGGTTCCGACCACGAGATCGGTGCGCGTCGGATCGCCGTCGCGCGCGATCAGATCCGCATAGAAGATCCACTGATAGAGGCCGCAGAGGAAGCCGATGGCGCCGATGGTCCAGCCCGCGATGCGCCCCGCATCGGTCTTGGCGGTGAAGTTGCCGATCAGGCCGAAGGTCAGCAGCAGCAGGAAGCCGACATGGACGCCGCGGACGACCTGGCTCGGCAGATAGTTGAAGGCGGCGACATAGAGCTGGAATATCGCAAAGGCGAGCCCGATGCCGTAGGCGAGATAGCCCCAGCGGCCGGGGCCGAAGCCTTCCGGAAAGCCGTGCTCGAAATTGTCGAACTCGACCTTGACCGGCGTTTCCATGTTCACGGCTTCGATCGTCATGATCCCCCCAACGCGCCCATCAGGCGCTGCTGACCATGGCCGCAATCACCTGAACGACAAGACTGCGCGGAGGGCTTCCCGCGCAGCCGGTTGCGAATGATCCGGCCTGCAAGGAAGGCCGGGCGAGCAGCTCCTTATTTCAGGATGCCCTTTTCCTTGTAGTAGCGGATCGCGCCCGGATGCAGCGGCACCGGGCTGTCCTGCGCCGCTGTCTCCAGCTTGATCTCCTTGCCGGCGGCATGCGCATTGGCGAGCTCCGGCAGGGAGTCGAAGATCAGCTTGGTCATCTGGTAGGCGAGATCGTCGGATACCGCCGAGCTGGTGACGAGATAATTGATCACAGCCGCGGTCGGCACGTCCTTGTCCTGGCCGGTATAGGTGTTGGCCGGGATGATCGCCGCCACGAACGGCGCACCGATCTTGTCGACGACCTCCTTCGGCACCGACACCACCGTGATCGGCGACGAGGTCGACAGATCCTTCAACGAAGCGACGCCGAGGCCAGCCGACTGCAAGGTGGCGCCGAGCTGCCGGTTCTTCATCAGGTCGACGGATTCGGCGAAGGGCAGATACTCCACCTTGCCGAGATCCTTGTAGCTCATGCCGGCGGCGGCGAGGATCGCGCGCGAGTTGAGCTCGGTGCCGGACTTCGGCGCGCCGACCGACAGACTCTTGCCCTTGAGATCCGCCAGCGTCTTGATGCCGGACTCGGCCGTCGCGACGATCTGGATGTAGTTCGGATAGATCGCGCCGATCGTGCGCAGCTTGTCCAGCTTGGTCTTGAAGCCGGCCTCCTCCTCGCCGTTCCAGGCGGCTTTCAGGGAGTCGCCGAGCGCGAAGGCGAGCTCGCCGCGTCCCTGCTGCAGCAGGATCAGGTTCTCGACCGAGGCCTTGGTCGCCTGCACCTGGGTCTTCACATTGGGGATCTTGTCGCCGTAGATCTTCCCGATCGCGACACCGAGCGGGTAGTAGACGCCCGACGTGCCGCCGGTGAGCACGTTGATGAAACTCTGCGCCTGCGCCGCTGGCGCCGCGAGCAGGCAGGCGGCTGCCAGAATGAAACCGGTTGCAGCGCCAGAGAATGTCGAGAAACGCATGGATCCTCCCATTGATTTTGCCGCAAATTGGACGGCTGCGGGCGCTGGGTCAACCCATCCGAAAGACTGGCGCACCAGCCGCTCCCGCTCCCACGGCGCGAGGCCGGGACCGATGCGCCCCGCGTTCAATCTTACATTGACAGTATCACCAGCTTGAACCGCAGGTGCAGCCCAATGCGGCGGGCCGCCTCCCTCGCGAGGCCACCGATCATTGGAACGTCATGTCGAGGCATTTGGAGATGTCCGAGCCGAGCCCGGACGAGATCGTGATGCAGCCGCGAACCTTCTGCTGGGTCGCATCCGCCACCCAGATCGAGTAGCCGCCATTGCCGAAGAAGGAGTTGGTGTTCGCCGGCTCGGTCTCGGTGGCGTCGAACTCGTATTTGGAATCGGTGTCGAACACGCGCGGCTTCCTGGTACAGCCGCCGTCGGTCTGGACGTTGATGACCTCCTTGTTGTCCCGGGTCAGCGACAGTGAGACCTGGCAGCGGAAATATTCCGAGGTCTTCACGTTGAAGAGGTAGGCGTAGGACTTGCAGACGGCCGTATTGAGCTTGCCGGCGGAGAGACCGCGGCTGCAGGCGATGCGTTGGTTGTTGGACAGCTTGAAGTCGTCGGCCCGGGCGGATGCCAACGTCACCAGCGACAACGCCGCAACCCAACCGATCTTCGTGACGAGGCTCATCCGAATCATCCCCAAAGTGTTTTCTTGGCCTATGTTTCTAAACCACGCTGCAGGATAATCGCGAGATCGGCGAATTTAAAATCCGCCAACGATCACTGCGCTGCGACGGGGCGACGTTGACGCCGCCTCGGCGTTCGTGATTTGTTCGAGATAACATCGATTGGAGGAGGACATGAAGAGCCCGGTTCTGAAAGCCCTTATCGCCCTCGGTGCGCTGGGCGCACTGACCAGCGCGGCGCGCGCGGCACCGCCGGAGCCGTGGGAGCTGAAGCCCGACATGGGCTACGCCTATGGCAAGGATGGCAAGACGCTCGCCTACAAGATGGGCACCAAGAACGCCGACATGCTGCTCAAGGGCGCCAAGAAGGTGCCGAAGGGCACGCTGTTCTTCGTAGGCCAGAACGGTCAGCTCTACATGCGGACGGCCCCCTATCTCGACGGCGACGGCAGCTTCTCGTTCGGCGCGGATGAGTGAAGGCGAGCGAGCGCAGCCTCAGAACGCCGCCGCCAGCTCCTTGGCGCCGGGCAGGCCGCTGAGCGAGTCCATCCTGGCATCCGTCACCGCAAGCAGCTTCGCCACGGTGTTGTGGCGAACGGCGACCGGATTGCGCTCGTAGCCGCCGCGCTGGAAGAAGTTAGCGGTCGGAACCTGATCGCGCATCTCGAGCGGCATCGTCACCATGTCGAAGCCGGTGCCGTCCCCGGTGAGATTCATCATCTCGAGCTCGGCCGCCGAAAGCGGCCGGGTGTAGCCCTTGGCGCGCGCGAACAGCACCGAGGTCAAGAGCTTGTGGGTCTGCAGCATCGGCCCGACGTCGATGTCGAGCACCATCGCATGCATGGCCCAGCCCTGCGGCGTATTGCCGATCTTCTCATGCGCCGACCAGTCGTCCGGCACGGAGCGCGCAATCGCGACCATCTTCTTCAGGACCGCGAGCTTGTGCTCCATCGCGCCCCGCGCCGGGCCGGACGTCTGCGCCACGCGTTCGCCGAGCAGGCGGATGAACAGCGGGCCCTGCTCTGCCAGCAGCTCGACACTGTTGGTGGTCAAGAGCTGATTGTAGCCAATCGCCGTCGAGATCGCGCGGTTGCCCTTGAAGCCCGATTGCGAGTCATGCTTGCCGTTGCCGCCGGTCTCGAAGGCATAGACGCGCACCGCCTGCTCGCGCGTCAGCCCCGACGCCGCGGCGAAGCGCGCATAGGCGCGCTTGAAATCGATGTCGTTGGTGGGGCGCTGCGGCGACCATTGGAAATGCTCCTGTGCCGCCTTCACGAGGTCGGCGACCACAGGGATGTACTTGCGCTCGCGCGGCTCGCCCTCAGGTTCCGGCTCGGGGTTCACCGGCCGCTTCGGCCCCGTGTAGACCGGCGGCTGCTCCAACACATAGTCGTCGAGCCCGATCGGCTGGCGGTCGCGGCGCTTGGCATTGCGCGCACGGCGCTTGTCGGCGATCGCCTTCCAATAGGCGCCCGCCTCCTGGTCAAACTCCGCCCGCGCCTGCTGATATTCGGCGAGTTTGCGCCGATACTCCGCAATCGCAGCCGGCGATGCCATCTGCGCCAAAGCTTCGCGCGGCGCGACCGGTGAGCCGGGTTCCGCGGCCAGCAAAGGCGGCGCGCCGGAAACGGCGCAGGCGAGAATCAGGGCAAGGGTGCGAATCGGCTGATGCAGCATGCCGCCCTTGTAGCCGAAACGGCGGCTACTTCCAGGCGAACACCGGCTGCTCCAGCTCGTGCACCCGGGTGTCGCGGCCGGACAGGACCTCGCGGAACTGATAGATCAGCGCTGCGGTGGGCGCGTGAATGAGACCCTCGCGGGCGTGAAAACGGATGACGCGCCGCGTGCTCTCGGGGATCGCAGTGAAATCGAACGCGTCATCCGCCGTGATCGCGTCGAGGCCGATCCGGTGCACCGAGGCGACCTCGTCCGGATTCGGCCGCAGCGTGCGGCCATTGGCCGCCCATACGACGACGGGGGTAATCAGATAGCCCGACCGTGTCGGATAGTCGTCGAGCAGGCCCAGCACCGCATCCGGCGCCAGGATCAGCCCGAGCTCCTCTGCGAGCTCGCGCAGCGCGGCCTCGACCGTCGTTTCGCCGGCGTCGCAGCGTCCGCCCGGCAGCGCCCATTGCCCGCCATGGCTGCGCAGCCCTGCAGCACGCAGAGTGAGCAGCAGCGCCGTGTCGCCGGTCTCGTGGTGCGGGGCCAGCGCGATCACCACCGCCGCGCGCTTCAGCGAGGCCGCCGCCGCAGCCGCCTCCAACCGCACGAAACCGGCACAGCAGCTTACGATTTTCCGCCTCGTGGCATCGTCGAACGGCATCGGCATGCAGCTTGACTACACCAGGCCGGCGACAGATGAAACGACCTCCAGGCCGGCTCGGGCCACAACGGGAAAGGTCTTCAGCGATGACGAAATCAGCCGCGGCCAGGATGACGTCCGACGGCTGGGAGATCGTCGACACCTCCGGTTTCCTGCATCTGATCGGCCCGCTGTGGCAGCGGGTCGTCGGCGGTGTCCACGAGTACGCCATCGTCACCGAGGACAAGCACCACAACCGCCGCGGCCTGGTTCAGGGCGGCGTGATCATGACGCTGGCCGACCGCAGTTGCGGCATGACGGCCCGCTACGCCGCGGGCAAGGAGCACATGGCGACGATCCAGTTCGACACGCATTTCGTCGAGTCCGGCAAGATCGGCGAGACCCTGGTGTCGCGGCCGCATGTGGTGCGGATCACCCGCAGCCTGGTGTTCATCACCACGGAGGTCATGGCCGGTCATCGCGTGATCGCGATGGCCTCGGGCGTGTTCAAGATTCTGAAGAGCGAGTGAGCCGTGCTCTCGCCTCTCCGTCATTGCGAGGAGCGCAGCGACGAAGCAATCCAGAGTCCCGACCCGGCCCTGGATTGCGTCGCTGCGCTCGCAATGACGCGCTGAGAGAGTTATCGTATCCCCTTCGCCCGCGGTGGTGACGGTTTGAAATGAGGCAAGAATGCAATATCGCCAGCTCGGCCGTTCCGGCCTGAAGGTGTCGCCGATCTGCCTGGGGACGATGATGTTCGGCGGTCCCACCGACGAGCCGACATCCGCCCGCATCATCGCCAAGGCGCGCGACGCCGGCATCAACTTCATCGACACCGCGGATGCCTACAACAAGGGCGCTTCCGAGGAGGTGGTCGGCCGCGCCATCGCGCGCGAGCGCGACCGCTGGATCGTCGCGACCAAGCTCGCCAATCCGATGGGCGACGATCCCAACCGCGCCGGCCTGTCGCGGCGCTGGGTGCTGCAGGCTGCCGACGAAAGCCTGCGGCGGCTCGGCACCGGTCACATCGACATCTACTACCTGCACAAGGAGGATCACGCGACTCCGCTGGAGGAAACCGTGCGCGCGATCGGCGATCTCATGCGTGCCGGCAAGATCCGCTATTTCGGCGTCTCCAATTACCGCGCCTGGCGGCTCGCCGAGATCTGCAATCTCTGCGACGCAGTCGGCATCGACCGCCCCATCGTCAGCCAGCCCTACTACAATGCGATGAACCGGATGCCCGAGGTCGAGCACCTGCCGGCCTGCGGCTATTACGGCCTCGGCGTCGTGCCCTACAGCCCGCTGGCACGCGGCGTGCTCACCGGAAAGTACAGCCCCGATGCGCCGCCGGACAAGGACACCCGCGCCGGCCGCAACGATACGCGAATGATGCAGACTGAGTGGCGGCCCGAGTCATTGAAGCTGGCGCAGGAGATCAAGCGTCACGCCGAGACGAAGGGCTTCACGCCGGGACAGTTCGCCGTGTCCTGGGTGCTCAACTCCGCCTTCATCAGCTCCGTGATCGCGGGTCCGCGCACCGAGGCGCAATGGGACGACTACATCCGCGCGCTCGACTATCCCTTTGCCGCCGACGACGAGGCGCTGATCGACCGGCTGGTCGTGACCGGCCACGCCTCGACGCCCGGCTACAACGATCCGGCCTATCCGATCGAGGGCCGCAGGCCGCGGGTGGGCTGAGATGGAGGAGGATCGCTACGGCCTGCCACTGTCGACCGCCTCCACTGACGCGGCCGCAGCCTATCGCGAGGGCATGGATCTGCTGCTCGCATTCTGGCCCGGGGCCACTGACGCGTTCGAGCGGGCGATCATGCTCGATCCGGAGTTCGCGCTGGCGCACGCGGCGCGTGCCCGCATCCACGCGATCTACATGCAGCGCGAGGCGGCGCTGCAGACCATCGCACGGGCCCGCGACCTCGCTGCCAAGCGCGGCACCCCGCGCGAGCAGAGCCATGTCGCGAGCCTGGTGCTCGCCATCGAGGGACGCGGCACCGACGCGCTGACATCGACCCTGGCGCATCTGGCGAACTGGCCGCGGGACGCCATGATCATGGCGCTCCCGCTCGGCGCTTTCGGCCTGCTCGCCTTCTCCGGCCGCGCCGATCACGATGCCGCCCGCCGCGACCTCTGCGACCGCTTCGCCGCTGATTATGGCGAGGACTGGTGGTTCATGTCCAACCATGGCTGGGCCCTGACCGAGGCCGGCGAGTTGGCGAAGGGCCGCGCCGTCACCGAGCGCAGCTTCGCGCTGCGCCGGCACAACGCCTATGCCGTGCATGCGCTGCTGCATGCGATGTTCGAGGACGGCGCGGTGGATGAGGCCGATGCGCTCGTCGCGGGGTGGATCGGCGACTATGACCGCACGGGAATGCTGCATGGCCATATCTGCTGGCACCAGGCACTCGGCGCGCTGGACCGGGGCGATGCCGACAAGGCGCTGGCGGTCTATACCGACGTGCTGGTACCGACGATGGACTCGGCGCCGCCGCTCAACACCCTGTCCGACTGCGCCTCGCTGCTGTGGCGGCTGATGGCTGACGAGCAACCGGTGCCGCCCAACGCATGGGCCGACACGGCGGCCTATGCGAGCACGCGCTTCACGGGTTCGACCCTCGCCTTCGCCGAGATGCATCTGGTGATGATCGCGGCAGCGACGCATGACAGCGCCGCGCTCAAGGGACGCCTTGCCGCGATCGAGCGGCGGCAGGCCGAGGGCAGGCTGCCGGCCGGGCGCATCGTGCCGCACATGTTGCGGGCGCTGCGTGCGTTCGCCGATGACAATTGGCGCGGATGCGCGCGCGAGCTTGCGCCCGTCATCGGCGATCTCCCCCGCATCGGCGGCAGCCACGCGCAGCGCGAGGTGATCGAGGACACCTACATCCTGGCGCTGATCCGCAGCGGCGCGCTGGCCCAGGCACGCGACCTGCTCGATGCCCGCCTGCACCGCCGCCCCTCCGCGCGCGACACGCGCTGGCGGGCGCTGACGGTTTGACGGACGTTATCCCTCCGTCTCCAATCCCGTCGGCATCGGCACGTTCTCGGGCTGCAGCTTGAGACCCGCCGCGAGCGCGACGGTCTCCAGCAGCGCCGCAAAGTCCTTCTCCAGATAGCCAGCGGGATCCGGTTGCAGCGAGGCGGCGCCGACATGGGCCTGCAATGCCTCGCGCGTCGCGGCTGTCACCGGCATCGCGACGTCGAGCTGGCGCGCTGCCGACAGGCCGAGATCGAGATCCTTGCGCAGCAGCGGCGGCGTGAAGGTCGTGGTCCAGTCGAGATTGACCAGCGCGTTGCTCTTGTACCTGGTGAAGGTCGACCCCATGACGCTGGCGTTCATGAAGTTCAGGAAGGCATGGCGCGGCACGCCGGCCTTCTGCGCCAGGATGGTGATCTCGGCCAGGTTCTGGATCACGACGCCGAGGAACACGTTGTGCGCGATCTTGCAGATGCGCGCGAGCTCGCCCTCGCCGACATAGGACACGCCGGAGACGGCGATCTTCGCCAGATAGGGTGCGATGACCTCGAATGCGGCCTTGGGGCCGGAGACGACCGACGACAGCTTGCCGGCCTTGACGCATTTGCCGTTGCCGGACACCGGCGCCCGCACGAACTCACAGCCCAGTCGAACGAGCTTGGCGGCGATCGCCTCCGACTGCTCGATGCCGATCGAGGAGCAGTCCACCAGGATCCGGGGACGCGATCCAGAACCGGCGGCCACCAGGCCGTTGTCGCCGAAATAGACCTGCTCGAGATCCTTGCCCGTCGACACCATCGTGAACACGATGTCGCACGCGGCGAGATCGCGGGGACGATCGACGATGACGCCCCCTTTCGCCGCCAGCGGCTCGGCCTTGGCGCGGGTGCGATTGAAGATCGACACCTTGTGGCCGGCCTTGAGCAGGCGCTCAGCCATCGGATAGCCCATGCGCCCCATGCCGATCCAGCCGAGCGAATGCGTCGTGGTCATTGTCGTCTCCTCGTCCTACTTATCACGGATGCCGTCATTGCGAGGAGCGAAGCGACGAAGCAATCCAGAGTCACGGCTGCCGCCCTGGATTGCTTCGCTTCGCTCGCAATGACGAAAACACGAAGACCACTCTCCTGGTCGCACCGTCCGTTCGCTTAGTAGCGGTTGGCGATCGGCAATTCCTCGGCCGGGAACAGCGTGATCACCTGACAGCCCTTGTCGGTGACCACCACCTCCTCCTCGATACGCGCAGCCGAGAAGCCGTCGGTCGCCGGACAGTAGGTCTCAAGCGCGAACACCATGCCGGTCTTGATCTCCATCGGATTGTCCAGCGAGACCAGCCGCGAGATGATCGGGCGCTCATGCAGAGCGAGCCCGAGGCCGTGGCCGAACTGCAAGCCGAAGGCCGCCATCTCCGAGGGAAAGCCGAACTCCTCGGCCTTAGGCCAGACCTTGGCCACGGTGTCGGTCGAGACGCCCGGCTTGATCAGCGCGATCGCATTGTCGAGCCATTCGCGGCACTGCTTGTAGGCGTCGTGCTGCGCCGGCGTGGCGCGGCCGACGTTGAAAGTGCGGTAGTAGCAGGTCCGGTAGCCCTGATAAGACTGCAGGATGTCGAAGAACGCCTGGTCGCCCGGACGCAGGATGCGGTCGGTGAAATTGTGCGGATGCGGATTGCAGCGCTCACCGGAGATGGCATTGATCGCCTCGACGTCGTCGGAGCCCATCTCGTAGAGCATCTTGTTGGCGAGCGCGACGATGTCGTTCTCACGCACGCCCGGCTTCAGGTGCTCGTAGATCGAATGATAGACGCCGTCGACCATGGCCGCGGCCTGGTTGAGCAGCATGATCTCGTCGATGTTCTTGATCTCGCGCGCGTCCAGCATGACCTGCTGGCCATCGACCACCTTCATGCCGGCCTTCTGCAGCTCGAAGAACATCGCCGTTTCCGCAAGGTCGACGCCGACAGGCATGTCGGCAACGCCTGCGGCGCGCAAAAGACTCATGACCTCCTCGGCATGCGCCTTCATCAGCCCGACGGCCGGCGGCACGGTGCCGCGCATCCCGAGCATGCCGGCGCGGCAATTCTCCGGCGCCAGCCAATCACAGAACAGACGATGGTGGACGGCCGCCGAGCCGAAATCCCACACGATCGGCTCGCCGTCGCCGGCCAGCAGCGCGAAACGGCACAGCTTGTCGCGCTCCCATTCGCCGATCTTGGTGCCAGACACGTAGCGAATGTTGTTGACGTCGAACAGCAGCAGCGCACCATAGCCCGACGCCTTCAGCGCCGCGCGCGCCCGCGCCAGCCGGTAGCGCCGCAACCTGTCGAAATCGACGCGGCGCTCGAAATCCACCGAGACATGGCCATGCGACGGAATCGCCCGCCCCCAGCGCCAATGCGGATCGAGATGCTCCGGGCTGACCAGATGCGGCTTCAGCGCGCTCGCTGTCATGTGGACGTTTCCCATTGTTCTATTGCAATCGATTGCAAAGCCGAATTTATTGCATACACGCAAAGCGTGTCAAGGTATAGCATGATCAAAACGTCGTTGCGCGGCGACATCAGAGGCTGGGAATGAAACGGACATTGCGACCGGCAGCAGGCCTGCATGCGTCGTCCTCGCGCCCGACGATCAAGGACGTCGCCGCCCGTTGCGGTGTGCATCCCTCGACGGTCTCGCGCGCGCTCAGCCCGGCGATGAAGCACCTCGTCGCTGCCGATGTCGCGGACAAGATCCAGGCCGCAGCCAACGCGCTCGGCTACCGGCTGAACATGGCCGCCAAGGGCCTGCGCACCGGACGCAGCGGCCTGATCGGCGTGCTCGCGCCGGATATCGCCGACCCCGGCTTTCCGCCGATGCTGTCCGGCATCGCCGATCATCTCCACGCGCAGGG
This sequence comes from Bradyrhizobium sp. SZCCHNRI3043, assembly GCF_032377735.1. NCBI lineage: Bacteria > Pseudomonadati > Pseudomonadota > Alphaproteobacteria > Hyphomicrobiales > Nitrobacteraceae > Bradyrhizobium > Bradyrhizobium sp. SZCCHNRI3043. The sequence goes on from NZ_JAUHID010000007.1 coordinate 45,107, forward strand.
TTATGCAACGATCGTGGCCGACGCCGGCACAGAGGGGTCGGAGCGGGATCTCGTCGACCGGCTGATCGCGCGCGGCGTCGACGGTCTGGTACTGGCGACGGTGAGCTTGCGTGACGACGTCGTGAAGCACTGCCTGGATGCAGCGCTGCCGGTGGTGCTTGTCAATCGCGTCGATGCCGCCGGACTCCTGCCCTCGGCAGCCAGCGACGATGCCGCCGGCATGCGTCTCGCCGTCCAGCATCTCGTCGCGCTCGGCCACCGGCGCATCGGTCACGTCGCGGGCCCGCAGCACATCTCGACCGGCGCACGCCGCCGCGCCGGCTTCGAGGCCAGCATCAGGGCTGCGGGACTGTCGGCCCGCCATACGCCGGTCGAAGCCGTCGAAACTTATACGCGTGCGGCGGGTCGCGAGGCTGCGCTGCGCCTGCTCGCGCGGCGGACGCGCCCAACCGCAATCGTCGCCGCCAATGATCTGCTGGCGCTCGGCGTCTATGACGCGCTCGCCGCGCGCGGCCTGACCTGCCCCGGTGATATCTCCGTGGTCGGCCACAACGACATGCCGTTCGTCGACATGGTCGCGCCGCCGCTGACCACGGTGCGGATCGCCCAGCGCGACATGGGGGAAGCCGCGGCGCGGCTGCTGCTCGACCGCCTTGCCGGGCGCGAGGCAGCGACCGACCACATCGTATTGGCGCCGGAGCTCATCATCCGCGGCTCGACGATCGCATACGAACACTGACACGTCCGCGGGGCATCGCTACACTGCGCGGCAAAGCAACAACGGGAGGATACGCCGATGACGGAGATGGTCGGCCTGGAGGCGCTCGTCGCATCCATCGCACCGGGACAATCGATCGCAATCCCCGTCGACCGTGCCGGCGTCTCGATGGCGGCGACGGCGGCCATGATCGAGGCCGGCCTCACCGGGCTGCATCTCGTCTGCGTGCCGATATCAGGCCTCCAGGCCGATCTGCTGATCGGCGCCGGCGTGGCCGCGGTGGTGGAAACCAGCGCCGTCTCGCTCGGCGAGGCCGGCGGCGCACCGCGCTTCGTCGCGGCCGTGCGCGACGGCAGCATCCGCCTGCGCGATGCCACCTGCCCTGCGATCCATGCCGGCCTGCTGGCCGGGCAGAAGGGCGTGCCGTTCATGCCGATCGCCGGCATCATCGGCAGCGATCTGCTGCGGGTCCGCCCCGATTGGAGGGTGATCGACAGTCCCGTCGGCGAGCCTGGCAAGGTGGTCGTGGTGCCGGCGATCACGCCCGACGTGGCGCTGTTTCATGCCCCCGAGGCCGACCGCTTCGGCAATGTCCGCATCGGCCGCTACCGTGAGCTGGCGACGATGGCCTATGCGGCGAAGCGCACGCTGGTCACCGTCGAGCGTATCGTCGATCGCGATTTGATGGCGACCGAGGACTCCGCGGCCGGCGTGCTGCCGGCGCTCTATGTCGATGCCATCGCAGTCGCCGAGAACGGGGCCTGGCCGCTGCCGCTGTGGGACGAGTACGAGACCGATGGCGCCGAGCTTTCGCGCTACGCCGCGATGGCGCGCACCGACGAGGGCTTTCGCACCTATCTCTCCGCCTTCCTGACCCGCAGCAAGGAGGTGGCATGACCATGCACGACGAGCGCGCACGCAAAGAACTGCTGATCACCGTCATCGCCGACCTGCTCGATGGCATCCGCCATGTCGCCGTCGGCGCCTCATCGCCGATCCCGGCGGCCGGCGCGATGCTGCTGCGCGCACGGAACGCACAACAGGGCAAGCCGCCTGTCCGCATCTCGATCCTCGGCTCGAGCCGGCACAATTTCTTCACCAATGGCGGCGTCGAGCTGTTCGACTGCGCCGCGCAGGGCCGCGTCGACGCGTTCTTTCTCGGCGGCGGCCAGATCGACGGCGCCGGGAACATCAACCTGGTCGGCACCGGCGACTATCCGCGGATGGACGTGCGCTGGCCGGGCTCGTTCGGCTCGGCCTATCTCTACCATCTCATCCCGCGGGTGATCCTGTTTCGCGAGGAGCATTCGCCGCGCGTGCTGGTGCCGAAGGTGGATTTCGTCAGCGCCGCCGCGACCACGCCGGAGGTGAAGCGGCGCGGCGGCCCGCATGCGCTGCTGACCAATCTGGCGCTGTTCGATTTCGACCGCGAGCGCGGCGGCTTCCGGCTGCGCTCGGTGCATCCCGGCTACTCGGCAGAGGACGTGCGCGATCGTACCGGATTCGATTATGCGATGCCGGAGATCGTGCCGCCGACGCCCGCGCCAGACCGGGCGACGGTCGAGCTGATCCGCGGCCGGATCCTCGACGAGCTCGCCGAATGCTATCCGGAATTCGCGCGCGCGATGGCTGCGGCCGCGTAGATCACTGCAGTGATCCGCGCGTGATCACCTGCCCCGCATGCGCCTTCTGGTGCGCCCCCTGCCACCAGGTCAGCGCGCCGTTGACGATGACGGCCTCGATGCCGGCGGCCGGCACGCAGGGGTCATCATAGGTCGCGCTGTCACGCACGCTGGCCGCATCGAAGATCGTGATGTCGGCGTGGTTGCCGACCGCGATCGTGCCGCGTCCCTTGATGCCGAAATTCTGCGCGGTCAGCCCGCTCATCTTCCAGACCGCGGTTTCCAGCGAGAACAGCTCCAGCTCGCGGCAGTAATAGCCGAGCACGCGCGGGAACGTGCCCCAGAGCCGCGGATGCGGACGCTCGCCGAACGGCAGGCCGTCGGAGCCGATCATGGTCGGCTCGAAGGCGAGGATGGTCTGCACGTCGGCCTCATCCATCGCGAAGTAGATCGCCGACGCCGGCTGCAGCCGCTTTGCCGCTTCGAGCCGGTCGACGCCCCAGCCGGCGGCGATGTCGGCGAGATCGCGACCCGCCACTTCGGGATGCGGCCCGGAGGCCGCGACGACGACCTTGACCTGCAGCTTGGCCGGATCGGTGTGCAGCATGGTCGACGAGGCGTTGTAGGGGTAGCAGTCCAGCGCGACGCATTGGCAGCTCATCGCCTTCGTGATCAGCGGCAGCGTCTCCTTGGTGCGGCCGAAATTGGCGGGGCCCACCACCTTGTGATGCGAGATCACCACCTGGACGTCGAGCGCCTTGCCGATGGCAAAGCTCTCCTCCAGCGACTTGATCACGTCGTTCGCCTCGTTGCGCATGTGCGTCGCGTAGACGCCGCCGCTGCCGGTGAGCGGCCGGCAGACCTCGATGATCTCCTCGGTCGGCGCCGCCTCCGCCGGCGGATAGAACGTCCCGGTCGAGACGCCGATGGCGCCGGCGTCGAGCGCCTCCTGCACATGAGCCCGCATCTCGGCGATCTCCGCGTCGGTCGCGGCCCGGCCGAGGTCGCTCACGACCGAGGCGCGCAGCGCGGTGTGGCCGACCATCGGCGCAACGTTGACGGCGGCCGGTGCCGCGCGCAGTGCAGCCACGTAGTCCGCAAACGAGGCGTACTCTGCGACCCGGCCGTCGCCGGGCGACAGCAGGCCGAGCGGCATCGGCCGCGGCGAGCCCGGCTTCAGCGGCGCGATGCTGACGCCGCAATTGCCGGTCACGACGGAGGTCACGCCCTGCGAGACCTTGCAGATCATGTCGGGATCGACCAGCACGGCGCTGTCGTCATGGGTGTGGGAGTCGATGAAGCCCGGCGCAACGATGCAGCCGGTGGCGTCGATGACGCGTGCAGCCTTGCGGCCACCCAGCTCGCCGATGGCAGCGATGCGGCCGTCCTTGATGCCGATATCGGCCTCGAAACGTGGCGCGCGCGTGCCGTCGATGACGGTGCCGCCGCGGATGATCAGGTCGAAGGAGTCGGAGGAAGGCTGGGTATCGGTCATGAGGTCTCGCGCAGGGATATTGATCGGAGCTGGCGGGACTATCCGCTGCACGCCTCTGGGCGTCCAGCGGGATCGGCATGAGGTGCGCGCTGGGCTGGGCTGCAAGCCCCGCGACCGCTGGCACTGCGTCAACAAGGAGCGCGATGTCACCGTCATTCCGGGGCAATCGTCAATGCGCAGCCGCGAAGCGGCAACACGTTGACGATTAAAACCGGAATCCCGAGATTTCAGGAACGGACGCAAGACAACATCGAGATTCCGGGTTCAAGGCCTGCGGCCTTGCCCCGGAATGACGGTGGTCGTAACGTCGTCAGTCCTTCAAGCCGCCGGCCGCCGCTGCGCGACGATCTGCCGGTAGAGTTCGGCATAACGGCCGGCGCGATGCCGCCACGACACGTCGGTCAGCATCGCATTGAGCTGCATGCGGGTCCAGTTCGCGGCGTTGCTGCGCGAGGCGTAGAAGGCCGCAGCGGCGCGGCGCAGGGTCTGATCGAGCGCCTCCGCCGTCACGGAGGCGCACTTGAACCCCGTTGCGGCGACGCCGGCCTCGGTCTCGTCGATGACGGTGTCGGCGAGGCCGCCCACGGCGGTGACGATCGGCAGCGCGCCATAGCGCAGGGCGCAGAGCTGCGTCAGGCCGCACGGCTCGAACCGCGACGGCACGACCAGCGCGTCGCAGCCGGCCTGAATGAGATGCGCCAAGCTCTCGTCGTAGCCGATGACGACGCCGATCTGTCCTGGATGGTGCGCGGCGGCTGCGCGGAATGCGTCGCGCAGTTCGGCCTCGCCGTCGCCAAGCAGGGCCAGCTGAATCCCGCTACCGGTCAAGGTCGGCAGGCAGGATAGCAGCAGGTCCAATCCCTTCTGCGACGTCAGCCGGCTGACGACACCGAGCAGGAACGTCTCCGGCGCGACCTGCAGCCCCATGCGGGTCTGCAGCGCCGCCTTGTTCGGTGCCCGCGCCTCGATCCGCTCGATGCCGAAAGGCGATGGGATGGCCGAATCGCTGCCGGGATCCCACACGGCCGTATCGATGCCGTTGAGGATGCCGACGAGGTCGGACGCGCGCTGGCGCAGCAGGCCGCCGAGGCCCATGCCCTGCTCGTCGCTCTGGATCTCCCGGGCGTAGGTCGGCGACACCGTCGTGATCTTGTCGGCGAATTGCAGTCCCGCCTTGAGGAAGCTGATGTCGCCGTAATATTCGAGGCCGTAGATCGAGAAGGATTCCGGCGGCAGGCCGAGCGGCGGCAGGAAGTGACGCGGAAAGCGGCCCTGGAAGGCGAGATTATGCACGGTCATGACCGTGCCCGGATGCGGCCGGTGGCTGTAGATCAGATAGGCCGGCACGAGCCCGGCCTGCCAGTCGTGGCCGTGGACGATGTCGGGCACGAAGGCCGGCACCGCGCCGAGGCCGATATAGGACGCCGCTCGCGCCAGCGCCGCGAAGCGGAACGCATTGTCCGGCCAGTCCTTGCCGTCGGGTCCCAGATACGGATTGCCCTCGCGGTCATAGAGATGCGGCGCATCGAGCACGAACAGATCGAGTGCACCATGGCTGCCGCCGAGCAGCCGGGCATTGCCGCCGAAGAAGTTCGGCAGCGAGCTGATCTCGCTGGCCTGCTCCAGCGCGGTCATGACTGCGGGGTAACCCGGGATCAGCGTGCGGACCTCGACGTCCTCCGCCATCAGCGCCCACGGCAAGGCGCCGACGACATCGGCGAGGCCGCCCGTCTTGACGATGGGATAGACCTCGGAGGCAACCGATAGAACGCGCAGTGGCGTCATGAATTGAGCCCATCGATCATCGGCTGGGTAATCAAGGTCACGCCGTTCTCCGTTGTCCTGAACCGCTTGGCGTCGAACTCCGGATCCTCGCCGACCACGAGCCCCTCCGGAATCTGCACGCCGCGATCGACCACCACGTTGGTGAGGCGCGCATGGCGCGCGACGTTGACGTAGGGCAGCAGCACCGCGTTCTGCAGCTTGGCATAGGAATGCAGATGAGCGCCGGTGAACAGCAGCGAGCGCTGCACCTGGGCACCGGAGACGATGCAGCCCCCGGACACCAGCGAGCACGTCGCCTCGCCGCGACGGCCATCCGTGTCATGGACGAACTTGGCCGGCGGCGTGATCTCCGAATAGGTCCAGAGCGGCCAGGAGCGATCGTAGAGATCGAGCTCGGGCACGACGTCCGTCAGATCCAGATTGGCCGCCCAATAGGCGTCCACCGTTCCAACGTCGCGCCAGTAGCTGCCCTGATCGTGGGCGGCGCGGACACAGGAGCGCGAGAACTGGTGCGCCACGGCGCGGCCGTTCCTGACGATGTAGGGAATGATGTCGCGGCCGAAATCATGGTTGGAATTCGGGTCCGCTGCGTCGCGCTTCAGCTCCTCGAACAGGAACTTTGCGTCGAACACATAGATGCCCATGCTCGCGAGCGACCTGTCGGGCTTGCCCGGCATCGGCGGCGGATCGGCCGGCTTCTCGATGAAGTCGCGGATCGTGTCGTCCTCATTGATGTGCATGACGCCGAAGCCTGAGGATTCCTCGCGCGGCATCTCCAGGCAGCCGACGGTGACGTCGGCGCGCTGGTCGACATGCTGCTGCAGCATCAGCTCGTAGTCCATCTTGTAGATGTGGTCGCCGGCCAGCACGACGATGTATTTGGTATTGTAGGTCTCGAGGATGTCGATGTTCTGGTACACGGCGTCGGCCGTTCCGACGTACCACATCGTCTCCGAAACGCGCTGGCTGGCGGGCAGGATGTCGAAGCTCTCGTTGCGCTCGGGACGGAAGAAGTTCCAGCCCATCTGCAGATGCCGGATCAGGCTGTGCGCCTTGTACTGCGTCGCCACCGCGATGCGACGGATGCCGGAGTTCACGGCGTTCGACAGCGCGAAATCGATGATGCGCGACTTGCCGCCGAAATAGACGGCGGGCTTGGCGCGCCGGTCGGTCAGCTCAAGCAGCCGGCTGCCGCGTCCGCCGGCCAACACGAAGGCCAGCGCGTGACGAGACAGCGGCTCGGTCCGTGCGGCGGGTGCCATGGTTCTCCTCCCTGCAACTCGTTGTCGCGTCAAGATTTCCGCGGCCCGGACAGGGGCGTCTCGCGATCGCGCTCCGTCTCCCGGTACTCACATATGACGAGGGAACAGCCAACCAGTTCCCAATGACGAGTGCAATGGGGTGCTTCAGCTCAGGCGATCCCAGGTTGCAGCCATGTCGTCCCAGCGCGGCGGGTCGGCGCCCTCGCGGGTGCAGGTGACGGCCGCACACGCCCCGGCAAAGGCGAGCACCTTGCGCAATTCGGTCTGGCTCAATCCCCTCAGGGCCTCCCGGCCGATGCGGCCGAGCTTGCGCAGCGCGAACAAGAGCCCCGCCTGGAATGTGTCGCCGGCCCCGATCGTATCGACCACCTCGACCTGGGGGACTGCGACTTCGACCGCGCCGGCTTGCGCATGCCAGCCGAGCGCCCCCTTGGGACCCCGCGTGACGACGACCAGGCTGGTGCCGCGCGCCAGCAGCGCGTCGGCCCGCGCAGCGTAATCGTCGTGGCCATGCAGATAGTCGAAATCGACATCCGACATCTTGATCAGGTCGGCGCTTGCGGCAAACCCATCCATGTCAGCGCGATAGCCGGCCTTATCAGTCACCAGATTCGGACGGCAGTTCGGGTCGAAGGAGATCGTCACCGCGCCCTGCGTGGCGGCGATCAGCGCACGGGTCTGCGCGGCGCCGAGATCGTGGATCAGCGTGGTCGAGCCGACATGGATGGCATCAATGTCGGCAAAGGGGATGCTGCCCGGCCGGAACGTCCATTTCCGCGCGGCGGTCTCGGCGTCGTAGAAGGCATACTGCGCCTCGCTGCCGACATGGCGCACGAAAGCGAGCGTGGTCTGGTCAGGGCTGCGCGTCGCGTAGCCGAGGTCGACGTTCGAGCCTTGCGCATGCGCCGCGATCATGGTGCCGAACAGGTCGGTCGAGATGCCGCCGACGAAGCCCGTGGGCGCACCGAGCCGCGCCACGCCGACGGCGACGTTCAGGCACGAGCCGCCGACCACCGGCCGCAAGGCATCGCGGCCGTCGGCCGATCTGGCCGGAACGAAATCGATCAGCGCATCGCCGCAGCTCAGGATCATGGTCATGCCTCCCCGTCGACCCCATGCATCACGGAACGGCTCTCGCGATCAAGCGTCCGCAGCAGGCCGTGGATGCGGCGCTTGCGGCGATGGAAGGCCGCGACGTCCGGATCGGTCGGATCGCTGAGGCGGCCGAGCGAGGACATCGACGCCATCGTTTCGCCGATCGAGCGAAAGCCGCCGCTCGCCACCGCGCCGAGCATGGCCGCGCCGAGCAGCACGGGCTCCTGGGTGCCGGGCAAGGCCACCGTCAACCCCGTCGTGTCCGCCATGATCTGGCGCACCAGCGGACTGCGCGAGGCGCCGCCGGCCATGACCAGCGTCCGGCTGCTGACGCCGTTGGCGGCGAAGGCGTCGATCACGTCGGCCAAGCCATAGGCGAGCCCGCACAACCCGGCCACGAACAGCCGCTCCATCGCTGAGATATCGGTATCGAGATCGAGGCCGGCGATGACGGCGCGCGAGTCGGGATCGGCATAGGGCGAACGGTTGCCGAGAAACTCAGGGAGGATGTGGAGATCCCGCGCCAGCAGCGCAGCGGCGCCGGCATTCGGCACTCGCGCCATGATCCGCTTCTCCAGAAAGCTGATGACGTCGAGCCCTTCGGCACGCGCGGCGGCCGTGGCCTCGGCAAACGCCGGGTGCGAGCGCAGCAGGTGATCGATCGCAGCCCCCGCAGCGGACTGGCCACCCTCGTTGAGCCAGAACTCCGGCACCATGCCCTGATAGTACGGTCCCCATACGCCAGGCACGAAGGACGCAGCGCGCGTCGTCGCCATGATGCAGGCCGAGGTCCCCATGATATAGGCGAGGCGCTCGCAGACATCGACCTCGCCGCGCTCAGCCGCGCGGCCGCCGATCGCGCCGATGCCGCCGGCATGGGCATCGATCAGCGCCGCACCGACCGGTGTGCCTGCAACCAGTCCGAGTTCTTCGGCCGCGTCCTGCGACAGCCCACGGCCGAGCGGCGTGCCAGGCGCAACGATCTCGGTGCCGATCCGCGCGAAATCTTCTGCGACGAAATCCTCCAGCCCGATGCGGCGAAAGTAGGCCGCGCTCCAGCGCGTCTCATGCGCGAGATAATTCCATTTGCAGGTGACGGTGCACATCGAGCGCGCCAAAGAGCCTGACGCACGCCAGGTCAGGAAGTCGGCGAGATCGAAGAAATGACCTGCCGCATCGAAACTCTTGCGCAGGTGCCGCTTCAGCCACAGCAGCTTCGGCATCTCCATTTCCGGTGAGATCGAGCCGCCGACATAGCGCAGCACCTCGTCTCTGGTCGCATTGATGTCGCGCGCCTCCATCAGCGCGCGATGATCCATCCAGACGATGACGTTGCGGGCGGACGCGCCGGAGCTGCTGACAGTGACGGGAGCACCCGATGGGTCCAGCGCCACCAGCGAGCAGGTGGCGTCGAAGCCGATGCCCTTGATCAGCTCCGGCGCGACAACCGCTTCCGCCAGCGCGGCTTTGACCGAGGCGCAGCAGGCGCGCCAGATGTCGTCGGACGACTGCTCGACGACGTCGCCGGCCTCGTGCCAGGTCTGGATCGGATGCCGCGCCGCGGCAAGCAGGCGGCCGCTACAGTCGAAAATCCCGGCGCGCGTGCTGGTTGTGCCGACATCGACACCGACAAAAGCCTGCCGCATGTTTCGCTCCCGTCAATTTTGACGCGAGCTTACCAGCAAGTGTAGCCGCCATCGACAACGACGACGCTGCCGGTCATCAAACTTGCCGCCTCGGAAGCGAGGAACAACACCACCGAGGCGATCTCCTCGACCTGCCCCATGCGGCCCATCGGGGTTCCGCCGATCCAGGCGTCGTACATGCGCGGATTGCTCTTCACGAAGGCATTCAGCGGCGTCTCGATATAGGTCGGCGCGACCGCGTTGACCCGGATGCCGCGCGCGCCCCATTCGGCCGCCAGCGACTTGGTCAGATGGTGCACCGCAGCCTTGGACGCGTTGTAGAAGCACTGCTCCTGCGGCTTGTTGACGATGAAGCCGGACATCGAGCCGATATTGACGATGGTGCCGCTCTTCGCCGCCAGCATGTGCTTGCCGAAGGCGCGGCAGCACCAGAAGGTGCCGTTGAGATTGACGTCGAGCACGTTGAGCCAGTGCTCGTCGGTGACGGTCTCGGCCGGCGTCTCGCTGCGCGCGATGCCGGCGTTGTTGACGAGGATGTCGAGGCCGCCGTAGCGCGCGACCAGATCGTCGGCCACCTCGTTGACTTGAGCCGAGTCGGTGACGTCCATCAGCGCGGTCTCGGTGTCATAGCCCTTGGCCTTCATCGCCGCCTGCCCGTCCGCCGCCGCCTTGGCGTCGCGATCGGCGATCACGACATGCGCGCCCGCCTCCGCCAGCGCCTCGACGCAGGCGAGCCCGATGCCCTGCCCGCCGCCGGTGATCAGCGCGGTCTTGCCGTTCAGCTTGAATTTCTCCAGATACATCGTCGTGGTCCGTTGTTGTCATTGACGCCCGGAGGGGACGTCGCCTCTCATGCGAAGATCGAATTGCCGTTGGCATCGAAGCGATAGATGCGGTTCGGCTCCGGCCGCAGCGTCACGGCGTCGCCGGCACTGAGGCGCTTTTCGCCGACGACGCGCACCGTGAGCGTGCCGAGCGCGCCCGCATCGACATAGAGAAAGGTGTCGCTGCCGAGATGCTCGGCGATGACGACCTTGCCGGGCCAGCCCTGTCCGTCATCGACAACCGCGACATGCTCGGGCCGCACGCCGATCGTGGTCGCATGGTGTTTGTCCGCTTCCGCGCCGGTGATGAGGTTCATCTTCGGCGAGCCGATGAAGCCGGCGACGAACAGGTTGGCCGGCCGCTGATAGAGCTCGATCGGCGAGCCGTACTGCTCGATGCGGCCGGCGTTCAGCACCACGATCTTGTCGGCCATGGTCATGGCCTCGACCTGGTCGTGGGTCACGTAGATCGCGGTAGTGCCGAGCTGCTTCTGCAGCCGCGTCACCTCGAGCCGCATCTGCACCCGCAGCGCGGCATCGAGATTGGACAGCGGCTCGTCGAACAGGAACGCCTTGGGCTCGCGCACGATGGCGCGGCCGATCGCGACGCGCTGGCGCTGGCCGCCGGAGAGCTCGCGCGGCTTGCGGTCGAGATAGGGCGTGAGGTTCAGGGTCGCCGCGGCCGCCTCGACCTTCTGGGCGATCTCGGCCTTCGGCAGCCCGGCCATCTTCAAGCCAAAGGCGATGTTGCCGCGCACGCTCATATGCGGATAGAGCGCATAGGATTGGAACACCATCGACAGCCCGCGCTTGGCCGGCGGCACATCGACGACATTGTTGCCGTCGATCAGGATGCGGCCGCCCGAGACGTCCTCCAGTCCTGCGATCAGCCGCAGCAGCGTGGTCTTGCCGCAGCCGGAGGGGCCGACGAACACCACGAACGCGCCGTCGGGAATGTCGAGATCGGCGCCCTTGATGATGTGGACCGGCCCGAACGATTTCTGCACACCTTCCAGCGTGATCCGTCCCATGATCCCAGCCTTTCGTTACTTCACTGCGCCGAAGGTCAGCCCGCGCACGAGCTGCTTCTGGCTGAACCAGCCGATGATCAGGATCGGCGCGATCGCGAGCGTGGAGGCCGCCGACAACCGCGCCCAGAACAGGCCTTCCGGGCTCGAATAGGAGGCGATGAAGGTCGTCAGCGGCGCCGCATTCAGGGTCGACAGGTTCAAGGTCCAGAACGCCTCGTTCCAGGCGAGGATGAGATTGAGCAGCAGCGTCGAGGCGAGGCCTGGGATCGCCATCGGCGTCAGCACGTAGATCAGCTCGCGCCCGATCGTGGCGCCGTCCATCCGCGCCGCTTCCAGGATGTCCTTCGGGATCTCCTTGAAGTAGGTGAACAGCATCCAGATCACGATCGGCAGGTTGCCGAGGCAGAGGATGAAGACCAGCCCGGTGCGGGTGTCGAGCAGACCGAAGTTCTTGTAGATCAGGTAGATCGGCACGAGCACGCCGACCGGCGGCATCATCTTGGTCGAGAGCATCCAGAGCAGGATGTCCTTGGTGCGCTTGGTCGGCGCAAACGCCATCGACCACGCCGCGGGAATGGCGATCAGCATCGCGATCAAGGTCGAGCCGCCGGCGATGATCAGCGAGTTCAGCGCGTGGTGCAGATAGTCGCTGCGCTCCTGCACCGTGGCGTAGTTTTCGGTTGTCCAGTGGAAGAACAGGAACGACGGCGGCGTCGCGAACGCCTCCAGCTCGGTCTTGAAGCTCGCCAGCACCATCCACAGGATCGGGAAGAAGATCACGAACCCGGCGAGCCATGCGGCCACGGTGGAGATTGCGACATGACGTCCGGTGACCTTGCGCGCCATGGTGTCACGCCTCCAGATTGCGGCCGACGATGCGGACCAGGAAGAAGGCGACGATGTTGGCGATGACCACGGCGACCAGGCCGCCGGCCGAGGCGGTTCCGACATCGAACTGGATCAGCGCCTGAGAATAGACCAGGAAGGCGATGTTGGTGGTCTGCAGGCCCGGTCCGCCGCCGGTGGTGACGAAGATCTCTGCGAACACCGTGAGCAGGAAGATGGTCTCGATCAGGATCACCACCGTGATCGGGCGCGCCAGGTGCGGCACAGTGAGATAAATGAAGCGCGACACCGCGCCGGCGCCGTCCATCTCGGCGGCCTCCTTCTGCTCCTCGTCGAGCGACTGTAGCGCGGTCAGCAGGATCAGGGTCGCGAATGGCAGCCACTGCCAGGCGACGATGAAGATGACCGCGAGCAGCGGCGCATCGGTGAACCAGTCGATCGGCGTCATCCCGAGCGAGGTCGCGATCCAGGCGAACAGGCCGGACACCGGATGCATCAAGAGGTTCTTCCACACCAGCGCGCTCACCGTCGGCATCACGAAGAACGGCGCGATCACCATCAGGCGGATGATGTTGCGGCCAATCACCGGCTGGTCGAGCAGCAGCGCGAGGGGAATGCCGAGACCGATGGTCAGCAGCAGCACCGAGCCGACCAGGACCAGCGTGTTCTGCAGCGAGGCGAGGAAGGCGGGGTCGGTGAGGAAATATTCGAAGTTTTCGAGGCCGACGAAGCGCTCGGAGCCGGGATCGAGCAGGCTGTAATGCAGCGTGGAGAAATAGACTGTCAGCGCCAGCGGCACGATCATCCAGATGAACAGCAGGATGACCGCGGGCGACATCAGCGCGCGGGCCAGGATTTGCGTCTGTCTGGTGGCCATGACCGCCGTTCCTTGTTCGCTCGACAGATATTGCCGTCATTGCGAGCGAAGCGAAGCAATCCCGAACACGGGCGGGACTCTGGATTGCTTCGTCGCCTTCGGCTCCTCGCAATGACGAGCTGATGGCTAGTCGTAGGGTGGGCAAAGGCGCGGAGCGCCGTGCCCACCGTCTTCACGGTTCGCGGCCCGACGGTGGGCACGCTTCGCTTTGCCCACCCTACGGGTCTCGCATGTCGCGTTCGAGCAGAGAAAAAATGCGGCCATCCCTGTGGGGAGGGATGGCCGCCAGTGATCAGCTCGGGAGGAGTTTTGGCTTCGAGCTGATGGACGTGGCGCGCCTATTTGATGTAGCCGGCGCGCTTCATCTCGCGTTCGGTGGATGATTGCGCCGCCGCGAGCGCCGCGTCGACCGTCATCGAGCCGGCCAGCGCAGCCGAGAACTGCTGTCCGACTGCGGTGCCGATGCCCTGGAATTCAGGGATGGCGGCGTATTGCACGCCGACATACGGCACCGGCTTCACCGTCGGCTTGTTCGGATCGGCGGCATCGATCGAGGCCAGCGTCAGCTTGGCGAACGGCGCGACCTTCAGATACTCCTCGTTCTTGTAGAGCGAGGTGCGCGTGCCCGGCGGCACGTTGGCCCAGCCGTCCTTGGACGCCACCAGCTTCAGATAATCTTTGCTGGTGGCCCAGGCGATGAACTTCTCGGCCGCCTCGACCTTCTGTGAGCCGGCGGGCACCGCGAGGCTCCACGCCCACAGCCAGTTGGCGTTCTTGCCGAGGCCGGTGTTCGGCGCCAGCGCGAAGCCGACCTTGTCGGCGACCTTCGACTCCTTCGGGTTGGTCACGAACGAGGCCGCCACGGTGGCATCGATCCACATCGCGCATTTGCCGGAGTTGAACAGCGCGAGGTTCTCGTTGAAGCCATTCGAGCTGGCGCCGGGAGGGCCGGCCTCCTTCATCAGCTCGACATAGGTCGACAGCGTCTTCTTCCATTCCGGCGTGTTGAACTGCGGCTGCCATTTCTCGTCGAACCAGCGCGCGCCGAACGAGTTCGACATCGCGGTCAGGAACGCCATGTTCTCGCCCCAGCCGGCCTTGCCGCGCAGGCAGATGCCGAACACGCCGCCCTGCTTGTCGGTGAGCTTCTTGGCGGCATCGATGACGAAGTCCCAGGTCGGGCTCTCCGGCATCTTCAGCCCGGCCTTGTCGAACAGGTCGGTGCGGTACATCACCATCGAGCTCTCGCCGTAGAACGGCGCGGCGTAGAGCTTGCCGTCGACGGAGACCGCATCCTTGATCTTGGGCAGGATGTCGTTCGCGTCGTAGTCGGCGCCGAGCTTGTCGAGCGGCACCAGCCAGTTCTTCTTGGCCCAGATCGGCACCTCGTAGGTGCCGATGGTGAGGATGTCGAACTGGCCGCCCTTGGTAGCGATGTCGGTGGTGACGCGCTGGCGCAGCACGTTCTCCTCCAGCGTCACCCATTTCACGGAGATGTCGGGATTGGCCTTGGTGAATTCGCTGGTGAGGCCCTGCATCCGGATCATGTCACCGTTGTTGACGGTGGCGATGGTCAGACTTGTCTCCGCCAGTACGGGCGCATTTGTCAGCAGCGCGGCGGCGCCCATCAGGGCGGCAAGCGTGCTCGTCCGAGTGAAGATGGTCTTCACGGTCTCCTCCCTTCCCGTGTCTTTTGAACATATGCTCACGGGCTGGGCTGATGTTCACTATACGGATCAGACTTTGTCAAGCATGCGCCGGCGCGCACAGGTTGTGCGGCGCGACAGGGATCCGACCTTTGATAGAAGACTGCGCAGCAGCGCCTAAGGCTGTCACGCCAGGACGGCGCGCGCCGTGGCCTCGTCGGTGATCAGGCCGTTGATCAGCCGCCCCTTGAGCGCAGCGCGGATCGCCGGGACCTTCGCCGGACCGAGCGCCGCCGCGATGGTCATGGCGCGCGCCGGCACCTCGGGTGGAATGCTGGTGAGCCTGCGGTTGGTGCCGCCGGCGATCAGCTTGCCCTTGGCGTCATAGGCCCAGCCGGTGATCTCGCCGATGGCGCCGAGCCGCATCATCTCGGTGAGCTCGTCGCGGGTGACGAAGCCGTCGACATGCATCTGCGCCTTCTGGTCCATCTGGCCGATGCCGACCAGCTTGAGATCGGCCTTGTCGGCCACCGCCTTGACCTTGGCGATGGCATCGAGCCGGACCATGCGGTCGCGCTCGTCCTCGGTGCCCATCAGGAACGGCAGCGGCATCGGATAATGCCGCGCACCGGTGCGGTCGGCGAGCCGGCCGACGGTGTCGAAGAAGCTCGCCGAGCCGTCGGCCAGGATGTTGCCGACCAGCGAGACGATCTGGTGCTCGGGGCGGTCGATCGGCGTGACGCGCTCGACCGCGGCCCGCACCGCCCGCCCCGTTCCGAGCGCGATGATGACCGGCGTCTCGGCCCGCAACGTCGTCTCCAGCAGGTTGGCGCAGCGTTCGGCGATTCCTGCAGACCCGGTGGGCGCAGCCGGGTCGGTCGGCACCACCTCGCAATGCACCAGCGCAAACCGCTCCTTGAGCTGGGCGGCGAGCGCCATGCAGGACGCGATGGGGTGCTCGAGCCGGAAGGTGATCAGTCGCTCGGCGAGGCACAGCGACACCAGCCGCTGCGCGGAGGCGCGCGACACCTGCAGCATCCGCGCGATCTCGTCCTGGGTATGGCCGGCGATGAAATACAGCCAGCCGGCGCGGGCGGCGTCGTCCAGCCGTGATTTGTCGCTGTCGCTGCCCGCCATGACGCCGCGCGGTCTCCTTCCAGTCGCTGCTACCCCGGCCAAGCAGAGGCTCGACGCGGATCGGCCAGCACTATGGCATGGCGGCCGCGGCGCCGGGAACCGAAGCCCGCCGCCATCCCCAGGCGGGCGCAGCAGCCTCGCCCAGACCAGATCATATGCTCGGACCATGGGCAATAGCCCAACCTCGGCAGGTTGCGGCGCAACGACCGGCGCGCTGGCCCCGGAACCTCGCCGGCCGCACGACGGCTCCCCATCAGGGATGCGGCGTCTCGGGAGGCCGCTTAGCTGGGAGGCCTGGCTGTCCCTCCCCTCGTCCGCCCCAACCGCGCCGCGCCGGTGCTCGTCTGCCGCAAATGCCTGAAGCGCAGCGATGACCCCAAGGCCACCAAGAAGGCCATCAAGAAGGCGATCAAGCATGCGCTGACATCAGAGCGTGAGCGCGGCAGTGGCGCTCGCGAGAAGCCCGCGCGCGTCGTCATGACGAGCTGCTTCGGCCTGTGCCCGAAGCGGGCGGTCGTCGTCACCGGCGGCGTCCGCGCGGCGCGCGGCGAATATGTGCTCGTCTCCGCCGCGGACGACGCGGCGGGCACCCTGGCGCTGCTGCGTGACGATCAGAACAGATCGTCCTGAGCGTCGTCGGCCGCCGCTGGCGACCGGCCGATGGTCAACGAAACCTTGCCGCGGACGATCGAATGTCGCGGCCGATGTTGACGCTTGCTTGGCACGCGCAGGGCTTAGCTGCGGGGATCATCGTCGTCGGCAAGTGTCCCATGAGCCCCACCGCAACCATCGCAGTTTCCGGCATGAACGCGGCTTCGCGCCGCCTCGAGGTGTCCGCCTCGAACGTCGCCAATGCACGGAGCACCGGCGCGCTGCCCAATGCCGACGGCACGCTGCCGGCGGGCGCCCCGAAAGCCTATGTGCCGCTCGATCTGGTGCAGAGCGACGTCGCCGGCGGCGGCACGCAGACGACCATCACCCGTGCAGGCTCCGGGACCACAGCGAGCTACGATCCCTCGGCGCCGTTCGCCAACAAGGACGGCCTGGTCGCGGCGCCCAATGTCGATCTCGCGCAGGAGATGATCAGCCAGCTCGTCGCCAAATACAGCTTTGCCGCGAATGCAAAAGTGCTGAAGGCGAGCGACGAGATGAGCCGGACCGTGATCGACATGAAGGTGTAGACCGGCCTCGGCGGCTCGCGCCGCGTCAGCGCGAGAGTGCGGCGACCAGCCAGTGGATCAGCGTGGCACCGCCGATCGGCGCGACCATAAGCAGCATCATGTTGAAGCCGATCAGCACCAGCAGCAGCCTTTCACGCCGCGGCGACAGCCGCCGCTTCGGCGGCTCCGGTTTCGGATCATGCGGCCAGCCACCGGGCAAGTCGACGAACATTGCGGCCTCACCTGTCGCAGCAGAACGCCGGAGCAGGCGCATCGGATGCCCCGCTCCGGACGAGCATCGTAGCACGGCGGGATCATGGAGACGATCGGCGGCGCGTCCTGCGCCGTGCTCACGCGGTGTCCTTGCCCAGCTCGGCCAGCACCTGCGGCTCGACCAGCAGCCCCTGCCGCTCGTATCGCCCACGCGTCCGGCTGAAGCGCACCACGACCGCATGGCGCTTGCTCTTCGCCTTGGCCCGCCGCGACAGCAGCGCGTTGCCCGCGGGCAGAAAGACGAGATCGCCGAGACCAACGCATGAGAGGCATGCCGGACCACCGTCCTCCATCATCAGGAAATCGCCGGTCCCGCCGCAGCGATGACAGCTCCAACCGTCCCGCGTCGGCAGGATCGCCACCAGCTCCGGCACCCGGCTCGCCTTCGCTGCCACACGCTCGCGCTTCTTCTCGGAGAGCGCCGGCGAGACCCAGTGCGTCCGGAACAGCTCTTCAAGTTGCGGATCATTGCTGCGGCTGAACCGCAGCGGCTGCCGGCGTGGCGTCTGTGCGACATAGGCGGTCTCGCTCGGGCTCAGCCCCTTGGCGAGCGCCCAGGCACGAACATGCGTCATCGCCTCCTTGATGCGCGGGAGACCGGAGCGCGTGACCTCCTCCAGCGAGCCGACCTGCCCGCGCCGCCACTGCTCCAGCAAGCTCGCATCGAGCCAGCCGAGGCCACAGAACAGGTCGGCGATGCTGACGTAGTGCTGCTCGGCCAGCAGCGCCTCGGCCGCCCTAGCGACGCGATCGGACACCGGCTCCTTGTTCCCCCGGCTCATCACCGCACCTGCAAGATCGTGAACGCTGACAAGGCGCGCATTATCCAACAGAGCCGGCGGCGATCAAGAGCGGCGCGACCGCGGCATCGGCCGTGACGCGGCCCGATCCAACCGCGTGAGGAGATCTTCCTAGGCGCTTTTCGCGACCGCGCCCTGCCCCGTCCGCTCGCCGGTCACCTCGCCGGCCGGCTCCGGGCTCAGCCAGCGATAGATGAAGCCGCCGGCCGCGCCGCCGAGCAGCGGCGCCACCCAGAACAGCCAGAGCTGCGCCAGCGCCCAGCCGCCGACGAACAGCGCCGGCCCGGTGCTACGCGCCGGGTTCACCGAGGTGTTGGTGACGTGGATGCTGATCAGGTGAATGAGCGTCAGCGCAAGCCCGATCGCCAGCGGCGCAAATCCCACCGGCGCCTTGCCATGGGTCGCGCCCATGATCACGAACAGGAACATCATCGTCAGCACGAACTCGCTGAGCAGGCAGGCCCCTAACCCATATTTGCCGGGCGAATGCTCCGCATAGCCATTGGCGGCAAAGCCGCTCGCCGTGCTGAAGTCCGGCGCGCCGCTCGCGATCGCGTACAGCACGGCAGCAGCAACGATGGCGCCGACCACCTGCGCGACGATGTAGGGCACAATCAGCCCGGTCGGGAACCGCCCGCCGCAGGCCAGCCCCACCGTGACAGCCGGATTGAGATGACAGCCCGAGATGTGCCCGATCGCATAGGCCATGGTCACCACGGTGAGCCCGAACGCCAGCGACACGCCGAGCATGCCGATCCCGACATTCGGCACGCCCGCCGCGATCACCGCACTGCCGCAACCGCCGAACGTGAGCCAGAACGTCCCGATCGCCTCCGCCACGAGCTTGTTGTTGTTGCCGTTCATCATCGCCTCCCTGGGTGCGTGTGATTGGCCCACATTGATCGCCCCGCCATCAGGTGCAGATCATCACTTCTACAACCCAGAGTCAAAGACGCAGTCGCGGCTGCGGTGAGGGAGTTCCCTGCCCGGGGCATGGGCCTCAACACGACGAATGGCCGCGCCAGCGCGTTTAATCCGACGCGCGCTCTGCCTGTGGCTCGCGACACGCCGGCGAGAGCATCGGCACGTTCGCCCACGGCCAATTGTGCCAGCGCCCGTCTTCGTCGACGCAAGCGGAGGATGTCGGGGGCGGGCTCGTTGTCGCATCCGCGGATGCTTCAAGCGCGGCAAATCGGTGGTCGACATAGGTCGTGGACAGGCATCCCGCGACGGTCACCACCAGGACGACCGCAAATCCCTTGGCTGAGTCACTCCAGCGCATGTCATCAAATCCCTTGTTCGGCGTGCGAGGAAACACATGGGACGACCTTGCCGCGCAGTCGCGCGGCGCGGCTGTGAGATAGGTCACATCGGCAACTAGCCGATATTTCAGCTCCTGATCGGCCGGCCTGTTTGCGGGGATGGGCCTCGGCTTGTCCGCATGCCTCGGCGCCCCTGGCGGAGTTAGTATAGCGTTACTGTAATTCCCCAATCGAGCAAGCAGCATGGCGTGGATAGCGTGTGGTCGTGCAATCGCACATGCTATATAGTAGCAGCACATGGAAAATCCTGCTGTTATCAGCCCGCGCGTCTTCAAGCGACATCGCGTCATTATCAAGAAAGCATCTCGCAAACTGAAAGTGAGCGAAGCCGAAGTGGTTCGCCGCGCGCTCGAAGCATTTTCTTTCTAGGGGGAACCGGTGGCAATTTCGATCAATTCGTTTTGGACCCGTAGGGCATTTGCCATTGCCTGCTCGGCTTTGACTATGGTGTTCACCGTCCTGGCCGTCATCGGGTGGTTCGAGCCGCAATACTCCTTCATGTTCTCATTGATCTTCAGCTTCTTCGCTTGGCTCTTTCTGTTCCACGCCGTATTCGGATTCGCCAATCTGTTGTCAGCCGCGCAGGCCCGCGCCATAGACTATGTGTACCTTGGTGTTGCGGCCGTTGGTGTCTTTGTATTGGCTTTCAATTACGAGGGCCGACGGCAAGACTACGACTTCAGCGACAGGAGAGAGCAGTTGCAAAACAAACTTCTGTCTGCGAGCGGAGACGTCAGCCTGCAGCTCGCAAGGATAGATTCCGCTGTCTGCGGGAGGTCATCTAGAGACAAGCCCCCCTTCTCGTCCCATTGCGAGTTGATCGAAAAGCTGGATTGGGAGAAATTGAAAATTGGGAGCATTCCCGAGAACGGAAAGATATCGCTCGAAGAGTTCATGCGACAATTTCCAGTAGCTCCCAGCGGACAGGAGGTAGCGTTTGAGCGTGCGCAACGGAACTTCGATATCTTAAAGGAGGCAAGAGAAAGGGAGTTTGCGGCGGCGGACGACCTCCGATTTCACGAGTCACGAGCAAGGACGGACCGAGACGTTCGCGAGGAAGGCCACGGCCTTTTCACTTGGCCATTTATTCTTGCGTTCGCTTTTGCGTTACGGCTGACTCGCACGACTATTGAAGTGTTCGAGTGGACGCGCCGGCCATTGCCTGCGACACAAACGAGCTGAAGGCGTTATGTCCAGGAATGTGTCCTCCGTACCTCGCCAGCACCTCGGCGTCTTCATAGGTGCATCCCACAGCCTCCGTTTCCATGAGCAGGCACATCTGCCGGAGCTTTTCGTCGAGCTTTGAGAGTGTGTAGACGCCGGCCATGAGCCGGTGTTCTCGGATTAAACGGGTGTGGAATGGGCGGGCATAAAAGCCGAAATCCTCAATGACAATTGGCCCCTTGAATTCGGATATGAGGATACTGGCAATGAGCCGGGCATCCTCGTCTCCGATTTCCTTCCGATTGAGCCGCACCATGAATGGTGGCGCCAGAATAAAACCAGCGCGGGATCGGCTTCTGCAGCGCCGTCCTCAGCAAGGGTGACAGCAGGAGACCCTCCACCACTCCCCTCGCCTCTTGGTCGTCGTCACCCCGGGTGTAAGTCAGTTTGTCCTGGCGGGCGGCATTCATCACCAGACGGGTGAGCGCCCGGGGGCCGTCGGGGTAGGTCATCAGATCCTTGTCGGGAAAGACTGCGGCGGCAAACTCGCGAGCCTCCCGGTATTGCATGGGAAGAACATTCAAGCCGTGCTTGGCGGGGGTCATAAACTTTCGCACCCCGCTTCGAAATGGACTCGTCGGTAATCACGAGCGAGCCCTTTGGATATTCAAATATCTTATCGGCAAGGCCGATTTTCAGGAGTTTCATGGCCGGCAGTCACGGCAGACCTAGTCTCCGTGCCGTGACAGGACAAAGCCTGCGGGACCGCCGACCGGAAATAGAACTGCCAAGCTCTATTGTAACGCGTCGCGTACCATCTCCCCGGCTTTCGCCAGCCCCTTCTTGATGACCTTCCCACCAATCAGCGCGCCGGCAACCGCCAACGCTGCCGGTGTGTTCGCTCCCATCAGTGCCAGAACACCAGCCGACGAAACGAATAGGGCCGATTTAGCTGTGGTTGTGAGGAGACTGTCGTGGCGCTTTTCCCACCATCCGTTCAGACTATCTTTGAACGTCTTGACCGATTTGACAACTTCCCTTTCCGGGGCTTTCCCCTTGGTGAAGGCGGTAACGAGCTCGCGGATTCGTTCGAGCTCGGCCCTCATGCGTTCAAGATCGGAAATCTCTTCAGCTGCATTCGCCTTCGCATCTTCAGAGTTCGGCCTCTCTTCTTTCAACTTGTCAAGCTTGTCGTCGATCTGAAGCATTAGCCCGGCGATGGCGAGCATGATTTCTTTATCGTTCGCCTGGACCGCTTTTCCTACGGTCGTCTTCGCGGTGCCCTTTTTCTTCTTCGGCGGTTGCGGTTTTTGAGGTGTGACCCGCGCGAGCATTCGCTCCAGTTCTTTCATCGCAAATGCACGTACGCTCTCGAACCGGCGTCTTCGCTTGCGGTCGCCAGCCAGATGCGGATACGAAAGGTTCGAGACCAGCCAATATTCGTCGAAGTCCCTGCCTTTTTGCCGTTCGGCAAATTCCTGCAAAGTGTCGAGCGCATCCACCAACCGATTCGCATCAGAGACAATCACCACGTCAATCGCGTATCTGCGGTACCGGCCGAACTCTTCTCGCTCGGCTACCAAGTCCGGCTTTACAGATTTCCCGAGATCGAGCTGGTGCTGAACATTGAAATTGGCGGCTGTCAGCATGTCCGACAGCCGCCAGACCATCTGCTGCTCTTCAGTCCGTCCCCGCGCCTTTTTCGCCATTTCCGCCCCCAAACTGGGTCAAATACACACGCAGAACGACAAATTGGCAATCCCCACAATTCACAGGACTGCCACTGACCGAATCAGGGTACTTTCTCCGTGTGGGGCTAACGGAAGGATCGCTGATGCTTCTGCTCATCCGCCTGCTGAATATGTCACCGAAGATCGCGCGGGCGTTTCGCGACTTCGCCATTGGCTTCGCGGCGTGGACCCATGCGGACCTCGACGCGCTCAAAAAATGGTTCGATAGTACGCCAAAGCAGCAGCAACAAATGCTGCAAGAACAGTCGACGCTGAACCAGAACATCGAGGCGGTGTTTGCTTCGTATCAAAAACACGTCGATACCCAGCATGAAATCTTGGCCCTCAAACGGGAGATAGGAAAGATGCCCGCTCTACCAGACGAGGGATATTGACGGCTCACGTGACGCCGCCGGCATATTGGACGGCTCTGCCGTTCCAATATCGACGCTGGTGTTCGTGAGGCGGGAGCCTGGGCGAGCGGAGCGAGCTCCGTTTTTGGACGTCCATTGCCGTGCTTTACGCAGGCGTCCGATAAGCGGATTGGTTGGACTTACGGTGACGCTACACGTTTCTCCATCCTCGGCGGACTCCAATTTGAAGTGCAACACCCCATATAAGGGGGTGAGCATGGGACGTCACTACAGTCAGTTGAACGCGACGGAGCGCAACGATCTTCATAGCCGGATGCTGAACGGCGAGAGCCTGCGTTCAATTGCCCGGAGTCTCGGTCGAGCACCTTCGACGCTCTCACGGGAGATTTCGGGATTACGGTGACGCTGCAGTTTTCTCGCCACGCGTTTTGTGGCGAGCGCCAAGCGATGATTCGGCGCGCTCGGGAAGCAGGTCGTCATCAATGGTGAGTTTGATGGCGGCCAACTCATGTGATCAACTGATGCGGCACGACAGCGGCGCAAGCCATAAATTCTGAATACCAGAATATTTATTGACACCACCTCCAAATCAGTGATTTTATTCCCGCCATCCTGCTTCGCCGAGAGGGGCGTATCGCGATCGTCACGGCACGTGAGGCGGGGATGCGGTGGCCGCGGCTTCGTCAGGCGCTTTTGCGCGACGACTGATGAGCTGCGGACGGCGAAGTCGCGTGGTCCTGGCGCCCCGATGCTGGCGTCAAGGTCGCGGCGCTCATGACGAGCGCAGCGGGCGACGGGGGCAAGACAGCCGGTCCCCGGGGAGATCGCGTATAAGCCGTAAAGCCATCGCGCGGGGAAGGCCGGATGTTCGGCCGTACCTGTGGTTCTGCCGCGTGCTTTTTTGCTGCACGCGGACCGCGGGTGCGACCAGCACCCGGCCTTCCCCGCGCCCTCTCGTCTGACGAGGACGCCAACTGCAGCAGAGCTCGGGCCGACACGGCCGCGGGATCGCGGCGGCATGACCGTGAGCAAGGCTGCGGCGAGCGACAGGCTGTTTGACAGAGTTGATTGGGATTAGAGAGCGCGGCTCAGTCGAGACGCGCGACGCTCGTGGATACGAAGATGCCGAGATGCCCGACATGCGGGTTGATGAGATAGACGATGCGCTGGCCCGCCCGCTTCAGGTCGTCCGTGTCGGAGTAAACACTCGGAATCCAGCCGAGCGCCTGATGGGGCGGCGTGATGTTGTCGCCAGGCCACACGCCGATGGCGGCCGTCGGAGCGGCACCGGCGGCCGGCTCGGAAGAATCCGCCAATGGCCTGACCACTGGACCAGCCTGCGATCTGTGTTCGCGGAGGGTCTCAGGGAGGAAAGCGTGGGCCATGGCAGCCCTCCAATGGGCGAGTCGGAGCCTTACCGTCCCTGACCCTGCGTCATCATTCCCGGTTGCATCTGGCCGGACGGCATCATGCGCGCCATCGCGTTCATGCCCATATGTGGCGCCAGGAGTTCGTCGGCGGTTTTCTTCTGTTCGTCGGAAAGGGTGCCGACGAGGTTTGTCAGCGCCGACTTCATCGCGCGGGTGCCTTCCAGGCGCGCAGCCAGCCACTTCTCCTGCAGCGCAAGACGATCGACCAAGCCTTGCTGCCCAGCCCCCGTCTGCGGCATCATCGAGGCGCGCACCTCGCCAAGGCTCTTTGCGTTGGTGCGGAGTGCGTCGGCGAAGGCATTCCAGGCGGCGTCCTGCGCATCGGTGATCTTGAGCTCGGTCTTCAGGAAGGCGATCCGGCCCTCGACCCGGTCGATGGTGGCCAACCCGCTCATGCCAGCGCAGCCCCCTTCAGCGCCCGATTGCCCCATCATCCCCATCATGTTCGCCATGGGCATGTTGCCGCCCATCATGCCCCTGCCACCCATCATGCCTTGTCCCATCATTCCGGGCTGGCCGGCAGGCGACTGAGGTTGTGCGGCGGCGGGCGCCCCCTTCTGGTCAGGATGGTGCGCTTCGTGATCGGCGGCCGATTGCGCCCAGGACGTTGTGCTCGCCGTTGCAAGCAGCAATGCGACAGGCAGTGCCAGACGTTTCATGGAACCCTCCCGCTGATCAGTTGATTGGTCGCAATGAGTGCCGATTTTTACCGGCTACCGATTGATGCAAGTCAATCTCAGAAGCGATCCCAACTCTAAATTGCTTCCTGCGCGGTTTCTTATCGTCAGCGATCCGTTCGCTGATGTGGATTTTTTCACAGCGCAAACGAGCTTCGTCTGGGATCTTCACGCAAGACCGCGACCCGACATCTGTCGTCCAAGTTTCACAATGGAGAAGCCAATATGACCCTTCCCAAAATTCTTGCCGCTGCCGCGGCCCTGTCGCTCATTGCGTTGCCAGCGATGGCGCAGACCGGATCATCCGACACCGAAAAGAACGGCCATCACTATCAGGGAGGGCCGAAGACCGAAGTCCCCCACCATATGGGCAAGAAGGAGACGGTCGGCGTCTCCACCAAGACCCAGGGCACCGGCGGTCATCACTACCGCGGCGGCCCCGCGACGTCGACGCCGCATCACATGGGCGACAAGGAGCGGTGAGCTTCGAGGTTGAGTAGGTGCGACGCCCCTGCGGGTCGCCGCACCCAATCAGCCGATATTGATTCCGACTGACACCAAGTCAGGCGCGAGCCATTTTTGAGCCTACGCCATCAGATGTCAGCAAATGTCGAAATCATCCAAAAGACGACCCGCACAACACGAAAGCGGCAAGACTTATCGCGCCGCGCTGCACGACCTACAGGTCGAGCTCATCAAAGTGCAGCGGCACGTCACGCACCTCGCACTCGCCGCGCCTCCAGCAATGGATTATAGGCGGCTGACTTCGCGATGGTCGGATCGAACAGCAAGACCCGGCCGTGTTGGGCTCGGAAGCCCGAGGTCAGGGTCCAGTTCTCGCCCTTGATGTCGTGAACGATGCAGCTGCCCGGCCAGGTCAGCAGCGTTGGCACCACCGGACCGACGCCTTTACCGGACCTGGTCGGCGCGAAGCACAGCACATGTTCCGGTCCATCATGACGCAGGTAATTTTGCTCGAAACGCCCGAGCACGACACCATCAGGGCCGGTAAGGCCGGCAGCCCGAATCTCCTGATGCGTCGCCCAGCGAGCTGAACCGTAGGTCGCGGCAGTCTTGGCTTCGCGCGCCCGCCATACCGACATGCCAACGGCAACCGTGATCGAGATGAATCCGCCAGACGACGCGATGTAAGCCCCCTCTACGAAGACCTGCGGCGCATACGCGTCATAGGCGTACCACCACCAGAAGAATGCTGGCGGGAAGTAGATGGGTACTCCCGAGATCAGCTCGAACCATGGTTGTCCAAGCTGAGGTTGGTAACCGAGCCTCCAAGCCACCCACTGCGTGGCCGCCCACTTCGATCTCGCCGCCGGTCGCGTAGGTCGGGAGACGCCGTCATCACGACAGCGCCGCAAGCTCCCTCACGCCAACAGGAGACTTGGTTCGCCAACCGACCATGAATGCCCGCTCTGCGAGGCCGTTCCGAACGCGAGCGATCTGAGTCCGCTCTCTGACGAGTCGCGATCGCAGCAGGGGATCGTGAGTTCCCGATGCAATCAGGCATTTGTTGATTACCCAGCCGAATGGCTCAATGCAGGCGCGCCGCAAGTCCTCCTGAAGAGCAGCGGCCTCTGAAACCGGAGTCGTCTCCGGCAGCGTCACCAGGATCACCCTTGTGTAGGTGGGGTCTTGCAGCCTCATTAGCGGGGTGACGATACGCCCGGCTCCGCTTGGCGCAAGTTGGCTTGTCATCTGGCGATGATAGGCCCCGGTCGCATCCAGCAGGAGTAGCGTGTGGCCTGTGGGCGCCGTATCGAGCACGACGAAGTCGCTACGCGCCTCCGCAACAATGTGCGAGAAGGCATGGAAGACGGCGACTTCCTCGGTACATGGCGAAGCGAGGTCCTCGAGCAGCAGAGCTTTGCCTTGCTCGTCCAGATCACGACCCCGACTTGCCAGGATTTTCGCGACATACCGCTCCGTCTCGACCCGAGGGTCGATCCGGTCAACGGTGAGGTCAGGCATGGCGCCATCGACCACGAAAGCGACATGAGCTGCGGGATCGGTGGTGCTGAGGTGGACGGCATGACCCCGCTTGGCCAATCCCACGGCAATGGCGGCAGCAATCGTCGTCTTTCCGACGCCGCCCTTGCCCATGACCATGATGAGGCCGTGCTTATCCCGCGCGATGTCATCGACCAACCGGTCCAGGCCCGGCAGGTCAACCGGTTCCAGGTTCGGCATGCTCGCAGCTACTGAAGGCTGGCTGGAGGACGGCAGAAGCGCCCTCAGAGCCGTCAGACCCACGATGTCGAAACCAAGCAACGGGATTTCGTCTCGCGGAAGTTTCGTGAGCGACGCAGGCATTGCCGCTAGTGCCTCGTCCTGATCCCGCTCAAGGGCAGTCGCGACGACATCAGTTCGATCCGCCGCGTGGAAGCGCCCGTTCACCATGAGGAGCTGGTTCGAGAGATTGAGCGCATCGAGTTCGCCCGATGTTCTGGCCGCCTCACGGATGGCCCCCTTGTCGGCGCGGGTGACGAGAACGATAGTGGTCCGCTCGGAATCGCCCAAGGCCTGGAGCGCCTTGCGAAAGCGGTCCTCCTGCATCTTCAAGCCTGAATGCGGCCCGAGGCAGGACGCTCCTCGGTCATTGTCCTTGAGAAAGCCGGTCCATGCCTTTGGCAGGCTGAGCAGCCGTAGAGTGTGGCCAGTCGGGGCCGTATCGAATATGATGTGATCGAATCCTGCCATATCGCCGTCCAGCAGTCCCACGAACTCGTCGAAGGCGGCTATTTCGGTGGTGCAAGCTCCGGAGAGCTGCTCGCGCACAGTCGACCGCTCACCGGCGGTGACTTCCGGTCCGAGCTGTTCGAGGACCCGGGTGCGATAGCTCTCGGCAGCAGCTTCGGGATCGATATTCATCGCCGAAAGTCCGGCCACGTTTGCCACCGGCGCTGGGCGATCAGTCAAAGTGACTTCGAGCATCTCGTCCAGGTTCGACGCCGGGTCGGTACTGACGAGAAGAACGCGTAGTCCACGGTCGGCGAGGCCAACAGCGGTGGCACATGCAAGCGACGTCTTACCGACACCACCCTTCCCGGTGAAAAACAGATACGGCGTCGGGGCGTTCAGCGCGCGAAAGTGAGACATAATAAGCTGTCCTGCAGACGCAGCAGTCATGCAATTGCCGTCAGTCCGATGGGTGCGACGAGCGTTGCGTTCAAAATGACCGCATCGTTGCATCGCTTTGCGATGGGATACCTGCGGAGATTCAATAGCAACGCCGCGAGCTCCTCTGTTGCGATGGAATCAACGAATGGGAGTGACCAACGGGCTACGAGGCAACAACAAAATAGGTATCGATGGTGTGTTCTGGGCACGCCTGAGGCCGGCCCTCTGGCGCTTAAGCCGTCGGACACTGCGCCCCGCATCGCCTTCGACCGAGCGATCTAATGCGGTCGTTGTACCGGCTCATCTGGGCTCGATGACCTCGCCATCCTCCTTGACGAACCGCCCGAACGGGCCGTTAAGGAGATCGATGACCGCTTCCGACGGTCTGCACAACCGGACGCCCTTCGGCGTGACGACGATCGGGCGATTGATTAGGATCGGGTGCGCGATCATGAAATCCAGCAGTTCGTCGTCGGTCCACTTCGGATCGCCGAGGCCAAGTTCTTTGTAGGGCGTTCCCTTCTCGCGCAACAGGTCGCGAACCGGAATTCCCATGGTGGTGATGAGCTCCTGGAGCTTATCGCGCGACGGCGGCGTCTTGAGGTACTCGATGATCTCAGGCTCGATGCCGCTTTGCCGGATCATAGCGAGCGTGTTGCGGGACGTACCGCAATCTGGATTGTGGTAGATTGTAATGGTCATCTGTGAGCCTCCATCGCGGGCTTGGCCGCATTCGCTCCGGATTCATACCAGCCGCGAGTCGCCTTCACGATGCGGACCACCGACAGCATCACGGGCACTTCGACCAGCACGCCCACCACGGTCGCAAGCGCAGCTCCGGAGTCGAGTCCGAACAGGCTGATGGCAGCAGCAACCGCGAGCTCGAAAAAGTTGCTGGCGCCGATCAGCGCCGCAGGTGCAGCGACACACCAGGCGACGCCGAAGCGCCGGCTCAGCCAGTAGGCGAGACCGGCGTTGAGATAGACCTGGATCAGAATCGGCACGGCGAGGATCGCGATCACGACCGGCTGCTTGACGATCTGCTCACCCTGGAAACCGAACAGCAGAACTAGCGTCGCCAGCAGAGCAACAAGCGACAATGGCTGCAGCCTCCGCATGGTCCGCTCGAAGGCGCCACCGCCAGCGGCGAGAAGGGACGTCCTCCAGGCCTGCGCTACGACGACCGGCACAACGATGTACAGGACGACCGAGAGCAGAAGCGTCGCCCAGGGAACGCTGATGGAGGCTACACCGAGCAGAAGCCCCACCAGCGGCGCGAACAGGAAGACCATGATCACGTCATTCAATGCGACCTGGCTGAGCGTGTAGTGAGGCTCCCCTTCGCACAGGTTCGACCAGACGAACACCATCGCGGTGCAAGGAGCGGCTGCGAGCAGGATCAGACCCGCGATGTAGGATGGGATCTGCGCGGACGGCAGCATCGGCGCGAACACGTTGCCGATGAAGAAGGAGCCGAGAAGCGCCATCGAGAACGGTTTGACGGCCCAATTGATGAACAGGGTAACCCCCACGCCGCGCCAGTGCTCTCGGACCTGGCTCAAAGCACCGAAGTCGATCTTCAGCAGCATCGGCACGATCATCAGCCAGATCAGGACTGCCACCGGCAAATTGACCTTGGCCACTTCCGCGGCTGCAACCACTCCGAAGAAGCTAGGCATGAAGTGGCCGAGCACGACGCCGGCGACGATGCAGAGGGCAACCCAAAGTGTGAGGTAACGTTCGAAGATGCTCATGTGTCAGGCCACGTCGTTGCGGGATGAACTCGCGCCTTCCGACCGGCCGATCTCGCGCAACTTGGTGCCGAGCGACAGTTTGTCGATGCTGCGCAGAGGAAGATTGGTGAAGGTACCGATGCGATTCTTCAGGTACCGGAAGGCGGTCACGAATGCCGCCTCCTTCTGGAGATCAGTACCTTCGACTGCGGCGGGATCCTCGATGCCCCAGTGAGCGGTCATCGGCTGTCCAGGCCACACCGGACAGGTCTCACCGGCGGCGTTGTCGCAGACCGTGAAGACGAAATCCATGACGGGTGCATCGGGGGCGGCGAACTCGAGCCAGCTCTTCGAGCGCAAGCCGTCGGTCGGATAGTCCAGGCTTTGGAGAGTGCGTAGCGCCAGCGGGTTGACCGCGCCCTTCGGCGTGCTGCCTGCCGAGAACGCCCGGAAGCGGCCGCCGGCATCCTTTCGCAGGATCGATTCCGCCATGATTGAACGGGCAGAGTTGCCGGTGCAGAGGAAGAGAACGTTGTAGAGGTGATCAGACACGGCTTCGCTCCCTTTTCTTTTTCGGAGGACAGCAAGGCGCAAGGCTTTCAATCAATGGTGCGCAGACTTCGGGCCGGCCGCCGCAGCAGTCCTGCAGCAGAAACAGCGCCACCTTCTGGAATTCGGCAAGATTCGCGCGATAGATGATCGACCGGCTGTGTCGCTCCGAGGTGACGAGGTCCGCCCTTGAAAGGATCGAAAGGTGCGCCGAGAGCGTGTTCTGGGGGACTTCCAGGGCGCGAGCAAGCTCTCCGGCCGACAGACCCTCCGGCTCATGACTTGCCAGAATACGAAATGCGTTCAGCCGAGTGGGCTGAGCGAGCGCGGCGAGCGCCAAGACCGCTTCTTCATTATCCATATTTCTAGACTTATGGATATTACAGTACTCTGTCAACCACAGAGTGGCGCTGAGCTCCCGCAGGTCCTTGAGACGCGCGCCGGTGAGCTGTTGCTTGAGCTATCTCAATACCTCACTGTCACATGCCTGTCATATTCGTTGCCGCGCCAGACGCCATTCGATACTCTCTAAGAAAAAAGGGGCGACGATGCTCTAGGAGGGATCGCCATGGGTTTGCGTCAAAGGCAGGCCCCTGCATCACATGCGAATAGAACGCGAGTCACGAGGCGCGCAGTCCTATCCGGACTAGCGGCGAGTACGATTGCTCTTAAGGGCAGACGCGCCGTAGCGGCTGATCCGCGGCCGGTGCAGATTGGGCTCACGCCCGTGCTTCTGACTTCCGACCTGGAGCTGTTGGCGACACTTCGCTCTTATCTTGAGCGCATTTGGAGCAGGGAAGTCCAGATCCTCACGCGCCGAACTTACCAGGAAATCACGCTTCTTCTGGTGAACGGACAAATCGATGCGGCCTGGATCTGCGGCTATCCCTACGTTCAGTTCCGCGAGCAGCTCGAACTTGTCGCGGTCCCGGTGTGGAATGGCCGGCCGCTGTACCAGTCCTACGTGATCGTCGATGCCCGCCGTAAGGCCGAGTCCTTTCCCGATCTGAAAGGCGACACGCACGCGTTCTCCGATCCCGACAGCAATTCCGGCTTCCTCGTCACTCGCGCCCTTCTGACCGATATGCACACCAAGCCGGAGGATTTCTTCAGGCATCACTTCTTCACCTATGGTCATCGCAACGTCGTCCGCGCAGTCGCCTCCGGGCTGGCGGATAGCGGATCCGTCGATGGCTACGTGTGGGAAGTCCTCAGCATCGTAGAGCCCGATTTGACGGCTCCAACTCGCGTGTTGCGACAATCGGAATGGCTAGGATTTCCGCCGGTGGCGTGCGGAAAGAACCGCCCGAGCGGGCTTTCGGTCGATGACCTGGCCGCCGCATTCGTCGGGATGTCCTCCGATCCAGAAGCCCGTCGAGTGCTGCAGATGCTGCATCTCGATGGATTCACGAGAAGCGATCCATCCCTGTTCGACACAATTGCGGCGAAGATGAACTATGTTCGGAGCCTCGGATGAGCGCTCGCTTCGACCTGAGATCGAATCTGCCGGTCGTGATCAAGGTCCCTGCGCTTGTGGCGCTGCTCATGATCGCCATCGGGGTGGTGCTCACAGATCAGGTGCTCAAGAGGCTCGCCGAAACCCAGGATCGCCATTTCCGGGAATTGACCGCCGCCTACCTGGACGGGCTTTCGTCGTCGGTGATGCCTGCGGTGATCCGTGGGGACGCCTGGGAGACGTTCGACAATCTCGACCGCGCTCGTTCACTGTACCGCGGCTTGACGATTCTCGAGACGGTGGTGGCGGAACCCGACGGCATCGTCCTGGCTTCCTTCGATCCCCGTACCGTGCCGGCCTTTGCACCCGTGCCGAAGTCGATCGTCGATCGGTTTGCGGACGCAAACGATAGCTGGCTTGACGAGCAGGCCGAGCGTGCCGGCGTCCGCCGCGTGCTGCTCGATCAGGGGCGTCGCATCGGGGTGATCTACACCCAATTCGACGTCGGCGCTCGATTCAAGGAGCGGCGGGACGTGCTCTGGACGTTGGTCGCGACCAATATCGCCATCACTATGCTGGTCGCGGCGGTCGGCTTCATCGCAGTGCGCAGAATGCTGCGACCGGTGCAGCTCTTGACCACGCATTTCAGGCGGGGGCAGTCCGGCGAACTGCTGTGCATCGCAGATGAGGATGTCGGACCGCCCAGTTCGGAGTTCGGTCGCCTATTCAGACACTACAACATGATGGTGCGATCATGGAACGAGCGTGAGGCGCTGGCTGCTCGCGTCGCGGAAGAGCAACGCCTCACTAGCCTCGGCCGTCTTGCCTCCGGGATGGCCCACGAAATCAACAATCCCCTGGGAGGCATGTTCAACGCGATCGAGACGCTTCGGCGACATGGCCATCAGCTCGGGGTTCGGGAGCGTGCACTCTCTCTTCTCGAGCGGGGGCTCGCGGGCATCCGCGACGTCGTGAGGTCCGCATTGGTGACCCACCGTGTCGACACCGCGATGCGTCCGCTCAAGCCAAGCGACATCGAGGATCTGCGTCTTCTGATCGGTCCCGAGCTCGATCGCAGAAACCTTTCGCTGTCGTGGGCGAACGAGCTTCCCGGCGAGATTCCCGTCAGAGCGAATGCCGTCCGTCAGGCCGCGCTTAATCTGCTGCTCAACGCGTGCCAAGCAAGCGCGCCCGCCGGCCGTATCGCATTCGAAGCGGGACTGGTGGACGGCAGCCTAGTCCTGACAGTGAGCGACGAAGGCGCCGGACTCGACCAGGATAGGGTCAGCTACCTCGAAAGCCGTGAAGCGGATGCCGCGCCGCGGCCCGGAGAGCCCGGCCTTGGCCTTTGGATCATTCGGCGTCTCGTTCTGGAAGTCGGCGGCTCCATCCGAGTCGAGCATCCGGCCGGCGGCGGAACGGCGATCTCCATAGCGATACCCGATGGCTCGGGGGAGGAGCAGCGCAATGTTGCCTGAGTCAGTGTCCATCGCTGTGATCGAAGACGATCCGATCATGGGAGAATCCCTCAACCAGTACCTGGAGCTGGAAGGCTGCAAGGTCGAGTGGTGGCGCAGCGGCCAGGAAGCTCTCGCGGGCCTGAGGCGAGGTGCCCCCGATCTTGTCATCTGTGACATCCGTTTGCCGGACATGTCGGGTGAGGACATCTTCCGGAAAGTGAGCGGCGAAAGTGCCGCCCCGCCGTTTCTGTTCATGACCGCATACGGCCAGATCGACCATGCGGTGGCTCTCATCAGGGCCGGCGCGGGCGACTACGTGACCAAGCCATTCGAACTCGACGATCTGATATCGCGCGCCCGCGCTCTGATCGGCCGTAGGCCGGCGGTTCCGGACGGCGTATTGGGACTGTCGCAGCAGATGCGCCGCATCGAGGAACTGCTCGCCCGCATGGCCGGCCGCAATACGCCTGTGCTGTTCACCGGCGAGACCGGCTCTGGCAAGGAGGTCTGCGCACGCCACCTCCACAACATTTCGGATGCCGCTTCCCGGCCATTCGTGGCAGTCAACTGCGCCGCCATCCCGGACAGTCTGCTCGAGAGCGAGGTCTTCGGACACGAGAAGGGCGCCTTCACGGGGGCCAACAGCAGGCACCTCGGGTATGCGGAGCGTGCCCAATCCGGGACCCTCTTTCTCGACGAGGTCGCCGAGCTGCCACTGCAACTTCAGGCAAAGTTGCTTCGGCTGCTTGACGAGCGCCGCTTCTACCGCCTGGGCGGCGAAGCCATCGTCCCGTTCCGGGCGCGCGTCGTTTGCGCCACCAACCGGGATCTCGCGGCGGAAGTCGCTGCGGGGCGATTTCGCGAAGACCTGTACTACCGCATCAACGTCGTCGCGGTCGCTATTCCGCCGCTTCGCGAGCGGCCCGAAGACATTCAGCTTCTCATGCATCGCTTCTTCACCGAACTTGCCAGCGCAAATCCGGACCTGCGCGGACTGAGTAGCGGCGCCGAAAGTGCCGCTCTGGCTCACCCCTGGCCCGGCAACGTGCGCGAGCTGCGGAATCGGCTCGACAGGGCGGTCGCGTTGGCGACGGGCCCATGGCTTATGCCGGTCGATCTGTTTCCCGAGACGATGCGCAGCGCGAGCCAGCCGTCCGGAAGATCGCTCGCCGAGGCGCGTGACGCCGCGGAACAACAGGAGATCGAGCGCGCGCTCAAGGATACGGGCGGGCAGATCGCCGAAGCGGCGAAGCTGCTCGGTGTCTCGCGAACCACGCTGTGGGATCGCATGCGCCGTTTCGGCATCAACGCGGCCTGAGACGTTTAGTTTTCTGAACATCTCGTTTGTGGATGTTCGGAGAATTGGACAGCTTGCTGCAGTGCGTCCTAGAGACTTCAAGAGCTTAGAGCGTCAACGCTTCTGGCCCGGGAATTGGACTCCAGAGATGAACGGATCAGCCCAATGATCCGCGCATCACCCGGGAGAAGCCCTCATGAAAAAATGCGATCTGATGGTCGACGCCGGCAGGCGCCGATTTCTAAGCGGCGCAACGGTGGCCGCCGCCGGCGCCGTGGCCGCGAGCGCGATGTCGACGCCCGCTCAGGCTGCCCCGTCCCAAGCCCGCGTCGCATATCCATCGAGCCGCCTGGCCAACGTGTCTCAGCTCAAAACGAATGAGCCCATGGACGTGGCGTATCCGGATGCGGACGCGCCGGGCGTGCTGATCAAGCTCGGCACCCGCGTCGAGGGCGGAATTGGTCCCGACGGCGATATCGTTGGGTTCTCGACCGTGTGCCCGCACAAGGGCTTCCCTCTGAGCTACTCGAAGGAGGATAGGTCGCTGAGCTGCCCCGGTCACTATGGACGCTACGACGTCGAAAAGGGAGGACAGCAGATCTGGGGTCACGCCACCCAGAACCTCGCGCAATACCAGCTCCGGATCGACGGCAAGGGCGACATCTACGCCGACGGTGTGGACGAGCTCCTGTACGGCCGGCTTTCCAACGTTCTGTGAGGGAGGGACAACATGACCTATAAGCGCCAGACCGACCGCCTCCCGATCATCCCGGCGGATGCCAAGGAGCACAACGTCACCTGCCACTACTGTATCGTCGGATGCGGCTACAAAGCCTACACCTGGGCGATCAACAAGCAGGGTGGCTTCGATCCGAAGTCCAACAAATTCGGCGTCGACCTGTCCAAGCAGCAGGGCGCGGAGACCGCGGCCTGGTATTCGCCGTCCATGTACAACATCGTCAAGCAGGACGGTAAGGACGTTCACCTCGTCATCAAGCCGGACACGGACTGTGTCGTGAACTCCGGTCTCGGTTCGATCCGCGGCGCGCGGATGGCCGAGAACCACACCTCCCAGCAACGGAACACCCAGCTGCAGCGTCTGACCGACCCGATGGTCTGGCGCTATGGCTCGATGCAGCCGACGAGCTGGGATGACGCGCTCGATCTGGTGGCACGCGTCACGGCAGCTGTGATCAACGAACAGGGCGAAGACGGCCTCTTCGTGTCGATGTTCGACCACGGCGGATCGGCCGGAGGATACGAGAACACCTGGGGTACCGGAAAGCTCTACTTCGGCGCCATGAAGATCAAGAACGTCCGCATTCACAATCGGCCCGCCTACAATTCCGAGGTGCATGCGACGCGCGACATGGGCGTCGGCGAGCTCAACAACTGCTACGAGGACGCCGAGCTTGCGGACACGATCGTGGCGATCGGCACCAATCCGCTCGAGACCCAGACCAACTACTTCCTCAACCATTGGATACCGAACCTGCGCGGCACCACGATGGACAAGAGGAAGAAGGAATTCCCCGGCGAACCCGTCGAGGCCAGCCGGATCATCATCATCGATCCACGCCGCACTGCGACTACGGCTGCCTGCGAAGCCGAGGGCGGGAAGGATCGCGTCCTCCACCTCGCGCTTGAGCCTGGCACGGACCTCGTGCTGTTCAACGCGCTTCTGACCTACGTGGCCGACAAGGGGTGGATCGACAAGGAGTTCATCGCGGCAAGCACGTTGCCCTCGGGTCAGGCCGCCGGCCTGATCTCCCGTCCGGGCGGCACGCCGGCCGATCAACCGTTGACCGATTTCGCGTCGGCCTTGGCTGCGAACCGCACGTCGATCGAGGACGCGGCGAAGATCACCGGGCTCCGCGGAGAGGACATCGTCAAGGCAGCCCAGTGGATCGCGGAGCCGAAGGCCGGCGGCAAGCGCCGGCGGACGATGTTCGGATACGAGAAGGGCATCATCTGGGGCAACGACAACTACCGCACCAACGGCGCCATCGTGAACCTCGCGCTCGCGACCGGCAACGTCGGCCGGCCGGGCGGCGGAGTCGTGCGCCTGGGCGGCCACCAGGAAGGCTACTCGCGTCCATCCGACGCCCATGTCGGGCGGCCGGCCGCCTACGTCGACAAGCTCCTCATCGAGGGGCGCGGCGGCATCCATCACATCTGGGCCTGCGACCACTACAAGACGACGCTCAACGCGTTCAAGTTCAAGCAGGTGTACAAGCGCCGGACGGACATGGTGAAGGACGCCATGAACACCGTGCCCTGGGGCGACCGCAAGGCCATGGTCGACGCCATCATGGTCGCGATCCGGCAGGGCGGCCTGTTCTCGGTCGACGTCGACATCGTGCCGACCCAGATCGGACAAGCCTCCCACGTCTGGTTGCCTGCAGCCATCTCCGGCGAGATGAACCTGACATCCATGAACGGCGAACGACGAATGCGGCTGACCGAGCGCTACATGGATCCGCCCGGCAACGCGATGCCGGACTGCCTCATCGCCGCCCGGTTTGCGAACACGATGGAGCGCGTGCTGCGCGAGCAGGGCAATGCCTCCTACGCCGATCAGTTCAAAGGGTTCGATTGGAAGACGGAGGAAGACGCCTTCAACGACGGCTACCGCAAGCACGAGAAAGGCGGCGAGAACGTCACGTATGCACGCCTCCGCGCGATGGGCACGAACGGCTTCCAGGAGCCATCTGTCGGCTTCGCCGACAACAAGATCCAGGGAACCAAGCGACTGTACACGGACGGAAAGTTCTCGACCAAGGACGGCAAGGCATTCTTCATGGCCGCGCCCTGGCGCGGGCTTCAGGCCGCGGGCAAGGCCGAGCAGAAGGCCAAGTACAAGTTCCTGGTCAACAACGGACGGACCAACCTCGTTTGGCAGAATGCGTTCATGGATGCCCAGAACGACTTCGTCATGGACCGGACGCCGTACCCCTTCATCGAGATGAACCCGAACGACATGAAGGAACTCGGCCTGGGCGAAGGCGATCTGGTCGAGGTCTATAATGATGCCGGTTCGACCCAAGCGATGGTCCAGCCAACGCCGTCGGCGAAGCCAAAGCAGACGTTTATGCTCTTTGGGTTCCCGACCGGCGTGCAGGGCAACGTCGTCAACGCCGGAGTGAACGAGCTCATCATTCCCAACTACAAGCAGACGTGGGCGGACATCCGCAAGATCGCTTCGGCTCCCGAGACGACGAAACGGCTATCGTTCAAGTCGCCCCACTACAAGGCGTAGAGAACCGGGACCGGGCGGCGTGAGCCGCCCGGCCCCGATTCAAGTGTGTTGATCTCGGTCATGTCGCTGCCGGTCAGCCGAGGTCAACATGGTGCCGGGCTCGGCAAAATGCCGGATGCTCGACCTGTTGGACCTTCGCACCGGGGAGCGGGCGAGGATCACCCAGGATCGCGGAAGCGAGTCTCGCGGCTGCAAGCTGGACGAACAGGCCCTGCTCTCGATGGCGCATTGCATAGAATCCGCGATCAGGGATGCAGTGGATCTCGTCGTCATCAGTCGGTTTGGCAGAGCCGAGGCCGCAGGACACGGGCTGCTCGCTTCCTGCGCGGACGTCGTCTGCGCGGGAACCCCCGCTCCTGACAGCGGTGCGGGAGCCCTACGTGGAACGCTGGCGCCAGTTTCACGGCGGCTTGGGAGCTGAGCTCCCCTGTTCGGCCGAGGCCGTTCTTGCCTGGTTCGACGCGATCCATCGCACTCCACAACACCGGGAGCAGAGCGTGCACGCTGAACCCGCCGGATAGAGGTGCAATCGATGCCGCCCCGCTAAACCTGCGCCGGCTCTAGGTCTTGAAAGGCGAGAGGGCTATAATCGGCGGCCCGGAACGCCCGTCAGACCGCCATGTCGCGTACTCCATCGCTGTACGACCCGATTAACGAATACAAGCCCTTCGCGCCAGGAATCGGGGTCGTCGACGGGCCATTCGAGTACCTGACGATGGCTGGCGTGACGCTGCCACTGCCGTTTTCGACGCGCATGACCGTCGTGCAGCTTCAGAATGGTGAACTATTCCTCCATTCACCCATCGCGCTCGATCTCGAACTCGCGCGCCACCTACGATCGATCGGTTCGATCAGCCATCTCGTATCACCAAACCAATTTCACTATGCTCACATCGGGGAGTGGTCGCGAGCATTCCCCGATGCCACTACGTGGGGGTCTCCGGGCGCACGCCGACGCGCACGGGCGCGAGGAATTGACGTGCGGTTCGATGATGAGCTTACGTCGACGCCGCCGCCGGCGTGGGGAGGTGAAATCGACCAAACTGCCATCCCAGGAGGCATTTTCGGAGAAATCGTCTTCTTTCACAAGGCGTCCAGAACGCTCATTCTCACCGATACAATCATCAACCTTGAGCTGGACAAGATTAGCGAGCCCTGGCGCTCGGCTGCGCGCCTCACGGGAATGTACCATCCCAATGGCCAGATCTTTTTCGGAATGCGCTTGCCACTCTTGTTGCACCGAAGAAGAGCCCGAGCCGCAATTGACAGAGTCTTGTCTTGGGACCCCGAGCGCATAATCGTGAGTCACGGGCGGTGCTTCGAGGCGAATGGCCGTCAAGTTCTCGATCGCTTCTTCGCCTGGTATGCCTGAGAGAACCAGAGCACGCGTTATTTCGACATTTCTAGAAATACCGTTGACTCTTCCTGCGCGCCGGCGCATATTTGCTACATGAAGATCGAAGACGTCGCAGCGCGCCTGGAAGCGCTTGGAAACCGGACCAGGCTCCAGATCTATCGGGCCCTCGTGAGAGCCGGCAGGGCCGGTCTGCCGGTCGGCCGGCTCCAGGAAAAGCTCAAGATTCCTGCGTCCACGCTGTCGCATCACATCAAGACGCTGGTTTCCGTCGGCCTGATCACGCAGGTCCGCGAATCCACCACGCTCGTTTGCCACGCCAACTACGAGATCATGCGCGGGTTGGTCGACTTCATGGCGGCCGAGTGCTGCGCCGACGAAGTGGAGTGCCGGAGCAAGAAGTCGGCGGCTTGATTTCTGATCGATCAATATTCGATAATTCTAGAAGGATAGGAGACGATCATGACGGAGAAGAAGAAGGTGGCGATCGTGGGGGCAGGCCCCGTCGGTCTCGCCGCGGCTGCGCACGTTCTCGAGCGTGGAATGGAGCCGATCGTGCTCGAGGCCGGACCCGAAGCGGCACATGCCGTTCGCCAGTGGCAGCATGTCCAGCTCTTTTCGCCCTGGGAGTACAACGTGGACAAAGCCGCGCAGCGTCTGCTCGCGCCGACCGGATGGAACTCTCCGGACCCTCAATCCTACCCCACCGGCGGCGAGCTCATCGACCGCTACCTGGAGCCGTTGGCGACGAGAACCGCGCTCCGCGAGTCGATACGCACCTCGAGCCGCGTGACCGCGATCAGCCGGGTCGGATTCGACAAAGCCAAGACCAAGGGTCGCGAGGGCGCTCCTTTCGAGATCCGCTATCAGAACGGCAAGGGGCCCGAGGTGCTGCGGGCTGATGCCGTCATCGACGTGTCTGG
The DNA here is from genome assembly GCF_032377735.1 of Bradyrhizobium sp. SZCCHNRI3043. NCBI lineage: Bacteria > Pseudomonadati > Pseudomonadota > Alphaproteobacteria > Hyphomicrobiales > Nitrobacteraceae > Bradyrhizobium > Bradyrhizobium sp. SZCCHNRI3043. Next base: position 85,187 of record NZ_JAUHID010000007.1, read on the forward strand.
CACCTGGTTCTCTCCCAATCCCGCGGGCGCAAACGGTCTGCCCGCCCTCGGAGAACGGGAGTACGGGGGCAAGATCGCCTACGGCATGCCGGACGTCCGCGGCGCCGAGCGAGCCAGATACGCTGGGAAGGCGGTCGCCGTCCTCGGCGCCGGCCATTCGGCCGTCGGTACACTCATCGACCTCGCCCACCTCGCCGAAACGGCACCTGGCACTGAGCCGGTCTGGCTCTTGCGCGGCGCCGACCCTGCGAAGGCGTTCGGCGGCGGCCGCAACGACAAGCTCGCGGCACGCGGCGAGCTAGGCGCCGCCTTCGCCGCGCTCGTCGCCTCCGGCAAGGTCCGGGTCGAAGCCGAATTCGGCGTCACGCATATCTCGGAAGTTGAAGGCCGGCTACGGATCGCGACCGGCGCGTGCTGCGGGGCGCGCAGCGTGGTCGCCGATGAACTGATCGTCTCGACGGGCTTCCGTCCCGACCTGTCGTTCCTGTCCGAACTGCGCCTAAAACTCGATCCGGCCATCGAGGCGCCCGTCGCTCTCGCTCCCCTCATCGATCCGAACGAGCATAGCTGCGGAACGGTACGCCCCCATGGTGCGCGCGAACTCGCACACGACGAGCCCGGTTTCTACGTGGCCGGCATGAAGTCCTACGGCCGCGCCCCCACCTTCCTCATGATGACCGGCTACGAACAGGTCCGCTCGATCGCAGCCGACCTTGCGGGCGACAAGGCCGCCGCGGCGAGGGTCGAGCTCGTGCTGCCGGAGACCGGCGTCTGCACGCGTGGAAGCGTCGCGGCGGCCACGCTCGCGACGGCCTGCTGCGGCGGCCCTCCCAAGGAGGATGCATCGGCCTGCTGCGGCGCCGACGAGGCGGCCAAGAAGACGGGAGCTTCGGGCTGCGGGTGCTCATGAATCGAATTCCTGCGGGCCAGGCTGCAGGTCCGGTCGCGGTCGTCGTTGCACTCGGCACCACGCAAACCATTGCGTGGGCCTCGAGCTATTACCTTCCGGCCATCCTCGCAGCGCCAATCGCGCGGGATTTGGGTCTTGCACCCACCCATGTCTTGGCGGCGCTCTCGGGCGCCCTCGTGATCGCGGGACTTCTGGGGCCACGGGTGGGGCATGCCATCGACACGTTCGGAGGCCGAGGCCTGCTCGCGGCCTCGAACCTTGTTCTGTCGGGCGGCTTGTTCGTGCTCTCGATCGCAGAGGGGCCAGCACTCCTGGTCGTATCCTGGGTGCTGCTCGGGATCGGCATGGGAATGGGCCTCTACGAGGCGGCGTTCGCAACGCTCGCGCGCATCTACGGCAGCAAGGCGCGACGCTCCATCACCGGCATCACGCTGATCGCCGGGTTTGCCAGCTCCGTCGGCTGGCCCTTGTCGACGTGGCTGGATGCCCAATACGGCTGGCGAGTGGCGTGCCAGGCTTGGGTGCTGATCCATTTGGTCCTGGCGCTTCCTCTCAATCTCTACTTGCCGCGTGCCGCGCCCCTACGACAGGAAGCCGGGACGGTGGATCATCCTCAACTCCCCTCGCGTGAAAGCGAAACGTTCGCGATCGTGGTGCTGGCCTACTTGTTCGCCGCCGTCGGGTTCGTCAGCTCGGGGTTTTCGGCCATCCTGCCGACGATGCTGGTGTCCCTGGGTGCCTCACCGGCTGCCGCGTTGTTCGCAGGAACGTTGGTGGGGCCCGCCCAAGTTGGTGCCCGGCTTCTCGAAGCGGGTTGGCTCGGTCGCTTCCGCCCGCTGCTCTCGGCGAGACTTGCTACACTGATGAATCCAATCGGCGTCATCACGCTGATCCTGGGAGGTCCTCTGTTCGCGTCTGCCTATGCGGTCCTGTACGGCGCTGGCAACGGGATCATCACCATCGCGCGCGGCACGCTGCCGCTGGCTCTGTTCGGACCCGCCGGCTTCGGGAGACGGGTCGGCATGATTTCGCTTCCGGCACGGGCAACGGGAGCCGTCGCACCGCTCGCGATGGGGCTCATGGTAGAACATGTCGGTAGCGTCGCGCTTTGGGTCAGCGCTCTCGCATCGCTGTCTGCCTTCGTCGCGCTGCTGCTCCTGCAGCCTGGGCGAGCCGCATGAATGCCCACAAACTCGAGGGGAGGCGAGCATCCGCAACTTGACCGGCCGGCCGCTGATCACGGTGATGTGTCTCGGACAGGTGGGCAACCTGCTGCCGCACGTGACCCTTTCGGCAAATCTGGCTCAACACCTGATGCCGGCATGGGGGCTCAGTGCCGCCGAAGGCGGCTTGATGGCAAGCGGCTACGCCTTCGGCTACATGCTCGCGGTGCCCCTACTGACGACGCTGACGGACCGTATCGACGCGCGCTTGGTGCTCCTCTGCGGATCGGTCGTGAGCGGACTTGCGACCATCGCCTTCGGCTTGTTTGCGCAAGGATTCTGGTCGGGCACAATCATCTGGTCGATCGCCGGACTCGGCTTTGCGGGGGCGTACATGCCGGGCCTGAAGGCGCTCACCGACCGGCTCCCGGCAGGAGACAGTTCGCGTGCGGTCACGCTGTACACATCGAGCTTCTCGTTCGGGGTGGGCATCTCTTTTCTGGTGGCGCAGGTGACGGCGGACAAATGGGGCTGGCCTGCTGCGTTCGTGATCACCGGAATCGGACCCATTGCAATGGTGATGGCGTGCGCGCTGATGGTAGCTCGCCGACCGGCGTCCAAGACGGGGCGTCTTTTGAACTTCAAGCCGGTGTTCGCCAACCGAGAGGCCCTCGGCTACATTTTCGGCTACGGTGCCCACTGTTTCGAACTCTACGGCATCCGTACCTGGCTCGTAGGTTTCTGGACGTTCGTGGTTGCGCACCAGGACGCGCCATCATGGCTGTCGCCAGTCGTAGTGAGCTTCTTCTTTGCAATCATCTCGATGCCCGCCAGCATTTTGGGCAACGAAGCCGCGCTGAAGTTCGGGCGGCACCGTGCGATTATCGCGGTGATGATCACGTCCGCCTGCGTGGCGACCATCATCGCCTTCAACGCAACCGCCCCGGCCTGGGCGCTGGTGCTGCTGCTGCTGATCTACGGCGTAACGGTCCCTGCCGACTCTGGAGCGTTGACCGCGGGAATGAGCGCAGCGGCCGACCCCAATTATCGGGGAGCCACGTTGGCGCTGCACTCCACTGTGGGCTTCGGGTTGTCGGCCCTCGGAGCCTGGGGCACGGGCGTGGCCCTCGACGCGGCGGGAGGACCCCAGAGCGCCGGCGGGTGGTGGCTTGCCTTTATGATGCTGGCCGTCGGGATTCTCATGGGTCCGCTTGCGCTGCTCCTGTCCCGGGCGGCTCGACCGAAGAGGCACGTCCCTGCGCAATAGGGCGAAGCACCTCGAGCGCCCTGGGCTTCTAACGATTTTGATCACCTCCACCAGTGTGATCAGGGAGAGTTCCTTGTGCTCCGGTCTCGTATCTACATCGCGCTCGCGCGCATTTGTCGCGAGTCGGCGCTGACGCGCGGAGACACGAACCAGATCCAAGCCACGACCTGGAGCGCGAGATTGAGAGCAAAGGCTGTCCGATAGGCGATTTCGGGATAGTGTCCCGCTTGAGGTGTCCAATACTGAAGTACAACGCCGGTCGCGTATTGCACAACGAAGGCCGCGGCAATGTGGAACAGATTCAGCGCGCCGTTGGCCCTTCCGGCGAGCTGTTTCGGGAAATACTCGGCCAGAGTCGCGAAGCTCAGCACTGTAGCCGCGCCGACGGCCGCTACAACGGCCCACTGCAAATATGACGGCAAGGGCAAGCGCAGGATCAATGCGAACTGAGTTGCAATAAAGACAGCCGCAACAAGCCCCAGGAGCACCTCCGGTCCAACACCGCGCCTTCGCAGCCGATCGGTAGCGACCCCAAGCAGAATCGCACCCAGGCTGAGCGCGGCCGCCATCGCAAACAAATGAAATACCACGCTCGCACGATCGAGGCCCTCAACGTCCTTGAGCCACTGCGCCGCCCAGAGCCCTTGGAGAGCCCAGGCCGTTCCAATGCAGGATGCCGAGAGCGGCGCAACGCGCCAGAATCGCGGATCGGCATAGACCTCTTTCAAACCGGCTGCGATCGCGCCGCCCGGAACTGCAGTCCTCTCGGGCACGATCAGATAAATCGTGACCGCACTGGCGACAGTCAGCCCAGCGAGCAGACCAAATAGTTCACGTCAACCAATCCACTCCAGCAACAGGTCGGCCGGCAATGTCGCCGTGACCGCACCCAGCGCGCCCAGCATCACCATCAAGCCGTTCGGGAGCGGGACGCGATCCCCGGGAAACCAGAGAACGAGTGGCACGGGGATTTTTGGCCGCTTCTGCCAACCGCGCAGCCATGCCCTCGGAGAGGTAAACGCCAACTCTGGGTTTCATGAGAGAGACTTGCTCTGAGAGCGACTAGAGAGTCGTTAGTCGTGCAAACAAATCACGCTGGCATCAGCGGTCTGGTGCCGCGGCCGACGAAGGTCAGGATTTCGTAGGGCGTTGCCGCCATCAGACGGGACGTCTTCAGTCCGCCATCGCGAGCTTCAACGATTTGCGAAGCAGCCCAGATCAGGACGTCGGCGTCCCAAATAGTCGCCATGCCGTGCTCCGGAACGGCTTCGACACGAATGCTGATCTCGCCGGCGCGGAAGAGCACCAATCCATGGGATGAAGTTGCCGCGTGATTAAATGGACTCGCAGTGACCACTCTGCGTATCAAGTACGTATACGAGGACATGGATCGACACGGTAATGTGCGCCGGTATTTCCAGCGCAATCGAGGACCCAAGATCCGTCTTCGTGCCGTGCCAGGTACCGACGAATTCGGGAGAGAGTACCAGGCCGCTCTGAATGGCAAGATCGAGGCCAGAGAGACCGAACAACCGCAGGGCTCGCGCGCGAAGAATGGGTCGCTGCGATGGCTGATTGAGCAATACTACGCCTCGGCGGAATTCACGAGACTCGACACCAGCATCAAGTCAGCCCGACGCGGCATTCTCGATAATTTGTGTAGCGAACCGGTCTCGGACGAGAATTCAAATTTGATCGGTTCCTTGCCCTACGCCTCGATGCCGAGCAGCAAGGTGCGCGCGCTGCGCGATCGCAAAGCGGAATTTCCCGAGGCTGCCAACGGTCACATCAAGGCGCTGCGCCAAGTCGTCAAGTATGCAATCGCGGCGGAGCATCCCGGCGCCGAGCGAAATCCGGCCCGGGATGTGCCGTACATGAAGACCGGATCGCAGGGCTTCCACACTTGGACGATTGCTGAAGTGCTGCAATATACCAAGAAGCATCCAATCGGCACCAAGGCGCATCTCGCACTCGCGCTATTCTGTTCACCGGTCAGCGAAGATCGGACGTCGTTAAATTTGGCCGACAACACATCAAGAATGGCTGGCTTACGTTTACGGGCGCATGCATTGCGGCCGAGAACGGCGCGGCCGAGAAGCAGCTGATGGCGATCTTCGGATGGCAGACGATGAAGGAGGCCGCGCACTATACCAAGATGGCCAACAAAAACGTCTCGCCGCGAGCGCGATACCGCTCCTGTCCCTCGATCAAACCGCGAACAATAGTCTCCCACTTTTGGGCCCGGTTGAAGAAAGTGGGAGTAAAAGGGGAAAAAACCGAGGAAGATCAAAGCCTGATTTGAGACATGGTGCCCAGGGGCGGAATCGAACCACCGACACTGCGATTTTCAGTCGCATGCTCTACCAACTGAGCTACCTGGGCAGGTCTCTTGCGGGCAAAAAAGCCCGGCGAGCCGGCGGGTTATAGTGGGACCGGACCGCGCTGTCTACCGCCCTGAGGGCAAGTTTTCACATTCCTTGTGCGGTTGCGCGGCGGCGCGGGACGCCCGTCCCGACCGGCCGGCACCGCAGGGGCAAGATGATGAAAACACGGCGCTATTCGACGTCGTCCTCGTCGCCTTCGGCGGCCGGGATGACATAGGAGCCGCTGAGCCAGCGATGCAGGTCGACGTCGCGGCAGCGCGGCGAGCAGAACGGGCGGACGGCCTCGGCCGCGGGCCGGTTGCAGATCGGGCAGCGGCGGATGGGCTTGGCGGATTTCGAAGCGGGGGCGCTCCGGTTGGGCGATTCGTCTGACATCGGCGGCTATTTAATGGGCTGGACGCGCGGATGCACCCCCGCACGCGAATGGTCAGACGCCGACCGTGTTGAGCCAGCCGAAGCGGATCGGGAAGCCCTCGCCGGCGAGCAGGGTCGTGGTCTCGTAGAGCGGCAGGCCGACGACGTTGGTGTAGGAGCCGACCATCTTGACCACGAACGAGCCGGCGATGCCCTGCACGGCATAGCCGCCGGCCTTCCCCCGCCATTCGCCGGAACCGATATAGGCCTGGATGTCGTCCTCGCTGAGCCGCTTGAAGCGGACGCGGGTCTCGACCAGGCGCTGGCGGAACGCCTCCTTCGGCGTGACCAGGGTGATCGCGGTGTAGACGCGATGGTTGCGGCCCGACAGCAGCCGCAGGCACTGCGAGGCCTCGTCGACCAGATTGGCCTTCGGCAGAATGCGGCGGCCGACCGCGACCACCGTGTCGGCGGAGATGATGAACGACCCGCGCAGCTCGTCGTCGAGCTGGACGGATTTGAGCGCGGCATCGGCCTTGGCGCGGGCGAGGCGATTGGCGCAGGCGCGCGGCAGCTCGCCGCGCCTCGGCGTCTCGTCGACATCGGCCGGGCGCAGCGCGTCGGGCTCGATGCCGGCCTGGTTGAGCAGCGCCAGACGCCTGGGCGAACCGGATGCAAGAACGATTTTGGGACGGCCGAGCATGCTGATTTCGCTAGGGGATTCGGAAGCTGTGGGGCGGGCGCGCGGAACCTATCGGAAGGGCTGCCATTCCACAACCCGCGAGGCGTGCGACAAGGCCGAGACGGGCCTGCTCTACGGCCTCAGTTTGAGCGGCGGACGACGTTGGTATTTCGGTTCGATGACACCTGTGCAGGAACCGGGACCCTACAAGCCCGCCGGCCCGGGCTTGCCGAAACGCTTGCGGATCCGCGTGAACAGGCCGTCGCAGACTTCGCGATAGGCGGCGAGCTTCTGCTCGCGGTTGCCGTCGGCGCCGGTCGGATCGGGCGTCGGCCAGTATTCGACGTCGGCGGCGATGGTGCGGGTCAGCTCCAGCGCCTTGTGATGGGCCTCGGGAGACAGGGTGATGATGAGGTCGAAATTCAGCCCCTCCCAGTCCTCGAGCTCCTCGAAGGTCGTCGGCTTGTGCTGCGAGATGTCCTGGCCGAGCTCGGCCATCACCGACACTGCGAACGGGTCGAGCTCGCCCTTCTTGACGCCGGCGGAGCGGACATAGAGCGCCTGCGGATACATCTGGCGCAGCAGGCTCTCGGCCATCGGCGAGCGCACGCTGTTCTGGCCGCAGGCGAACAGCACCGCCTGCGGCTGGCGCGCGCGCGGCGGCACCTCGGCCATGCGCCTAGGCGCCCTCGGCCGCGAAGGTGGCCGGGCCCGGCAGCAGGCGATGACGCAGCGCGGACGGCATCACTGGCCCTCGCCCTTCCAGTGCAGCACGGTGATCAGGGTGAACAGCCGGCGCGAAGTCTCGAAATCGACCCGCACCTTGCCCTTCAGCCGCTCCTGCAGGGTGCGCGAGCCCTCGTCATGGATGCCGCGGCGGCCCATGTCGATGGCCTCGATCTTGTCGGGCGTCGCGGTGCGGATCGCCTGGTAGTAGCTGTCGCAGATCATGAAATAGTCCTTCACGATCCGCCGGAACGGCGACAGCGACAGCAGATGCGTCACGACAGGCGTGCCGTCCTCCTTGCGGATGTCGAACATCAGCCGGTTGGCGGTGATGCCGAGATGCAGGGTGAACGGACCGGCGCCGTCGGCGCCCTCGGGCGCGAACAGATTCTCCTCGACGAGGTCGTAGATCGCAATCGCCCGCTCATGCTCGATGTCCGGACCGGAGCGGCCGATCGACTCCTCGTCGAGCGTCACCGCCACGATGCGATTGGTCCGGTCGTCGCCTGGCGGGTGCTGGGTCATGGCAGGTTGAGGCGTATTCCCACGGAGCGTGAATGGGCGTCGAGACCCTCGGCCTTGCCCAGAGTCATCGCCGCTGGCCCCAGCGCGCGCAACTGCTCGGGGCCGCATTTCAACAGCGACGTGCGCTTCATGAAGTCGAGCACGCCGAGGCCCGAAGAGAACCGCGCCGAGCGCGCGGTCGGCAGCACATGATTGGAGCCGCCGACATAGTCGCCGATCGCCTCCGGCGTGTGCGCGCCGAGGAAGATGGCGCCGGCATTGCGGACTTTGGCGGCGAACGCGTCTGGATCGGCCGTCATGATCTCCAGATGCTCGGCGGCGATGGCATCCGCCAGCGGCACGGCCTGGTCGAGATCGTCGACCTCGATGATGGCGCCGAAATCGGCCCAGGACGCGCCGGCGATCGCGGCGCGAGGCAGGGTCTTGAGCTGGCCCTCGACGGCGCGGGCGACGTCGTCGGCGAGGCGGCGGCTGTCAGTGATCAGGATCGACTGCGCGCTGGCGTCGTGCTCGGCCTGCGCGAGCAGATCGGCCGCGATCCAGTCGGCATTGCCGCTGTCGTCGGCGATGACAAGCACCTCGGACGGGCCCGCGATCATGTCGATGCCGACTTTGCCGAACACCAGCCGCTTGGCGGCGGCGACATAGGCATTGCCGGGCCCGACGATCTTGGCGACGGGGGCGATCGTCGCCGTGCCATGCGCCAGCGCCGCCACCGCCTGGGCGCCGCCGACGCGGTAGATCTCGGAGACGCCGCCGAGATGGGCGGCGGCCAGCACCAGCGGATTGAGCCTGCCGTCCGGCGCCGGCACCACCATCACGAGGCGCGCGACGCCTGCGACCTTGGCCGGAATGGCGTTCATCAGCACCGAGGACGGATAGGCCGCAGTGCCACCCGGCACATAGAGCCCTGCCGATTCGATCGCGCTCCAACGCCAGCCGAGCTCGACGCCGGCTTCATCGGTGAAGCGCTGGTCCTGCGGCAGCTGCTTGAGATGAAAGGCTTCGATGCGGTCGCGGGCGAATTTCAGCGCGTCCAACGTGGCCGTATCGCAGGCCTTGAAGGCGGCCTCGATCTCGGCAGGCTTGACGCGCAACGAGGAGGCGTCGAGCTCCAGCCGGTCGAACTTGCGCGTTGCCTCGAGCAGCGCCGCATCGCCGCGTTTGGCGACGTCGTCGACGATGGCGCGCGCGGCGGCTTCGACGTCGGCGGAGGTCTCGCGCTTGGCGGCGAGAAACTGCCGAAACTGGGTGTCGAAATCGGTGCTGGCGCGGGACAGGCGAATGGGCATCTCTGGCACTTTCCGAAGGGGTGGCTGCCCCCGACCCCCTGCTCAATGGCGCGGCAGCGCGGGGCCGTCAACCCTTTGAACAGGCGCCTACCGGGTCAGCGGCGGACCGCCATCGATATCGCTGGTGCCGAGATCGTCCTCGCCAAGATCGGTCAGCTCGCATTCCAGACATTCGACATCGAGCCGCAATGCGCCGCCATGGGAGAACAGCAGCAGCGCGCTGCCGGCGGGCGGCTCGGCGCCGGCATGGAATTCGATGCCGATCAGCTCCAGCACAGTATCGGGCGCATCGACCTCGATCCGCCGCGACTTGCAGGCCAGCACCCGGTCGAACCGCAACGCCGCGAGCAGCCGGCGCGGCTCGCTCTCGCCATGCAGCGCCTGATCCCAGTCGAGCCGGTTCATGCCGATCACCAGCCGCTTCTCGGCCTGGCGCCAGATGATGTCGGCCGCCTGCACCCGCGCGTCCTGCACATGGGCCGAGATGACGGCGAGATCGTCGGCATCGAGCGCGATCAGTTTGAGCCGGTCGGTCACGGTCTCATCCTCTTGGCAGCGCCCTCACTCGCGGATGCGCTCGATCGTGGCGCCGCAGGCCTTCAGCTTGTCCTCCAGCCGCTCGAAGCCGCGATCGAGATGATAGACGCGATTGATCATGGTTTCGCCTTCCGCGGCAAGCCCGGCAATCACCAGCGACACCGAGGCGCGCAGATCGGTCGCCATCACAGGCGCGCCACGCAAGCTCGAGGTGCCCTCGATCCGAGCGGTCTCGCCATCGAGACTGATCCGCGCGCCGAACCGCGCGAGTTCCTGCACATGCATGAAACGGTTCTCGAAGATGGTCTCGGTGATCGCCGAGGCGCCCTGCGCGCAGACCATCAGCGCCATCAGCTGGGCCTGCAGGTCGGTCGGAAAGCCGGGGAACGGCGCGGTCGTCACCTGCACCGGGCGGATGCCGTGGCCGTTTCTGACGACGCGGATGCCCTCGGCGTCGCTCGTGATCTCGGCGCCCGCCTCGATCAGCACGTCGAGCGCGGACTGCAACAGCTCCGGCCGCGCGCCGGCGAGCCGGACATCGCCGCCGGTCATCGCCGCGGCGATCGCATAGGTGCCGGCCTCGATGCGGTCGGGCAGCACGGTGTGACGCGCGCCGTGCAGAGACGCCACGCCCTCGATCTCGATGCGTGGCGTGCCGGCGCCGGTGATGTGCGCGCCCATCTTGTTGAGGCAGTCGGCGAGATCGGTGATCTCCGGCTCGCAGGCGGCGTTGGCGATGACGGTCGTGCCCTTCGCGAGGCTCGCGGCCATGACCGCGACATGGGTGCCGCCGACGGTGACCTTGGGGAAATCGATCGTGCCCCCGCGCAGACCGCCCGGCGCCTTGGCGACCACGTAGCCGGCGTCGATGTCGATATTGGCGCCGAGCTTTTCCAGCGCCATGATCAGGAGGTCGACCGGCCGCGTGCCGATGGCGCAGCCGCCCGGCAACGACACCCGCGCCTCGTGCATCCGCGCCAAGAGCGGCGCGATCACCCAGAAGCTGGCGCGCATCCGCGACACCAGCTCATAGGGGGCCGTGGTGTCGATGATGTTGGCCGCCGAGATCTGCAAGGTCTGGCCCTGGTACTGGCCATCGCCGGGACGCTTGCCGACCGACATGATGTCCACGCCGTGATTGCCGAGGATGCGCTGCAGCTGCGCGACGTCGGCAAGGCGCGGGACGTTGTCCAGGATCAGCGTCTCCGGCGTCAAAAGACCCGCGATCATCAGCGGCAGGGCGGCGTTCTTCGCGCCCGAAATCGGGATGGTGCCGCGAAGCGGGTTGCCGCCGACGATGCGAATGCGATCCATGCTGGTCCTGTGGGGCTGGCCGGGAAATTGGGCTAAGGTCGGCGCAACAGGACCGACATTACGGCGATTTGATGGGTTCGCAACGGCAGGTCGCATCGCCGGGGAATTCATCCCCTGACAGTGCGGCCCCCCGCGGCGGGAACGCGCGAATCAGACCGGCGGGACGAGCGCATCGGCCAGAAACCCGTGCAGCGCGGCGACGACCTGGGCGCCCTCGCCGATCGCGCCGCCGACGCGCTTGACCGAGCCGGAGCGGACGTCGCCGACCGCATAGACGCCGGGCACCGAGGTCTCGAGCGGCGACACCATCCGCCCGGCATTCTGCTCCGACTGCGCGCCGGTGACGACGAAGCCGGCACGGTCGAGCGTGATGCCGCAGCCGTCGAGCCAGCCGGTGGCGGGATCGGCGCCGACGAACAGAAACAGATTGCTGATGTCGGCCGGCGTCTCTTCGCCGGACAGCCGGCTCTTCAGGGTGATGCGTTCGAGCCCCGTGTCGGCCCCGCCATCGAGCGCGACGACCTCGGTGTTGAACAACAGCTCGATGTTCGGCGTCGCCTCGATGCGCTCGATGAGATAGCGCGACATCGACGCGGCAAGCCCGCCGCCGCGGATGATCATCCGCACCTTCTTGACGTGGCCCGACAGAAACACCGCGGCCTGCCCCGCGGAATTGCCGCCGCCGACCAGCGCAACCTCCTGTCCAGCGCACAGCCGCGCCTCGATCGGCGAGGCCCAGTACCACACGCCGCGGCCCTCGAACTCCTTGAGCCGGTCGAGATCAGGCCGGCGATAGCGCGCGCCGCTGGCAACCACCACCGAGCGCGCCCGCACCTCGTCGCCGCCCTCGAGCGCCAGCACGAAGGCGCCGGCCCTGCGCTCGCAGTCGAGCGCATTGACCGCCACCGGGATCATGATCTCGGCGCCGAACTTCTGCGCCTGGTTGAAGGCGCGCGCGGTCAGCGCCAGGCCGGTGATGCCGGTCGGGAAGCCGAAATAGTTCTCGATGCGGGCGCTGGCGCCGGCCTGGCCGCCGAACGCGCGCGAATCCAGCACCGCGACGGAAAGACCTTCGGAGGCGCCATACACGGCGGTGGCCAGGCCCGCCGGGCCGCAGCCGACGACCGCGACATCGTAGACCTTCTCGCCGCGCGGCCCGCCGATCATGCCGACGGCACGCGCCAGCTCGGTCTCGCTGGGATTGCGCAGCACGCTGCCGTCGGACACCACCACCAGCGGCAGCTCGGCCGGCGTCGGCGAATAGCGCGCGATCAGATCGGCCGCGTCGTGATCGACAGCGGGATCGAGCAGATGATGCGGAAAGCCGTTGCGGGTGAGGAAGCTCTGCAGCCGCGCGATCGCGGCCGATTGCGGCGGGCCGATCATGACCGGGCCGCCGGCGCCGCCCTGAATGAGATTCACGCGGCGCAGGATCAGTGCCCGCATGATGCGCTCACCGAGCTCGGCCTCGGCGATCAACAGCGCGCGCAACCGTTCGGGACGAATCAGGATGACCTCGACGTCGCCTTCGGCATGGCCGTCGACCAGCGCGACACGGCCGGAGAGCTGGGCGATCTCGGCCAGAAACTGACCAGGCCCCTGGTCGATGACCGGCGTGACGTGACCGAGGCCGTCACGCTGGGTGATCGCGACATGGCCTTTGAGAATCACGAACATGCCGGGGCCGGGCTTGCCGGTCTCGAACAGCAGCTCGCCGTCGCGATAGGTCTGGATCTCGCCGAAGCCGCGCAGACGCGCGATCTCCTGGGGCGTCAGCTCTGGAAAGGTCTGCTCAAAGCGGGGCAGCGTCTTCGCCAGCTCCGCCCGCTGTGCCCCTGCCTCCACCGTCATCCCTTCATCCGCTGCCATCACGCCCACCCCGCTTGCAATCTGCTCAACGCTTCGAATCGTCCGGACCGCCGGCAGCGGCCTCGTCCGAGCCGCCCTCCTCGGCCGTCACCGCCTGGCTGCGCTCGCGGCTCTGCGCCTTGCGCCGCTTCAGGTTCTCGCGCAGCGCCTGCTTCAGCCGCTCCTCGCGCGCGCCCTTCGGCGCCGCCTTCCCGGTCTTATCCGTCATCCCCTTCCCCCGGTCACCCGATACCAGAGGCACAATTGGGGCCCCAGATGCGAAAGCCAAGAGGCGTTGGCGACGCAGACGCTAGGTTCCGCCCGACCGGCCGTCGCCTGCCCGGATGGGGAGTTGCCGGCGCGACCCGGGCATTGGGGACGCCAAGGGCGGCCAACCGCGAGAATCCACCGTGAACGGGTGATTTCGGTCCGATTTCGGAGGTCTTTCGCTCCCTTTCGATGCATCACGCTGACGTCTTTCCCCGAAAACCGGACGAGCCGCGCTTGCGCAGGCGGGGACCTTGTGGCAAGAACCGCCCGCGTTCGGTCGCGGCCTTCGGGCCGGTCCCCGCTAGTCCCTTTGCTGCCGTAGCTCAGTGGTAGAGCACTCCCTTGGTAAGGGAGAGGTCGACAGTTCAATCCTGTCCGGCAGCACCAGGGCATTCTTCCCCGACATGATCTTCGGCGACGCCTCGGGACCGCAGGCCACGCACAGATGCGCGTCATCGGCCTCGCGGCGCAATTTGCGTCCGAGCTCTGCTGCAGCACCGCCCTCTCCGGAAAATCGAGGGCGCAGGGAAGGCCGGGCGCTGGCCGATCGGGATAGGGGGGAGTCTCGCGACTCCACCCCTCCCACACCACCGTACATACGGATCACGTATACGGCGGTTCGGCGGATTAAGCGGCTTTGCGGGCTGCGAGGAAAGGCAGGCCGAGTGAGGCGAACAAGGACCTTGGCAGAGCGTTGGCCAGTGCGGCGCTGTTGGCGAGCCGCCAGGGACCACGTGGGTTGCCGGCGGTTTTAAGCGCCGTCTCCCGGTCGACGCCGCGGCGTCGCAGCTCGTCGAAGCGAGTAGGACCGCACTTCCATTGGGTCCAGACGACGGCGCGCAACCGCCGCCTGATCCACTCATCGAGCTTGCGCAACACCGACGGCGTCTCGCAGAACCCGAAGTAGCCGCGCCATCCCTTCAGATACAGCGCCAGCTTCTCGATGATCTGCTCCAGGCTTCGGCCAGATTGTCGCCCCGTCAGCTCCCGAACTCTCGCCTTGCAACGGGCAATGGCCTCGGGCGCGATGCGCCGGCGCGGCTTCTTCCCCTGCGTAAAGCTGAAGCCCAGGAACTTGCGGTGGCTCGGTCTGGCGACCGCGCTCTTGGCCCTGTTCACCTTGAGCTCGAGGCGCCGTTCCAAGAATCTCTCGATGCTCGCCATCACCCGCTCGCCCGCCTTCCGACTGCGCACATAGATGTTGCAGTCGTCGGCATAGCGCACGAAGCGATGACCTCGCCTCTCCAGCTCCTTGTCCAGCACGTCCAGCATCAGGTTCGACAGCAGCGGCGAGAGCGGCCCGCCTTGCGGCGTTCCTTCCTCCGTCGGGCTGACCAGCCCTCCCTCCAGCACGCCCGCAGTCAGGAAGCCGCGGATCAGCTTCAGGAGTCGCTTGTCGGCAACCCGCTTGGCGACCAGCCCCATCAGGATGTCGTGATTGACCCGGTCGAAGAACTTCTCCAGATCGATATCCACCACGACCGCGTGCCGGGACGCAATGTAGGTCTGCGCCTTCGCCACCGCCTGATGCGCCGAGCGGCCCGGCCGGAAGCCGAAGCTCGTCTCGGAGAACGTCCGATCCCATTCGCTTTGCAGCACCTGCAGAACCGCCTGCTGGATGAAGCGGTCGAGCACCGTCGGGATGCCGAGCAGCCTGACGCCGCCCGATGCCTTTGGAATCTCGACACGCCGCACCGGCTGCGGCTTGTAGGTGCCGTCGAGCAGTTGGGCGCGGATCGCGAGCCAGTTCACCTTCAGGTAGGCCGGCAGATCATCCACGGTCATCCCGTCGACCCCCGCCGCGCCCTTGTTGCGCTTCACTCGGTCCAATGCCTTCTTCAGGTTCTCACGTGCGACGATCCTTTCCATCGACGGTCCCGCGACCGCCGTCTGATCGAGACAGGCTTTCGCCGCGCGAGCTTCGGCCGCCCCGGCGCCGGCCCGCGGGGCTTCACCCCTCGGTCCGGGGCGAGGGTTCAGATTGCTCTGAGCTTCCTGCCGCATTGGGTCGTGCGAGATCACCGCTCCACCAGAACTTCCATCGTTCGGGCCTTCGGCGGTACGCTGCCGCCTACTATGCCCTCTGCTGACTTCTGCGTCGCGTTCAGATCGCCTTGCAACGACCTCAGTCCCGTTGCCGGGACACGACGCAGATCTCCCGAGGTAAGACCGACCGCCTTCACCGCATGCCCGTCGGATCTACCACCCCGCCCCTTGATGACCGTGGACTTCGCGATTGGTGGCTCGCTCGTCCGGCCGGGTAGGCCTCACATCCGATGTTTGTTCATCGGGCCGCGGCTTTGCTCCACGCTGTCTTCAGACCCCACCTCGCGATGACGCCCTTGCGCTTCGCTAATCCTTCGCCGCCATCAGGCTGGATAGAGGACTTCCACCTCCAAGCTGTCGTTCATACTCGGCACACCGCCCGTGGCCCGCCTGCGGAAAAAAATGCAGGCGGCAGGTACCACAGGTCTGGCCGAACACACCCGGCCCTCCCTGCGCGATGGGCTTACGATTTATACGCGCTCTCCCTGGGGACCGGGCTTTGTTGCCCCCATCACCCGCGATGCACTGACGCACATCAGCGAGCTTGACCTCAGCATCGGGAGGCCAGGACCACGCGACTTCACCGTCCGTATCGAAGTTGTTCGTCCGCTCGCGAATGCGCGCTGCAACTCCGACCCGGCCACCGCATCCCACACCCAACGCTCGTGACGACTCGCGAACGCCCCTCTTTCGATGAGCACGGGACGGCCGGAAATGTGCAGGTGATTTGCCCGACGACACAAGGGGAATTGTTGCGGCAAACTAGCACGACGGGCAGTTTGGGCATGGCCGGCATGCGGGAGCTTTGTTGTTTGGTGCAGCGTCACCGTAATCCCGCTCGCCCGAGCTTGAGGTGGCCATGCTCCCGTAAACTCGACGCACATCAGCATGCCTCTCAAGCTGATCTGACCTTAAGGTCGCTATCGCGGTCGACGCCAACCTCAGGAGCTTGACAAGAGCTAGGCGCTGGCGGCGTCGGCGTTTCGCCTCCAGTTTCGAGCGAATCGTGCGCAGACGTTTCGGCTTCATCGGGAGCTGAATTATCAGTAGATGCCTCACCCTTGCTCGACGATGAGTTGGTTGCTCGAAAACGACGCAGCTCTTCTTCATCGGCGGCGGCAAGCATTCGTTCTCTTTCCTCTATTTCTTTGCGAGCATCAGCCAAGTCCTTCTTGGCAAGATCACCTCCGCCAATTATGCCGCCCAAAATGCCGAGCATAAGAAAACCGACGCCGATGGAGTTCACCGCATTGTCCGAGAGAGCAAATAGGTACTTTGAACCAAATGCTATTCCGGCGCCGATAATCCCGATCATCGGGGTCGTAATCATTATTGCGAAGGCGACATTACCAAAAGCAATATCGAAAGATCTTTTAAAGCCGACCCCTTTACTGAGATATGCTTCATTGATTTGCGCGTCGACGTGACGCTGTAACGGAAGAAAGTTCGCCTTTGCTTCCCGAGCTAGTTTCAGAAGTTCGAGATCACGCTTCAGGCGATCAACGGATCGCGGCATTAGCTTATAGGCCAACCCCACCACGGCTGAGGCGACGCCGGTCAAGACAGAGAAAGTTTGAAGGTCAAAGTTCATAATCCCCTCCTTTGCCCACAGGAATCCTGCGAGCATCTATCGGCCCACCGGGGGACGATGGACGGAATCAGCAGTGAATTGATCATCACTTGTTTCGTCCGATGGACATAGCCGAACAAAAAAATTTGGAAAACTTTTGAGACGATAGCGAGAGTTGTGGCGGCCGAAATTTCCCCCGGTGGGCTACCCTGTTCGCTTTAACTTTGGACGGGCCTACGTGAGCCCCAGCCGATTGGATCCGCTCTGCATAGGCATCATGTAGGCCGCCGCTCGTGCGGGAGGCGATCGCCAATCTGCAACAGCCCCGAGCGAGCGCTCATATGGGTACGCTCCAGCGAGCAGACCCACAAAAGCAAAAGAACCTCGGCGCGGCGCTGCCTAGGGCGGCGTCATTCATGACACGCCTCCTTGTCACAGCTCAGCCCGGTGGCGTTCGCACGCCGAAGCTCGTGCTCGGCTTCGTGGCCGAGCCAGAGAGGGAGATGACGCGGCTCGTCACCGAGACGCGCGTCTACTGTCCCGGCCGCACATCCTTCTTCATGCTCCCGCCGTACTGGCTCGTGATCCGGTGAGCGGCCTCATCCGCCGGCGTATGCTCGGCGCCATCAGGCGTATGGCGGAAAGACAGAGGATGGATCGGGGCACAGCCGGCATTTGAGCCGACTTGTTGACTCCAACTATTCCATCATGGAGCTTACCGACCGCAGGGAGCGATGAGATGGTGAGTCCGGAGCTGGCGGCACGATGGATGGCGGTCAGAGCCTTGCTCGGGCGGGCCCAGACAGCGCTGCCAGCGCCTCCGCTCCGGCACGTGCAGGCGTGCGCCAAGCTGTACGAGGAATTTGCCGAATATCTCGAGCACAATGAGCTCGCGCTCGCGCTCGACGCGCTCATGGAGCTCGGCCGTCTCACCGCGCCGCGCGGCGGCTTCTGGCGTGACCTGGAGCGCGCCGCCGAAATCATGAACCTCGACGATCGGATTCTGGCCTCGCGAGAGGCGTTCCGTGCGGCGCCGATTTCGCCGGACGACGCGTCGTCCGGTGGTCCATAGCTCGATCACACCTGGGGAATCGCGACCCTGCACGTCACTTGCGGCTTCGCGGCCGCGCGGCGGAGGGACATCGGGGCACGAGCCCCGATGCTCACATGCGCGGATTGTCTTCTGCAATGCCCCGCGGGCCCGATGGGCGGCGGGCTGATCGCGGAAGCCCGGCCGGCTAGCCAATCGACGCCTGTGGAGGTGATCGATCGGCCTCGACGGAGGCGCCGCTGCCTCTGATGGGTTACGCCGCCCGCACTGAGTCCAGGAAGCGGCTGACCTCGTCGCGGAGGCGGCTGCTCTGGCCGGACAGCGACTTCGCGGCGGACAGCACCTGCGACGAGGCCGAGCCGGTGTCGTCGGCGCCCTGCCGGACGCTGGCGATGTTCGCCGACACCTGCTGGGTGCCGTGAGCGGCCTGCTGGACGTTGCGCGAGATTTCGCGCGTCGCCGAGCTCTGCTCCTCGACGGCGGAGGCGATGGCCGAGGCGATCTCCGACATCCGGGCGATGGTCTCGCCGATCTCCTTGATCGAGCCGACCGACTCCTGGGTCGCCGCCTGGATGCCGCCGATCTGCTGGCCGATCTCGCCGGTCGCCTTCGCGGTCTGCTCGGCCAGCGCCTTCACCTCCGAGGCGACCACCGCGAAGCCGCGGCCGGCCTCGCCGGCGCGGGCGGCCTCGATGGTGGCGTTGAGCGCGAGCAGGTTGGTCTGTCCGGCGATCGCATTGATCAGCTCGACGACGTCGCCGATCCGCGCCGCGGCCTTGGCGAGCTCCGCGACGTTGTCGTTGGTCTTGCGCGCCTGCGCCAGCGCCTCGTTGGCGATGCGCGCGGAGTCCTGCACCTGGCGGCTGATCTCGGTGACCGACGAGCTCATCTCCTCGGCGGCCGCGGCGACCGAATGCACGTTGGTCGAGGCTTCCTCGGAGGCCGATGCGACCACGGTGGCGAGCTCCAGCGAGCGACCCGCCGTCGTCGTCAGCGATGAGGCCGAGCGTTCCAGATCGGCCGACGCCGACGACACGACGCCGACGACCTCGCCGATCGCCATCTCGAACTCGCGGGTGAAGCGCTCGACGCGCTGGCCGCGCTCGATCTTGGCCTGCGCGTCGGCTGCGGCCGCCTGCTCGGCGCGCTTCTTCTCCAGCAGCGCCTCCTTGAACGTCTGCAGCGAGCCGGCCATCGCGGCGATCTCGTCGTCGCGATTGATCGTCGGGATCGTCACGTCGTCATGGCCGGCCGCCATCTGGCCGATCAGGCCGGTCAGGTTCACGATCGGGTTGATCACGCGGCGGCGCAGCAGCATGGTGACGAACACGAGAATGCCGGCGAGGGCAACGACCACCGCCGTCGCCAGCGCGAGCATCAGATAGGCTGCATCGCGCGCCGCGACGGCGCGGTCGCGCGCCTCGGCGATCGCGGCGTCGCGCACGACGAAGAACTTCTGCACGGCCGGGACGACCGCATCGGCCAGGGTGTCGGCGGTGAGTGCGTAGTTGAGATCGCCGAGCCCGGCCGCGATGTCCTTGTCGACGATCGGAACGGCGCGTCCGAAATAGGCCTCCCGGGCGTCCTTGAAGGCCGTGAGCAGGCGCTCCGGATTGCCGAGCTGGTCGATGCCGGCCTCCAGGCGCTCGCGATCGACCTCGGTGCGGCCCTGAGCGCGATCCATCGCCGCCTTCTCGGCCGGAGCCACGGCGCGGCGGGCGCTGAGCGCCGGCGACAGCGCGGCGGCTCGACCGCCGGCGGTCACGCGCAGGTCTTGCGCCGTGCGTGCCACGTCGAGCAGCGTCGTCAGCGACGCGTCGGCATTGGCGATGCGGTTCTGCAGACGGTTCAGAATCGGCTCGATCGCAAGAGCCACCTGGGTGACCCCGGGGAGAAAGCTCTTGATCGCAGCCGGGTCGCGCGCGCTCAGCGGCGCGGTCAGCGTGGGGTCCACCTTGGCAAGGATCTCGGACAGCTTGGACGACGCCTGGTCCAGGCTGCGGGTGATCGCCTCGCTATCGGACACGCTCGTCAACTGTGCGCGCGCTTTCGCGAAGGACGCCTCGGACGACTGCCTGATCTTGCGCACGCCTTCGAGCTGCGCGGGGGTTGCGGGACCTTCCTGGAAGATCGGCGTGATGTAGGGCGCGCGGTGACCCACGACATCCTGGGCGAACAGCAGCACCGCGCCGAAGGCCTCGACGGTCTTGATCGCTTCGGCCTTGTCGCTGACCGCCTTCACCTGCTCGATCACGACTTGTGCAGCAGGGAGGACGGCCAAAGCCGTCACGGAAAGCATCGAAATTGCAAAAAGTCGGCCGATTTTCATCATTGCCCCCGGATTACGCGGGCCCACGCTAGGTTCCTTATGATTAAGGTTGTGCTTAAATCGAATCCCGTATTTCAACGGGGGCTGGCCCCAGCGCATGTGCACCAGGCCATCCGAGCGGGCTGCTGTTCGAGCCGCGAGCGGACCGAGCGCCCGGCCCGCCCCGCCTACAAATCAAAGTTCGTCGGCAGCATCACGACGTCGCGAATGGTCATATGGCGCGGGCGGGTCAGCATGAACAGCACGACGTCGGCGACTTCGCCCGGCTCCAGCAGGCTGCCGGACTCGCGCGCCTCCTTCAGCTTCTCGGCCGGCCAGTCCGCGATCAGGGCGGTCACCACCGGGCCCGGCGAGATCGCGCCGACGCGGATGCCGTGCTTGAACACCTGGCGGCGCACCGTCTGCACGAAGCAGTCGATCGCCCATTTCGACGACGCATAGACCGGCTCCCACGGCGTCGGGTAATGCGCCGCGAGCGAGCTGGTGACGATGATGTCGCCCGTCCCGCGCGCGATCATGTGCGGGAGAGCGTCGCGCACATTCTTCATCACGACGTTGACGTTGAGGTTCAGCATGCGGTCGATCGCGTCGGTCCTGGCGTCGACGAGATCGCCGCCGAGATAGCTGCCGGCATTGGCGTGGAGGATGTCGAGCCGGCCGGCCGCATCGAGGACGCGCGGCAGCAGGGTGGCGCAATCCGTGGGATCGAGCAGGTCGATGACCACGGGGATCACGGCGTCGCCGTGCCGCGCGCGCAGGCTCGCCAGCGCCGCGGCGTCGCGATCGATCATGACGACGCGCGCGCCGGCCGCCAGCATCGCCGCGCTGCTGGCGAGGCCGATGCCCGACGCCGCGCCGGTGACCGCCGCCACCTTGCCTTCGAGTTCCCTGCTCATCATCTCCTCTTCGTCCGGCCAGACTACAGCAAATCGCGCGGCATTGCCGCGCTCCGTTGGATCCATGGAAGTTCCTGCGCGTTGCATCCCGGCCGCATCACCCGTGAAGAGCCCGATGGAGACGATCGAAGCCTATCTCGCCCGCAAGCATCAGGAGCTGCAGCTCCTGAACGGCTGCCTGCGGAGACCGCATGCGCTGCCGGCGCCGCGCGCCGTGATGGAGGTCATCCGGCGCAAGTTTCAGCTCACGGCCGCGCTGAAGGCAGAGCACGCGCTGGGCGACTGGACCGCGACGGAGACCGCCTGGGCGGATGCCGCCGATCATCGCGCCGGCCCGTTCGCCTTCAGCTACGACTATCAGCGCGCGGATCTCGACGTGCGCGGGCCGTCATTCTATGCGGTGGGCGAGAGCCGCCATGACACGATCTACACCATCTCCGGCATGGCCGCGATCGCGGCGCTGCTGCTGGCGACGCGGCCCGTTCTCGGCAGCACGGCGGACCTGCTGATGCTGCCGGGCTCCTATGGCGAGACGCAGGAGCTGGTCGCGGCGCATGCGCGGCATCTGCGCCCGGTGACGCTGACCCGCGGCCTTGCCGACGCGCTGGCGCAGCCCTCGCCGGCGCCGCGGCTGCTGCTGATCGATTCCAGCGCGACCGCGCCGCGCTTCGAAGCCGTGCTGAGTTGCGACCGCCCGGCGATCGATCTCCTGATCTTCGACACCACCTGCTTTGCCAATGGCTCCGGCCGCATTCGCCGCGTGCTGGCCTGGGCGCGGCGCTGGGACGTGCCGGTCGTGATGGTGCGCAGCCACACCAAGCTCGACTCGCTCGGCGCCGAGTACGGCCGGCTTGGCTCGGTCGCTTTCAGCGATTGGACCAATGCCGGCTCTGCAAGCCGCGTTGCGCTTCAGACGCTGCCGGACGAGACGCGCAACGCCGTCAGGCTGCTCGGCGGCGCCGCGCTGCCGGCGCATTTCCCGCCTTATGTCGGCCTGCCCGCCTATCGCGAGCTGACCGCGCGCCGCGTCGCCGCCATCCTGCGCAACAGCCGGCGCGCGCGGCGCCAATTCGCAACGACGCTTCCCGAACTGACCGCGGAGCTCGACTTCGCGCACGGCCTCTACGTCACGCTCGCCGGTCGCGCGCCTCTGGACGAGGCCACCGCGCGGCAAGCCGCGACCGCCATGAGTGATGATCTGCGGCGCGCCGGGCTGCCGATCCGCCACGCCGGCAGCTTCGGCTTCGATTTCGCTGCGACGGAATGGTTTCACGACGCCACCACGGATCGCTACAGCGTGCGCGTCGCCGTACCCGACCTGCCGACCGCGATCTGGGACGAACTGACGGACGCCATCGCCGCGTGGTGGTTCGCGCATCAGGGGCGATCCGCGGCGGCGTGACCGCTGCGCCATGGCACGCGCCTGCCTCCTCAACGGCAAACCTATCATGCCGCAAGCGGGGTTCAATGAGCAGCTCGGATTTCGATGTCACACGCCGCCACGTCGTGCTCGGCGGTCTCGGCGCCACCGCACTCAGTGCACTGGCATCGCGCATCGCTTTGGCGCAGGGATTCCGGGCAACGCCTCGCGCCGCTCGCAAGTGACCGGACCCGCTTCGGGAAGAGGGACCAACGGTCCGTCAACTCACAGCCACCCGCGCCGCCTGAACTGCCAATACAGCACGCTGCAGACAGTGGCGATGAAGCCGAGCACCGCGTAGTAGCCGTATTGCCATTTCAGCTCCGGCATGTGCTCGAAGTTCATGCCGTAGATGCCGGCGACCGCGGTCGGCACCGCAAGGATCGCAGCCCAGGCCGTGAGCCGACGGGCGATGTCGGTCTGCTGCGCCTGGCCGGCCATCATGCTGGCCTCGAACACGAAGGCGAGGATCTCGCGCAGGGAATCCGCATCCTCCTCGGCGCGCTTGGCGTGGTCGAGGACGTCGCGAAACAGCGGCGCCATCTCGGCATCGATCGCGACGTTGTCGACGTGCTCGAGCCGCTTGCAGACGCCGACCACCGGGCCGACGGCGCGGCGCAGCCGCAGCAGGTCGCGCCGCAGGCGATACAGAAGGTCGACCTCGTGGCGCGCGAGCGGCCGCTGCAGCACGACCTCCTCCAGCGTCTCGACCTCCGCCATGATGCTCTCGGTCACCGGGCGGTAGTTGTCGACGATGAAATCGAGGATCGCATAGAGGATGTAGTCCTCGCCCTTGGCGAGCGAGCCGGGACAGCTCTCGCAGCGCTCGCGCACCGCGCCATAGGAGGTCGAGGCGCCGTGGCGCACCGAGACGACGAAGCCGGGGCCGACGAAGACGTGGGTCTCGCCGAACACGATGTGCTCCTTGACGAGCTGCGCGGTGCGGGCGACCACAAACAGCGCATCGCCGTAGCGCTCGACCTTGGGCTGCTGATGCGCCTTCGACGCATCCTCGATCGCGAGCTCGTGCAGCCCGAACTGCTCGGCCACGCGCTGCAGCAGCGCAGCATCAGGCTCATGCAGCCCGATCCACACCACATGGCCCGGCCGCCTGCTCCAGGCGCCGGCCTCCTCGATGGCGATGTCGGCGACGCGGCGGCCATCGGCATAGACGCTGGCCGCGACCACGCCGGGCTCGCGCGACGCGCCGCGCGTGGGCACGGCCGGCGCATCGGCCGCTGTCTGCATCGTGACGGGACGCATGGCTGAATCTCCGCTTTCCGGGCCGACTTTCGACGCGAGGAGTCGCCGGGTCAAGCGTCGCATCAGGTCACGCCGGTCGGGCCGTCGAGCAACTGCCTGACGCGGCGGACCAGATCGGTGCGGCGGTACGGCTTGTTGATGATCTCGAACTCGCCGATGTTGGCATCGGCGCGCTCGACCGCAGCATCGGAATAGCCGGTGGTGAGCAGCACCTTCAATTTCGGCTGGCGCCTGCGCGCCTCACGCGCCAGCACGGTGCCGTTCATGCCGCCGGGCATCACGAGATCGGTGAACAGCAAATCGAAGCGGGCCTCCGAATCCAGCAGCTCGAGCGCGGCATGCGCATTGGCGGCGACCTCGATGCGATAGCCGAAATCCTCCAGGATCGAGCGCGCGAGCTCGGCCACGTCCGGACGATCCTCGACGATCAGAATGCGCTCGCTGCCCGACCGCTCCATCGCCATCTGCGTCCGGATCGAGGGCGCGGCGATCGCCTGCTCGGTCGCCGGAAACAGCAGCTGCACGGTCGTGCCGAGCCCGACCTCGCTGTAGATATAGGTGCTGCCGCCGGACTGCCGCGTGAAGCCGTAGACCATGGCGAGGCCGAGCCCGGTGCCCTTGCCCTCCTCCTTGGTGGTGAAGAACGGCTCGGCGACCCGCGCGAGAATATGGTGCGGAATGCCGACGCCGTCGTCGGACACTTTCAGCACGACATAGCGCCCGCCCTTGGGCACGCCGAACTGCACGATGTCCTCCTCCGCGATCTCCTTGTCCTCGGTGCGGATGGCCAACGTGCCGCCGTGCGGCATCGCATCGCGCGCATTGACGAACAGATTGAGCAGCGCAACCTCCGCCTGGGTCTGGTCGACGCGGCTGTTCCACAGGCCCGGCTGCGCCTTGACGACGATGCGCACGCTGTCGCCGAGCGTGTGGCGCGCCATCTGCACCATGGTCTCGATCATGTTGTTGAGGTTGATCGGCCGGCTGTCGAGCCGCTGCTTGCGCGCGAACGACAATAGCTGCTGCGTCAAGGTCGCGGCCCGGTTGGCGGCCGTGCGGATGTTCTCGACGGCGCGGCGGTGCCGCGGGGCCAGATCGGCGACGGCGCCCTGCAGGGTCTCGGTGTAGCCGATGATGACCTGCAGGATGTTGTTGAAGTCGTGCGCGATGCCGCCGGTGAGCTGGCCGATCGCCTCCATCTTCTGCGACTGCACCAGCGCGCTCTCGGCGTCGCGGCGGCGCGACACGTCGAGCTGCGAGCCGAAATAATAGACCAGCTCGCCGTCGCGGTTGTAGACCGGGCTGACGAACAGCGCATTCCAGAACGCAGCACCATTCTTGCGATAATTGAGGATCTCCACCGCGATGTCCTGGCGGTTGGCGATCGCCGTGCGGATCGCTGCAATGGTGTCGCGGTCGGTGTCCGGCCCCTGCAGGAAACGGCAATTGGTGCCGACGATCTCGGAGATCTCGTAGCCGGTCATTTCCAGGAACGCCCGGTTGGCGAACAGAATGGGATTGTCGTTCTGGCGCGGATCGGTGACGATCATCGGCATCCGTGTGGTCTCGACGGCCGCGAAGAAGATGTCGTGGCGCTCCGACGACAGATCGGATGCATCGCCGCTGTCGACGACCGCGCGATCGCGCTGCGGCTTGTGTTCCAACATGCTTCCTTGCTCCGCCTTCTCTCTCCATGACATGCAGGGTCGCGCCGGCACCGGCGTGAGTTGCGCAACGCGCCCCTTCGATATGCCGATGGATGGGATCGGGTTCCCGCAGGCATGCCTGCACGCGGGACGGCGCACACAGGGCTCACGAAAATGCGAGGAGGCGGCGGGGGAACAAATCCGGCGGATATGGAAATGCCCGCGCCGCATCATCGTCGGCGCATTGCGCGCGCGACGAGGATGTTGCGCGTCCGCCGACGGAGCGCGGCCTACATCACCGGGCAGAGCATCCGGGTCGACGGCGGGCTGACGCGCAGCGTGCGATGCGCTGCATCGTGGTCAGAACATCTCGAAATATTCGCGCTGCTCCCAGTCCGACACTTCGGCCTGGAAGCGCTCGAGCTCGGCGGTCTTGAGGAAGGTGTAGTAGTCGATGAAGGTCGAACCGAAGGCTTCGCGGAAGAACGCGTCCTGCTTCAGCGCATCGACCGCTTCGCCCAAGGATTTCGGCAGGAGATCTGCCTTTGTCTCGTAGGGAACGTCAGCGGACGGGCCGGGATCGATCTTGCGGTCGATGCCGTCGAGGCCGGCTGCGATCTGCGAGGCCATGTAGAGGTAGGGATTGGCGGCGGGCTCGCCGATGCGGTTCTCCAGGCGGGTGGCGCGGTCGCCGGGGCCGCCGAGCACGCGGATCATGACGCCGCGGTTGTCGCGGCCCCAGATGGCGCGGTCCGGCGCCAGCGAATAGGCGCGGTAGCGCCGGTAGCCGTTGATCGTCGGCGTCGAAAACAGCGCGGAGGCGCGCGCATGCGCGAGCAGGCCCGCCATGTAATGGCGGCCGAGCGCGGACAGTCCTTCGGCGTCCTCCGTCATGAACGCGTTGCTCCCGTCGCGCGCCACCAGCGACTGGTGCAGATGCCAGCCCGACGACATCACATTGGGGATGCGCGGCCGGCACATGAAGGTGGCGTGATAGCCGTGGCGCTGCGCGATCTGCTTCACGGCGCTGCGGAACAGCACCATCGTATCTGCAGGCGCCAGCCCGATGCCCGGCTGCAGCACGAATTCGCACTGGCTCGGCCCGTATTCGAGCTCGATCGAGCGCAACGGCAGGCCGAGCGCGACGAGGTTCGCCCGGATGATCTCGAGCGCCGGCTCCATCTGATCGAAGCGCTGCTCGGTGAGATATTGATAGCCCTGGGTCAGCAGGCTGACCGTCGGCGGCACGCCGGGCTGACCGGGCGAGCCGGCGTCACCGGGCGCGAGCCTGGGATCCTCGACCTTGAAGATGTGGCACTCGACCTCGAGGCCGGCCTTGAACTGATAGCCACGCTGGTCGAGCGTCGCCAATGCCGACCGATAGAGATTGCGCGTGGCGAACGGCACCGGCGCGCCATTCGCGAAGTACAGATCACACAGCACCCAGCCCGTGCCGGGCGCCCAGGGCAGCACGTGAAAGGTGGTGGGATCGGCGACCATCAGTGCATCGCTGCCGCCCTGCATCTCGGCCATGCCGAAGCCGCCGCCGGCGGTGAACACCGGAAACACGGTGCGATGCGAGGTATCCTTGGCAAGCAAGGTCGTCGTGATCGAGCAGCCGTCCTCGAGCGAGGACAGCGCCGCATCGACGGTGAGCGTCTTGCCGCGCAGGATGCCATGCTGGTCCGGGAACGAGAAGCGGATGGTGGTGAGGCCGTGCTCCTCGGCGAGGCGGCGCATGCGCACTGCGGCCTCGGCCTGCTCCACGGTCCACAACTGATGCTTGTCGACGAAACTCAACGATGGCTCCTCGAATCGTAGGACGGGCAAAGGCGCGTTCGCGGCGCGGCCTCCGCCGTTGCGCCAGTGGACGCTGCGAACACGACGCGCCCACCGCCGCGACGGTGCACGTGAATGGTGGGCACGCCGTCGGACGGCACGCTGCGCCGTTCCGCCGGCCTTGGCCACCGTACGGCAACTCGGAGCAAAGTAGCTACTCCGCCGCGCTCAGATGCGGGGCCAGCCGAATGATATCCGCCGGCACCGGCGGGGCCCAGGGGGCGTTGCGGCGGCGGCGGACGTCGACTTCCATCCAGTAGGTCTCCCAGCCGCGCGTCGGCCCGATGCCGTCCATCGTCGCCGGGCCCTGCACGCTGCGGGCCTCCGCGGCATCGAGGAACAGCATCGGCAGCTCGCCGCGCGCGATCGTCTCGATCTGCTCGCGCAGCAGACGGCGGTATTGGATGATGGCCTTGTCGGATTGCCCGAGATGCTCGCGGGTGCGGTCCTGGATCCGGCCCATCGACTCCACCGCCCACTGGTCGTGCACGTTGATGTCGTTGCCCATCCCGGTGTAGGTCGCGGTCGCCTGCTCCTGAGGATCGAAGCCGTAGTCGTTGCTCTTGTTCTTGCGCGAGCGATAGTCCGGCAGCTCATAGAGCTCGAGCCGCTGCGCCCGCATCTTCGCCCGGTCGACCGGCGCGCCATAGCTGGTGAAGATCGCGTACCAGTAGCAGGTCTCGTCATCGACCGGCACGTGCCACTGCGTGATCGTCATCTCCGTGCTCATCGGAATCACGAAGGCATGCGGGAACAGCTGATTGGTGACCCGCACATGGGTGCGCTCGGCATCGATCTCGCGCAGCGCGATGATGCGCAGGCCGTATTCGGTGCGCTCGACATTGATGATCGGACGATCATATTCGCGCAGCACCTTGGTCATCGGCAGCTCGCTGTCGGCGGAGGCGCCGCGGAACTGCTTGCCATAGGCGGTCGACGTATCCTCGTCCTCGAAGAAGCGGTGCAGGAACGAGGCATGCGCGGGATCGATGCCGACCTCCAGCGCCTGCAGCCAGTTGCATTCGATCAGGCCCTTGAAGGCGAAGGTGTAGGCGTCGGGCGCGGTGAAGCAGTCGAGGTCCGGGAACGCCGGGGCTGCGCCATCGCCGAGCCAGGCCCAGAGGATGCCGCCCTTCTCGACCACGGGATAAGCGCGCTGCTTGACGTTCTTGCACAGCGGCGAGCCGGCCGGTTCGGCCGGCGTCTCCAGGCAATTGCCGTCGGCGTCGAACAGCCAGCCATGGAAGGCGCAACGCAACCCGCCGTTCTCCAGCCGTCCGAAGGCGAGATCTGCGCCGCGATGCGGGCAATCGCGATCAAGTAGTCCATAGCGGCCCTGCGCATCCTTGAAGAGCACGAAGTCCTGACCGAGCAGCTTCACCGCGCGCACCGGCCGCTCGCCCGCGAGCTCATCGACCAGCGCGGCCGGCTGCCAGTACATCCTCATTAGTTTACCGGCGGGCGCGCCGGGTCCGACGCGCGTGATCAGGTCGTTTTGCTCCTGGCTCATCATGATGGCCGTCTCTCCTGTTCCGTCGCAAGTCGGGCGTTGAGCGTCACGCGATCATCTAATAATGTTCGCTAGACGAACACATGTTCGCCCAGATTAGATTCGCTTTAAGTGGGGAGAAGCGCAAGTGAAAAAGCTACAACCGAAGCCGAGGGGCCAACGGACTGCAACTTCACTGCGGCCGAAAACAACAACAGCGGATCATGTCAGGCCGATGCCGAAACTGAAGCGCACTGATGAGGAGAAGAAGCAGGCTCGGGGCGACGGTCCCGAGTTCGTGGAAGCGCTCGATCGCGGCCTGCGGGTGATACAAGCCTTCAGCCGCGAGGGCCGCCCGATGACGCTGAGCAAGGCCGCGGAACTCACCGGCCTCGCCCGCGCCACGGTGCGACGGATTCTGCTGACCCTGAAGGCCTCCGGCTTCGTCCATGGCGACGACCGGCTGTTCTCGCTGACGCCGCGCGTGCTGCTGCTGGCCTCCAGCTATCTCGCCTCCAACCAGATCAACAGCGTGATGCAGCCGTTGATGGACAACACGGCCAGCGAGGCGCGCGAGGTCTGTTCGCTCGCCGTCCTCGACGGCGAGATGGTTGTCTTCATCGCGCGCGCGACGTCGGCGCGGATGTTCTCGACCGGGCTCGAAATCGGCTATCGGCTGCCGGCGTTCTGCACGTCGGTCGGCCGCGTGTTGCTGAGCCGGATGCCGGACGATCAGTTGCGCCAGGCCGTCGAGCGCATGACGCTGACCGAGATGACGCCGCAGACGATCACCGACAAGGAAGCATTGCTCGCGTCGATCATCGCCGTCCGCGACGACGGTTACTCGCTCGTCGACGGTGAGGCGGAGCTGGGTTTCCGCTCGATTTCAGTGCCGATTCGCCGTTATGACGGCGGCATCATCGCCGCCGTCAACATCGGCGGCCACGTCGATCGCATCGGCGTCGACGAGATGAAGGAGCGCTTCCTGCCGCTGCTGAAGAAGCTCGCAGCCACGGCGCAGCCACTGCTCGTCTGATCGTCGGGGAGAGGCCTCAGCCGCTGGCGCGCTGGCTCTCGCTCGCGCATCAGGTCACGCCACCGCAACCTTCGCATCGAACTCGCGGCCACGAGCGCCGCTGCTCCATCCGGCAGCGACATCGCCGAGAGGCATCGTCGCGCCGCTGATCGAGCACGTCGTCCCGCCCCTCGCTGCATCGCGGATCGGCGCACTCGCCGTTCTCGTGAGAGTCGGACTTCGCGCGACAATCGTTCCGATGTCATCACCGACAGCGCGGTGCTACCAACTCATCGCCGCAGCAGCACGAGAGAGCCGGCCATCGCCGGCCACGTGAAGTTACCGGCCGCGCGAACTAATCGTTGTGGTCGCAGGCCTTGCGACGCCGCGGCCCACGCCCATTACGTGATATTATCGTGACGCCCGACCCTGTTTGCCACGATTGACGATCCATCCAGGTATCATCGCGCTGCATGCGATGGTGGCATGATCCGGAACGGAAGTAGTTGGATCCCCGCCTCGCGCGCGAATTGCGGACGACGCCACCAGATTGCCGCGAATGGCGCCGCAATCACGAAAGCCAGAGGCGCCGCGGCCCAAGCGGCGTCGCGTGCGACCCGATCACTGCGGCCGTTCGCCGTCGCGAAGAGGCGCAGGATGAGCCAGGGCAAGGCTGAGGACGAGGTCGTCGCCCTGGGCGGCGGGCGCGAAGCGGAGCACATCGTTGGACATCGGCCGCCTCACGCGCGTAAATGGCATGCCGGGTGGAAAACACCCGGACCAGGTGAACGCCGTTTCCGGGGGAAGACCCATGACTGATGCGCTGCCGCTCGTGCTGGTGCCTGGACTGATCTCGTCGCCCCGCATCTATGCGCCTGTCATCCCGGCGCTGTGGCGGCTCGGGCCGGTGATGGTGGCCAACCACGTCCGCGATGACAGCATGGCCGCGATCGCGCGCCGCATCCTGGCCGAGGCGCCGCCGCGCTTCGCGCTCGCGGGACATTCGATGGGCGGCTACATCGCTTTCGAGATCATGCGCCAGGCGCCGGAGCGCGTGGGCCGGCTGGCGCTGATCAACACCCAGGCGAGGCCCGACACGCCGGAGGCGAGCGCCCGCCGCCGCACCATGATCACCCGCGCCAAGGAGGGCGACTATCACGGCGTGGTCGACGAGCTGTTCTCAGGCTTCGTGCATCCGTCGCGACAGGATGATCCGCGGCTGCGCCAGCTCGTGCACGACATGGCCGAGGAGGTCGGCGTCATCGGCTTCATCCGGCAGCTGACGGCCATCATGTCGCGTCCGGACTCGCGGCCGACATTGACCGCGATCCGCTGCCCGACCCTGGTGCTGACCGGCGACACCGACAACACCATTCCGAACAGCCTGTCGAAGGAGATGGCCGACGGCATCGACGGCAGCTGGCTGGTCGTGCTGGAGAATTGCGGTCACCTGCCGCAGCCCGAGCAGCCGGAGGAGACCGCGCAGGCGCTGATGGAGTGGTTGAGGGGGTGAGATCGCCAATGAGCCATATGAGACTCCGCACGCTGGCCGGTGGCAACTCACCGGAATGCAGCGTATATTGCGACAATGCTGGATAACGCCAAAATCGCCAAGATCGCCCGCGAGGTCGCCACTGCGAATCTGAGCAGCTCCGCCGCGGTAACAGACGTCACGACGGCATCCTATGCGGACTCCGAAGGCCGTGACGCGCTGCGGATCACCATCGTATTGAGCCCCATCCAAGGGACCAACATCGAGGGAGAAGCAGTACTGGATACGCTGGTCCAGATCCAAGAGCAGCTCCAGGCCGCAGGCGAGGACCGTTTTCCGCTGATCGAATACGAGGCGGAGAACGAGGCCGTTGGCGATACTTAATCCGGAGCATCTGTTTCAGCAGGCTGAGCAGTTGATCGTTCCGCCTGCGGCGGGGCCACCACGGCAGGTGAACATCCGTCGCGCAATTTCGGCTGCGTACTATGGAT
The DNA here is from genome assembly GCF_032377735.1 of Bradyrhizobium sp. SZCCHNRI3043. Classification (NCBI taxonomy): domain Bacteria; kingdom Pseudomonadati; phylum Pseudomonadota; class Alphaproteobacteria; order Hyphomicrobiales; family Nitrobacteraceae; genus Bradyrhizobium; species Bradyrhizobium sp. SZCCHNRI3043. The sequence continues at coordinate 117,006 of NZ_JAUHID010000007.1, forward strand.
TGTTTCATGCAACGCTCATCGCCGCTGCAGATCAATTCGTTGGCAAGACGAAACAAGGGACACCTTCATACGCCCTCGTCTATAGAGCCGTGGATCATCGAGACCTCCGATTGCTATGCGAGGAGATCAAAAAGTCGAAGCTCTCCGCCAAATATCTCCCGTTTGCGCCCTCTGGAGGCTTTGGAGCAAACCTTCAAGCGTTCGCATTCGCTGTCCTGGAGCTGCAAGAGAAGCGCCATGAAGCCGACTATAATCCGATGATCCGCGTCAAAACCCTGGATGCGCAGCTCGCCATCAGAATGGCGAGAGCTGCATTGGCGAGCTTCGAAGCCGCTCGCGTCCAAAACCAGGAAACTTTCCTGACATTGTTGACGTTGTTGCTATTCCCGCCCCGCTGAGCCAGGACGGAAAGCCAACTACGCTTCGCTGACTCTTCCCTTCCCCACCCTCAACCCGTCCACGAACACATCGAGCAGCCGCAGCACGCTCTGCTGCCAGCCGGTCTGGTCGTGCATGTAGCACATGCCGATCAGCGCACGCAGGACGTCGTCGGCGCTGATGTCGCTGCGAATCTCGCCGGCCTCGACGGCCCGCGACAGCAGCGCGCCGATCGAGCGGGTGAGATGGCCGTGCGAATAGGCGGCGAGCTCGGAGTTCGCGTTCATGACGATCGCCAGTGCGGCCATCATGCCCTTCTTGGTGGCGACGAACTGCACCGTCGAGCGCAGCCAGCGCCGCAGCGCCTCGACCGGCGACGGCTCGCTCTTCAGCGCCTCGGCGAGCTCCGAGAGCTGCTCGACCTCGCGCCGGTACACCGCCTCGAACAGGTCCTCGCGGGTGGGGAAATGGCGATAGAGCGTGCCGATGCCGACGCCAGCCTGGCGCGCCACCGCTTCCAGGCTGGCTTCGGCGCCGCCGGCGCTGAACACCGCCTTGGCGGCCTCCAGCACGCGCTCGCGATTTCGCTGCGCATCGGCGCGCGGCTTGCGCGGCCGCTCTTGTGGTTTCGTCTCCATCTCACCAGCTCTTGATGTCGGACCGTTCATGTCCCCTTGCTAAACGGAGGAACCCTCCGTATAAATAGACCTGCCACCCGGGACAGCCAACCTTGCTGAGCTGTCGTCCCGCGGTCGCTGGATCTGGACGGACCACCGCCCGTAAGGCGGTGCCCGCTGCGATCCGATTAGGCCATCGCTTCGATCGGAACAACGCATGAATTGGACTGTCAGACTCACCGTCAACGGTGAGCCGCGAACGCTTGCGCTCGACGACCCCAGGGTCACCCTGCTCGACCTGCTGCGCGAGCGCCTCCACCTCACCGGCACCAAGAAGGGCTGCGACCGCGGCCAGTGCGGCGCCTGCACCGTCCTGGTCGACGGCCGCCGCATCAACTCCTGCCTGACGCTGGCCGTCAGCCTCGACGGCGCCGCGATCACCACCATCGAAGGACTTGCTCAAGGCGACCAGCTGCACCCGGTGCAGGCGGCGTTCATCGATCATGACGCCCTGCAATGCGGCTTCTGCACGCCGGGCCAGATCATGAGCGCGGTCGGGCTCATCAATGAAGGCCAGGCCGGCGACGACCCGGACCGCGTCCGGGAAGGCATGAGCGGCAATCTGTGCCGCTGCAGCGCCTATGTCGGCATCGTCGAGGCCGTGCTCGACGCGCAGGCGACGCTTGCTGACAAGACGGAGCGCGCGGCATGAACCGGTTCGACTACGTGAAGCCGTCGACGGTCGCGGAGGCGGTCGCAGCGGCCAGCGCGCCCGGCGCGGCCTATCTCGCTTCGGGCACCAACCTGCTCGATCTGATGAAGGGCAATGTCGTCCGGCCGGCGCGGCTGGTCGACATCTCGCAGATCAAGGAGCTGACGCGGATCGAGACGCTCGGCAATGGCGACGTCCGGATCGGCGCGCTGGTGCGCAATGCGGACCTCGCCCATGACGCAAGCTTCGCGCGCGATTTTCCGGCCGTCGCGGAAGCGCTGCTGTCCGGCGCCTCGGCACAGCTGCGCAACGCCGCCACCGTCGGCGGCAATCTGCTGCAGCGGACGCGGTGCGCCTATTTCTACGATCCGGCCTCGGCCTGCAACAAGCGCACGCCTGGCGCCGGCTGCGACGCCCGCGGCGGCGACAACCACCAGCACGCTGTGCTGGGCTGGAGCGAGGCCTGCATCGCCACCAATCCCTCGGACTTCTGCGTGCCGCTGGCGGCGTTCGATGCCGTGGTTGAGATCGAAGGCAAAGCGGGCCGGCGCGAGGTCGCGCTGGAGGCGCTGCATCTGTTGCCCGGCAGCACGCCGGAGAAGGAGACCGTGCTCGCGTCGGGCGACATGATCGTCGCGATCCGGCTGCCGGCGGCTGCACGCGCCTTCGCCAGGCATGCGCGTTATCTGAAGGTCCGCGAGCGCAATTCCTACGCGTTCGCGATCGTCTCGGCGGCAGCCGGTCTCGTGATCGAGAACGGCAGCATCAAGCAGGCGCGCCTGGCGCTCGGCGGCGTCGCTGCCAAGCCATGGCGGCCCCATGAAGCCGAAGCGCTGCTCGCAGGACAGCCCGCGGATGCACACCTGTTCGAACGCGCCGCCGAGGCGGCGCTGCACGACGCAAAGCCCTCCGGCGACAACGCCTACAAGATCCCGCTCGCGCGCAGCCTGATCGTGCGCGCGCTGCAAGCCGCGAGCCAAGGCACGCCGTCGCGCATGCCGGCGCTGCCGGCCTCTCCCTTCTCCTCCGTTCCAGGAGTGCTTCATGACGCCTGAGCTCAATCTCTCCCGCGATCCCGCCCATATCAGACACGGCTCCAACATCGGCCAGTCGCTGTCGCGCGTCGATGGCCGCGCCAAGGTCACCGGCACGGCACGCTACGCCGCCGACAACAATCCGCCCGGCCTGCTCTATGCCGTGCTCGCCGTCTCCAGCATCGCGCGCGGCCGCGTCGTCGCGCTCGACGTCGAAGCCGCCAAGGCGCATCCCGGCGTGGTCGAGGTGATGACCTCCGCCAACCGGCCGCCGCTGCACGCCGATCCCGACGGCAAGCCTAATCCGTTCGCGTTCCGCTTCGAGGCGCTGCAGAACGATCGCGTGCGCTACGCCAACCAGCCGATCGCGCTCGTCGTCGCCGAGAGCCTGGAAGCAGCGACCGAAGGCGCCGCTCTGCTGTCCCCGCGCTACGAAGTCGAGCAGGCCCGCATCGGGCTCGACGCCAGCGACGCCTACGTGCCGCCTGTGGTCGGCATGGGATTTCCTGCCGAGAGCTACCATGGCGATGTCGAGGCCGCGCTGGCGGGCAGCGACAGGCAGATCACCGCGACCTATGAGACCCCGGCGCACTATCACAACGCGATGGAGCCGCATGCGATCGTCGCCGAATGGCAGGGCGATCGCCTCGTCATCGACACGCCGACCCAGGGCCTCGTGATGATGCGCGGGCGCCTCGCCGAGCTGTTCGGCATCGCGCCGGAGAGCATCCTGATCCGCAGCCCCTATCTCGGCGGCGGCTTCGGCGGCAAGGGCCTCATCGCGGGACCGCAGATCCTCGGCATCCTCGCCGCGAAGCTGACCGGACGTCCGGTGAAGCTCGTGGTGCGCCGCGAGCAGCTCTACGGTCCGTTCGGCCATCGCTCGCCGACCCGGCAGACGTTGCAGCTCGGCGCAAGCGGCGCGGGACAATTGTCGGCGATCCATCATCACGCGCGGATTGCGACCTCGAGCTTCGAGGATTTCTACGAGGCGGCGGCGCATGTCACGCACACGCTGTATACCGCGCCGGCGATCGCGACCACCTATGACGCGGTGCGCATGGACACCGGCACGCCGCTGTTCGTGCGCGCGCCCGGCATCGCGCCGGGCTCGATCGCGCTGGAAAGCGCGGTCGACGAGATGGCCGAGGCCTGCGGCCTCGATCCGCTCGCCTTCCGGGTCAAGAACTACGCCGAGGTCGAGCCGGCCATCGGCAAGCCGTTCTCGTCCAAGGCGCTGCGCGAGTGCTACACGCAAGGTGCGGAGCGTTTCGGCTGGTGGGAGCGGCCGCTGAAGCCGCGCACGATGCGCGACAAGGACGGCTTCCTGGTCGGCTGGGGCATGGGCACGGCGACGTTCCATGCGCTGATGTTCGCAGGCCAGGCGCGCGCGGTGATCCGGCGCGATGGCAGCGGCGTGGTGGAGAGCGGCGCGCACGACATGGGCCAGGGCGCGTGGACCGCGTTCGCACAGATCGCCGCGGATTCTCTCGCGCTCGATCTCGACCAGGTCACGTTCAAGGCCGGAACGTCGGATCTGCCGGATGCCGGCATCGCCGGCGGCTCGGCCCACACGGCGACCGTGGGCACCGCGATCCACAATGCGGGAGCCGCGGTCATCGCGAAGCTTGCCGGGCTTGCGACGGCGGATGAGCGCTCGCCACTGTTCGGCGCCGGCAATGCCGGCGTGATCGCTCGCAACGGGCGGCTGCTGCGGCGCGACGATGACAGCCGCGGCGAGAGCTATGCCGACATCCTGGCCCGCGCCGGTCTCGCCGAGATCGAGGGCTCCGGCTCAGGCGTGCCCGATCCCGCCGCCAACGAGCAGTACGCGATGAGCTCGCATGGCGCCGTCTTCGCCGAGGTCAAGGTCGATCCCGATCTCGGCCAGGTCAGGGTGACGCGGATGGTCGGCGCGTTTGCGGCCGGGAGGATCATCAATCCGAAGCTGGTGAACAGCCAGCTCATCGGCGGCATGATCTGGGGCATCTCGCTGGCGCTGCACGAGGAGGCCGTCACCGACCGGCGCAGCGGCCGCATCATGAACGCCAATCTCGGCGAGTATCATGTGCCGGTGAATGCCGACGTCCCGGCGATCGAGGCGTTCACGGTCGAGGAGCACGATCCGTTCGTCAACCCGCTCGGCATCAAGGGCGTCGGCGAGATCGGCATCACCGGCTCCGCCGGGGCGGTGGCCAACGCAGTGGCGCATGCGACCGGCATTCGGATCAGGCGCTTCCCAGTGCGGATCAGCGATCTGGTCTCGCGCCAATGACGATGGCGCGTTGAGGACCGGCACGAAGCCTCCGTTCTCTTGGCCGAGAGCGGAGGCAAGCGACGGCGCTCCGTCTACGCCGCCTGCCGTGCGAAGGTCCGCCTGAACCACGCCAGAAACGCCTCGCGATTCTGGCCGGGGTCGAACTCGACATGCAGCGCGTCCTTGTCACGGGCGCGGACCCGATATTGCACGCGGCCGTCGAAGCCACTGAACTCCATGACGCCGCGATCGCCGATGCCCGGCTCGGGATCGAACCTGATCCAGGCGCCGCCTTCGGAAATATCCACCAGATCGGCCTTCACCACGCCCTTGCGATCGTCGACGACCTTGATCGCCAGGCTCGACTTCAACCGCGGCGACTGACGGCGATCGGCTTCGGCGGTCGCCGTCCTGACGGCCTTCACCAGCGTGGCACGGAGCGAGGTCAGGCCCGTTGCCACGGAGCCGATGGCGTTGCGCACCTCGGCGGCCCGATCGTTGACCATGCCGGCGTCCCTGCCGACATTGCCGATCTTGGACGACACATCGCGCGCCGCGCTCGCCGACGACCGGACCGAGCGGCTGATCTCCTGGGTCGCCGCGTGCTGCTCCTCCATCGCCGCGGCGATCGAGGCTGCGACCTCGTCGATCTCGGAAATCTGGCTGCCGATGCCTTCGACGACGTCGACGGTCGCCTGCGTGGTGGTCTGCACCTCGCCGATCAGGCGCGAAATCTCCTCGGTCGATTTGGCGGTCTGATCCGACAGCGATTTGACCTCGGCCGCAACCACGGCAAAGCCGCGGCCGGCGTCGCCGGCGCGCGCCGCCTCGATGGTGGCATTGAGCGCCAAAAGGTTGGTCTGCTCGGCGATGCCGCCGATCAGGTTGGAGACCTCGGCGATCTTGTCCACGGCCGCGGACAAGGAGAGCATCGTGTTCTTCGCCTTCTCGCGCTCCGTCACCGCCGATTTGGTGATCGTGCTGGCGCGCGCCACCTGGCTCGAGATCTCGCGGATCGCCGAGCTCAGTTGCTCGGCTGCCGACGAGACCGTCTGGGCATTGGAGAGCGACTGCTCCGAGGCTGCGGCCACCGATTGCGCATCGGTCGACAGCTCCTCGGCCAGTTCCGAGAGGCCTGCGGCGACGGCCTCGACCTGGCGCGATGCGCCGGCCGCAGCTTCGACGGACGTCTCGGTCTCGCGCTCGATCACGTCGGCCATGTCGAGCATGGCGCGCTTCTTATGCTCCTCGGCGGCCAAACGGTCGCGCTCCTGCTTGTCGCGCAGGCTCGCATTCTCCAGCGCGTTGGTCTTAAAGATGCTCAGCGCGCCCGCCATCGCGCCGATCTCGTCGCCGCGTTCCGAATAGGAAATGTCGGCCGATAGATCGCCCTCGGCGATCCGCCGCATCAGGCCGGTCATGCGCGACAGCGGACGGACGACGCCGATCACCAGCCCGGACATGCCGGCGACGACCAGAGCCAGAACGATGCCGGACACGGTCCACACGACGATGGAGATGCTGCGATCCTGGGTCGCCGCCGTGGCCTCCATGTCCGCATTCAGCTTGTTCGCCTTGTCGACGAGCGTATCGATCACCGCGCGGTGGGCGGCGTAGGCTTCGGCCAGCCGGGCATAGGCGGCATCGGCCTTCGCCATGTCGCCGGAGCGCAGCGCCGGGATCAACTCGGCTTCCAGGGCCTGCCAGAATTTCTGGACCTCACCGTCCGATCGTTCGACCAGCAGCGACTTCAGATCAGGCTGCAGCGCCGAGCCGATCCAGAACGTCTTGCGATCCTCATAGTCCTTCTTCAGTTGCGCCAGCTTCTTGACATGCGTGTCGAGATCCTTCGGCGTCCGGAGTGCGAGGGTCGCCTCGAGATAGGCCTCGAGGACATATTCAGGCGGCGGCAGGATGTCCGCCACCAGATCATTGCCGAGCTTGATCTTGTCGTAGAGGGGCCCGCCGACCTTGAGCTCGCGCAGCGCATAGGCGCTGGTCAGCACGACCGCACCGAAGCCGAGTGCGAGCACAAGGCCAAAAGCCGCAATGAACGTGGAAATGGAGAGACGCATCTTCATGTCGGCGGCACATTTCGCTGGAGGGTGGACTGCACCCGCCGTCGCCCCGCCGGAGCCCTCTCCGCTCGCTTGCATGGAGCTGGTCCGTCCGGAACGACCGGCATCGAGTCGTCAATTTGATCAGCGTGCACAACCTTTTCTCAGGGAAGGTAAATTTCCGCCCCCGTAGAAATGCGGTCCGGCCCGACTCGATCGGGGGACGCAGGCGCTCCGCCCACTATGACCTGGCGCAAGGCGGCGGGAGGCAGATCTGCGAACATGCGCGCATCGCCGCTCAGGAGCTACCATGTCGAAACCCATCCCGGACAAGGCCGAGATCGCGCTCGAATATCCCGACAAGTTCTATGCCGGCACGTTCGAGCATTCCTCGCGGTTCGAAGCCCATCTCGAATCATCTGGCCTGGCATTGACCCTGGAGCGCCCCGGCCCCGAGGACGTCCGCAAGTCGATCCATATGCATCTGAACTTTGGACTGCTCGCCGCGATCCTTCACGAGCTCGCCGCCGGCATCGCTTCGATGCCCAAGGACGACATCGTTCATCGCGAGCAGCTGCGCGACGCAGTCGCGGCCCTGCATCGAGCTCTTAACGCGCCTTAACCGGTTGTGCCGCGGCGGCACAAAGGGGCCCGGCGTTAACTCCCGGTTCAGCCTTCGTTAGTGCATTGCTAACTACGCCAGAACCTTTGCCCGCAGAAGGTCGGGTTGGAGGCCAGTGTGCTGCGCGAGTGACAGCATTTTATTCGAAAGCAATCTATCTCCGATCCATCGACGGCGCGCGCTGCGCGAGCCTTGTTAGTTGAGTATCGGAGACCCCGCCATGAAGAAGATCCTGTTCGCAACCGTTGCAGTCGCCGCGCTGGCCTCGGCCCAGTCCGCTGTCGCCGCCGATCTCGGCGCCCGGACCTATCCCTACGCCACCAAGGCGCCGCCGGCCTATGCCGCTCCGATCTACAACTGGACCGGCTTCTATCTCGGCGCCCATCTCGGCGGCGCGTTCTCCAGCGACAACAACTTCTCCGGCCTCGCCACCGGCAACAACTCCAACGGCCGCTTCCTGGGCGGCGTGCAGGTCGGCGCCGACTGGCAGTTCGCACCGACCTGGGTGATCGGCGCCGAGGGCCAGTACAGCTGGCTGAGCGGCAGCGTCGGCGCCGCCTTCCCCGGCGGCCTCGTCTACACCAACAGCCAGCGCGGCCTCGGCTCGATCACCGGCCGCTTCGGCTACACCTGGGGTCCGGGCCTGCTCTACGTGAAGGGCGGCTACGCCTATTCCGACAACAACGAGAAGGTGACGTTCGCCGGCACGCCAGTCGGCTTCGCAACCAACGGCGACCACCGCAACGGCTGGACCGTCGGCGCCGGCCTCGAATACATGTTCGCGCCCAACTGGTCGGCCAAGGCCGAGTATCAGTACTACAATTTCGGCAGCGCCACCTTCACGGCGCCCGCCGCGCTGGTCCCGACCGGCAGCTTCACCACCGACGACCACACCTTCAAGGCTGGCGTGAACTACCGCTTCAACTGGGGCGCTCCGCTCGCGGCCCGCTACTGATCCGCAGGCGTCAAATAACAACAAACGACGGGAAGGCCGGCAGCGATGCCGGCCTTTTCTGTCATAGGTTATCGAAAGCGCGGCCCAACAATCCTTTCCGTCCTGTTAAATGCCGCACGGTGAAATGCGAAAATGCGAGAAAACTCAGCACTGCCCGAGTAGTTTCCCGGATTTGTTAACCGCCCGCCGCGATACTGCCTGCAAGCAACAGCTCCAAGTAGTGCATATCGGGGGACACCAGAGATGGCGATTCGGTTCAGCTTCAGCAGGGTGCTCGGAGTCCTGCGACCTGGATGGGGCGTCCGCGGCAGCCTGTTCGCAGCCTTCGCAGTGATCGCCGGCATGGCGATCGCGATCAGCGTCGCTGCGGGACTGATGCTGCGACACGTCGGCGGCACCATGGTCGAGCTCTCGGACCGCGAGATTCCGCGCCTCACGTCGAGCCTGCAATTGCTGGCGCAGAGCTCCGGCCTGGCCAGCCTCGGCCCGGCGCTGCTGCAGTCCCAGAGCGAGGACGCGCTCAACGATCGCCTGAAGAAGATGCAGGAGATCCAGAAGACCACGCAGGAGCGCCTGAGCGAGATCAGCGCGCTCGGCGCCGCGAAAAGCGTGGTGGCGCCGCTCGCCGAAACCATCAAGAACATCAACGAGGCCAATCAGAGCCTGGTGTCGGCCGCACGCGAGCGTCTCGAAGTCGCGGCCCTGCACAACAAGCAGTATGACGCGCTGCGCAAGGCGCAGGCGGACTTCACTGCCGCCGCCAACGAGCCGATGCTGGATGCCCAGACGCAGCTCAACGCCGTGCTCGGCGCAGCCGAGGTGTCGGCAGACGACGCAACGGCGGCCGCACGGTTCGTCGAGCAGCTCGGCAACGTGATCGCGTCCGGCAACCTGCTGGTGGCGCAGATGGCTGCCGCGCTCTCGGCCAACGACAGCGACACGCTGGAGACGATCGAGCGGCAGTTCAAGGAGGCGCTGGCGCAGCTCAAATCCAATCTCGAATTGCTGCCGACCGGCCGCAGCACCAAGGCAATCCACGATGCCGCGCTGAAGCTCGCCGCACTCGGCGAGGGCAAGGCCCGCGTGTTCAAGACGCGCGAGAAGGAGCTCGACGCCAACGATTACGGGCAGACCGTGCTGGAGGAGACGCGAAAGCTCAATGTCGGTCTCGACATCAGCGTGCAGCAGCTCGTCGAAGGCGTGCGCAAGTCGACCGAAAGCGCCACCAGCACGGCGGGCCGTGACATCGAGCTCGCGACGCTCGGCATGGCCGGTGCCGGCGCAGCCACGCTGCTCGGCTCGGTGCTGTTCGTCTGGCTCTATGTCGGCGGCAACATCCTGCGCCGGATCAAGCGGCTGCAGCAGGCGATGCAGACGCTGTCGAGCGGCGATCTCGACACCGAGATTGCGGCCTCGAAGCAGCGCGACGAGATCGGCGCGATGGTCGACACCCTGCAGGTGTTCCGCGACAACATGGTCCGTGCCCGTACCCTGGCCGCCGAGCAGGACCGCGAGAATGCCGCCAAGGCCGAGCGCGCCGCGCGCATGGAGGCCCAGATCGCCACGTTCGAGGCGACGGTGCGCAGCGCCCTCGGCACGCTGCAGAACTCCGCCACGGCCATGCAGGCGACCGCGCAGAGCATGTCGCAGACCGCCGACCAGTCCAACTCGCTGGTCAATGCGGTCGCGGCGGCTGCCGAGGAGACCTCGGTCAACGTCCAGACCGTGTCGGCCGGCACCGAGCAGTTGTCGTCGTCGATCGCGGAGATCAGCCGCCAGGTCGTGACCTCGGCCCAGATCGCCAAGAAGGCGGTCGAGGAAGCCGGCGCCACCGACTCGACGATGCAGGGACTCGCCGACAATGCGAGCCGCGTCAGCGTCGTCGTCGACCTGATCCAGGCGATCGCCTCGCAGACCAACCTGCTCGCGCTCAACGCCACGATCGAGGCGGCGCGCGCGGGCGAGGCCGGCCGCGGCTTCGCGGTGGTCGCGCAGGAGGTGAAGAGCCTGGCGAGCCAGACCGCCAAGGCCACCGACGAGATCCGCACCCAGATCGCAGGCATGCAGCAGGTCGCCTCGTCGGCCGTGTCGGCGATCCGCAACATCGGCGAGACCATCGCCGAGATCGACAACGTCACCACCGCGATCGCCGCCGCCGTGGAGCAGCAGGGCACCGCGACGCACGAGATCGCCCGCAACATCCAGCAGGCGGCCTCCGGCACCACCGAGGTCTCCAACAACATCACCGGCGTCTCCAGCGCCTCGGCCCAGGCCGGCACCTCCGCCAACGAGGTGCTCAGCGCCTCGGAGGCGCTACGCCGCGAGGCCGACACCTTGCGCGCCGAGGTCGATTCGTTCCTGACCAACATCCGGGCGGCGTAGTTGCTACTCGCCGGTCATTCCGGGTTCGAGGCCTGCGGCCTCGCCCCGGAATGATGGGGGCGTGGCGAAGCAGAAGGCGTCGAGGCAGGTCATGCTGGCGCGACCCGAAGCACCTTCCGTACCCCGGAATGCCGTCCAGCCATGTGTTTTTCGGCTGGCGCTCGCCCGCAGCGGCCGTTAATCGATGAGGCATGACGAAGACAGACACCGTTCACTCCTCCGCCGAAGCCCTGCGCTATCCCTGGGAGCAGCATCCCGGTGAGGACCAGGTCGTCGAGGTCGCGCCCGGCGTGCTGTGGCTGCGCCTGAAGCTGCCGTTCCGCCTCAACCATGTGAACATCTATCTGCTCGCCGATGGCGACGGCTGGGTCGCGGTGGACTCAGGCTTCGGCAATGAGGAGTCGATCGCCGCCTGGACGCGGCTGCTCGATGGCCCGCTCAAACACGTCAAGATCAGCCGGCTGATCGTGACGCATTCGCATCCCGACCATGTCGGGCTCGCCGGCTGGATCGTCGAGCGCTTCAACTGCCCGCTGGTGATGTCGCAGGTCGAGTACCTGCAGTCGGTCTATCACCAGAACCGCGGCACCGAGGAGCGCCGCGATGCCCAGCGGCTGTTCTTCCGCCGCCACGGCATGGACGAGACCCTGACCGACAAGCTGCTCGGCCGCGGCCAGGAATATCTGCAGCGCGTCTCGGTGCTGCCGGCCTCCTACCGCCGCGTCTCCCATGGCGACGAGATCCAGATCGGCAGCCGGCGCTTCAAGGTCATCACCGGCGGCGGCCACGCGCTCGACCAGGTCATGCTGTATTGTGCCGCCGACAAGCTGTTCCTGTCCGCCGACCAGGTGCTGAGCAAGATCTCGCCCAATGTCAGCGTCTGGGCGGTCGAGCCGGACCAGAACTCGCTCGGCGAATATCTGGCGTCGCTGGCGAGCCTCACCACCACCCTGCCCTATGACGTGCTGGTGCTGCCGGGCCATGGCGTGCCGTTCTACGGGCTGAAGACCCGCATCAAGCAGCTCGCCGACCACCACGAGGAGCGCTGCCGGATGATCGCGGACGCCTGCCGCGACGAGCCGAAGACCTCGGCGCAGCTCGTGCCGGTCGTGTTCCACAAGCACGTGCTCGACCCGCACCAGATGGGCTTTGCCGCCGGCGAGCTGATCGCCCACGTCAACTACATGCTGGTCGAGGGCCGGCTGACCAGCCAGGACGTCGACGCCGTGCTGCATTATCGCACCACCTGAGGCTGCGAAGCCGTGCCGCCGCCGCGTCGCCGCAATCCGGGCGCCGTTCGGCCGAGATCACTCCTCCCTTGGACAAATCGCCCAATTCCCGCCGTGGGATTCCGGCTCGACAGCCGCTCTGGAAACGCTCTAAGAAGACCTCACGCCACGCATGCCGCGAGGTCTTCACTTCAGATGCTGCACTGCAGCGCGCCAGTTCGGGTTTCGTGATGGACTACAGCCAGTACTTCAGTGCCGCCCTCGGTCGCCTGCATGATGAGCGTCGCTACCGTGTCTTCGCCGATCTCGAACGCATCGCCGGCCGGTTCCCGCATGCGACCTGGCACTCGCCGAGCGGACCACGCAATGTCGTGATCTGGTGCTCCAACGACTATCTCGGCATGGGCCAGCACCCGAAGGTGGTCGGCGCGATGGTCGAGACCGCGACCCGCGTCGGGACCGGCGCCGGCGGCACCCGCAACATCGCCGGAACCCATCATCCCCTGGTGCAGCTCGAGGCCGAGCTCGCCGACCTCCACGGCAAGGAAGCGGCGCTGCTGTTCACCTCCGGTTATGTCTCCAACCAGACCGGCATCGCCACGCTCGCCAAGCTGATCCCCGACTGCCTGATCCTGTCGGACGCGCTGAACCACAATTCGATGATCGAGGGCGTGCGCCAGTCCGGCTGCGAGCGCCAGATCTGGCGCCACAACGACCTCGGCCATCTCGAAGAGCTCCTGATCGCGGCCGGCCCGAACCGGCCGAAGCTGATCGCCTGCGAGAGCCTGTATTCGATGGACGGCGACGTCGCGCCGCTGGCGGCGATCTGCGATCTCGCCGAGCGCTACAACGCGATGACCTATGTCGACGAGGTGCATGCGGTCGGCATGTACGGCCCGCGCGGCGGCGGCATCGCCGAGCGCGACGGCGTCATGCACCGCATCGACATCCTCGAAGGCACCCTCGCCAAGGCGTTCGGCTGCCTCGGCGGCTACATCGCCGCGAAGGGCGAGATCATCGACGCCGTGCGCTCCTACGCGCCGGGCTTCATCTTCACGACCGCGCTGCCGCCGCCGATCTGCTCGGCCGCCACGGCTGCGATCAAGCACCTGAAATCGTCGAGCTGGGAGCGCGAACGCCACCAGGACCGCGCCGCTCGGGTGACGGCGATCCTCAACGCCGCCGGCCTGCCGGTGATGACCAACGACACCCACATCGTGCCGCTGTTCGTCGGCGATCCCGAGAAGTGCAAGCAGGCCTCCGACCTGCTGCTGGAAGAGCACGGCATCTACATCCAGCCGATCAACTACCCGACCGTCGCCAAGGGCGCCGAGCGCCTGCGCATCACGCCCTCGCCCTATCACGACGACGGCCTGATCGACCGCCTCGCCGAGGCCCTGCTGCAGGTCTGGGAACGGCTGGGCCTTTCGCTGCACAAGAAGGCGATGGCGGCGGAGTAGCCCTTCGTAGCCCGGGTGAGCGCAGCGACACCCGGGTTCGCCTCGGCAGCTCATAGGACCCCGGATATCGCTCCGCTCATCCGGGCTACGCGCGCCCGCGGCTGAGCTGGCTACGCGATCACCTCACGCGCCACTGCGCTCCCCTCCCCCTTGCGGGGAGGGGTCGGGGGTGGGGGTCCACGAGTCCCGCTCTCCATGAGACAGCCTGAGCTCTCTAAAGGAGCGAAGAGTCCAGCTGCTGACGATAAGGCCGAGGCGCGCGTCTAATTCAATTCAGTGCCTGACCGACCGGGTTGATCCCTGACATTTTGGACCGGGCTGATCCCTGACACTATTCGATCACTGCTGTGTTGTCTCCGCCGTTTCCTGCGCGACGCGGAGCCGCGCACGCGGCGGAGCAAAGCGCAGGAAACGGCGGTCGCGGTCGATCAGCCCGAGGTCTCGGCCCCAGAAGCGGACGATGTGGCCGCCGGTATCGTGCTTGGCGAGGCCGATGAGTTCGCCGGCGAGCGCTTCGCCAACGAAGACGTGCTCGCCTTGCCATTTGATGTCCCCGGTGGGACGCACGCGGCGGACCTCGTGATCGGCGTCGTACCAGGGATCATCGAGACGGTCTGGCATGAAGCGCACCGGCCTGCGCCAGAGCTTGACGGGGGCCACCTGGTCGAGCGCCTCGTGCGGCCGCTCCTCGTTGAAGTGGCGGCGAAAGGCGTCGAAGCGTCGCTGCTGCTCGGCGGCCGTGTCTGCCGGTGGCTTCGACGTCTCGGCCTTCAGCGTGCGGTGCATGCGCTCGTGCCGGCCGTTGTCCTGCGGGCTCGCTGGTGGGATGTAGCGTGGCTCGATGCCGAGCTTGAGCCACCACACCGAGAGCGCCGAAAGGCCGCCAGCTCCCGTCGATCCGAACGGTACTCCATTGTCGGAGCGGATCGCGTCGGGAAGGCCGATATCCTTGAAAACGCGCTCCAGAGCGCCCTTCACGCCAGCCCAGGTCGGATCGACAATGCGCACCTCGATGAGATAGCGGCTCGCCGCATCGGTGATGGTGAGCGGATCGCAGCGCGTGCCATCGCCAGTGCGGAACCAGCCTTTGAAGTCGATCGCCCACTCGTCATTGGGGCCCTCCGCCGGCGTGATCAGCTCGCCTTGCGCGATCGCCCGACGTCGGCGTGGCCGCGCTTCGACCAGGCCTTCACGCTTCAGGAGGTCGCCGATCGTCGAGGCCGCCGGCCAGTCGACCTCCGTTCGCTCGCGCGCGAGCCAGGCCTTGATCTTCTTGGGGCCAAAATGCGGAAACCGTCGTCGTGTTGCGATGATGCGCCGTGCCAGCCGGTCCGCTGTGGCGTGCGGGCAGTTCTGCACGGCGTGGCTCTTCTCCTCGAACCACTGCGGATCCCCGCTCGCGCGGCGGCGCTCCCAAACGTAGAACGTCTCCCGGCTGATGCCGTGCCGCGCGCACAGCTCCGTCACCGAAAAAGCTCCCGTGTCGTACTCCCGAAACAACCCGATACGCTGCTCCACAGGACTGCTCTCCCTGAAAGGCATCGACCGATCCTCCTTCGAATCGGACGAAGCTTGCCTGTCAGGAATCAACCCGGTCTGAATTGTCAGGACTCAGCCCGGTTCATACCTGGCCCCCCCCACCCCCACCCCCTCCCCGCAAGGGGGAGGGGCGCTGACCGGCCACGAGACACGGGCTCAGATCGTCACGACTCCACCGATCCGTCTGGATATGGAACGGACCGCCGCCGTCGAAGCGATACATCGCGCCGCCCTTAACGACGCCTCCTCGTTCCCTACGTCCTCCGCCACATCCCTATCGCCCCGCCTCTCGCAAAGCGCTAAGTTCGCAGCCAATTCACGGGGCGCAGCGATCGAGGAGTTCGCGAAGGCCATGCTGCATGACTGGGGCGTGATCGCAGCCGCGTTCGGCTACATCGGCTTCCTGTTCCTGGTCGCCAGCCGCGGCAACCGGGCCGGAGAGCGGCGGCCGGCGGAAAGCCGTGGCCGGCTGGCTGGGCTGATCTACCCGCTGTCGCTGGCGATCTACTGCACCTCCTGGACCTTCTTCGGCTCGGTCGGCTTCGCCTCGCGCACCAGCGTCGACTTCCTCGCGATCTATCTCGGGCCGATCCTGATGGTCGGCGCCTGCACGCCGCTGCTGCGCCGGGTGATCCAGCTCGCCAAGTCGCAGAACATCACGTCCGTGGCCGACCTGATCGGCGCCCGCTACGGCAAGAGCCAGGCGGTCGCAGCAACGGTGGCGCTGATCGCGATCATCGGCTCGGTGCCCTATATCGCGCTGCAGCTCAAGGCCGTCGCCTCCTCGCTGCAGACCATCCTGATCGACGACCGCGCCTTCGCCCACATCCCGATCGTCGGCGACATGGCGCTGATGGTCACGCTCGCGATGGCCGTCTTCGCGGTGCTGTTCGGCACGCGACAGACCGACGCCACCGAGCATCAGCATGGCCTGATGCTGGCGGTCGCGACCGAGTCGATCATCAAGCTCGTCGCCTTCATCGCCGCCGGCGCCTTCGTCACCTTCTGGATGTTCTCGCCGGTCGAGCTGATCGAGCGCGCGATGAAATCGCCGGAGGCCGAGCGCGCGCTGGAATATGTGCCGGGCATCGGCAATTTCCTCACCATGACCCTGCTGTCGTTCTGCGCCGCGATGCTGCTGCCGCGCCAGTTCCATGTCAGCGTGGTCGAGAACGCCGACGACGCCGAGGTGTCGCGCGCGCGCTGGCTGTTCCCGCTCTATCTCGTCGCGATCAATCTGTTCGTGATTCCGATCGCGCTCGCCGGCCTCGTCACCTTCCCGTTCGGCGCCGTCGACAGCGACATGTATGTGCTGGCGTTGCCGATCGAGGCCAATTCGCAATGGCTGTCGATCCTCGTCTTCGTCGGCGGATTGTCGGCGGCGACCGCGATGGTGATCGTCGAATGCGTGGCGCTGTCGATCATGGTGTGCAACGACATCGTCGTGCCGCTGGTGCTGCAGCGTCAGGAGCAGCGCGAGATCGGCCGCGACTTCGCGGGCTTCCTGCTCGGCACCCGCCGCATCGCGATCTTCGCCATCATGGTGATGGCCTATTTCTACTACCGCGCGCTCGGCAACACCCAGCTCGCCGCGATCGGTCTGCTGTCGTTCGCCGCCATCGCCCAGCTCGCGCCGAGCTTCTTCGGCGGTCTGTTCTGGCGGCGCGCGACCGCGCGCGGCGCCATGGGCGGCATGCTGGTCGGCTTCGCCGTCTGGCTCTACACGCTCTTCATCCCGAGCTTCCTGGACACCTCGACCGCGGGCATCCTGTTTCTCCAGCACGGCCCGTTCGGGCTGGAGGCACTCAGGCCGCAGGCGCTGCTCGGCACCGATCTGCCGCCGCTGCTGCATGGCGTGCTGTGGAGCCTGTCGCTCAATCTCTTGACCTACATCGTGCTGTCGCTGGCGCGGCAGCCGTCGTCGATCGAGCTCTTGCAGGCCGACATCTTCGTACCGGCCGAGCTGACGCCGAGTGCGCCGAGCTTCCGGCGCTGGCGCTCGACCGTGACGGTGCAGGACATCCAGAGCACGGTCGGCCAATATCTCGGTCCCGACCGCGCCCGCGCCTCGTTCGAGGCGTTTGCCGCCCAGCGCAACCTCCCGCTCGATCCGGCCGCGCCGGCCGATTTCGAGCTGCTGCGCCATGCCGAGCACCTGATCGCCTCCTCGATTGGCGCGGCGTCGTCGCGCCTCGTGATGTCGCTGCTGTTGCGCAAGCGCACGGTGTCGGCCAAGGCCGCGCTCAAGCTACTCGACGATTCCCATGCCGCGCTGCATTTCAACCGCGAGATCCTGCAGACCGCGCTCAACCACGTGCGCCAGGGCATCGCGGTGTTCGACGCCGACCTGCAACTGATCTGCTCCAACGGCCAGTTCGTCGACCTGCTCGGGCTGCCGCCGGATCTGGTGCAGATCGGCAGCCCGTTGAAGGAAATCCTCGAATTCATGGGCACGATCGGCGCGCCGACCTATGAGGACAGCGAGGCGCTGCTGGCGCGCCGACTCGCAGCCTACACCACCGAGGGCGAGCCTTATCTGGAACGCCTCGCCGATCGCCACATGGTGATCGAGGTCCGCACCAACCGCATGCCGGATGGCGGCCTCGTCATCACCTTTACCGACGTGACGCCCTCCTTCGAGGCCGCCGAAGCGCTGGAGCGCGCCAATGCGACCTTGGAGAAGCGCGTGCGCGACCGCACCGAGGAGCTGACAAGGCTGAACTCGGAGCTCGCGCTGGCCAAGAGCGCCGCCGAGGACGCCAACATCTCCAAGACGCGCTTCCTCGCCGCCGCCAGCCACGACATTCTGCAGCCGCTGAACGCGGCGCGGCTCTACGTGACGAGCCTGGTCGAGCGGCAGACGGCGGGCGAGGATTCGCGCCTGGTCGAGAACATCGACGACTCGCTCGAGGCGATCGAGGAGATTCTCGGCGCGTTGCTGGACATCTCCCGGCTCGACGCCGGCGCGATGACGCCCTCGATCTCGAGCTTCAAGATGGCCGACCTGATGCGCTCGCTGGAGATCGAGTTCGCGCCGGCCGCGCGCGCCAAGGGTCTGGAGCTGGTGTTCGTGCCGTCGTCGCTGCCGGTCGAATCCGACCGCCTGCTGCTGCGCCGGCTGCTGCAGAACTTCATCTCCAACGCCATCAAGTACACGCCCAAGGGCCGCGTGCTGGTCGGCTGCCGCCGCCACGGGCAGTCGCTGCAGATCGGCGTCTACGACACCGGCGTCGGCATCCCCCCGGTCAAGCGTGGCGAGATCTTCAAGGAATTCCACCGCCTCGAGCAGGGCGCGCGGATCGCGCGCGGCCTCGGCTTGGGGCTGTCGATCGTCGAGCGCATCGCGCGTGTGCTCAATCACGGCATTGCGCTGGACTCGCGGCCCGGCCGCGGCTCGGTGTTCTCAGTGACGGTGCCGATCGCCAAGGCGATCAACCACACCGCCGCCGTCACCACCGCGACCCCGCTGGCAACGACGCCGATCGCGGGCGCCCTGATCGTCTGCATCGAGAACGATCCCGCGATCCTCGACGGCATGAAGACCCTGCTGACGGCGTGGGACGCCGAGGTGATCGCCGTCCCCGATCCGGAGTCCGCGGTGGAGGCGATCGCGGCACGCGACGGCGCCGTCACCGGCCTGCTCGTCGACTATCACCTCGACCGCGGCAACGGCATCGCCGCCATCCGCGACATCCGCCGCCGCTTCAATGATGCGCTGCCCGCGATCCTGATCACCGCCGACCGCAGCCCCCACGTCCGCGCCGCCGCCCGCGACGACAACATCGCCGTGCTCAACAAGCCGCTGAAGCCGGCGTCGCTGCGGGCGCTGCTCGGCCAGTGGCGGATCCAGCAGATGGTGGCGGCGGAGTAGCGTGCGGGACCATGGTCGCGCGTGGCAGCTGCTCGGAGTTTCTGCGCGACCAGCTGGCGGCGGACTTTTGGATCAACCTGCAGAAGATGTAAGAATTGCGGTTGGCGCAGCAGGAGGTTGGCGACCTCATCAGAGAGCTGCCGACTCGTGCAGGGCTTCGGACGCAGCCCGATTAGGTGAGATTTCGATCGGCGAACACCCCGAGGCTCGTCTCCTCGGCGGCGTCAGCGAGCCAGCCGACCAGAACCTTCGTGTTGCGATCTCCAATGAGTTCCGGGCTCCAACGTGCAATGTGAACCTTAGTCGAGAGCACGTCCGGAGCGGCTGCAAGTGCAGGAACGAGACGCCCGTCGCTGATCGCATCGGCGACGAGCAGGGAGCGTCCAATGGCAACGCCGGCTCCTTCCACGGCGGCCGTTAGACAAAGACCCATGTCTCCCAACACGAGACCGCGCGGCTCGGCGCGCTTGATCTCGAGCTTCTGGAACCAGTAGGACCAACTCCACTCACCCGGGGTATGCCGCTTCTGGATCAATGGAAGGTCGAGCAGCGCCGCGGGGTCCGACAGCGGCCTCGCCTGCGGCAGCAACGACGGCGCACAGACCGGAAAGACACGCTCGCGAAACAGTGGTGCTTGCACCGACGTGGCGCGGGACTCGGTGAGTGTGGTCCACAAGATCCGCACGTCCAGCGGCGGCTCGCCATCAGCCTCGGACTCGACGGGCACGAAATCGATCTCGATGTCCGGATGGAGCGCGCGAAAGGCTCTCAGCCGGCGAACCAGCCACCACGCGGCCAACGACGAGCCGGCCCCCAAGCGCAGCGTCTGCCGGCCAGGTCGACGACGCAGACTGGTCCCGAGGCCCGCGATCCCATCCAGCAGGCCTGCAAGCTCGCCCTGCAATCTCGCGCCGTCCTCGCTCAGTTCGATCCCGGGATTCAGTCGCCTTAAGAGTTGCACGCCGAAAAACTCTTCCAGACGGCGGACCTGATGACTGATCGCACTCTGTGTCACGCCCAGTTCGTCGGCGGCGCGCGTAAAGGAGCGATGGCGAGCGACCGCATCGAACGCAATCAGCGGGCGGAAGGGCGGCAGGCGTCGGGTCATCGGGCTCGTTCTCCAGGAGCATGATATCGATTCATGCCGCTTTGAGGAACGATCATTCGCGTTGGCAGGAGGTGGTGAGGCATGAAAGCCGCATGCCAAACGCACCTTCGACGAAGCGTACACCCGCATCTTATCATCCAAGTCACAGCACGACCGCAGCTTCGCAGCCCACTGGCAGCGCCCTGTCGACGCTGATCGCCGCATGCATGAGCGGCTTCTTGTTTCAATTCGATCTCACCGCGCTCTCGGCGGCGTTGCCGGACATTGCATCCAACCTGTCCGCTGACGTTGCGCAGCAAGCCTGGGTGATCGACGTCTACAGTCTGGCGTTGATCTTTGCGCTTCCGCTGGCAGGCCCGGTCGCCGATCGGTATGGGCGATGGCGCGTGTTCATGACCGGCGCCATTCTCTTCGCCCTCGCGTCGGCGCTATGCGCGACCGCGACCACCCTGTTCGGTCTCTTGGCCTGGCGCGTGTTTCAGGGGATTGCCGGCGCTGCGCTGACGGCATCTGCGTCGGCCCTCGTCGCCGCCGCCTACCCTGGCTCTCGCCGGGCTTGGGCCTTCGGCATATCGGGGACCGTCATCGGCGCGTCGATGGTGGCCGGGCCACCGCTCGGCGCGCTCATTGCGGCGACGCTGGGATGGCCGTGGGTGTTCTGGATCAACATCCCCATCTGCGTCGCGCTGGTGCTGCTGACGGGTCGAACCGCCAGCAACCATTGCCCTTCAAGGACATCTGCGCCACTAGACTGGGCCGGGCCCGCGGCACTTGCGCTGGGCGTCGGGTTGCTCGCGTTCCTGATGCTGGCTGATCATGGCCCTGAAGGATCGGGCCTCATTGCAACGCCTCCCGTGCTCGGCGGCTGTATCGCCGCCTTCGCGCTCTTCGTCCGCATCGAGCGGCGGCACGCTGCGCCCGCGTTCGATTTTGCGCTGTTCGGCTCGCCACGATTCGTGGCGATGTGCCTGGTCCCCATCGCTGGCTCGATCGGATTCTGGGCCCTTCTCGTCCACTTGCCGCAAATGGCGCGTGGGCCCATGGCACTCAGCCCGGCGGCCACCGGCGTTCTGCTGACAACCTTGACGGTGCCCATGGTGCTGCTTCCGTCCATTGGGGCCAAGCTGGCCGCGACGCTGCCGGCGCGCTGGTACTTCGCAGGTGGGCTCGCGATCGTGGGCGGAGCCGATCTCCTGCTCGCGCTCGCGACCTACGACCTCCGCGCGACGCTGACCATCTGGGCCGTCATCGGCGCGTTGCTGATCGGCGGCAGCGGTTGCGCGTTGTTCAACGCGCAGATCACGGCTGCGGCCGTTTCGGCCGTACCACCTGATCGTGCCGCGACGGCATCGGCCATCTGCGTGACGATGCGACAGATCGGCTTCGCGTTCGGGATCGCGCTGATCGGCGCCCTGCTGCAGCGCGACGACCCGCACGCCTACGCGACGGCCTTCGCCGCGGTGGCGGCGTGCATGCTTGGTCTCACCGCTGTGGCATTCGTTCTGCTCAATCGACCCTGAAAAATCTCCCTTGGTTGCCGATGCACGCATTGCCCGGAGGAGCATGTGCACCATCTGTCTCCGCCGAATGAGTGGAGTGTGACTGGACCGGCGACGACGTCTCCGGATTTGAGCATGCTGCACCGGCACTCGCACGTCCGATGCAACTTGCGACGGAGTTTGATTTCGTCTTGTCACGTCAACTGGATCAGAATCCCCTGCTCTCGCTGGCCCAAAATCTTGTTTCTTTTTTCCAGAAATCATGCTACGAGTCGCGCCATCCCGTGCCCGCCATGAGGGGCGCTTCGCGATCGTCACGAACGTGGGGCGCGGGATGCGGTGGGCGCGTCGGGTCGCAGCGTGCTTTGGCATGCCGACGAACGAACCGGCGCGCACGGTCAAGCCGTGTGGTCCTGGCATCCCGTTGCTGATGCCAAATCCGTGACGACGGTGTTGCGGATGACGGGGGCAAGAAAGCCGGTCCCCGAGGAGAGCGCGGAGCAGCCGTTAAAGCCATCGCGCAGGGAAGGCCGGGTGTTTCGGCCAGACCTGTGGTGACTGCCGCCTGCTTTTTTTCTGCAGGCGGGCCACGGGCGCGGCCAGCGCCCGGCCTTCCCTGCGCCCTCTATCTTCAAGAGGGCCGATGATTGGCAAAGCTCGGACGCGCTGTGCGCCGCGAGGCCGTGTAAGGTGTGTCGCGAGTGAAGCAGAAGGCGTGCGGAATGGACGCTGTCCACATACGCTGCAAGGCGGCATCAAGCGCCGGCCAATCGCGCCTCCGGCAGACAGCTGCGGGGTATCGTCATTCCGGGGCGGCTCGCAGAGCCGAGCCCGGAATCTCGAGATCCCGGGCCTGGTCCTTCGGACCATCCCGGAATGACGGCTCATCCAGATTTTTCCGTCGCCTACTTCCCCGTCGGCGTATCCTGCCGCCAGGCGCTGCCCGCGATCTTCGCGGCGGCGATCACGGCCTGGGTCCGGCTCTCGACACCGAGCTTCTGCAGAATGGCCGAGACATGCGCCTTGATGGTCGCCTCGGAGACGCCGAGCTCGTAGGCGATCTGCTTGTTGAGGAGGCCCTGCGACAGCATCATCAGCACACGCACCTGTTGCGGGGTCAAGGTGACCAGCCGGTCGCGCAGCTTCGTCATCTCCGGATCGGCCCCGGCGGCGAGGTCGGTGTCGGGCGGCACCCAGACGTCGCCGTCCATCACCTTCTTGATGGCATCACGCAGCGTATCGACGCCGAACCGTTTCGGGATGAAGCCGGACGCGCCGAAATCGAGCGAGCGGCGGATCGTCGCGCCGTCGTCGCTCGCCGACACGATGACCACCGGGATCGCCGGATATTGCGCGCGCAGATAGATCAGGCCCGAGAAGCCGGAGATGCCGGGCATGGTGAGGTCGAGAAGTACGAGATCGACCTCGGAATCCTTTTCCAGCAGTGCGGTGAGGTCCTCGAACGAACCGGCCTCGTCGACCACGGCCTCCGCGAGCACGCTCGCGACCGCCTGCCGCAAAGCGTTGCGGAACAGCGGGTGATCATCGGCAATGACGAGATGGGTGCTGGCAGCCGCCATGAATCCAGACTTGACCTTGCGAGACCGACGACATGCTGCAACTGCACGCGCCCGGTTTTCCGGAAATACTCGCCCGGCCACCGGTTGCATGCAAGCGTCCAATTCCACTTGCAGGGAAGGCGGTTAATCCGAACCTTGTGCAACGCAACATCGGTAACGCGACGGCCGCTCACCGAACTTGATCCGCCGCAATGTCCCCATCTTTCCCGCGCGCCGCAGAGGGCAGAGCCGAAAGTCGTATTGGGGCGGGTTTCACTGCAATGTTACTGAAGGCCAAGGTCTCCGCGACCTGCGCCGTCCAAGTCCGGCATGCGGAGGCGAAAGCCATCATCACAACAATCATGGGGAGCGAATGCCGATGTCGACAATGGTAGCCACACAAGCGAGATCGGGAGGCATGACGAAGGACGAACGCTTCGTCATTCTGGCTTCCTCTCTCGGCACCGTGTTCGAGTGGTACGACTTCTATCTCTACGGATCGCTGGCCTCGATCATCGGCGCGCAGTTCTTCAGCGCCTACCCGCCGGCCACCCGCGACATCTTCGCGCTGCTGGCCTTCGCCGCCGGCTTCCTGGTCCGCCCGTTCGGCGCCATCGTGTTCGGCCGCATCGGCGATATCGTCGGCCGCAAATACACCTTCCTGGTCACGATCCTGATCATGGGTCTGTCGACCTTCATCGTCGGCATCCTGCCGAACGCCGAGACCATCGGCTTCGCCGCACCGGTGATCCTGATCGGTCTGCGCCTGCTGCAGGGCCTCGCGCTCGGCGGTGAGTATGGCGGTGCGGCCACCTACGTCGCCGAGCATGCGCCGATGGGCAAGCGCGGCTACTACACCTCCTTCATCCAGACCACGGCGACGATGGGCCTGTTCCTGTCGCTGCTGGTGATCCTGTTCACCCGCACCATCATCGGCGAGGCCGACTTCGCCAAATGGGGCTGGCGCGTTCCGTTCCTGGTGTCCGTGCTGCTGCTCGGCGTCTCCGTCTGGATCCGTCTGCGCCTCAACGAGTCACCCGTGTTCCAGAAGATGAAGGACGAGGGCAAGAGCTCGAAGGCGCCGCTGACGGAAGCGTTCGCGAACTGGGGCAACGCCAAGATCGTGCTGCTGGCCCTGATCGGCGCCACCATGGGCCAGGGCGTGGTCTGGTATACCGGCCAGTTCTACGCGCTGTTCTTCCTGCAATCGATCCTGAAGGTCGACGGCTACACCGCCAACCTGCTGATCGCCTGGTCGCTGCTGCTCGGCACCGGCTTCTTCGTCGTGTTCGGCATGCTGTCCGACAAGATCGGCCGCAAGCCGATCATCATGGGCGGCTGCCTCATCGCGGCGCTGACCTTCTTCCCGATCTTCAAGATGATCACCACCAACGCCAACCCGGCGCTGGAGAAGGCGATCGAGGCGACGAAGGTGGAAGTGGTGGCCGATCCCGCCGGCTGCGGCGACCTGTTCAACCCGGTCGGCACCCGCGTCTTCACCGCGCCTTGCGACACCGCCCGCGCCTTCCTGGCCCAGTCCTCGGTCAAGTACTCGACCGTGTACGGTCCGGCCGGCTCCGGCGTGAAGGTTACCTTCAACGGCAAGGAAGTGCCCTACACCGACGCCAAGACCAGCAACCCGGCGCTGACGGCGGCGATCGGCGAGGCCGGCTATCCGAAGGCCGGCAACCCGACGATCGTGAAGATGGCGCATCCGTTCGACATCTTCCGTCCGCAGGTCGCGGCGATCATCGGCCTGCTGCTGATTCTGGTGATCTTCGTCACCATGGTCTACGGCCCGATCGCAGCGATGCTGGTCGAGCTGTTCCCGACCAAGATCCGCTACACCTCGATGTCGCTGCCCTACCACATCGGCAACGGCTGGTTCGGCGGCCTGCTGCCCGCCACCGCCTTCGCAATCGTGGCCTCGACCGGCGATATCTATGCCGGCCTGTGGTACCCGATCACGTTCGCCGTGATCACCGCGGTCGTCGGCTTCATCTTCCTGCCGGAGACCAAGGACGTCGACATCCAGGCCGATTGATCACGAGGCGAGCGGCACCCCGCTCACATCTGCTTCCAACGACGAACGGCCGCGGATCACTCCGCGGCCGTTCCGCTTTTTGCGCCAGGGATTTTCTCTTTTATGGCCTCAGGCCGCGCCGATGAACTGCAGCACCACCTCGCGCCGATGCGGACGCGCGCGATGCTCGATCAGATAGAGCGCCTGCCATGTGCCGAGCATCATGCGGCCGTCCTGCACCGGCACCTGCTGCGAGACAGCGCTCAACATGGTCTTGACGTGCGCCGGCATGTCGTCGGGCCCCTCGGTGTCGTGCACCCAACCGGCATTCTCCGGCGCCAGCCGCGCCAGCGCCGTGGCGAGATCGTGCAGCACGGTGGGATCGGCATTCTCCTGGATCGTCAGCGACGCCGAGGTGTGGCGAATGAACAGGGTCACCGCGCCTTCCCTGGCGGATACTTCACGCAGGAACGCCTCGACCTCGCGCGTGAGATCGGTGAAGCCGCGGCCCGAAGTCTGTACGGTCAGAGTCGAGGTTACGATCGTATTGATGACGCTCGCCGAGGGCGCGCTGCGCGACATCGATCTGGCTGGCATGCGTTCAGCCTCCTCGAAGCGGTCTTAGATCCTGCCCGAGACGTCCTTCTGCACCCGCGTCGCCATGTCGAGCAGCCGGCGCCAAGCCTGTTCGAGGAACCCCATCATGCGATCCATGTCCTGGTCGCTGGGCAGCGGGATCTCGAGCTTGCGCGTTGCATCGGAGGATTTCGATTCACCGGGCTTGTCCCCCGTCTTGGGTTCGGCTTTCTTCAACTGATCGGATTTGGGCAGCGCCTGATCTTTCGGCAGCGGCTCATCGATCTTGCCGGAGATGCTCTGGTCGCGCGACGCGAGCTGGCCCTTGAGCTTTTCATTCTCCGCCTGCAGACGGCCGATCTCGGCATCCAGCGCGGCGCGCTCATCGGGCACCGCGTAACAGGCGAAGCCCGACCCACCGCTGTTGTTGCACATCGAGACCGCACCGGTCCTCGTATCGAGCCGGATCACGCCATCCGATGTCGTCGACATCGTGTAGCGTCCCTTGTCGCCGTCAGGCGCGGTGTCCTCGACCGCAAACGCCTCTCCGCCGAGGCAGCTCAACGCCAACAGCGCGAGGAGGGGCGGCCGGTAGGGCTTCGTGAGACTCATGGCTGGCTCTCCCAGGCGCATTCGCAACCGCCGCCATGCACGCCGACATTGTGTCGCGGCCATGACGTTGCCCCAGGTGCGATCCCCTGCCACAGGCCGCACCTATGTTTCGGACGTATAGGCGGAGCGACCGGATTTCAACGCGTCCGCCAGCAGCTCGAGCCGGTCCTGCCCCCAGAAGATCTCGCCGTCCAGCACATAGGCCGGCGAGCCGAACACGTCGGCCGCGATCGCGTCCTGCCGGTTCTGCTCGTAGGCGGCCCCGACCATGTCCGTCGCCGCCTGCGTCACGAGATCGCGGCCCGGCAGTCCGGCTGCATCGGCCAAGCCGGCGATCACCTCGGCATCCGCAAGATTGAGCTGCTGCTCCCAGATCGCCGGGAAGGCGCGCTGCAGATAGGGCTCCGGATCGAGGCCGGCCTGCTGCGCCGCGACGACGACGCCGTCGGCGAGCCGGGCGTTGAAGGGCCAGTTGTTCGGCTGGACGTGGAAATCAAGACCGCGCTTGTCGCGCCACCGCTTCAGCTCGACGATGCGATAGCGCTGCCGCGCCGGATGGCGCCTGGCCAGCGGAAGCCCGCCGGTCTCGGCGAACAGATCCACCAGCATGACCGGCTTGAGGTTGACGGTCGCCCCGTGGCTCGCGGCGATGTCGCGGAACAGGCGGTGGCCGATATAGGCCCATGGCGACTGCAGCGAGAAATAGTAGTCGATCTGGCGCGCCATGCGGGTTCCCGTGTTGGTTGGAGCTCAGCGAGAGCTGATCAGAGGGTCCTGACGGGTGCAAGATCGCAGCCGCACACAACACTGTTGATGCGGCGCGGTGACACGCGCGACCGATCTGACGAAAAAGCCGAGAAAACGTGTAAATTCAGGCATCTAACAGTTCAACACGCAATCTTGACTTGGGGGGATGCGGTCAGTATGGTCCGCGCGGCTTTAAAGGGCGATGGGGCGCTAATTCCTGAAACTCGCGGCACCGGGTCGGGTCTCCACACGTGGCGGATGGCACATGGCGGATGACACGAACGAGAGCAGCGGACACAAGGATCGCGACAAGTCGCCCGATGAGGTTGCGCTTTCCGCAAGGCTCGGAAGTCTCGACCAACGGTTGTCCGAAATTCGCGACGGCCGAAAGATCGGGGCTGATCAACCTGGAAACGGCAGCGGTGACACTGCAGCCCGGGCTTCGGCCATGGCGCGTGGCCTGCGACTGTCGTCCGAGTTGATCGCCGGTGTCCTCGTCGGCGCGTTGCTTGGCTGGGGCTTCGACCGCTTGCTGTCGACATCGCCCTTCGGATTCATCGTGTTTTTTCTGCTCGGCTTTGCCGCCGGCGTGTTGAACGTGGTGAGATCCGCAGGCATAGCTCCCGACAGGCCCCGCCAGTGAGATCAGCGCGGAAGATCGTCGAGTGAATTGCAAAGCGCCGGCGTGGCCGGTGAACAACTGAGACGCCACGCGGATGATCGATCCGATCCACCAATTCCATCTCAACAAGATCTTCACGATCGGCCACATCGGCAATCAGGAGATCACCTTCACCAACTCGTCCGCGTACATGCTGCTCGCGGTCGTGCTGATCGCCGTCATGATGATGGCCGCCGGGCGCGCGCTCGTGCCGGGCCGGTTCCAGTCGGTGGTCGAGCTGTCCTACGAATTCGTCGCCAACACCATCAGAACCAGCGCCGGCTCGCACGGCATGACGTTCTTCCCGCTGGTGTTCTCGCTGTTCATGTTCATCTTCGTCTCGAACATCGTCGGCATCATCCCCTACACCTTCACCGTCTCCAGCCACATCATCGTCACCTTCTCGCTGGCGCTCTTGGTGTTCCTGACGGTCATCATCTACGGCTTCTACAAGAACGGCCTGAAGTTCTTTAAGCTGTTCGTGCCGTCCGGCATCCCCGCGGTGATCCTGCCGCTGGTGGTCGTGATCGAAATCATCTCCTTCTTCTCCCGCCCGATCTCGCACAGCGTCCGTCTGTTCGCCAACATGCTGGCCGGCCACGTCACGCTGAAGGTGTTCGCGAGCTTCGTGACCATGCTCGGCGCGCTCGGCTTTGTCGGCAAGGTCGGCGCGCTGTTGCCGCTCGGCCTGACGGTCGCGCTGACCGGCCTCGAGCTGATGGTCGCGTTCCTCCAGGCCTACGTCTTCACGATCCTCACCTGCATCTATCTCAACGATGCTATCCATCCGGGCCACTGATCCGGCCCACTCTACCAACCCTCTCAAAGGAGTTCGTTTCATGGATCCGGTTGCAGCGAAGTACATTGGCGCGGGCATTGCCTGCATCGGCATGGGTGGCGCGGGTGCCGGCATCGGCATCATCTTCGGCAACTATCTGTCGGCCGCTCTGCGCAATCCGTCGGCTGCCCAGGGCCAGTTCGGCAACCTGATTTTCGGCTTCGCGGTCACCGAAGCGCTCGGCATCTTCTCGCTGCTGATCGCGCTGCTCCTGCTGTACGCCGTCTAAGACGGCCTGAGCCGGACAGGAGAAGCCCGTGGCTGAAAGTCATGGCGAGGCCAAGGGCGGCGAGGCCAAGGGCACCGCAAGCGCCCATACGGAGGCCGATGGCGGGCATGGTTTCCCTCCCTTCCAGAAGGAAACCTTTCCCTCCCAGATCGTCTCCCTGGTGATCGCCTTCGTGGCGCTGTACGTGATCGTCTCGCGTGTGGCGCTGCCGAAGGTCGGGGCCGTCATCGACGCCCGCCAGAAGTCGATCGACGGCGATCTGGCTGAAGCGCAGCGGCTGAAGGATGAATCCGAAGCCGCGATGAAGGCGTATGAAAGCGAGCTGGCGACGGCTCGTGCCCGTGCCCAGGCGATCGGAGCCGAGACCCGCGAGAAGCTCGCGGCTTCTTCGGACGCCGAGCGCAAGGCGCTGGAAGACAGCCTCGCATCCAAGCTCGCGGCGGCTGAGAAGTCCATCGCCACCACCCGCACGACCGCAATGAGCAATGTCCGCGGCATCGCCGCAGACGCAGCCAGCGCGATCGTGAAGCAGCTCACCGGCAAGGCCCCTGCGGCCAAGACGGTCGAGGCTGCGGTCGATGCATCGTTGAAGGGAACAGCCTGATGCATTTGCTTGCTGATCCGGAAACCTGGGTTGCGATTGCCTTCGTGATCCTGATGGGCCTGTTCGCCTATCTCGGTGTCCACCGCACGGTCCTGAAGGCGCTCGACAATCGCTCCGAGCGCATCAGGAACGAGCTGGCGGAGGCCAAGCGGCTCAAGGAAGAGGCGGCCAAGGTGCTCGCCGATTACAAGACCCGCCGCGCCAGTGCCGAACGCGAGGCCGAGGAGATCATCACCAGCGCCAAAGCGGAAGCCGAGCGCATCGCGGCGGAGGCCAAGGTCAAGATGGAAGACTTCGTCGCCCGTCGCACCAAGGCCGCCGAGAGCAAGATCGCCCTCGCCGAGGCCCAGGCTCTCGCCGACGTCAGGTCCGCTGCGGCGGATGCCGCCGTCCAGGCCGCCGCGACCGTGCTGTCGCAGTCGGTCAAGGGCGCTCTTGGCGAAGACCTCGTGGCCAAAGGCATCGCGGAAGTCGGCCGCAAGCTGAACTGAGCGGCAGTCCATCTGATCCAGAATCTTCAAAAGGCCGGGGCGATTTCATCGCGCCGGCCTTTTGCGTTGAAGGCCATCGGCCCCGGACCTGCCGAGCGCGGCCTCGCCGTCGTTCACTCGCCTCACCTCCGCTTCTTGCCGTGCGGCCGCTCCGGGGTCAGGGCCTGCGGGTCGAAGCCGATGTAGAAGACGTAATTGTCGGCATTGGCGCCGGGCGGCGGGACCGGATAGACCATGTCCTCGGCGACGATCGTGAACGGCACGCTGCCGTCCTCGGTCATCTGCACCGTGGTGCGATACGACTTGGTCGCGATCACCTTCTCGCCGATGCCGCCCTGGACCACGGCGATGCGCATGGGAATGTCGACGCTCGCTGGCGCGCCCGCCGGTCCGGCAACGATGCGCCCCTGGATGCCGATCTTGGCGATGATTTCGGCCCCGTTGAGATTGCATTCGCGCGCGGTCTTCGTGATCGACGCCTGGAACCGGACGTCATTGCCGACCGCCTGCTTGCCGGGCGCGGCCACGGCGTAGGTCGAGGCGCCGGCGCGAATGCTGACCGGCGGACAGGTCAGGCCCTCGGTCGGATCGGCCGGCGGTCCGCCGCCGGCGGGCAAGTTCTCCTGTCCCTTGTTGTCGGAGCCGCCGCCGAACAGGCTCTTGAAGCGGTCGGTCAGCGATTGGGCGGCCGCCGGCGGCGCCGCGCCCGCGGCTCCCAAGGCCAGCAGCACGGCTGCCAACGTCCCAACCCTGATCACGCTCGTCTCTCGCATCGTCTGATATCCCCGGCAACTCGGTCGCCCAGCCCAGGCGTCTATACCCAATTCAGAGGCCGGAACCAGCCCCGATCGGCCTCTCCCGCGGCCATCCCGATCACGATTGCTACCCTCGGAAATCCTCGTGCAACAGGCCATAGAGGTAATGGTCCTGCCAGACCCCGTTGATGCACAGGTAGCGACGCGCCAGGCCCTCGCGGGTGAAGCCGCATTTCTCCAGCACGCGAATCGACGGCGTATTGGTCGGGATGCAGGCCGCCTCGACCCGGTGCAGATTGAGCTCGCCGAACAAGGTCGGCAGCAGTAGCCGCAGCGCCGCCGTCATGTAGCCATGATGCGCGAACGGCTGCCCCATCCAGTAGCCGATGGTGCCGGCCTGAACGATGCCGCGGCGGACATTGGCGAGCGTGATGCCGCCGAGCATGGCGCCATCCTGCTCGCGGAAGAGGATGAACGGATAGGAGCGGTCGGCCGAGATGTCCTCGGCATAGCGGCGCAGCCGGCGGCGGAAGCCGGAGCGCGTCAGGTCGTCGGACGGCCAGATCGGCTCCCAGGGCGTGAGATAGTCGCGGCTGATCTCGCGCAGCCGCGCCCATTGCGCGTAATCGGCCATCTGCGGCGCGCGCAGCAGCAGGCCCTGGCCGCGCGGAGCCAGCGCAGCCGGTCCGTTGGATGGCAAGCGAAACAGGGCCATCTGTGATGCTCCCCCTGCTCTTTCCGGGTCGAAGCCTGCTCCGACCCACCCCAGATCTCCGGCGCCGAGTCCTGGCGGAATTCAATGCGAAGACCGCACCGAGCCGCACCACGTTCAGTGCAGTTGGGCCTTCGATCTCGAACCGGTCAGACCTTCGGCGAAAGTCACCGCTGTGTCCAGACCCCTGCCGGTGCCGAGCGCGACGACGGCCGGCTTGCTGCGTGCGAGCAGCGCCCGCGCCGCATCGCGCGTGCTCTCGACGCTGACCGCCTCGATCTTGGCGACCATCTCCTGCAAGGTCTGCGGCCGTCCATAGGCCAGGATATGCCGCGCCAATTGCTCGGCTCGGGCACTGCAGCTCTCCAGCGCCATCAGCAGACCGGCCTTCATCTGCGCCTTGGCGCGGGCGACCTCGGCCTCGCTCAAGGTCTCCACCGCATTACCGATGATGTCGACCACGACCTCCATCATCTCGGGCGCGTCAGCCGGATCTGTCCCGGTGTAGAGGCCGAAGAAGCCGGTGTCGCTATAGGGCGCGTGGAACGTATAGACGGAGTAGCAGAGCCCCCGGTTCTCGCGCACCTCCTGGAACAGCCGGGACGACATGCCGCCGCCCAGGATGTTGGTGAACACCTGCAGCGAGAACAGCGACGGATCGGCCTGCGGCACGCCCTCGAGCGCGAGCGTCAGATGCGCCTGCTCGAGATCGCGGTGCACGACGCGTGAGCCGCCCTTGCCGAATGTCGCCGGCAGCGGCTTTGGCGCCGGGCCGCCATTGAAGCTGGCAAATCGCTTCGTCACATCCTCGACCACCCGCTGATGATCGACGGCGCCGGCCGCGGCGACCACCATGTCGGGTCCGCGATAATGCGTCGACAGATAGCCGTGCAGCTTGTCGCGATCGAACGCCTCCAGCGTCTTGGCGGTGCCGAGCAGCGAGCGGCCCATCGGCTGGTCCGGAAAGCACAGCTCGTTGAGATGCTCGAACACGACGTCATCGGGCGTGTCCTGTGCCGCGCCGATCTCCTGCACGATCACGTTCTTCTCGCGCTCCAGCTCCTCCGGCACGAACGACGGATTGGCCAGAATGTCCGAGAGCACATCGAGCGCCATCGGCACGTCCGCCTTCAGCACGCGGGCGTAATAGGCCGTGGTCTCGGTCGAGGTGCCGGCATTGAGATCGCCGCCGACCGCCTCGACCGTCTCGACGATCTCGCGGGCGCTGCGCGTCGTCGTGCCCTTGAACGCCATGTGCTCGAGGAGGTGCGAGATGCCGTGCTCGTCCGGCTTCTCGTCGCGACCGCCGACGCCGGCCCAGACCCCGAGCGCCGCCGTCTCCAGATGCGGCATCGTGTCGGTGACGACCGTCAACCCCGTCGGCAGCTTGGTGACTTCCACACCCATCATGCAATTCCCTGCTTGGCGGCCCGGCTGACCGAGCGGATGAACTTCTCCACCTCGGCCTGGTCGTTCCGCATGATCCTGATGTCCTCGCGCTTGCTCATCAGCCCTTCGAGCCACACCGGCAGGTGCGGCCGCATCCCGCAGGCGGCCTCGACCGCATCGGGGAATTTGGCGGGATGGGCGGTCGACAGAACGATATTCGGCACCGACAGATCCGTGCCGTCGCGATCGGCTACGGCCAGCGCCACGGCGGTGTGCGGATCGACGAGATCGCCGGCCTCGCGGAAGGCGGCACGGATCGCCGCCGCGGTCTCGGTTTCGTCGGCGCGGCCGGCATCGAAATCGGCGCGGATCGCCGCCAGCATGGCATCGGGCAGCACGAAGCGGCCGGACTGCTTGAGGCTGTCCATCAGCCGCCGCACGGTGCCGGCATCGCGGCCGCCGGCTTCGAACAGCAGCCGCTCGAAATTCGATGACACCTGGATGTCCATCGAGGGCGAAGCCGTCGCATGCACCTCGCGCACCTCGTAGATGCCGGTCGTCAGCGTCCGGGCGAGGATGTCGTTGACGTTGGTCGCGACGCGCAACGTGCGCACCGGCAGGCCCATGCGCTTGGCGACATAGCCGGCGAAGACGTCGCCGAAATTGCCGGTGGGCACGGTGAAGTCGACGGCGCGGTGGGGCGCGCCGATCGCGACCGCCGAGGTGAAGTAGTAGACCACCTGGGCGACGACGCGCGCCCAGTTGATCGAGTTGACGCCCGACAGCCTGACCGAATCGCGGAAGCCGTGATGGTTGAACAGGCCCTTCACGATCGCCTGGCAGTCGTCGAAATGACCTTCGATCGCCAGCGCATGCACGTTGGCCGCACCCGACGTCGTCATCATCCGCCGCTGCACCTCGGAGATGCGGCCATGCGGGAACAGCACGATCAGATCGGCATAGTCGCGGCCGGCGAAAGCCTCGACCGCCGCGCCACCGGTATCGCCTGATGTCGCCACGACAATGGTCGTGCGCTCGCCACGCTTGGCCAGCACGTGGTCCATCAGCCGCGAGATCAGCTGCATCGCCACGTCCTTGAACGCCAGCGTCGGGCCGTGGAACAGCTCCAGCACGAACTGGTGCGCTGCGCTCTGGTCGAGCGGCACCACGGCGGGGTGGCGGAAGGTCGCATAGGCCTCGTTGGCCATGCGGCCGAGTTCTTCGTCGGAAATCTCGCCGGCGACGAACGGCTTGATGACCTCGACCGCGACCTCCCAATAGGGCCGGCCGAAGAACGAAGCGATCGTCTCGGGCGTCAGCTGCGGCCAGGTCTCGGGCACGTACAGGCCGCCGTCGCGGGCGAGCCCGGTCAGCATCACATCGCAGAAGGTGAGCGCGGGGGCTTCCCCGCGGGTCGAAACATAGCGCGTCAAACCGCTCTCCTGACCTGCGTCACCAGGCCATAACCCGTTGATTGAATTCGAAATCGGAACCGCCTGGCGGCAACATGGTCCGGCACCATAATGGTTTTGGCCCGTGCGCGAAACCGGTTGTTGGCACAGCAATGGTCGCGGCTCCGGGTTACGGCGGCGTTACGGACGCCGGCGCGGGAGCGCAGCGCATGGTGGCGCTCTGAACCAGCCTCCCGCTCCGCCGTCATCGCGCGGTTCAATGCGTTCGGTAGAAATGTTGACGATCGTCGTCTGCCGGCTATCTGCGCGAGCTCGCCTGGGCGGCCGAGGGGCCGATCGTGATCCGCCAGGGCGAGGACATGGGCGTGCCCTGCTGCCTGCAGGTCGATCTCGACGGATCGGCCGCCGCGCCGGTGAAGGTCTCGGGGAGCGTGCGGTCGATCGAGGCCAAGCCGTAGCCCGCAACCGTAGCCCGCATGAGCGCAAGCGACATGCGGGATCAGCACCGGCCCCGCATGTCGCTTTGCTCATGCGGGCTACGAGTGACCCGGCGGCCGCTCAGAGCTGTGCGGCCTCCGCGCCCTTCGCATCGGCCTCGGCGAACACCGCCTTGGCCGCGAACAGGCCGTTGAGCGCGGCGGGAAAGCCGGCATAGACCGCCATCTGCATGATCACCTCGGTGATCTCGTCGCGGCTGAGGCCGACATTGAGGCCCGCATGGATATGAACTTTCAGCTGCGGGCTGGCATTGCCGAGCGCGGTCAGGGCCGCGATGGTGGCGATCTCGCGGCTGCGCAGATCGAGGCCGGGCCGCGAATAGATGTCGCCGAACGGAAACTCGATCACGTAGGTCGCGAAATCCGGCGCGATGTCGGCGAGCGCCGCGATCACATTGTGGCCGGCCTCGCCGTCAATGCTATCGAGCGCGCGCCGGCCGCGCGCCAGCCGATCCTGATCGTTGTTGGCGCCCGATTGCGTGCCGCCCGGCATCGGGCTCGTCGTCGTGGATTGGCTGGGCGTTGATTGCGTCATCATCGTTCGTCCTCTCGTTCGCGCCGGCATAGCCGGCGATCTTGGCGTCGAGAACGAGAAGACAATCCTGCAAGCTGGCGACGCGCGCCCGGACTGCGTCGCGATGGCGCTCCAGGAGCCGGCGTCGGCCCGGCTCCGTGGCAGCGCCGCCCGCGCGCAGCTCGGCATAGCGCAGCATGTCCCGGATCGGCATTCCCGTGGCCTTGAGACGGCCGAGGAATTCGATCCAGGTCAGGATCGATGCGTCGTAGTCCCGCTGGCGGGCATGATCGCGATCGGCCCTGGGCAGCAGCCCGATCCGCTCATAGTAGCGGATGGTATGGGGCGTGAGCCCCGACTGCCTCGCCAGCTCGCCGATCTTCATGCGCGCTCATCTCCATTCACGACGCCCGGCAGGCTACGGGTTCGAGCGCGCTCTAAGTCAAGCGCCGTTTCGCGGGCTACGGGCTCATCGGTTCGCTGCGCGCCGGCCGCGCGCCCACACCGCGAACGAGACGATCAACGCGGCGGCCAGAGAGAACCAGGTGATCGCGTATTGCATGTGCTCGTCGCGCAGATGCGGCGACAGCGGGCCGGGCTTGGGAATGCCATTGTCGGGCACTGGCGATTCCAGATCGATGTAGAACGGCGCGACCTCACCCCAGCCGAGGGCGTTGGCCATGGCCTGATGATCCCTGGTGAACCACAGGCGCTTGTCGTGATTTTCCGCCGCGGTGAGCAGGCCGGCGGCTTCCGGGAAACGCAGATAGCCGGTCAGGGTCACGGGGACGCCGGTGACGAGCTTGCCCACCTGGCGATCCTGGACGCTGCGTTCCTGCATCGTGTTGGCGACGAAGCCGGCGTCGATCACGACGGTCTCGCCAGACGGCAGGCGCGCGGGGAGGAACGCCCAGGTGCCCGGCCCGGAGACGTCCTCGCGCACGGCCGAGCCGGCGCTGTAGACCATCGCGTCCGGCAGTCTGGTGTAGGTGGCGGTGAAGCTGACGCGGCGAAATTCGTCGCGCTCCGGCGTCAGCGTGCGCCATTCCGTCTGTGGCGGCAGCGGCTCGGGCGCAGCGGCGACGCGATCGGTGAGCGCGGCGATCAGCGCATGCTTCGCTGCCCGGCGCTGCAACTGCCAGACGCCGAGGCCGATGAACAGTGCGACCATGACGAGGGTGAAGGCGGCAAAGGCGCGAGATGAGGTGTTGGGGCGGGTCGAGGTCATCGTTGCAGGGCCGCCAACGACAGGCTGCGCGCTCTGCCGACGCAGACGGTGCGCTCCCCTCCCCCTTGCGGGGAGGGGTTGGGGGTGAGGGTAGCCCCACAAAGACTGCCGCCGGAGCTACCCCCCTCCCCACCCCACAAGGGGGGAGGGAGCGCACCGCGCCGGCGGCGATCCGTTAAGTCCCTCATCGCGGCGTTTTGTCCACCAAACGGCCGGGCGCGGCCTTGTGGTGGAATTGCAGGGCGATCAGCAGCGACTTCATCGCGCGCAGCGGCAGCAGCGTCGTCACCAGGATCAGCGGTCCCCATAGCGCGGCATGGACCCAGAACGGCGGCTGATACTTCACCTCGACGATCAGGGCGGCGCCGACCACGATGGCGCCAGCGAGCATCATGATGAAGATCGCCGGACCGTCGCCGGTGTCGATGAAGGCGTAGTCGAGATCGCAGGCTTCGCAACGCTTGCGCAGGTTGAGGAAGCCGTCGAACAGCTTGCCCCGGCCGCAGCGCGGGCAGCGGCAGGCGAGCCCGCGCAGGACGGTCTGGGCTAAAGTGACGGGCGGGTGGGTGGTCATGGTGTCTTGCCCCCTGGGCGGCCGGGCGACGCCTCATGGTGATACAACCGGAGGCGACGAGAGCGGATCACATTTCGATCAACCGCCGGGCGCCGCCGCAACGAGAAAGGGCGGCCCGACGGCCGCCCCTTCTTAGCACGTTCGGCGGAACCGGTACGCGCCAGCTTCAGTGCGCGCCGTGGGCCATCGCCTCGGCGCCGTGGCCCCAGACGTAGATGCAGATGAACAGGAACAGCCAGACCACGTCGACGAAGTGCCAGTACCAGGCGGCGAACTCGAAGCCGAGATGCTGCTTGGGCGTGAAGTGGCCGGCATAGGCGCGCGCCAGGCAGACGATCAGGAAGATCGTGCCGACCAGGACGTGGAAGCCGTGGAAGCCGGTCGCCATGAAGAAGGTCGAGCCGTAGATGTGGCCGGCGAACGAGAACGTCGCGTGGCTGTACTCATAGGCCTGCACGCAGGTGAAGGTGGCGCCCAGGAGGATGGTGAGGATCAGGCCGTATTTCAGGCCCTTGCGGTCGCC
Source organism: Bradyrhizobium sp. SZCCHNRI3043 (assembly GCF_032377735.1). Taxonomy (NCBI): domain Bacteria; kingdom Pseudomonadati; phylum Pseudomonadota; class Alphaproteobacteria; order Hyphomicrobiales; family Nitrobacteraceae; genus Bradyrhizobium; species Bradyrhizobium sp. SZCCHNRI3043. Next base: position 154,670 of record NZ_JAUHID010000007.1, read on the forward strand.
CTCGAGCAGCGCGTGGTGTGCCCAGGTCACCGTGGTGCCCGAGGTCAGCAGGATCAGCGTATTGAGCAGCGGCAGATGCCAGGGATCGAAGGTCTCGATGCCCTTTGGCGGCCAGACGCCGCCGAACAGGGCGTCGCGGGTGGCCTGCACCTCGAAGTTCGGATACAGCGCGGCATTGAAATAGGCCCAGAACCAGGCGACGAAGAACATCACCTCGGAGGCGATGAACAGGATCATGCCGTAGCGGTGATGGAGCTGCACCACGCGGGTGTGATCGCCCTTGTACTGCGCTTCCTTGATGACGTCGCCCCACCAGCTCGCCATGGTGTAGAGCACGCCGATGGTGCCGATGCCGAACACGACCGGCGCGGCGCCGAACATCTTGTGCATCCAGCCGATCGCGCCGAACGCCATGATGAAGGCCGAGACCGAGCCGACGAACGGCCAGGGGCTCGGGTCGACGAGATGGTAGTCGTGATGCTTGGCGTGCGCCTCAGCCATGTCAGGTCTCTCCCCAGATCGATGCCGGTCGCGCCGGCACGGTGTCGTTCAACAGCAATGGTCCCCGGATATCGGACGTCCGCGCGGTCACAGGTTGCCCCGCGGTTTGTCCGGCTCGCCCGCGGCGATCGGCTTGGGCTCGGCGTCGCGAACGGGATAGAAGGTGTAGGACAGCGTGATCGTCTTCAGCCCGTCATTCTCGTGATCGGCCGTGATCGCCGGATCGACGTAGAACACGACAGGCATCTCACGGGTCTCGCCCGGGGCCATGGTCTGTTCGGTGAAGCAGAAGCAGTTGATCTTCTGGAAATAGGCGCCCGACGTCAGCGGCGTCACGTTGTAGGCCGCTTGCGCCATGGTGGTGCGCGCCGCCTGGTTGGTGACCTTGTAGTAGACCGTGACCACCTCGCCGATCGCGACCTCGATCTCGGTCTTCTCCGGCTCGAACTTCCACGGCAGCCCGCCGGCGACATTGGCATCGAAACGGATGCCGATCCGGCGCGCCAGCGGCGCCGACGACGGCGCCGCGGTCGCGACCTGCGTGGTGCCGTTGAAGCCGGTGGCGCGGCAGAACCAGTTGTAGAACGGCACGGCGGCATAGGACGCGCCGACCATCAGCACCACGACGGCGCCACAGATGCCGCCGACCAGCGCATCGCGGCCGAGGCCGCGGCGCGGCGCGGCCGGCGCTGTCGCCGGAACGATCTGGTCGGTTGTCTCCATTGCGGTCTGCTTCGCCCTGTCCTGCATCGCGTCTCTACATCGGCCGATTCAGCACCGCGGGACCCTTCACCATGGTCACCGCGAAGAACAGCACCACCAGCACGCCGAGCGCGAGCGCAATCGCGATCGAGCGGCGACGGCGGCTGCGCAGCTGCGCCTCGGTGAGGACGATGCCCTCTTGCTCGTTCGGATCTGCCATCGTGATCGCCATGTTTTCCAGTCTCGCGCCTCTTACCAGATCAGCGGCGCGATCATGCGCGCGACCGCTTCGAGCCCGAGCGTCGCGAACAGCGCGAACAGGTAAAGGATCGAGAAGGCGAACAACTTGCGGTTGGCGCGCAGCGAGGTGCTGCGCTCGCGCTTGCGGAACACCTCGATCGCGAGCCATAGCATGCCGGCGCCGAGCGCCAGCGAGACGACGCCGTAGACGGCATCGAAATAGCCGAGCGGCCAGGGCGCCAGCGCGACCGCCACCAGCACGATCGTGTAGAGCAGGATCTGCAGCCGGGTCGCATCGGGGCCGGCGACCACCGGCAGCATCGGCACGCCGGCGCGGGCGTAATCGTCGCTGCGGAACAGTGCCAGCGCCCAGAAATGCGGCGGGGTCCAGAAGAAGATGATCAGGAACAGCCAGAGCGGCTCCGGCGCGATCGATCCGGTGGCGGAAACCCAGGCGACCACCGGCGGCAGGGCGCCGGCGGCGCCGCCAATGACGATGTTCTGCGCGGTCCAGCGCTTCAGCCACAGCGTGTAGATCACGACGTAGAAGAAGATGGTGAAGGCGAGCAGCGCGCCGGCGAACCAGTTGACGAGGATGCCCAGCGTCAGCACCGAGAAGAACGACAGCGTGATGCCGAAGGCGAGGGCCTCCTGGCGGGTGACGCGGCCGCGCGGGATCGGGCGGTTGGCGGTGCGCGACATCAGCGAGTCGATGTCGCCTTCCAGCGCCATGTTCAGCGCCCCGGCGGCCCCGGCCCCGACCGCGATGCACAGCAGCGAGGCGATGGCGAGCACCGGGTGGAAATGGCCCGGGGCGATCAGCAGGCCGATCAACGCCGTGAAGATCACGAGCGACATCACCCGCGGCTTCAGGAGCGCGAGATAATCGCCGACATCGGCCTCGGAAATCCGCGGGCCGACGGCAATGGCGTTCTGATCGATGACCGACACGACGAATCCAGACTTCAATTCACAGGCTTCAATTCAAACGGCTCTGACGCAGGGCGCGCCAGAACCTCGATTCAAGACTCCATCCGGCAAACCATCGGGCGCACCACCGGCGGATATCGACGCGGCGCCGGATGGGCGCCGCGTCGGAAAGATCGGGCTCACTGCACCTTCGGCAGCACCTCGAACTGGTGGAACGGCGGCGGCGAGGACAGGGTCCATTCCAAGGTCGTCGCGCCCGGTCCCCACGGATTGTTCGCCGCCTGCTGCTTGCGCATGAAGGCGTCGACGACCCCGTAGATGAAGATCAGCACGCCGAAGGCCGAGATGTAGGAGCCGATCGACGACACCAGATTCCAGCCGGCATAGGCGTCGGGATAGTCGATGTAGCGGCGCGGCATGCCCGACAGGCCGAGGAAGTGCTGCGGGAAGAACACCAGGTTCACGCCGACGAAGGTGACCCAGAAGTGCGCCTTGGCGATGGTCTCGTTGTACATGTAGCCGAACATCTTCGGGAACCAGTAGTACCAGCCCGCGAAGATGGCGAACACGGCGCCGAGCGACAGCACGTAGTGGAAGTGCGCGACGACGTAATAGGTGTCCTGCAGCACGCGGTCGACGCCGGCATTCGCCAGCACGACGCCGGTGACGCCGCCGACCGTGAACAGGAAGATGAAGCCCACCGCCCACAGCATCGGCGCGCGGAATTCGATCGAGCCGCCCCACATCGTGGCGATCCAGGAGAAGATCTTCACGCCGGTGGGCACCGCGATCACCATGGTCGCGGCGACGAAATAGGCCTGCGTCGCCGAGGACATGCCGACCGTGTACATGTGGTGCGCCCACACCACGAAGCCGATGCCGCCGATCGCGACCATGGCGTAGGCCATGCCGAGATAGCCGAACACGGGCTTGCGCGAGAAGGTCGACACGATCTGGCTGATCATGCCGAAGCCGGGCAGGATCAGGATGTACACTTCCGGATGGCCGAAGAACCAGAACAGATGCTGGAACAGCAGCGGGTCGCCGCCGCCGGCCGGATCGAAGAAGGTGGTGCCGAAATTGCGGTCGGTCAGCATCATGGTGATGGCGCCGGCGAGCACCGGCAGCGACAGCAGCAACAGGAACACCGTCACCAGGATCGACCACACGAACAGCGGCATCTTGTGCAGGGTCATGCCCGGCGCACGCATGTTGAAGATCGTGGTGATGAAGTTGATCGAGCCGAGGATCGACGACGCACCGGCGAGATGCAGCGACAGGATCGCGAAATCCACCGCCGGTCCCGGATGACCCGAGGTCGACAGCGGCACATACATCGTCCAGCCGGCGCCGACGCCGTTGGCGCCGGGCTCGCCCTCGACGAATGTCGAGGTCAACAGCAGCGCGAACGAGGCCGGCAGCAGCCAGAACGAGATGTTGTTCATGCGCGGGAACGCCATGTCCGGCGCGCCGATCATCAGCGGCACCATCCAGTTGCCGAAGCCGCCGATCATCGCCGGCATGACCATGAAGAAGATCATGATCAGGCCGTGCGAGGTCACGAACACGTTGTAGGTGTGGTTCTCGTGAAAGAACTGCACGCCCGGATACATCAGCTCGATGCGGATCGCGACCGACATGACGAGGCCGATGATGCCGGCGCACACCGCGAAGATCAGATACATCGTGCCGATGTCTTTGTGGTTGGTCGAATAGATCCAGCGGCGCCATCCGGTCGGATGGTCGTGCGCGTGATCGTCATGGCCGGTCAGGGTCGTCGCGTTCGTCGCCATTGTCCAATCCTCAGTGTCCCCGTAGGCCGCGCGAGGCGGCCCTCAATCCTAAGCGCTCGTCCCCGTGCGTTACTGCGATATGCCCGCAGCCGACGCGTAGGTGCTCGCGGGCGCGCTCGCGTACTTCTTCTTGGCGTCCTCGACCCAGGCGGTGAATTCCTGGTCGCTCACGACGCGCACCGCGATCGGCATGTAGGCGTGATCCTTGCCGCACAGCTCGGAGCACTGGCCGTAATACATGCCGACCTTGGTCGCCTTGAACCAGGTCTCGTTGAGGCGGCCGGGAATGGCGTCGATCTTGATGCCGAAGGACGGCACGGCGAAGGAGTGGATGACGTCGGCGCCGGTGGTCTGGACGCGAATCACCTTGTTGACCGGCACGACCATCTCATTGTCGACCGCCAGCAGTCGCGGCTTCTTGTCCTGCGCCATCAGCGAGTCGAACTCGAACTTGCCGTTGTCGGGATAGGCGTAGCTCCAGTACCACTGCTTGCCGGTCGCCTTGATCGTGAGGTCGGCCTTCGGCACGTCGAGCTCGAGGAACAGCAGGCGGAACGACGGCACCGCAATGGTGACGAGGATCAGCACCGGGATCAGCGTCCACGCCACTTCGAGCAGCGTGTTGTGCGTGGTCCGCGACGGCACCGGATTGGCGCGCGCGTTGAACTTGACCACCACGGCGATCAGCAGCGCCAGCACGAACAGCGTGATGATGGTGATGATCGTCAGCAGCAGACCGTGGAACCAGGTGATGTTCTCCATCACCGGCGTCGCAGCCTCCTGCAGCTTGACTTCCCATGGCGCCGGCTGCCCCGTTTCAGCAAACGCCGCTCCACCCGACACGAGCGTCATGCCCGTTACAGCCAACCCCAGCAAGGCGCTCAATTGGCCTTTCGACATCTTCATGCCGTCGCGCTCCCTTCAGAACTTTCCCCCTCAGCGCACCGCCCGCTTCACGCGGCGGCGCGCCGTTCGATCCGCTCTCCTGACAAATGGCCTTCGGGCGGATGCATAGAAAAGCACCTGGGCCAGTTCACTGGAATGACGAAATCTTTCTTCTCAAACCATAATTCTTGATCTATCGCAATGCAGTCTTGCGCCGGATATCGCGCGCCGCGCTGTTCGTCGCGACAGGCGTATTTTCCGGGAGATTGCCGCATGCCGTGATTTCGCGGGCAACGGGCGCTTGACAGGCGTGCGGCGCGATGTAGGCAAACGGGACACGGCCGTTTGCGAGGCTGATTCGGCGAGGCGCTGCGGCAGCGCCCACTGGGGTGCGGCCATATTTGGTATCGTTTCGTGCCGTACGCCGGTGACGCTGTCCTCAAGACGCCATCATTGCCGTATCATGGCGTCGGACGCGCAGATCACCCACAGGAAATTGTCATGGCACCGACCCGGATCAGGGTTTCAACGGACAGGACAGCTGACATGTCGACCCCAGCTGCGAATGACTCGCGCCGTTTGTACCGATTCAGCGCGGTGCGCGCGCGACTCACGGGTGTCGCCGCAATGGCCTCCGCCGCAGCAACGGCGATCGCGCTGATGGCCGCGACGGTGATCGGCGCGCCGCACGCGGCGTTGGCGCAGGGCGCGGTGCGCTCGGTGCATGGCGACTGGCAGATCCGCTGCGACACGCCGCCGGGCGCGCAGAGCGAGCAGTGCGCGCTGATCCAGAGCGTCGTGGCCGAGGACCGCTCCAATGCCGGCCTCACCGTGATCATGCTGAAGACCGCCGACCAGAAGAGCCGGCTGATGCGCGTGGTGGCGCCGCTGGGCGTGCTGCTGCCCTCCGGCCTCGGCCTGAAGCTCGACAACCAGGACGTCGGCCGCGCCGGCTTCGTGCGCTGCCTGCCCAATGGCTGCGTCGCCGAGGTGGTGCTGGAGGACAAGCTGCTCGGCCAGCTCAAGACGGCGAAGACCGCGACCTTCATCATCTTCGAGACGCCGGAGGAAGGGATCGGCTTCCCGCTGAGCCTCAACGGACTGGCCGAAGGCTTCGACAAGCTGCCCTGACGTTGGCCACGATTGACAGGCCCCTCCCGCGCACGATGCCGTGATCGAGCCGTGAGTTCGCGCGTCTGAATGCGCGCGCCGCGGCCTCAGCGCGGGCCGTCGAGCGCCAGCGCCATCACCAGCAGGGTCTTGTCGAACCCGTCATCGCCGGGCTCCCGCGGCTGCACCGCCTTGAGCAGGAATCCGGCCTTCTGGTACAGCCGGATAGCGTTGGTGTTGCTGCGGTAAACCGTGAGCTCGACACGCGAGAAGCCGGCCGCCCGCGCGGCCTCGAGCGCCGCCGCCATCAGTCGCCTGCCGAGGCCCTGGTGCCGGAACTGCGGCATTAAGCCCATGCCGAGCACCCCGATCCGGGCATCGATTGGCCCCGATTTGGGCGTCACATCGCACCAGCCGACCACCTCCCCGGCCGAGAGAGCGACGAATTGCGGATATCCCTCGTGGATGTTGTTCAGAATGAAGGCGCGCGTGGACTCCAGCGGCGGCGCCTGCACGAACGACAAATAGCGCCGCTCGCGCGCGACATGATCGAGCGTGCGGTGGAAGCTCTCGATGTGAGCGGACGTGATGGGAACGATCTCAACCATGTCAGTTCGGTAATCATCCAGCCCCTCGCGCCCCGGCGTCAAAACAACTATCTTGGAATGAACGCTCCGACAACGGATTGAAATATGACTGCTCCCACCACTTCCCTGCTCGAGCGCGCCAATCTGGATCGCGATGCGGTCCGGAGCGAGGTCGCGCGCGGCCTGGCCGGCGCCGATGACGGCGAATTGTTCTTCGAATACAGCCAGACTGAGGCGCTGACCTTCGACAATGGCCGGCTGAAGCAGGCGACCTACGACACCAGCCAGGGCTTCGGCCTGCGCGCGGTGAAGGACGACGCGGTCGGCTATGCCCATTCCTCCGACGTGTCGCTGCCGGCCCTGATGCGCGCGGCCGATGCGGTGAGCGCGGTCAGGGGCGGCTATTCCGGCACGTTCGCGAGCGCACCGCCGCACACTAACGTCCGGCTCTATGGCGACGACAATCCGCTGGACGCCCCGGGCTTCGAAACCAAGGTCAAGCTGCTCGGCGAGATCGACGCGTATCTGCGCGACAAGGATCCGCGCGTGCGCCAGGTGACGGTGAGCCTGGGCGCGACCTGGCAGGTCGTGGAGATCCTGCGGCCCGACGGCGAGAGCTATCGCGACATCCGCCCGCTGGTGCGCGTGAACATCTCCGTCGTCGCCGGCCAGGGTGATCGCCAGGAGAGCGGCGGCAAGGGCTATGGCGGCCGCGAGGCCTATGCGCGCTTCATCGAGACCAAAGCCTGGCGCGAGGCCGCCGACGGCGCGCTGCGCGAGGCGCTGGTCAACCTGGAGTCTGTCCCCGCCCCCGCCGGCGAGATGGACGTCGTGTTAGGGGCCGGCTGGCCCGGCGTGATGCTGCACGAGGCCGTCGGCCACGGCCTCGAGGGCGACTTCAACCGCAAGAAGACCTCGGCCTTTGCCGGACTGCTGGGCAAGCCGGTCGCCGCCAAGGGCGTCACCGTGGTCGATGACGGGACCATGGCCTCGCGCCGCGGCTCGCTGTCGATCGACGACGAGGGCACGCCGACCAGCCGTACCTTGCTGATCGAGGACGGCATCCTCGTCGGCTACATGCAGGACCGCCAGAACGCGCGGCTGATGAACATGGCGCCGACCGGCAACGGCCGCCGCCAGGGCTACGCGCATGTGCCGATGCCGCGCATGACCAACACCTACATGCTGGCCGGCGAGCACGATCCAGCCGAGATCATCGCATCCGTCAAGAACGGCATCTATGCCGTCAATTTCGGCGGCGGCCAGGTCGACATCACCTCGGGCAAATACGTCTTCCAGTGCACCGAGGCCTACAGGATCGAGAACGGCAAGGTCGGTGCGCCGGTGAAGGGCGCGATGCTGATCGGCAACGGCCCGACGGATTTGAACCGCATCAGCATGATCGGCAACGATCTGTCGCTCGATACCGGCATCGGCACCTGCGGCAAGAACGGCCAGGGCGTGCCGGTCGGCGTCGGTCAGCCGACGCTTCGCATGGATCGCATCACCGTTGGAGGCACGGGCCGATGAGCCTCGACAAGATGTCCACGAGCAAGATCGGAACCAAGGCCGTGCGCAAGGAAACCACTTGGGGCGGTCAGCTTGCACAACTCGCCGCCGTGGTGATGGTGGTGTTCGTCGCCAAGGGCGCGATCGCCGAGCCGTTCTACGTGCCGTCCGGCTCGATGGAGCCGACCCTGATGATCGGCGACGCCCTGCTGGCGTCGAAATTCCCCTATGGCTACGGCACCTCGTCGCTGCCGATGCAGATCACGCTGCCCGAGACCGGCCGCCTGTTCGGCGAAACGCCGAAGCGGGGCGACGTCGTCGTGTTCCGCTGGCCCGGCGACACCTCACAGGCCTGGGTCAAGCGCGTCGTCGGCCTGCCCGGCGACCGCATCCAGATGCGCCAGGGCCAGCTCTACATCAACGGCCAGGCAGCCGCGCTGAAGCCGGACGGCATCGGCGATGCCGAGGACGACACCGGCCGTAACGAGCCGGCCTATCGTTACGTCGAGACGCTGCCGAACGGCGTGTCGCATTTGATCTTCAAGATGCGCGACAACGGCCGGCTCGACAACACCCCGGAGGTGACCGTTCCGCCCGGCAAGCTGTTCGTGCTCGGCGATAACAGAGACAACTCCGCCGACAGCCGCGTTGCCTTGCGCGACGGCGGCGTTGGCTTGCTGCCGATCGACAACCTCGTGGGCCGCGCCGATGCCGTGGTCGGCTCCTGGGACCTCGGCTTCAAGAACCAGCCGGTCTGGGCCTGGCTGTCGGGCTTCCGGCTGGATCGCTTCTTCACCGCGGTGCGCTGAGCGGACCGCGGCAGTGACCTTCGACGATGTCAGGGCGCTTGCGCTGACATGGCCGGAGGTCGAGGACGGCACGTCCTACGGGACGCCCGCGCTGAAGGTGCGCAAGAAGATGCTGGCGCGGCTGAAGGAGGACGGGGACAGCCTCGTCCTTCCGGGCGTGCCGCCGGACGAACGCGCGATGCTGGTCGAGACGCGTCCAAAGCTGTTCTATTTCACCGATCACTACCGCGACTATCCGATCGTGTTGCTGCGCCTGTCAAAGGCGAAGCGCGCCGACGCAGAGCCGCTGTTGCGCCGGCAGTGGCGGGCGCTGGCGTCAAGGAGAGCCGTCGCCGCCTTCGATCACGGCTGAAACGGGCTGCACGCCGCTCTCCATCTCGTGTATTGAACGTGTCGACGGCACCCATGTTCTGATGCCTTCGACCATCATGACCAAAGACGAATTCATCGCAGCCGCGCTGCGCAACCCCGTCAACACCGCGATCATGCGCGTGCTGCGTGAAACGGCCGTGCCCGATGCCTGGGTCGTCGCCGGCTGCCTGACTCAGAGCGTCTGGAACGTGCGGACCGGCCGTCCGATCGATCACGGCATCAACGACTACGACATCTTCTATTTCGATCCGGATACGTCGTGGGATGCTGAGGACGCCGTCATCCGGCGCATCACATCCTGCCTCCATGACATCGAAGCCAAGGTGGAGGTGCGCAACCAGGCCCGCGTCCATCTCTGGTATCCCGCCAAGCACGGTCGTCCCTACTCCGCCGTGTCGCGATCAACCGATGGAATCGACCGGTTTCTCACCGTCAACACGCAGGTCGGGCTCCGCCCCGCCGCCGATGGATATGAGCTCTATGCGCCCAAGGGCCTCGGTGACATCGCGCAGATGATCGTGCGGCCGAACCACACGGCCAATTTCTCGGCGACGAACTACATCGCCAAGGCGGAACGTTGGAAGGCACTGTGGCCTGAGATCACCGTGATCGTCGCGGAAGACTAACATTGTTGGACCAACACGTGAAACGACAGGGACGCAGGCATCTTCGTTTGCCGTCCCATAGCCGGCCCGCAAAATAGCGGCCCTCGTCGCCCCGCGCTATCGCACCACGCCTGACGTGAACCCCGCGCGGCGCCGCGGCGGCTTGATCTCCTTCTTCAGGAAGCAATGCGCCTCCTTGCCGGCATAGCCGGGCCGCGAGAAGGTCCAGGCCCGGCATTTGTTGTCGCCGGTGCAGGCGGCCTTGCAGATCTCCTCGGCGTCGGCGGCCTTCTCTTCCTTCTTGTCCGCCGCCTTGTCACCGCTGCTCTTGTCGCCCTTGTCGGCGGCCTTCTCGGCCTTGTCGCCGCCCTTCAGATCGGTGGTCTTGATGTCGAAGCTGCGGTAGTCGCCGCCGGGACGGTCGATCGACGTCTCGACCGCATCGTTGCGGATCTCGACGACGCCCGCGCCACGCACACCGGAAACGCAGCAATTGTCCGGCACGCGCGCCGGCACGCTGTTCTTGAGCCAGCACACCGCACCCGCTTCCATCACGGTCGGATAGTTGAAGCTCCAGGCGCGGCACCGCCGGTCGTGCTCGCACAGCAGCGCGCAATCGGCCGGGTCGCCGGAGGTGATCGGCGCGCTCATATAGTCGCCGCCGGGGCGATCGGAATAGGTCTGGGCTGAAGCCGGCGTCAGGCACACAGCCGCGAACAGGCACGCCAGTGCCCTCAGCCATGCCCCGATGAAGCGCCCCACGCGCCGCCGCTGAACCATCCGACCCATTGTTAATGTTCGAGTTTTCTTGCGAGTTTTTAGGCAGTCATTTGATCGCCACGAACCTGTATGGCGGATGAACGGCTCGGACCGGTGGGAGCAGCGGAAGGCAACGCAGCGGCGCCCAGGCGCTGAATCGAACCTGGGACACAAATCGCAACAAAAAACAGCGGACCCAAGCCGCCAACCGCCTCAACGTGGAGCAGGCGGCGCAGCGAACCTGCGGCGGTCGCAGGCTCAGCCGTTCCGATCAGAACGCATATTCGTCGTAGGCCGGCTCGACCGAGCCGCCCCACGGGCCGTCGAACTTCTCCAGCATCTCCTCGGCCGGCGAGCGGCCGGAATCGATGATCTGGTCGAGCGGCTCGAGATAGCGGCTCTCGTCGCGGCCGAGATGGTCGATGCGGCCGCGCCGGCGCAGGCCGAGATGCGCCAGGGTGAGGCATTCCTTGGCGATCTCGAACACGTAGCGATTGCGAATACGCGCCTTGAAGCCGAGGCGCGGCACGTCGTCGCGCAGGTTCTGGCGCTCGAACGCGGTCCAGGTCTTGACTAGGTCCCAGGCCGCGTCGAGGCTGACGTCGTCGTAGAGCAGGCCGACCCAGAACGCCGGCAGCGCCGGCAGCCGGCCCCACGGCACACCGTCGGCACCGCGCATTTCCAGATAGCGCTTCAGGCGCACCTCCGGGAAGATCGTCGAGAGGTGATTGGCCCAATCCGACAGCGTCGGACGCTCGCCTGGCATCGCCGGGTTCTTGCCTTCGAAGAAGTCGCGGAACGAGGTGCCGGAGACGTCGATATAGGTCTCCTCGCGTTTCACGAAATACATGGGAACATCGAGCGCGTAGTCGACCCAGCGCTCGAAGCCCATGCCGTCCTCGAACGCCCACGGGATCATGCCCGAGCGCTGATTGTCAGTGTCGCGCCAGATCTCGGAGCGGAACGACAGGAAGCCGTTCGGCTTGCCTTCGGTGAATGGCGAATTGGCGAACAGTGCGGTCGCGATCGGCTGCAGCGCCACCGAGACCCTGAGCTTCTTGACCATGTCGGCTTCGGAGGAGAAGTCGAGATTGGTCTGAACGGTGCAGGTCCGGTACATCATGTCGAGGCCGTAACGGCCGACCTTCGGCATGTAGCTGGTCATGATCTTGTAGCGGCCCTTGGGCATCACCGGAATTTCGGCGCGCGACCAGGACGGCGTCATGCCCAAGCCGAGAAAGCCGATGCCGAGCGGAGCTGCGATCTCGCGTACCTGCGCCAGATGCGCCATCAGTTCCGCATGCGTCTGGTGCACGGTCTCGACCGGCGCGCCCGACAGCTCGAACTGGCCGCCGGGCTCCAGCGAGATGGCGCCGCCGCCGGTGACATCATAGAGCCCGATGATGTTGCCGCGCTCCATGATCGGCTCCCAGCCGAGCAGGAGCTTCATGCCTTCGAGCAGCGCGCCGATGCCGCGCGCACCCTCGTAAGGGACCGGGCGGAGACCGTCGAGCGTGAACGGCGTCTTCTCGTGCTCGGTCCCGATGCGGAAGGCGGACGGCGGCTTCACGCCGGCCGCGAGCCACGCCACCAGTTCGTCGCGCGACTGCAGCGGGGTCATATCGATCTGGTCACGCGCCATGGGAGTCTCGGTTCAGAAGCGCTTCGAGGGTCGCGCGTGGTGACAGGAAAGGCCGCGGACCCCAGGGGGCCGCGGATGTGAATGGGAACGGATGCTTCATCGGGTCGCCGCGCCCTCTCCAGCCGCCAACGGAGCGGCCTGACCACAGGAGCAGCCAAGCCGATCCAGCAGCATGCAAAGCTTGGCGGCGTCGGTATCCGACAGCTTGGAGCCGACATGCTTCTCGATCGCGGCGGAATAGGCCGACCACATCCGCTTCTGCAGCTCGCGTCCGGCCTCGGTGATCTCGACGAACTGGCCGCGCTTGTCCATCTTGCATTCGCGCCGGACGACCAGACCTTCTTCGACCAGCCGGTCGATCAGCCGGGAAGTGGAATATTGCGGGATCAGCATCTGCCGCTCGAGCTCGACCGGGCGCAGCTCGCCCGCGGGGGCCCGGGACAGCTCCAGCAGCGCATCATACCAGGCGAGCGGCGGAAAACCGGCCTTCTTCAGCTCCTGCTCGACGCAGTCCAGCACCCGGCTCTGGACCCGCATCAGGCGGATCCAGGCGGCGGTCGCCTCGGTCGATGGTTTGCGTTTCATGGGCCGGCTCGTATCCTTCAGGTCCTCGTTCTAGCGCATTCGATGCACCTGCATCAATCTTGACTATTCCATGCAAGTGCATGTAAGGGCGGGTGTGACGCCGCGATCGGTTCCAACCACGACGATGGTCTCACGGAGGGAATACCCAATGAAGCTTTATTATTCACCCGGCGCCTGCTCGCTCTCGCCCCACATCGCCCTGCTCGAGGCCGGCCTGCCCTACGATCTCGTCAAGGTCGATCTGCGCGCCAAGACCCTGGAAAATGGCGACGATTACCTCAAGGTCAATCCGAAGGGCCAGGTGCCAGCGCTCGGGTTGCCGAGCGGCGAGATCGTGACCGAAGGCCCGGTCATCGTCCAGATGATCGCCGACCGGGCGGCGACCAAGAACCTCGCCCCGGCGCGCGACAGCGGCGAGCGCTACAAGCTCTTGGAGTGGCTGAACTTCATCACCTCGGAGCTGCACAAGAATTTCGGCCCGATGTTCTCGCCGGCGCTGGCCGACGACGCCAAGGCGTTCTTCAAGGACCGCGTGATGAGCAAGTTCAAATATATCGACGGCCAGCTCGCCGGGCGCGATTACCTGATGGGCCAGCAGTTCACGGTGGCCGACGGCTATTTGTTCACCATCCTGACCTGGGCGGACCGGATGAAGTTCGACCTGTCGGCGATGCCGAATCTGGTGGCCTACAAGAACCGCGTCGCCGCGCGGCCGAAGGTGCAGGAGGCGCTGACGAAGGAAGGGCTGATGAAGGCGGGGTGAGCGATTGCTTCTTACCGAAGCGATTGCGACGCCACGAAGCCGGTGAGCTCCCCTCCCCCTTGCGGGGAGGGGTCGGGGGTGGGGGTCCACACGATGACTCCCGCTGAGTCCACCGACCTGCGTGCTCCATCGCGACCGCGAGAACGCAGGACGGACGCTATCCCCTCTGCAGACTACGCTCGTGATAAAAAGGCCGGCGCGGCGAGGGATGTCTCCAGGACTGTGAGACCTTTTCCTGAGACCCCCACCCCCGACCCCTCCCCGCAAGGGGGAGGGGAGCGCACCGTCGATGCGGTGCTATCGAGACTCATCAGGCAGCCCGCAATCGTCAAGCCGCCGCCTTCTTCGGCGGGAAGCGGCCGTAGAAGGTTTCGCCCTTGGCGGCCATCTCTTCCAGCAGCTTCGGCGGGGCGAAGCGCGAGCCGTACTTCTCTGTGAACTTGTGGCACAGCTCGACGAACTTCTTCGTGCCCATGAAGTCGATGTAGGACAGCGTGCCGCCGGTGAACGGCGCGAAGCCGAAACCGAGGATGGAGCCGACATCGGCCTCGCGCACGTCGGTGATGACGTGGTCCTCGACGGTGCGCGCAGCCTCCACCGCCTGCACCACCAGGAAGCGCTGCTTCAGCTCCTCGACGTCTAGCGTGTCGGGATCGAGATGCTTGGGCTGCAGCTTGGCGAGATCCGGCCACAGGCTCTTCTGACCCTTGCCCTTCTCGGGATAGTCGTAAAAGCCTTTGGCGTTCTTGCGGCCGAAGCGACCCTGCTTCTCGACCAGCTCGACCATCAGCTTCTTGTGGTCCTGGTTGATCGCGTTGGGTCCGAGATCGTGCTCGGTCGCCTTCATGATCTTGAGGCCGAGATCGAGCGCGACCTCGTCCGACAGCGACAGCGGGCCAACCGGCATGCCGGCCATCTTGGCCGCGTTCTCGATCATCGCCGGCGGCACGCCTTCGAGGAACATCTCGTTGCCCTCGGCGATGTAGCGCATCACGCAGCGGTTGGCGAAGAAGCCGCGGGAGTCGTTGACCACGATGGGCGTCTTGCCGATGGTGCGGACATAGTCGAGCGCGGTCGCCAGCGCGACGTCGCCGGTGGCCTTGCCCATGATGATCTCGACCAGCATCATCTTCTCGACCGGCGAGAAGAAGTGGATGCCGATGAAGCGGCCCTGGTCCTTGAACTCCTCGGCCAGCGAGGTGATCGGCAAGGTCGAGGTGTTGGAGGCGAAGATCGCGCCGTCCTTCAGATGCTGCTGCGCCTTGGCGTAGGTCTCGGCCTTGACCTTGCGGTCCTCGAACACGGCCTCGATGACCAGGTCGCAATCCTTCAGCGCGGCGTAGTCGGCGGTCGCGGTGATGCGGCCCATGATCGCCTCCGCCTCGCCCGGCTTGGCGCGGCCCTTCTTGACCAGACCATCGACCACGCTCTGGGCATGCGCCTTGCCCTTGTCGGCGCTCTCCTGGTCGCGGTCGATCAGCACGACCTCGAGGCCACCGCGCGCCGAGACGTAGCCGACGGATGCGCCCATGAAGCCGGCGCCGATCACGGCGATCTTCTTCAGCTTGCTTGGCGGCACGTCGGCCGGACGACGCGCGCCCTTGTTCAACTCCTGCATCGACAGGAACAGGCTGCGGATCATCGCTGCGGCTTCCTTGGAGCGCAGGATGTGGGCGAAGTAGCGCGACTCGACGCGCAGCGCGGCGTCGATCGGCAACTGCAGGCCCTCATAGACGCAGCTCATGATCGCGCGCGCGGCCGGATAGTTGTCGTAGGTCTCGCGGCGGTAGATGGCGTTGCCGGCCGGGAACATCATCATGCCGTTCTTCGAGAACACCGGGCCGCCCGGCAGCTTGAAGCCCTTCTCGTCCCACGGCTGAACGGCCTTGCCGCCGCCCTTGATCCAGTCCTTGGCGGCCTTGATGAGGTCAGCCGCCGGAACGATGGCGTCGACCAGCTTCAAGGCCTTGGCCTTGTCGAGCGTCAGCGCCTCGCCCTTCAACAGCAGGTTCATCGCGTCCTGCGGCTGCACGATGCGCGGCACGCGCTGGGTGCCGCCGGCGCCGGGGAACAGGCCGACCTTGATCTCGGGCAGGCCGAGACGGGTCTTCGGGTTCTCGGCCGCGACGCGGTGATGGCAGGCCAAGGTCAGCTCGAAGCCGCCGCCGAGCGCGAGGCCGTTGATCGCGGCGACCCACGGTTTGCCCGACGTTTCCATAGCCCGGTAGATCTGCGAGAAGCGCCGGCTGTTGTCGAACAGCATCTGGTTGGCGGCTTCCTCGCCCTTGCCCTTCAGCACCTCGGCATAGGAGCGGTTCATGCCCTCGAGCATGGACAGGTCGGCGCCGGCGCAGAACGCCTCCTTGGCCGAGGTGATGACGACGCCCTTGATGGCGGCGTCAGCAGTGGTCTCCTTGACGATGGTCTCGAGTTCGATCGCCGAGGTCTCGTCCAGCACGTTCATCGAACGTCCCGGGATGTCCCAGGTGATCAGCGCAATGCCGTCGGCATCGGTTTCGAGCTTGAAGTTCTTGAAGGCCATGTGGTGCTCCCTCGTGCCTGCAGCCGGTCGGCGCGGCGTTGTCCTGAAATCGTAGGGTGGGCAAAGGCGCCCTTGCGCCGTGCCCACCGACGGTGTCGATGACGAAAGACGGTGGGCACGCTTCGCTTTGCCCACCCTACGTCTTGAGATCGATCACACCCGCTCGATGATGGTCGCGGTGCCCATGCCGCCACCGATGCACAGCGTGACCAGGGCGGTGGCCTTGCCGGTACGCTCGAGCTCGTCGAGCACGGTGCCCAGGATCATCGCGCCAGTGGCGCCGAGCGGATGGCCGAGCGCGATGGCGCCGCCATTGACGTTGATCCTGTCCTTGTCGATCTCGAACGCCTGCATGTAGCGCAGCACGACCGAGGCGAACGCCTCGTTGAGCTCGAACAGGTCGATGTCCGAGGTCTTCATGCCGGAGCGCTCGAACAGCTTCTCGGTGACGTCGACCGGGCCGGTCAGCATCATCGCCGGCTCCGAGCCGATATTGGCGAAGGCGCGGATTTTCGCGCGCGGCTTCATGCCATACTTCGCCCCGGCCTCCTTGCTGCCGAGCAGCACCGCACCGGCGCCGTCGACGATGCCCGAGGAGTTGCCGGCGTGATGCACGTAGTTGACGCGCTCGATCTCCGGATGCGACTGGATCGCCACCGCATCGAAGCCGCCCATCTGCGCCATCGCCGCGAATGACGGCTGCAGCTGCGCCAGCGACTGCATCGTCGTCGACGGGCGCATGTGCTCGTCCTTGGCGAGGATGGTCAGGCCGTTGATGTCCTTGACCGGAACGACCGATTTGCTGAAACGGCCCTCCTCCCAGGACTTGGCGGCGCGCTGCTGGCTCTGCACGGCGTAGGCGTCGACATCGTCGCGCGAGAAGCCGTACTTCGTCGCGATCAGATCGGCGGAGACACCCTGCGGCATGAAGTAGGCCGGCACCGCCATCGACGGGTCCATCGGCCAGGCGCCGCCGGAGGCGCCGATGCCGACGCGGCTCATCGACTCCGCGCCGCCGCCGATGACCAGCTCATGCTGGCCGCTCATGATCTGCGCGGCGGCGAAATTCACGGCGTCGAGGCCGGAGGCGCAGAAGCGGCTGATCTGAATGCCCGGGACGGCGTCGCCGAGACCCGCATTCAGCGCGGCGAAACGTGCGATGTCCGAGCCGGCCTCGCCGACCGGATCGACCACGCCGAGCACGACGTCATCGACCGCGTCCTCGGGAATGTTGTTGCGGTCCTTGAGCGCCTTCAAAGGCACCGTGGCGAGCGCGAGCGCGGTCACCTCATGCAGGCTGCCATCGGATTTGCCGCGGCCGCGGGGGGTACGCACGTGGTCGTAGATAAAGGCCTCAGGCATCACGCCCTCCTCATCTGATCGGATTCGTTGTTGTTGGTGTTCGACGGTAGCCGGCGCGCGAGCGGCGCACTGGCTCCCGCCACAGCATCAGAAGGCTTCCGCCGGCAGCTCCATCACGGTCGCACAGCCGGCCTGCAGGCGGGCGAGATGCGCGGCCGTCTCAGGGATCACGCGCTCCATGAAGAAGCGGCCCGTGATCAGCTTCGTGGTCAGATAGGTCGAGCTGTCGCCGGCCGCAATCTTGTCCTGCGCGACCTTGGCCATCTTCGCCCACATGTAGCCGAAGGTGACCAGCGCGAAGAGATGCATGTAGTCGGTCGCGGCGGCGCCGGCATTGTCCGGCTTGGTCATCGCGTTCTGCATCAGCCAGGTCGTGGCCTGCTGCAGATGGCCGAGCGCGGTCGACAACGGAGCGACGAACGGCTTCATCGCATCATTGCCGCCCTGCTCCTTGGCGAAGGAGCCGACCTCGGCGAAGAACGCCATCACGGCGCGGCCGCCGTCGCGCGGCAGCTTGCGGCCGACGAGATCCAGCGCCTGGATGCCGTTGGCGCCTTCGTAGATCATCGCGATGCGGGCATCGCGCACGAACTGCTCCATGCCGTGCTCGGCGATGTAGCCGTGACCGCCATACATCTGCTGCGCCTGAACGGCGTTGGCGAAGCCCATGTCGGTCATGTAGCCCTTCATGACCGGGGTCATCAGGCCCATGTGATCGTCGGCCGCCTGACGGTCCTTCGGGTCAGCTGAGCGGTGCGCGACGTCGCTCTTCAGCGAGGTCCAGACGACCATGGCGCGGGCGGCCTCGTTGAAGGCGCGGATCGACAGCAAGGTGCGGCGCACGTCGGGATGCACGATGATCGGATCGGCGGCCTTGTCGGGCGCCTTGGGCCCAGTCAGCGAGCGGCCCTGGATGCGCTCGCGCGCATAGGCGACCGCGTTCTGATAGGCGACCTCGGACTGCGCGAGCCCCTGCACGGCGACGCCGAGCCGGGCCTCGTTCATCATCACGAACATGCCCTGCATGCCCTTGTTCTCTTCGCCGATCAGCCAGCCGCTGGCGTTGTCGTAGTTCATCACACAGGTCGAGTTGCCGTGGATGCCCATCTTGTGCTCGATCGATCCGCAGGTCACTCCGTTGCGCGCGCCGACGGTGCCGTCCGGATTGACCATGAATTTCGGCACCACGAACAGCGACACGCCCTTGATGCCGGCGGGCGCGCCCTCGATGCGGGCGAGCACGAGATGGATGATGTTGGAGGCCAAGTCGTGCTCGCCGGCCGAGATGAAGATCTTGGTGCCGGAGATCTTGAAGCTACCGTCGGGCTGGCGCACCGCCTTGGTGCGCAAGAGACCGAGATCGGTGCCGCAATGCGGCTCGGTGAGGTTCATGGTGCCGGTCCACTCGCCCGCCACCATCTTCGGCACGTAGGTCTTCTTCTGCTCCTCATTGCCATGCACGATCAGCGCGGCGGTGGCGCCCATGGTGAGGCCGCCATACATCGAGAACGCCATGTTGGCAGAGCACTGGAATTCGTTGACGGTCTGGCTCAATGTCACCGGCAGGCCCTGCCCGCCATATTCGGTCGGCGCCGACAGGCCAAGCCAGCCGCCCTCGACGATCTGCTTGTAGGCCTCCTTGAAGCCCTTCGGCGTGGTCACGCTGCCGTCGTCATGGCGCTTGCAGCCTTCGAGATCGCCCACGCGATTCAGGGGGTGCAGCACCTCTTCGGCGAGCTTGGCGGCCTCGCCGAGGATCGCCTCGCGGACATCGGCCGAGGCATCGGAGAAGCCCGGCAGATTGTCGTAGCGGTCGATCTGGAACACGTCGTTGAGCAGGAAGGTGACATCTTCCACGGGGGCTTTGTAGATCGGCATCGGCGTCTCCGGCAGGAAGGCTGAAGTTTCAGACTGAAATTGTGCGGACGCGGCAGGCAATGCTGGCCGCGGACTGTAGCGACTTCTAAGAGCTTGCGGCAGCCATTCGTTTGCGGCTGTCGGTCACATCACGACGGCTTGCTCATCGCGGCCAGCTGTTCGCCCATCAGGCGGTGCAGCAGGTTGATGGCCTTGAGCGGCCGCACCATGACCTTGAAATGGGTAATGCGGCCGGCGTCATCGAAGGTGATGATGTCGACGCCGTTGAGCTTGATGCCCTCGATCTCATTCTCGAATTCGAGCACGGCGCCCGTGGCGTTACGCCACTCCCCGACATACTTGAATCCGGGACCGCCTAAGACTTTCTCAGCACTCGCGAGATATTTGAAGGTGATGTCGCGGCCGCGCTGCGGCGTATGCACGACGGGACTCTCGAACACGGCGTCCGGGTGCAGCAGCTCCCGCAGCGCGCCGAGATCGTGAGACCTCATATAGCCGTACCATCCATCGAGGCCGGTCATTGTCATTGGGCGTCTCCTCAGGGCGGAACAGGCCAGCACCACAACCACCCCATATGCACATTGACGCATATGCGCCAATGTGCATAATGTCAAGCGTGGAGCGGGGCAGAACACGATCAGAAAAACGGGAGCAGTTTCCGGCCATGGCCCTCGGCGACGCCATCCTCGCCTGCCTCACCGAACATCCGATGACGGGCTACGAGCTCGCCAAGACGTTCGATTCCTCGATCGGCTTCTTCTGGAAGACGGACCACCAGCAGATCTACCGCGAGCTGTCGCGGCTGCGCGACCGCGGCTACATCCAGGGTCGCGAGGTGGTGCAGACCGGCAAGCCCAACAAGCTGGTCTACACATTGACCGCGGAGGGCCGCGCGGCGTTTCGCAGCTGGGCGGCGCGGCCGAGCACGCCGGCCTCGACGAAGGACGATCTTCTCGTCCGGCTCTATGCACTGGGCGCCGCCGACATCGGGCCGATCCGGGCCGACCTGATGGCGCGGCTCGAGCATCATCGCGACCGCGCCGAGCGCTACGATCGCATCCTCAAGAAGCATTATGCGGACGGCAACGTGGCCCCGGCCGATATGGGCAAGCTCCTCAACCTGCGTCTCGGCCTGCGCCACGAACGCATGGTGGCCGAATGGTGCGAGGAAGCGATCACCGCGCTCTCGACGATATCCGGCGCCAGCAGCGCACGATCGCTCGATCCATCATCGCGTGAAAATGCCGGCTGATACCCGCCGTTCGATAGGGCAAAACTTCTGACCGCGCCGGCGGTAAACTTAACGCGTTATTTACCGTAAAAGTCAAAAGTCGGGACCTGGAGCAGACGATCTGCGCGGACCCGTTCATGTTCATGTCCGGGACGCGTGGAGAGGCTGGAGGCGCTTGGTGGAGCGCTGGAAGCGGAACCGGACGAGACATGAATTCGCGCGTACCGTGGAGTAATGAAGGCATCGACCCGTCCGTCCGTGAAAGGGCCGAGGCCGCGGCGCAACGCGCCGGCATGACGCTGAACGACTGGATCAACTCCACGCTCGGCGCATCTACCCCGCCCGACTTCCGTGGCAGCCACGCGCCGCGCAGCACGCCGACCGCCAGCCGCGATGCCCGCGAGGTGACCGACATCCACCAGCGGCTCGACTCCATCGCACGGCAGATCGAGCAGATGTCGCGCCCCGTCGCGCGCAAGGATGCGCCACGCGACGAGCAGGGCGTCGCGCGTCAGCTGAACGATGCGATCTCGCGGCTCGACGCCCGCCTGTCACAGATCTCGACGCCGCTGCGCAAGCCGGACACCGAAGACCGCTATCGTGGTCCTGACGGCGTCGAGCGCGCCGCTGCGCAGCTCTACCGGCCCGCCCAGCCGCTCAGCGCGGGTTCGTTCGACGTGGCCGTCGCTGAAATCAGCGCCCGCCAGAGCGAGCTCGACAATGCGCGCCCGCTGCCGCCGCACCAGGCGCCGCCGACCGCGCCTGCCATGGCATCCGCAGCAGCGCCGTTGATGACCCCGATCAGCGCGCCGCTGACGCCGCCGCAACCGGCCGCCCCCACGCCCGATTTCTCGCTGCTCGAACGCCATCTGCTGAAGATCACGAGCCAGATCGAGGCGCTGCATCGCCCCGAGGACGGCATCGAGCAGTCGATCGCCGGATTCCGCAACGAGCTCTCCGAGATCCGTCACGCCATCACCGAGGCGATGCCGCGCCGGGCGATCGAGTCGATCGAGAACGAGATTCGCTCGCTGTCGCGCCGCATCGACGAGAACCGCAACACCGGCGTCGACGGCCAGGCACTGGCCGGGATCGAGCGCGCGCTGACCGACATCCGCGAGGTCGTCGGCTCGCTGAAGCCTGCCGAGCAGCTCGCCGTCTATGACGAGGCGATCCGCAATCTCGGCGCCAAGCTCGACCTGATCCTGCGCGCCAATGACGACCCCGGCACCGTGCAGCAGCTCGAAAGCGCCATCGCGGCGCTGCGTGCGATCGTCGCCAATGTCGCCTCCAACGACGCCCTGGAACGGCTGTCGGACGATCTTCGGCAGCTGTCGTCGAAGGTCGACCAGGTCACGCAGGCGCGCGACAATCACGAGTCGTTCCATGATTCCTTTGCGGCGCTCGAACAGCGCATCGCCGCGCTGACCTCGACGCTGGAGAGCCGCGAGCCGCCGCCGGCAGCGCGCGACAACACCGCCCAGATCGAGGACGCGCTGCGCGGCCTGTCCGACCGCATCGACCGCCTGCAGGTCGGCAACGACGGCTCATCGGCGATCACCCATCTCGAACAGCGGATCAGCTATCTGCTGGAGCGGCTCGAGGCCGCCAACGACCCGCGCGGCGGCAACATGACCCGCGTCGAGGACGGCCTGCAGGACATCCTGCGCTATCTCGAACGGCAGCAGGCGACATTCGCAGCGCTGGCGGAGAGCCGGTCGCAGCGCGAAACGTCGCAGGACGGCGGCCTGATCGACATGGTCAAGCGCGAGCTGTCCGACATCCGCTTCAGCCAGACCGAGACCGACCGCAACACCCAGGACTCGCTCGAGGCCGTCCACAACACGCTGGGGCACGTCGTCGACCGCCTCGCCATGATCGAAGGCGACCTGCGCAATGTGCGCGCCACCGCGGGCCCGCCGGCCGCGCTGCCGCCGCTGGCACCGCCAATCGAGTCGCCGATGCCGGCTGCACGCGCGCCGGCGCCCCAGGCCCATGCCGAGCCGGCCAGGCCAGAGCCTGCCTACCGGCCGGAGCTGCCCAATCCGGCGGCCGAGCAGCCAGCGGGACAGATTGTCGCTCCGGCCGCGGGTCAACAGGCGTTCGCGGCCGCCTCGCGCGACTTCCACGCCGCTCAGGCGCCGGCGGCTGCCATGCCGCCGCCGATTCCGCCGAAGGCAATCGCCGACATCCTGGAGCCGCACGCGGCACAGGCGCCCCGCGCGACCATCATCGTCCCCGAGCTGCCACCGGATCATCCGCTTGAACCGGGCACCCGTCCGCCTGGCCGGACCGCATCGCCCGCCGAGCGGATCGCCGCGTCCGAGGATGCGCTGAGCGAGCTTCCCGCCGGCAAGCGGGAGCCGGTGTCGACGTCGAGCTTCATCGCGGCTGCGCGCCGCGCGGCGCAGGCCGCGGCGGCTGCACAGCCCGTTGACGCCAAGAAGGCGAAGAAGGACAAGCCGAAGGAGAAGGCCAAGGAGCCGCCCAAGGACGTCGTCAAGGAAGTCGCCAGCGACGTCGCCAAGCCCAAGGCCAAACCCAAGGACAAGCCGACGTTCGCTCTCACCGCTGAGGGTGACGAGGAGGTCTCGACCATCGGGTCGAAGATCCGTTCGCTGCTGGTCGGTGCCAGCGTCGTGGTGATCGTGCTCGGCACCTTCAAATTTGCGATGTCGCTGCTCGACAGCGGCAGCACGCCGCCGCCGATCTCGCCGATGGAAACCCAGGGCGAGGCGCCCCGGGCGCAGATGCCGTCGGCCTCGCCGGGCCTGTCGCCGCGGCCGACGACGCCCGACCAGAGCGTGCCGTCGTTGACGTCGCCGACGCCGATCGACCGTCAGTCCTACAACCGGGCCATGCCGAGCGAAGCGGAGACGATCGCGATGCTCGCGATCCCGCAGGACGTCGAAAAGCCGGCCACGGTACCCGCTGCCGTCCCCACTGATGTCACCGGCACGATCCCAACCGCCGCCAACGGCCAGAAGCTCGGTCTGGTGCAGGTGCCCGCCTCCGAGAAGCTGCCCGATGCCATCGGCGGACTGGCGCTGCGCAACGCCGCTCTGAAGGGTGATCCGACCGCCGCCTACGAGGTCGGCGTGCGCTTTGCCGAGGGCAAGGGTGTCGCGGCGAACTATGAGGAAGCCGCGAAGTGGTATGACCGCGCGGCACAGGCGGGGCTGATCCCGGCGGTCTTCCGTCTCGGCACCTTCTACGAGAAGGGTCTCGGCGTGAAGAAGGACGCCGACATCGCCCGCCGCTACTACGTCGTCGCCGCCGAGCGCGGCAGCGCCAAGGCGATGCACAATCTCGCCGTGCTGGATGCCGACGGCGGCGGCAAGGGCGCGAACTACAAGAGCGCCTCGCAATGGTTCCGCAAGGCCGCCGAGCGCGGCGTCGCCGACAGCCAGTTCAACCTCGGCATTCTCTATGCCCGTGGCATCGGCGTCGAACAGAACCTCGCCGAGTCCTACAAATGGTTCACCCTGGCCGCAGCGCAGGGTGACGTCGATGCCGGGCGCAAGCGCGACGATGTCGCCAAGCGGCTCGATGTCCAGTCGCTCGCCGCGGCCAAGCTCGCGATCCAGACCTTCACGGTCGAACCGCAGCCCGACGACGCCGTGAATGTGCCGGCACCCGCCGGCGGCTGGGATGGCACGCAGGCGATCGCCAAGGCAGCCGCGGCCAAGGCGGCGCTGGCGAAGCGCGCGGCTGCGACGGCGCTGCGCTGACGAGGGGCATTTCTCTGGGCAGGCTGACGAGCGCTCGCGCGCGGCCTGCAAAATCCTCCCGGCTTGCGACCGCGCCGCCATAGTGTCGCGCGGTCGATCGATATAGGTTGTCGCGGCGGATCATCACGAGCGCCGCGAGGGAGCATCGACGCGTGTCAGCGGGGAACGAACAACACGACGGCGCGCGCTTCCTGCAGTCGCCGACGGGCCCCCGCGTGCCGCCGCGGACCACGGCGAACGTCGCCCCCGCTCCGCCTCCTCGCCAACCAATCCGGCAAGTGACCGACGGCTATCCTGCGGCGTTCCGATGGCGTCGGCTGGCTTCCGTCATTTTCTTCGTTGCAATCCTACTCGGCGGGGGCATTCGCGCCTACCGCGACCTGTCGCGACCCGACGCCTGGTCGTTCTGGAAGGATCAATACATCTCGCCGAGTCTGTCGGCGGCGCTGGTCGCCGACCCCGCGCTTGCCGGGCTGGGCGACAGGCGCACCGTGCTCGCCGTCAGCGGCCCCATCGGACCCGCGGCGGCCGGCTGGCTGCGCGAGCGGATCAGCGAGGCCCATTTCAAGCCGGGCGACCTGATCCTGCTGTCCTCGCCCGGCGGCAACCTCGACCAGGGAGTGCTGATGGGCGAGATCATCCGCGCTCACGGACTCGCCACCGCCGTCGGCGTGGCCGACAATTCCGGCCGCATCCGTCCGGGCTTCTGCGCCAGCGCCTGCGTGTTCGCCTTTGCCGGCGGGCAGACCCGCTATGACCTCGATGGCTCGGCGCTCGGCGTGCACCGCTTCACGTCGGAGGCCCGTGGCGCCGACGCGGTCGCCGACACCCAGCGCGTGACCGGCGCCATCCTCGGCTATATGACACGCATGGGCGTATCGTCGCAGGTCATCGAGGCGATGTCGCAGACCCGCGAGATCCGCTGGCTCGATCCGAGCGATGCCGAGGCCATGAGGCTGGTGACCGCGCCGCTCAAGGCCCTTTGACGGAGCGCCCAGACCCCCACGCTCGGCGCCGGTGGATGTCACTTTGGGCGGGAATGACTGATCCCTTCGCTCCCATTTTCGGTTATGCAGGAGCCCGGCGTCCTGCTTTGCATGCGCGGGATGCTCGCTCGAAGGTTCGCAGAGGCCGCGCCGATGCAGATTTATCTTCCGATCGCCGACATCCCGGTCAACATCTTCCTGTTGCTGGCGATGGGCGCGGCCGTCGGCTTCGTCTCCGGCATGTTCGGCATCGGCGGCGGGTTCCTGATGACGCCGCTCCTGATCTTCGTCGGCATCACGCCCGCGGTCGCGGTCGCCTCGGTCTCCAGCCATATCGCCGCCTCCTCGTTCTCCGGCGCGCTGTCCTATTGGCGGCGGCGCGCGATCGATCCCTCGCTGGCCTCGGTGTTGATGATCGGCGGCGCGCTCGGCACCGGGCTCGGCGTCGCCACCTTCACCCTGTTGCGTTCGCTCGGCCAGCTCGATCTGATGATCGCGCTGTCCTATGTCGCCCTGCTGACGAGCGTCGGCGGCACCATGTTCTGGGAAGGCCTGCGCGCGATGATGCGCGCGCGCCAGGGCGCGGTCGCGACCGTGCGGCGTCCGGGCAGCCATGTCTGGATCCACGGCCTGCCGCTGAAGATGCGCTTCAAGCGCTCGAAGATCTATGTCTCCGTCATTCCGGTGATCGCCATCGGCCTCATCATCGGCTTCCTCGGCGCCGTGATGGGCATCGGCGGCGGCTTCATTCTGGTGCCCCTGCTGATCTACCTGCTGCGCGTGCCGACCTCGACCGTCATCGGCACCTCGATGGTCCTGACGCTCGCGACCATGATGATCGCGACCATGCTGCACGCGATGAGCAATCATCTGGTCGACGCCGTGCTGGCGCTGATCCTGATGGTCGGCGGCGTCACCGGCGCGCAGTTCGGGGCCCGCGCCGGCCAGATGATCCGCGGCGAGCAGCTGCGGCTGCTGCTCGGCCTGCTGATCCTCGCCGTCGGCATCCGGTTCGCGATCGAGCTCGTGATCAAGCCCGACGACCTGTTCACGATCCGCGAGACCGAGATCAGCAGATGACGCCGCTCCGCCTCGCCAGCCTCACCTTCATGCTGCTGCTTGCCGGCGCCGCATCGGCGCGCGCCGAGCGGCTGATTGTCTCGGTCTCCAACCATCGCGTGACGGTGACGCCGAACTATTCCGGGGAGGAGCTGGTGCTGTTCGGCTCGGTCGAGAAGGACGTCCAGACCCCACCAGGCCGCACCGCCTATGACCTCGTCGTCACCGTCCGCGGGCCGCGCGCCGACATGGTGACGCGGCGCAAGGAGCGCAAGTTCGGCATCTGGATCAACACCGACTCGCGCCAGTTCCTCAAAGTGCCCGGCTATCTGGCGCTGTTCGCCAACCGCCCGTTCGACACGATGGCCGCGCCCGAGGTGCTGCGCCGGCAGCAGCTCGGACTCAACAACGTATTGTTGACCCAGCGCGTCGGTCCCGACTATGCCGACGTGGTCCCGAACGACGCGTTCCGCAGCGCCTTCGTGCGACTGCAGTCGCAGCACGGCCTGTATCGCGAGGACACGTCCGCAGTGACCCTCCTGACGCCGACCCTGTTCCGTACCGGCATCCCTCTGCCCGCTGCGGTGCCGATCGGCACCTATGAGGTCGAGATCAAGCTGCTCGCCGACGGCGCGCTGGTCACCAAGACCGAGACCGCGTTCGAGATCGTCAAGGTCGGCTTCGAGCAGTTCGTCGCGAACTCAGCGCGGCAGAACGGCTTCGTCTATGGTCTCGTCACCGCCGCGATGGCACTGATGACGGGATGGATGGCCTCGATCGTGTTCCGTCGGGATTGATCTTTTCCGCCTCATTGCGAGGAGCTGGGCGACGAGGCGATCACCGTCCTCACACCGGGCTCCAGAAGCTTCAGCCGCGCACCGAACCCGAGCGCATCGAAGGTCTTGCGCAGATCCTGCGCGTCCTGGCGGAAATGGGCCCAGCCGTCCGTGTGAACCGGAACGATGGCGGCCTCGGCAAACACGCGCGCGGTCTCGACCGTGTCGTTGGTATCCATGGTGAGATGGAACGGCCCGCGTGTCTGCGCCGCTCCGGCAAAGGGCATCACGACGCTAGGCTTGAAACGCCGCGCCACCTCCGCCACGCCGTCATAGAACACCGTGTCGCCACTGACATAGACGGGCGCGCCGTGCTGCGGGATCAGGACGAAGCCGATCACATCGCCCGCGAGCGGCTCGATGCCGGCGGGACCATGGCGCGCCGGCGTCGCCGCGACCGTCAATGTCCTGCCGCCCTTGCTGAGCTGCGTCGTCTGCCACGGCGCCAATCCTTCCGCCGGCGCACCGAGCCTGCCTGCGCCGACTTCCGTCGTGAGCACGCGCGGTGCACGTGTCAGGAAGGCGCGGCCGCCGTGGTCGAGATTGTCGGAATGCTGGTCATGGCTCAGCAGCACCGCATCGACCTCGCCGATCGCCTCCGCGGTCATCGCCGGTCCAGTGAGCTTCTCCAGCACGACATGCGGCAATTCATAGCGGCCGGGAGCATCGAATGTGGGATCGGTCAGCAGGCGGAAGCCATCGATTTCGATCAGGGCGGTCGGGCCGCCGATCAGGGTGATCGCAACGCTCATGATGATGCTCCAACGGTTCGGGCCGGCGCCCGCGTGACCAGATAGATCCCGAGCGCGACGGGAACGACGCCGAGCAGGTCCTGCAGCGCCACGTGCTCGCCGAGCACCAGGAAGGCGAAGATCATCGCCAGCGGCGGCATCACGAAATGATAGGCGCTGGCGGCGGTCGCGCCGCAGACTTTCAAGAGATGGAACCAGAGCACGTAGGCCAGGATCGAGCCGCCGAGCACCAGGAAGGCGAACGCGCCGATCAGTTGCGCATTCGGCACGATCTCGTCCACGTTCGACACGATGAGCGCGACCGGCCACAGCACCAGCCCGGCCGAGAGGTTCTGGATGCCGTTGCCGATCCACAGGCTGCCCTTCGGGGCGAGCTGCTTGAACAGGATGGTGCCGGTCACGATCGAGGCCAGCGCCACCAGCGTATAGAGAATACCTTCGAGCTGGTCGGTCCCGACGGACATGCGGTGCCAGACGATCATGGCGACGCCGATGGTGCCGAGCGCAAGGCCTGAGATCTTGCGCAGGGTCAGCGGCTCGCCCAGCAGCAGCGCCGCGAACACCGCCGTGAACACGGGATTGGCCGAGACGATCAGGCCGCCGAGCCCCGCCGACACCGTCTGCAGCCCGGTGTAGCCGAGGCCGAGATAGAGCGCGTTGTTGGCGATGCCGATGATCGCGAACACGGCCGCATCGCGCCAGCTCATGCGCAGCTCGCCCCGGACCGCCGACACCACGAGAATGAGGACGCCGGCGAGCGAGAACCGCGCCGCGAGCAGCAGCAGCGGCGGACAATAGGTCACGCCGACCTTGCCGGCGACGAAGGCGAAGCTCCACAGCAAGCAGAACAGGCCGATTTCGAGCGGCAGCAGGTTCGACTTCATCGGGGTCACGGCAACCGAGGAAACGGACGACATCAGAGCTCTCCTTCGTCGCCGGTATAGGGCTGTTCTTTTCCATTTGGAAATTAAATGATAGACTGGCATTCAGTGGTTTTCCGAATGGAGGTCCCGCGTGCTCGATCTGGACCTGTTGCGCAGCTTCGTCTCGGTGGTCGAGGCCGGCGGCTTCACCCGCGCCGGCGAGCGCGTCCACCGCACGCAGTCGACGATCAGCCAGCAGATCCGGCGGCTCGAGGAGGATCTGGGCCAGACGCTGCTCAACCGTGACGGCCGCGAGGTCACGCCGACCGAGGCCGGCGAGCGGCTGCTGTCCTATGCCCGCCGCCTGCTGGCACTCGCCGAGGAGGCCCGCGATGTCGTGGCGCGGCCCGGACCCGACGGCGCGGTGAAGCTCGGCATCCCCGAGGATTTCGCGGCCTACCGGCTCGCCAAGCTGCTCGCCGCGTTCTCGCGCGCCCACCCCGATCTGCGGCTCGACGTGCGCGCCGACCAGAGCCTCAACCTGAAGCGCGACATCGAGCGCGGCGATCTCGATCTGGCGCTGCTCAAGCGCGGCGTCGACGACACCAGGGCAGCGATCGCGGCGTGGCCGGAGCAGGTCTATTGGGTGACCAGCAAGGCCCATCCCGTCGACATCGACGCCCGCTCGCTGCCGCTGATCGGCTTCCCGCTCGGCTGCCTCTATCGGACCCGGGCGATCCATGCGCTGGAGAGCAGAGGGCGCGCCTGGCACATGGCCTACACATCGTCGAGCCTCGCCGGCATTCAGGCCGCGGTCGCGGCCGGGATGGGGCTGAGCATCCTCTCCGAGATATCGGTGCAGTCGGAGCACCGCGTGCTGACGGCGCGCGAGGGCTTTGCGCCGATCGAGCGCACGGAGGTTGCGCTGGTCGCCTCGCCCGACGCGAGCCCGGCGACGTTGCGCCTGGCCGACCGGCTGGCCGAGTTCTGCGAGAAGGTACAGGCGAAGGCGGCGTAGCAGCGAGACGTCCGCGACTCCTGCGACCATGGCGCCACGAGCAAAGTGCATTCCCTCCCCCGCTTGCGGGGGAGGGCTAGGGAGGGGGCCGCTCCGACGGCGGTGCGCTTGGCGCCCCCTCTCCAACTCTCCCCCGCAAGCGGGGGAGAGGGCGCAGCGGTGCGCGCAGCGGGCATGATCAGTCCAGCGTCGAATGATCCGTTCGACCTCTGATCACTGATCCAACTAATGAATTTCCATCATCCGACTAATAGCACCGCGCCGCGGCGATGCTGTGCAGGCGCCTATCTCCCAGCACATGCGCGATGAAGGCGCGCTTCGGAAACAGCTTGGCGAAGGCCGCGTCGCGCACGCTCAGGCCGCCGGCATAGGCGCCGAACGCCGGCATCACGGCGCGCTCGCCGTCGGAGACGAAGCAGCGTCGCTCCAAAGTGCGCGCCCGCGTCGCCACCCGCGCTTTGGGGTGCAGATGGCCGGCGATCTCTCCACGCGCGCCGGTCGGCTCGTGACGGAAGCTGATCGCGCCGACCGTGATCTCGTTGACCACCTCGCCGCCGATGCCGCACGGGGCCGGATCGTGGTTGCCCGTGATCCAGATCCAGTCGCGGCCGACCTGGAGGTTGGCGATGCAGGCGCGATCGTCACCGGTCAGGCGCGTATGCGCGTCGCGATCGTGAAAGCTGTCACCGAGCGCGATCACGGCGCGCGGATTGTAGTTCGCGACCACGGCGGCCAGCCGGTGCAAGGTCGCGGCGGTGTCGAACGGCGGCAGCAGCGTGCCGCGTGACGCGTAGCTCGAGCCTTTTTCCAGATGCAGGTCGGAAACGATGAGCAGGCGCTGCTCGTCCCATACCAGCGCGCCGGAGAGATCGACGCGCAGCGCGGTGCCGGCGACGTCCATCATTCCCGATGCGCAGACAGTCCCCCGCAAAGCCGCCTCGCTTCTCGATCTACCCCATCGCTTCCTTCACGAGTTCCTCGGCAGCTTCCGCCAGGAGCTCGTCAGCGGCCTCGCCATAGACGGATTCGCGGCCGATTTCCAGCATCACCGGCACCGCCAGCGGCGAGACGCGATCGAGTTCCCGATGGGTGATTCGTCCCTCGATGCGCTGGAGCATATCACCGAGCCGCTTCAGATCGAGCAGGCCGGTGGCGGCATCGGCGCGCGCGGCGCGCAACAGCATGTGATCGGGCTGATGCCGGCGCAGCACGTCGTAAACCAGATCGGTCGAGAACAGCACTTGGCGGCGGGTCTTCTCTTCGGTCGTCGAACGCCGCGCGATCAGGCCGGAGATGATCGCACAGGACCGGAACGTGCGTTTCATCAGCGCCGATTCGGCCAGCCACGCTTCGAGGTCGTCGCCCAGCATGTCCGGATCGAACAAGGCGGCGAGATCGAGCCGGCCTTGGCTGACCATCAACGACATGTCGCCCAGCCCCCACACCGCGAGCGCATATTCATTGGCGACGAAGCCGAGCGGCCGGACGCGCGCCCGCTCCAGCCTTCGCGTCAACAGCATGCCCAGCGTCTGATGCGCGAGCCGGCCCTCGAACGGATAGCAGACGAGATAATGCTTGTCGGAGCGCGGGAAGGTCTCGACCAGGAGCTCGCGGCGCGCTGGCACGCGCGACACGTCCTTCTGCAGCAACAGCCAGTCGCGCACCTGCTCCGGCAAGGCCGACCATGCGCGGCGATCATCCAGCAAGCCGCGGACGCGATCGGCGAGATAGGTCGACAGCGGAAACTTGCCGCCCATGTAGGACGGCACCTTGGGATCGGCATCGTTGGCGCGCGACACATACACCTGGTCCTCGGCCAGCGCCTCATAGCGCACGATCTCGCCACTGAACACGAACGTGTCGCCGAGCGTGAGCCCTTCGATGAACGCCTCCTCGATCTCGCCCAGCAGCCTGCCGCCGCGCGCGATCGCGCCGGTCGAACCGGCGCCGCCGCCGCGCGAGCGCACCAGCCGCACCTTCAGCATCGCTTCTTCCACGATGGTGCCGACGTTCAGGCGATAGCTCTGCCGCACCTTGGGATTGGCGACGCGCCAGCGTCCTTTTGCATCCTGCTTGATGCGCGCGAAGCGCTCATAGGTCTTCAGCGCGTAGCCGCCGGTGGCGACGAAATCGACGACATCGTCGAAATCCGCGCGCGACAGCGATGCATAGGGGGCCGCAGTGGTGACCTCCACATAGAGCTCGTCGCTGAGAAACGGCTCGGCGCAGGCGCAGCCGAGCACGTGCTGCGCCAGCACGTCGAGCGCGCCGGTGCGCAAGGGCGGCGTGTCCTGCGCATTGTCGGCGATGGCATCGATCGCGACCGAGCATTCCAGCACCTCGAAGCGGTTGGCCGGCACCAGCACCGCCCGCGAAGCCTCGTCGAGCCGGTGATTGGCACGGCCGATGCGCTGCATCAGCCGCGAACAGCCCTTGGGCGCGCCGACATTGATGACGAGATCGACGTCGCCCCAGTCGACGCCGAGATCGAGCGAGGAGGTGCAGACGACGCCGCGCAGCCTGCCTGCCGACATCGCATCCTCGACCTTGCGGCGCTGCGCCACGTCGAGCGAGCCGTGATGCAGGGCGATGGCGAGATTGTCGTCGTTGATGCGCCAGAACTCCTGGAACAGCATCTCGGCCTGGCTGCGGGTGTTGACGAACACGAGCGTGGTCTTGTTTCGCTTGATCAGCTCGTACATCTCGGCCAGCGCATGGCGCGCGCTGTGGCCGGCCCACGGCAGCCGCTCCTGCGTGTCGAGCATCTCGACCACCGGCGGCGCGGCGCCGCCGGCGACCACGACATCGGCCGCGGCTATGCCACCGCTCGGCTGCGGCACCAGGAAGCGCGCGAGCTGCTCGGGCTCGGCGACGGTCGCCGACAGGCCGATCATGCGCATGTCCGGCGCAAGCCGCCACAGCCGCGCCAGCGCGAGCGACAGCAGATCGCCGCGCTTGGAGGTCACCAGTGCATGCAGCTCGTCGAGCACCACGCGCTTCAGTGAGGAAAAC
Source organism: Bradyrhizobium sp. SZCCHNRI3043 (assembly GCF_032377735.1). Classification (NCBI taxonomy): domain Bacteria; kingdom Pseudomonadati; phylum Pseudomonadota; class Alphaproteobacteria; order Hyphomicrobiales; family Nitrobacteraceae; genus Bradyrhizobium; species Bradyrhizobium sp. SZCCHNRI3043. The sequence goes on from NZ_JAUHID010000007.1 coordinate 187,732, forward strand.
AGAAACGGCGCATCGTCGGACGACAGCAACAGCGCCATCTGCTCGGGCGTCGTCAGCAAAATGTCCGGCGGATAGCGGCGCTGGCGCTGCCGACGCGACACCGGCGTATCGCCGGTGCGGGTCTCGACCTTGATCGGCAGGCCCATCTCCGAGATCGGCGCCTCGAGGTTGCGGGCGATGTCGACCGCGAGCGCCTTCAGCGGGGAGATATAGAGCGTGTGCAGGCCGGCGGGTCGCGGGATGCGGTTCGCCGTCTGCTTGCTCTTTTCCGTGTTCGCGAGTTCGACCAGTGCATTCGGCTCGGTGCCGGGTGCCACCATCGACACCGCCGCCGGAGGCCCCCCTCCCCGCCCCTCCCCCACAAGGGGGGAGGGAGTGGAGAGAGCGGATGGCTTGGCAAGAACAGAACGATGCTTCGGCGCGACGGCGGAGCCGAGCTCCACCAGGGTCGGCAGGAACCCGGCGAGCGTCTTGCCGGCGCCGGTCGGGGCGATCAGCAGCGCCGAGCGTTGCGCGCGAGCCTTCTCCAGCAGCGCCAGCTGATGCGCGCGCGGCGCCCAGCCGCGCGCCGCGAACCATTCGGTGAAATGGTCGGGCAAGGCGGCGCTGTCGTCAGGCGGGACTGGTGAGACGCGGGGCGGCACCGGGGGAAGGTAGGCAGTCGCCCGCGGTTCGTCGAGGGGCGGATAGGCGCCTTAGCCTTCACGGCTGCCGTGCCAGCCTATCCTGAAGCGCCAGCGCCTCGCCACGCTCCGCCGTCGTCCCCGCGAACGCAGGGACCCATACCGCGGCATCGGTGAGACGCATACTGCCAGTCATCGTCCCAACAAAGCCGGTGGTTATGGATCCCTGCGCCGCGTGCGCAATTGCGCACTAGGCAGGGACGACAGCGGAGTTTGAGGCTGCATCCCTCGCCACATCGTCATTGCGAGGAGCGAAGCGACGAAGCGATCTAGACTGCGTCCGCGGAGGAACTCTGGATTGCGTCGCTTCGCTCGCAATGACGAATGAGACCGCTGCCCCCTACTCCGTCATCGGCTTCTCGGAGATGCTCCAGTCCTTGCCGTCGAAGATCGAGATGTAGAGCGTCTTCATCGGCGTGTAGTCGTCCGGCGTGTAGGCATAGTTGACGCCGTCGAGGAAGAACGGCGAGTGGAAGCCGGCGAGTGTCGTGGCGTGCTTCAGCACGTTCTCGCGCGTCAGCGTATCGCCGCAGCGGCGCAGGATCTCGCCCATCGACACCGCCTGGCCGTAGCCGGCATAGGCGATGGTGTTGTCGGGATCGATGCTGGGCAGGTACTTGGCGCGCAGCGCCTCGAAGCCCTTCACGTCCGGATCGTCCTTCCACTGCGGCACGCCGGCGTCCTTGGAATAGCGGATCGCGACGATGCCCTTGGCATTCTCGAGGCCGGCGGCGGACAGGATCGAACGGCCGGTCGAGCCCGCCGACAGCAGCTGCAGCGGCTTCCAGCCGAGCTCGGCCACCTTGCGGATCGACTGCGACGAGGCCTTTCCCGTGCTGATGTTGTAGAACACGTCGGCGCCGGACTTCGACAAATTGATCAGCTGCGAGTCCACCGTCGGCTCGGTGAGATCATAGGTCTGCTCCATGATCACCTGCGCCTTGCCGCCGGCGTCGGCCAGCACCTTCTTGAACGGTCCCAGGAAGTCGCGGCCGAAATCGTCGTTCTGATAGAGGATGCCGATCTTGGCTTCCGGCTTCACGATCAGCACGTGCTTGGCGAGAATGCGCGCCTCGGTCGGATAGAGCGGCAGCCCCGCCATGGTCCATTTGTAGTTCTTCGGATCATTCCACTTCGAGGCGCCGGTGTTGAGCAGCAGCTGCGGCACGCCCTTGGAATTGAGGTATTTGTGCACGGCGGTCTGCGGCGCAGTGCCGAGCGAGCCGTACAGCGCCAGCACTTCGTCCTGCTCGACCAGCCGCCGCGTCGCTTCGACGCATTTCGGTGCGCTATAGGCATCGTCCATGGTCAAGAACTTGACCTTGCGCCCGTTGATGCCGCCCTGCTCGTTGAGCATCTGGAAATAGGCTTCACCCACCCGGCCGAGCACGCCGTACAGCGAACCGGGACCGGAATGCGGAATGGTCTGACCGATCTTGATCTCGGTGTCGCTGGCGCCGGCATCATATTTCTTCTCGGCAGCCCAGACATGGGGCGACGCGATGGATGAAGCGCCGATGGTCGCAAGCGCGGTGGCGCAGAAATCGCGCCGCGTCAGATGTTTTTTCATTTTTGTCTCTCCCTAGACTGCCGACATTTTTTGGCATCGGGAGAGCTGCGGCAAGAGCGAAGTTGCCGCATTGGACGCCGCGTGCAGCGCATTCAATAGCGTGTAGACTCAAGTCCCGACGGCGACCACGGCCAGCCCGCGCACCGGCAGCTGCTCCTCGGTGCGTGGCGACGCCGGCTCGAGATGGGCCAGCTTCAATCCCGCGGCCGCGATCACGCCACGGACATATTCCGCTCCATGGGCATAACGCAGCCCCTTCCCCATGATCACACCGTCGCCGTCATGGGTCTCAACGGTAAAGGTCAGCAGCCCGCCCGGCGCCAGCACACGTTGCGCCTCGCGCAACACCGGGCCGAGGTCGCCGACATAGACCATCGCATCGGCTGCGAGAATGAGATCAGCAGACGCAACGTCCTGGCGCTGCAGCCCTGCGGTCATGTCGTCGACCTCGAGCCCGGCATAGAGCCCGGTGGCGCGCGCCTCCGCGATCATGCCGGCCGACAGGTCGATGCCGATGAAGCTGTCGACGTTGCTGGCGAACGCCGCCGCACCCAGCCCGGTGCCGCAGCCGAGATCGATCGCGCGCTTGAAATAGGCCAGCTTGCGCTCGGCCGCGCGCACCGCGATCACCGCCTTGAACAGGATCGCGGGCGCGCGGTAGTGCAGCCGCTCGATCAGCTCGGTCTCGAAACGCGGCGCGTACTGGTCGAACAGCGACTGCACATAGGCCTTCGGCATGTCCGAGAGCGGCGCGGCGCCGAGCTGCATCAGACGCACAGCGGCACCGTGGCGGTCATCCGGATCGGCGACGCAGGCGTTCCGGAAGGCAGAGATTGCCTTGTCGGTTTCACCGAGCGCGATCCTGATCTTGCCGAGTTCGAACCAGGCCGAGGCGAAGCTGGGGGCGACCTCGATGGCCTGCTCCATCACCTCGGCGGCCGCGACCAGGTCGCCCTTCAATTGCAGGTCGCGGGCGAACTCGTAGCGGCGGTCGGCGATCAGATCGCCGGAGGACAGGAACAGGCGGTTGGGCATGGGAACCATCGTCGTCAATGCGGGCTTCTCATCGAGGAGATGGATGCGCGGGTCAAGCCCGCGCATGACGAGATGGAAACTGGCACGACCTGAAAACGCGTCTTGCGTGACCTATATGACCGGCATGCGCCCGCAAGACATCCTGCTGCCCGTTCCCTCCGGCCTGTGCTGCAAGGCCGGCGGCTTTCACATCGATCCCGTGCGCCCGGTCGAGCGGGCGCTGATCACCCACGGCCATTCCGATCATGCCCGTGCCGGCCACGGCGCCGTGCTGGCGACGCAGGAGACGCTCGACATCATGCGGCTGCGCTATGGCGAGAATTTTGCGGGCTCGATCCAGGCGATCGGCTATGGCGAGGAGATCAGGCTCGGCGACGTCACCGCGAGCTTTCATCCCGCCGGTCACGTGCTCGGCTCGGCGCAGATCAAGGTGTCCTGTGGCGGGACCTGCATCGTCGCATCCGGCGACTACAAGGATGCGCGCGATCCGACCTGCGCGCCGTTCGAGCTGGTACAATGCGACGTCTTCATCACCGAGGCGACGTTCGGCCTACCTGTGTTCCGTCACGGCGACGCAGCGCTGGAAGTGAACAAGCTGCTGGCCTCGGTGGCGCTGTTTCCCGACCGCGCGCATCTGGTCGGCGCGTATTCCCTCGGCAAGGCGCAGCGCGTGATCGCGCTGATCCGCGAGGCCGGCTATGAGCAGCCGATCTACCTGCATGGCGCGATGGAGAGGATCACGCGCTACTATCGGGACAAGGGAATCGCGCTGGGCGAGCTGAGGCCTGTGAAGGGCGTCAAGAAGGCCGAGCTCGCCGGCACGATCACGCTGGCGCCGCCGAGCGCGACCTCCGACCTGTGGACGCGGCGCTTTCCCGATCCCGTCACGGCCTTCGCCTCGGGCTGGATGCGGGTGCGCGCCCGCGCCCGGCAACGCGGCGTCGAGCTGCCGCTGGTGATCTCGGACCATGCCGACTGGGACGGGCTGACCGCCACCATCGCGGCGACCGGCGCAAGCGAGGTGTGGGTCACCCACGGCCAGGAGGACGCGCTGGTGCATTGGTGCCGGAGCAAGGGCCTGGCGGCCCGGCCGCTCGACCTGGTCGGCTATGGCGACGAGGAGGAGAGCGAGGTGGTGGCGACGGAGGACGCGGAGGCATGAACCGCTTCGCCGAGCTGCTCGACCGCCTCGCCTATGAGCCGGGCCGCAACAACAAGCTGCGCCTGCTGACGTCGTACTTCCGCGAGGTCGAGGATCCCGATCGCGGCTACGCGCTGGGCGCGCTGACGGGCGCGCTGTCGTTCAAGCACGCCAAGCCGGCGCTGATCCGCGAAATAATCGCCGCGCGCACCGATCCGGTGCTGTTCGCGCTATCGTATGATTATGTGGGGGATCTCTCGGAGACCGTCGCGCTGATGTGGCCGAAGGACAGGGCGCATCATCAGCAGCTCGTTCCTGGGTACCCCCCTCCCCACCCCTCCCCCACAAGGGGGGAGGGAGCGCTGGCGCGTTCGGAGTTGCTGTCTCGGGCTGCATCGAGCATCGCTCCCCCTTCACGTTTCCCGTCCCCCACAACCGCTCTCTCCATTCCCTCCCCCCTTGTGGGGGAGGGTCAGGGAGGGGGGGACCCCACGGGCGGTCTCACGAGGGACCCCGCACCCGGCCACAACAACCCGCCACCGCCGACGCTGACCGAGGTCGTCACCACCCTGCGCACCCTCGGCAAGACCGAGATGCCGCGGCAACTCGCGCAATGGCTGGATGAGCTCGACGAGACCGGGCGCTGGGCGCTGTTGAAGCTGGTCACCGGGGGCTTGCGCATCGGCATCTCCGCGCGGCTTGCCAAGACCGCAGCGGCCGCGCTCGGCGACAAGGACCCGCACGAGGTCGAGCTGATCTGGCCGGGGCTCGCGCCGCCCTATCTCGACCTGTTCGCCTGGCTCGAGGGCCGCGGCGACAGGCCGATCAACCGCGATCCCGCGCCGTTCCGCCCTGTGATGCTGGCGCATGCGGTCGAGGACGACGACTTCGCCGGCATGAACGCGGCCGACTACATCGCGGAATGGAAATGGGACGGCATCCGCGTGCAGGCGGTGAGCGGCCGCGAGGCGGATGGCCGCATCGTCACGCGGCTGTATTCGCGCAGCGGCGAGGACATCACGGGAAGCTTTCCGGACCTGCTGCCGTCGCTGCATCTGCCTGGCGCGCTCGACGGCGAGCTGCTGGTGGTGCGCGATCAGCGCGTACAGAGCTTCAACGTGCTGCAGCAGCGGCTGAATCGCAAGACGGTGTCGCCGAAGCTGATGAAGGAGTACCCGATCCACCTGCGGGCCTACGACCTGCTCGGCGATGAGGACAATGACCTGCGCGAGCTGCCGTTCGCCGAGCGCCGCGCGAAGCTGGAGGCGTTCATCAAGCGCCTGGACGATCCGCGCGTCGACCTGTCACCGACCATTGCGTTCGCGACCTGGGATGCGTTGAAGGCCGCGCGCGCCAATCCCGCCTCGGCCGGGGCCGGCGACGATGCCGAAGCGGTGGAAGGCGTGATGCTGAAGCGGCGCGACGCGCTGTATCTGCCGGGGCGTCCCAAGGGGCAGTGGTGGAAGTGGAAGCACGATCCGCACATCATCGACGCCGTGCTGATGTATGCGCAGCGCGGCCACGGCAAGCGCTCGTCCTATTACTCCGACTACACGTTCGGCGTCTGGACGGCGGGAGACGGCGGCGATCAGCTGGTGCCCGTCGGCAAGGCCTATTTCGGCTTCACCGACGAGGAGCTGCTGCAGATCGACCGCTTCGTCCGCCGCAACACCGCGGAGAAGTTCGGTCCCGTCCGCCACGTCGTGCACGAGCCCGGGCAGGGGCTCGTGCTCGAAGTGGCGTTCGAGGGCCTGCAGCGCTCGCCGCGGCACAAATCCGGCATCGCGATGCGCTTTCCGCGCATCAACCGGTTGCGCTGGGACAAGCCACCGCGCGACGCCGACCGGCTGGAGACGCTGGAGCGCATGCTGAAGAGCGAGACCCCGGCGTGACAGCGCGGGAACATTAAATGCCAGTAACCAGCTTGCGGCGGCGAGCCGGGTTCCCCACCTGCCCTGCCGTGCTTTATAATCGGGCTCGCGAATCCGACGAACCCGCCTGGAGACGATGACATGTCGAACGACATCAGGGACTATCCGGCCCGCGCCCGCAGCTCGGATGGCCTGTATCGCTTTCTCGGCGGCTCGCCGCTGTCGGTGGCGTTCCGGCTGGTCCTGCTGTCGATCCTGGTCGGCGTGGTGCTGTCGGCGATCGGCTTCGATCCCTTGAACATCCTGCACAGCATCCGGCTGCTGTTCATCCGGCTGTACGAGCTCGGCTTCGACGCCTTCAACTGGCTGTGGCGCTACTTCCTGCTCGGCGCCGTGATCGTGATCCCGATCTGGTTCCTGTCGCGGCTGTTCGCCCCGCGCGGCCGGTAGAGAGACGCAGCCGATGCAGCTCCGCTTCGTCGGCTGCGGTGACGCGTTCGGCTCGGGCGGCAGGTCCAACACCTGCTTCCATCTGACCGGCTTGCGCACCAATCTCCTGATCGACTGCGGCGCCTCGTCGTTACCGGCGCTGAAGCGGCTCGGCATCGCCTGCAACGATATCGAACTGATCCTGATCACGCATTTCCATGGCGATCATTTCGCCGGCCTGCCGTTCCTGCTGCTCGATGCGCAGTTTTCGCGCCGGACGCAGCCGCTGGTGATCGTCGGCCCGGCCGGCATCGAGGCGCGGCTGACGCAGGTGATGGAAGCGCTGTTCGAGCATTCGTCGCGCACGCCGCGGAAATTCGAACTGTCGGTGATCGAGCTCGCGCCTGAGCAGCCAACGCGCTTCGGCGCGGTCTGCGTGACGCCGTTTCCAGTCGTCCACGGCAATTCGGGCGGACCGTTTCTCGGCTACCGGATCGAGGCCGAGGGAAAGATCGTCGCCTACACCGCCGATACCGAGTGGACCGACAGCCTGATCCCGCTCGGCCGCGACGCCGACCTGTTGATCGCCGAGGCCTACACCTACGACAAGGCGGTGAAGAACCATCTCAGCCTCGCGGCGCTGGAGGCGCATCTCGGCGAGATCGGGCCGAAGCGGCTGGTGCTCACCCATATGAGCGACGACATGCTGGGCCGGCTGGACCGCATCGGCCATGTGGCCGCGCATGACGGCATGAGCATCGACCTCTAGCTGAGAGACGCGAAAGGCCGCTAAGACCAGGAGAGACGCGCGTGCCGCGCGCTTTGCCAATCCGCGAGACGTTCTTGACCGCTTCAGCGAAAATCACAACAGCGCAGGTGTTCGACATCGCGGGTCCCGCGATGATCGCCAACCTGACCACGCCGCTGATCGGCATCGTCTCGACCACGGCGATCGGCCGGCTCGGCGAAGCGGCCATGCTCGGCGGCGTCGCCATGGCCTCGGTGATCTTCGATTGCCTGTTCTGGCTGTTCGCCTTCCTCCGCGCCAGCACACTCGCCTTCACCGCGCAATCGCTCGGCGCCGGCGAGAGCGACGAGATCCTGATGGTCCTGATCCGCGGCCTGGCGCTGGCCGCGCTGATCGGCGTCACCCTGATCGCGCTGCAACTGCCGCTGGGCGCGATCATCTTCGACATCATGGGCGGCAGCGACGCCGTGTTGAGCGCGGCCCGCAGCTATTTCATCGTCCGGATATGGTCGGCGCCGCTGGCGCTCGCCAACTACGTGCTGCTCGGCTGGCTCGTCGGACTGGCCCGCGCACGGCTGGCGCTGGCCGTTCAGGTCGCGATCAACCTGATCAACATGGCCGCGACCATCCTGTTCGTCCAGATGCTGCAGGCCGGTATCGCCGGCGCGGCGATTGCCGCCGTGATCGCTGAGACGGTCGGTGTCGCGATCGGCCTGGTGCTGGCGCGCCGCTTGGTCAAAGCCGACGCCCGGATATCGCGCGCTGCGCTGCTCGACCGCGCCAAGCTGATGCACATGATGGCGGTGAACCGCGACATCATGATCCGCACCGCGGCGATGATCGTCGCCTTCCTGTTCTTCACCTCACAAGGCGCGCGTGCCGGCGACACGACGCTGGCGGCCAACGCGGTGCTGAACAATTTCCTGCTGGTGGCCGCGTTTTTCCTCGACGGGCTCGCCAACGCCGCCGAGCAGCTCTGCGGCTATGCGTTCGGCGCGCGCAACCGCGACGCCTTTTCCGGCGCCACAAGGCTGGTGCTCGCCTGGGGCTTCGGCTTCGCGCTCGCCGTCGCCGCGATCTTCGCGCTGTTCGGTCCGGTGCTGATCGACGTGATGACGGCAAACGATGCGGTGCGCCGCGCGGCGCGCGACTATCTGCCGTTCGTGGTGGCCTCGCCGCTGCTGTCGGTGTTCGCCTTCGCGTTCGATGGCGTCTATATCGGCGCCACCTGGGCGCGCGACATGCGCAATCTCATGGTGGCGGCGCTGATCGTCTTCCTCGGCATCTGGCTGGCGCTGCGCGGCTTCGGCAATACGGGCCTGTGGATCGCGATGCTCGGCTTCTACGCCGCCCGCGGCGGCTTCCAGGCCGCGCGCTATCCGGCGCTGCTGCGGGCGTCATTCGGGAAGAGCCCGACTCGACCGACAATGTGAGCTGTCATCGTCCGCGAAGGCGGGGATGAAGCCGTGCGTGAATGATGCGACAGCTCGGCTGCAACTAAACCGGCCAATCCTCGGCCGTGATCGTCGCGGCGTCGGCGCCGACGATCTCCGCCAGGGAGTCACGTCCCGTGCGCAGCAGCGTCGAGGTCAGGTCGGCTTTGATGCTCTCGACCAGGCCGAGGCCCTTGTAGACCAGCGAGGAATACAACTGGATCAGGCTGGCCCCGGCGCGGATCTTGGTGAGCGCGGCGCCGCCCGTGTCGATGCCGCCGACGCCGATCAACGGGAACGCGCCCTCGACGCGCACGAAGGTCTCGGCCACCATCCGGGTCGACAGCCGGAACAGCGGCCGCCCGGACAGGCCGCCCTGCTCCTTGGCGCGCAACTGCTCGCGCAGCGAGCTGGGCCGAGCGAGCGTCGTGTTCGACACGATCATGCCGTCGACGCCGCGCGAGCGCGCGACATGGACGACGTCATCGAGTTCGGCGAGGCTGAGATCCGGCGCGATCTTGAGCAGCACCGGGGTGTCGCCGGCCTTGCGGCGGATACGGTCGCGCGCCTCCAGCACCTTGGATAGCAGCTCGTCGAGCTGAGAAGCCTGCTGCAGGTTGCGCAGGCCCGGCGTGTTGGGCGAGGAGATGTTGACGGTGAAGTAGCTCGCCACCGGCGCGAAGGTCTCGATCAGCCGGACGTAATCGGCGACGCGGTCGGCCGAATCCTTGTTGGCCCCGACATTGACGCCGACGATGCCGCCCTGATGGGCGCGGCCGGCAAGCCGCCGCAACACGATTTCGGCGCCGTCATTGTTGAAGCCCATGCGGTTGATCACCGCCTCGTCGCGCTCCAGCCGAAACAGCCGCGGGCGCGGATTTCCGCTCTGCGGCCGCGGCGTGACCGAACCGATCTCGACGAAGCCGAAGCCGAGCCGCAGCAGCGCGTCCGGCACCTCGGCGTTCTTGTCGAAGCCGGCGGCCATGCCGACCGGATTCGGGAAGTTGAGCCCGAAGGCGCGCACCGCGAGCTTCGCATCGTCCGGTCGCGGCTTGATCGCCGGCAAGAGCTTCAGGCCCTGGATGGCGAGCCGGTGCGCATCCTCGGCGTCGAGCCAGCGGAGCAGCGGCAGCGAGAGCTGGTCGAAAGCGCGGATCACGGCTTCAGGTCCGGAATGTCGTGGCCGCCATCGGCACGGCTGTGCAACTGGTGAACGGCGGTCACGGCGCCGAGATCGAGTTCGCCATACAGATGCGGGAACAGCTCGTCGTTGCGCGAGCGCTCCCAGCGCAAGCCTCCACCCAGTGCATCCGCCTCGACCTCGACCAGGAACAGCGCGCTCTGCCCGAAAAAGTGCTTCCGGGCCGTCTCCGGCACCTGGGGGGCGGTCGAAAAATGGATGAACCCGTCGCGCAGATCGTCGGCGCTACCGCGGTACACGCCCAGCCGCTCCGCCTCGCGCCAGGCCGAAGCTGAGCAGATTTTGTAGATTTTGGGCACCTTCGCGCGGTCCTGGCTCGAGCTTGAGTTTGCTGATGTTTTCGGAGCGGTCGACCGTATCGGCAGGGGGCGGCGAACTCAAGCATCGTTTGCCCGGGACAGCCCGGCGGCCGCCCCGCTCAGGCTGCACCCGAGTGACTGCGAGTTCGCGAGGACGCAGCCGGTTCCTCAGCAAGGGTTAACCTGATTCGGTTTTCCTGTTGCGCGCGATTCGCAACCGATCATGCCCACGCTTGAACCTTTTGGAGATTGCCATGGACCGCCGCCACGTCTTGAAGGCTCTTGCGGGGCTCGCCCTCTGCCCCGCCTGCGCGACCCCGGGCTTCGCCGCCGAGGGCGCCCCGCATTGGAGCTATGAGGGCGCGACCGGACCGGCCAATTGGGGGGATCTCGATGCGGCCAACAAGGTCTGCGGCGTCGGCACCCAGCAATCGCCCATCGACATCGAGCACTCGACCCGGGCCCAACTGCCCAACTTCAAGCTGAGCTGGGCCAGGACCGCCGACACCATCGTCAACAATGGTCACACCATCCAGCTCAACTTTGCCGACGGCAGCAGCACCCTGAAGCTCGACGGCACCACCTACAAGCTGCTGCAGGTGCATTTCCATCGCCCGAGCGAGCATCAGATCGGTGGCAAGAACTATCCGATGGAGGCGCATTTCGTCCACCGCGCCGCGTCGGGCGGGCTCGCCGTGGTCGGCGTTCTCATGACCACCGGCCGGCCCAATCCCGCCTTCGCGCAGATCGTGGCGACGATGCCGGACAAGGAGGGTCCCGCGGTCAAGGCCGATCCGCGCATCAACCCCAACATGATGCTGCCGGCACGCCGCTCCTATTATCGCTATGCCGGCTCGCTGACGACGCCGCCCTGCTCAGAGGTGGTCGAATGGCTGCTGCTGAGCGAGCCGGTCTCGGTCGCGGAAGCGGACGTCGCGAAATTCGCCAAGCTGTATCCGATGAACGCGCGCCCGGTGCAGAAGCTCGACCGCCGCTTCGTGCTGCACGGGGTGTAGTTCGAATGGCCGCTTCGGACTGACGCGGTCGCCGAGTTCTCCGCTGTCGTCCCGGCGAACGCCGGGACCCAACCGCGGAATCTCAGTTGTCTTGCGAGGTGGCGGATATCCGTCACCTCACCTCGGCTCGTGGCTATGGGTCCCGGCCCAAGGCCGGGACGACACCGGTTTATGCCGTGACCAGCGCGGCACTCACGCGCTCCGCGCTAGCGCGCCGTCGATCATCGCCACCGCATTGTTCACGCCGTAGACCGCGACGAAGGAGCCGAAACGGGGGCCCTTCTCCTGGCCGAGCAGCACCTGGTAGAGCATGTTGAACCAGTCCAGCGACACGCCGGGGCGGCCATCCTTGCCTTTCTTGGCGTGGTCGAGGAACGGCTCGCGGCGGCCGATCTCGTAGACCACGTTCTGGATGTCCTCGGCCGTGGCCTCCGCCGGAAGATTGGACAGCGCATCGCGCAGATCCTGCAGCGCCACGCGCTCGCCCTCGGTCGGCTCGCGGAAGGTCTTGGTCGGCGCGACGAAGTCGCGATAGTAGTTGATGGCGTAGCCGACCATCGCGTCGAGCTTGGGATGCGTCTGCGGCGTCACGCCGGGCCGGTAGCGGCCGATGAAGCCCCACAGCGTCTCGGCATTCTCCGCGTTCGACGACGACACCAAGGTCAGCAGCAGTTGGAAGGTGACGGGCATGTCGGCCTTCGGCGGCTTTCCGGAATGAATGTGCCAGACCGGATTGCCGAGCTGCTGCTTGGCATCCTGCTTCCGAAAACCATCGAGGAACTGCTGGTAGTCGTCGACGTTGCGCGGGATGACGTCGAAATACAGCCGCTTCGCCGCCTTCGGCTCGCGATACATGAACAGCGACAGCGATTCCGGCGAGGCGTAGCGCAGCCATTCGTCGATGGTCAGCCCGTTGCCCTTCGACTTCGAGATCTTCTGGCCCTTCTCGTCGAGGAACAGCTCGTAATTGAAGCCCTCAGGCGGGGTGCCGCCGAGCGCCGCGCAGATCTTGCCCGACAGCTTCACCGAATCGATCAGGTCCTTGCCGGCCATTTCATAGTCGACGCCCAGCGCATGCCAGCGCATCGCCCAGTCCGGCTTCCATTGCAGCTTGCAATGGCCGCCGGTCACCGGAACGGTCATGCGCTCCTTGGTCTCCGGATCGTCGTAGGAGATGGTGCCGGCCTTGGCGTCGTGCTCGACGATCGGCACGTACAGCACGAGGCCGGTGCGCGGGCAGATCGGCAGGAACGGCGAGTAGCTCGCCGCGCGCTCCTCGCGCAAGCTCGGCAGCATGATCGCCATCACCTTCTCGAGCCGCTCCAGCATGCGCAGCAGAGCCGCGTCGAACTTGCCGGAGGTGTAGTAGTCGGTCGCGGAGGCGAACTCGTAGTCGAAGCCGAACCGGTCGAGGAAGGCGCGCAGCCGCGCATTGTTGTGAGCGGCGAACGACGGATATTCGTTGGAGAACGGATCCGGGATGCGCGACAGCGGCTTGCCCAGATGCGTGGCCAGCATGTCCTTGTTCGGCACGTTGTCCGGCACCTTGCGCAGGCCGTCCATGTCGTCCGAGAACGCGATCAGGCGGGTCTTGATCTTGTCCTCGGTGAGCACGCGGAAGGCGTGGCGGACCATGGTGGTGCGCGCTACCTCGCCGAAGGTGCCGATATGCGGCAGGCCGGACGGGCCGTAGCCGGTCTCGAACAGCACCTCGTCCTTGGGGTTCTTCTTCAGCCGGTTGACGATCGCTTTCGCCTGCTCGAACGGCCAGGCGTTGGATTGTTCGGCGAGCGCGCGCAAGTCGCTTGGGCTGGTTGGGACGAGATCGATCGTGGACATCGTGAAAAAGACTTCTCCGAAGACGTCAGTGCAAAACAGCGGTCATGATACCCGTCATTCCGGGGCGATGCGAAGCATCGAACCCGGAATCTCGAGGTTCCGGGTTCGCGTCTTCGACGCGCCCGGAACGACGGCAAGCGCTAGAACGGGCTGATCGAGAAGTAGCGCAGCCACAGGTCGGTGTAGCGGCCTTTTTCCCACACCCGGAACAGCGCCCAGTTCAGCGCCTGGCGCAAGAGGTCGTTGCCCTTGCGCACGGCGATGCCGACGCCCTCGCCGAAATAGCGGCTTTCGACGAAAGGTCCACCGGAAAAGGCGCAGCAATCGCCGGAATCGGTGCCATTGACCCAGAACGCCAGCGAGATGCCGTCGCCGAAGATCAGGTCGACCTCGGCCCGGCGCAGCGCCTGCCGCAGCGCCTCGTCGTTCGGATAGGTCTTGATCTCGGCGTCGGTGAACATCGCCTTGAGGTAGGCCTCGTGCGCGGTGCCGGCGACGGCGCCGATCTTCTTGCCCTCGAGAAATTCGGGGCGGATCTCGGTCATGACGGCATCGCGGCGGGACACGAAGCGAGCGGGCGCCCGGTAATATGGATCGGAGAAGTCGGCCCGCGCCCGCATCTGCGGCGTCACCGCGATCGAGGCGATGATCGCATCGCCCCGGTTCGAGGACAGCGCATCGAGCAGGGTTTCGAACCGGCGCATCTGGACGGTGCAGGTGACCTTGATCTCGTCGCAGATCGCCCGTGCCAGATCGACGTTGAAGCCGGCCGGATTGCCGTCCGGACCGGTGAAGTTGAACGGCGGATAATCGGTCTCGGTCAGGAAACGAATCACGGTGAGGCGCGACAAATCGGGCCGGTCGGGCCGGCGTCGCGGGTCCCAGAAGCCGGGGACGGCCTGCGGCGCCGCCTCGACGGCGGGCCGCACGGGCGCCTGGGCGCGCGCCTCCGAGCCGGCTGCGGCGAGACCGAAGCAGAGCAGCGCGCTGGCGATGGCGGCGCGGGCCGCAGGCGCGGATTTCACGGGCTTTGATAAGACGGTCTGCATCAGCGGTCCCGATGGTCAGCGCCTTATAGACCATCCCGGCGCAAATTCGAGGCTGGATTCGGCCCGGAGGCGGCTGCCCGGCTGGAGCGTCAACGCGCTCAGAGGTATTTCTTGAGATCCGCCGCCGCTTCCTCGGGCGTCCGCTTCAGGTTGAACGGCGCGACGAACCGGCCGTTGCGGTCCATCAGATACACCAAAGCGGTGTGGTCCATGGTGTAATCACCGTCCTTCAGCGGGACCTTCTTGGCATAGACCCGGTACTCGGTGAGAACCTTCGCCAGGACCTCGGGATCGCCGGTCAGACCCTTCAGATGCGGGTCGAAGCTGGAGAGGTAGTCCTTCATCGCGGCCGGATTGTCGCGCTCGGGGTCGACCGAGACGAAATAGGCGTTGACGCCGTCGGCGTCCTTGCCCATCGCGCGCAGCACCTCGGAGATCTCGAACAGCGAGGTCGGACAGACGTCCGGGCAATGGGTGAAGCCGAAGAAGATCAGGGTCGGACGGCCTTCAAGGCTCTTCTCGGTGACGACGGCCCCGCTCTGGTCGGTCAGCTGGAACGGTCCGCCGATCGCGGCCGGCGCCGCGATGTTTCGGCCGCCGCCCATGATGAGGAACATCAGCGACAGCCCGACCACGAGGCTGGCGGCAAAGGCTCCGACGATCACCAGGGGGCGGGTGGCATTGGATGGCATTGCGCGCTCCTTCATTGTCTCTCAGAAGCAGGCCTGCCAGCCGGCCGCGATCGTCTCGAAGAACACCGCGGTCCCGTACTGCACCCACATCGTCACGGCGCCGGCGACGAGCCCGATCGCCGCAACCCCAGCCACGATGGCCGAAGCGGAGGCCGAACGCCGGTCACCCGACGCGGACGGTATCTCTTGCGGCGCTGAAAGAGGCTGCATAATGACGTACTCATCGGGCGAGTGCTGGCCCGAGCGGCCCGCCCCTCGCGCTTCAGATAAGCCCCGCGGCCGGTCCAGGCAAGCGCCGCGGACGGGCAGCCGCTCACCCGAAACGGCCGGTGGCCGGCGTCATCAATGGGAGGCGGAGGCCTTGGCCGCGGCCGGCGAGATGGCCGGCGCATTGGGCGCGACATGCGAGGAGGCCGGAGAGGATGCCTGGGCATCCATATAGCAGGGCTTGTACATTGCCTGCAGCTCCTTGCCCTTCAGGAAGATCATCCGGGGCGTCAGGCCGCCGCGCTGGGTGATCCAGCGGCGGATCGGCGACGGGTACATCGAGTACAGCATCTGGGTCGCCTCGGGGTTGGTGACGGCGCGGCCGTTGGCGCCGAAATCCCAGGCGGCGTGGAATCCGAGATTGGCATGCGAGGTGACGCAGATCTTCTCGTGGGGGATCGCCCCGAGCACGATGGTGCAGGCCGAGGCGCAAAGCCCGTCGATGATCACATACTCACCGGAGGATCGCAGGCCCTGGTACTTGTCGACATAGGTTCCGATCCGGCCACCGCGGTCATCGGCGATCCGGACCACGGCCTGGCTGGCGCCGACCCCCGACAGCAACAGAACGACCGCAAGCAACCCCGTCCAGAATTTCATGTCGAGCCCCAGTTCAACCCGGCGAAACCGATCTGACCGACTTTGGTACGCGTCTTGTGATGCGCTTCTTCTGATGCTTGGACTGCGGCGGGACCTTGCGACCACGAGCCCATCCGCAGAACCGGAACGCGAAAGCCAAATCCAAATCGCAAATACAGCGTGTTTCGAGATCGTGTTTTTGTCCAGGACAGCGCGGTGACGAAAACCAAATTCACCGCGAGTGTTGCAAGCCCGCTGCACCAATGAGTCGCTACCACCGAAAATGGCCGAACGCTGGTTCCGGACATGGCGATGGCGCCACGAGCAAGGCAGAGGCCCGGCATGATTCGCCCATCGGCGCGGCAGCGGCGTCACGGCGGCACAAACGACACTCCGGAAAAGCCCGGTGGCCGAGCTTCCGCGCGACACACGCCCCGTTGCCCAGTGACGGCGGGACGCTCACCCCTCTCATCGCCGGCCCAGGGGCGCTCGTGCGATCACGATCGTGGGTGCGGGCTCCCGCCAGCCCTGGCTGGCATGGCCGAAATCCGGAGATGCGACCAATGCAATCACAAGTTTGGACCGTGCCGAGCCCCGCCCCGCAAGCGGGCGCGGCAGGATCACTCCCAGCACCGCGCCGTCTGATCGCGAGATGGAGCGAGGTCCGGCCGATATCGCGCTGGCAGCCGGGAGGACGATCTGCCTCCCGACGCCCTCGGCCCCCGTGAAGTTAACTAATTATCGGGCAACCGAATCCGCGCTCCAAACGTGACCAGCGGCGCATCGGCGGCGCTGAGCTGGATCTGCCGCTCCGGCACCTCCTGATAGCTGCCGTCTTCAATCTTTCTTAATTCATATTGCCAGACCGTTAACGTCTCGCCGCGCGCGAGCGCATCGCGGATGCGGCTGGCGCCGCGTCCCGGCAGCTTGACGAGGTCGTCGCGCATCATGCCGATCATCGTCGGGCGCTCGCCGCGATGCAGCTCGAAGAACACCATGCGATTGGGCTTGTCCTGCGGCTTGAGCACGGTATCCGCCGTGAACAGCACCAGACAGATTGCGACGGCAATCCACTTCCAAGTGTCGGACATCATGAGACGCATTCCCCGCACCGCCTCCGCGCGTGGAGTAGTCCTCGCGCAAACAGGCGGCAACTTACAGTTCTGTCATTCCGGATGAGATGACGTTCGACGTAATCGATTCGCTGCGCGCCGGGCGCGATGATGGGCTCCTCATCGTTCACAACATGGAGAGCACCGATGACCAACCCAACCGAGATCGCCGAGAGCTACATCGCGCTGTGGAACGAACGCGATGCCGCGCAGCGTGGTGCATTGCTTGCACGTCACTGGACCGCGGATGCGCTCTATGTCGACCCGCTGATGCGCGGCGAAGGACGCGATGCGGTGGATGGCCTGGTCGCGGGCGTGCAGCAGCGCTTTCCCGACTTCCGCTTTCGCCTGATCGGCTCCGCGGACGGCCACGGTCATCATCTCCGCTTTTCCTGGGAGCTCGGCCCCGAGAAGGCGGAAGCCCCGATCCAGGGCACGGATTTCGTCGAGCTGGCCGACGGCCGCATCCAGCGCGTCACCGGGTTTCTCGACAAGGTCCCGCAGGGCGCCTGACGGACGTCCCGTTCCGCCCCGGCTTCCGCAGTGCGGTCGGCCTGCCGCGATGGCCGGGCTCCCATGCGCAGACGCACGACCTGTCTCGTGGTGATTGCGCTACGTCAACGTCGGATCCGGTCCGCCGCTGCAGAGCTTCTGCTTCGCGACGAGTTCAGGATCGCCGGAGACGGGCGTGCAGCAGTCAAATCCCATCGATGATCACGCCATGGCGGCCGGCACGCTGGCCGCCATCACCACCTTGCCCGAACTCTGGCGCTGGCGCGTCGAACGGAGCCCGGACAAGCAGGCCTACCGACATTTCGACGCAGGAAGCGGCCGATGGGCGAGCTTCCGCTGGCGCGAGATCGATCTCGTCGTCGACCGCTGGCGGCGGGCGCTTGCGGCCGACGGCTTCGCCCAAGGTGAGCGTGTCGCCATCCTGATGCCGAACGGAATCGCGCATCTCGCCATTGACCAGGCCGCGCTCTCGCTCGGCCTGGTGCCGGTACCGATGCATGCCGTCGATAACGCCGACAGCATCGCCTACATCCTCGCCGATTCCGGTGCCCGGCTGCTGCTGGTCGATTCGGACACACGCTGGGATGAGATCGCAGCGGTCCGCGAGGCCCTGCCCGACCTGCGGCGGATCGTCTGCGCCGACCGGCGAACGACCCAGCCGACCGGCGATCCGCGCCTCGTCGATCTGGAGGCGTGGTTGAACGCAGCCGGCAACGCCACGCTTCCCGGCCCCCGGGTCGCCATCGCGCCGCACGACCTCGCCGCCATCGTCTACACCTCGGGCACGACGGGCCGGCCAAAAGGCGTGATGCTGTCGCACGACAACGTCGTTTCCAACCTCAAGGCCATCCATCAGCGGCTGGCGGCCGATACCGACGACGTATTCCTGTCGTTCCTGCCGCTGTCGCACACGTTCGAGCGCACCGCGGGCTACTACTACCCGATCGCCATCGGCGCCTGCGTCGCCTATGCGCGCTCGGTGAAGCAGCTGTCCGAAGATCTGGTGGAGGTCCGTCCGACCATCCTGATCTCCGTGCCGCGCATCTATGAGCGGATCTACTCGGTCATCATGCATCACCGCGCGATCGCAAACCCGCTCGAACGGGCGCTGCTCGACCTGACCACCACGATCGGCGGCCGGCGCTTCGATGCGCAGCATGGGCGCGGGACGAGACTCTCGGCGTTCGACCGTATCGCGTGGCCGCTGCTGCAACGCCTGGTCGCCGCCAAGATACTGGCTCGATTCGGCGGACGGCTGCACGTCGCCGTGAGCGGCGGCGCGCCGATCGCCGAGCCGGTGGTGCGGCTGTTCCTGGCGCTCGGGCTCGAGGTGCTGCAGGGCTACGGCATGACCGAGACATCGCCCGTCGTCAGCGTCAACACGCCTGACGACAACGACCCTCGCACCGTCGGCCGCGCCCTGCCGGGCATCGAGGTGCGCATCGGCGACAATGACGAGTTGATGGTGCGCGGCCCGAACGTGATGCTCGGCTATTGGCACCGGCCGGAGGAGACAGCCCGCACCAAGGAAGCCGACGGCTGGCTGCACACCGGCGACCAGGCCCGCATCGACGGCGGACGCATCACCATCACCGGTCGGATCAAGGACATCCTCGTCACCTCGACCGGCGAGAAGATCGCGCCCGCCGATCTGGAGACCGCGATCCTGACCGATCCGCTGTTCGAGCAGGCCATCGTGATCGGCGAGAACCGGCCGTTCCTGACCGCGATCGTCGTGCTCAACGCCAACGGCTGGGCTGAGCAGCAGGCGAGGCTCGCGGCGCACGGCCAGCGCGGCACCGAGGCCGAAGCGGCCTCTCTGCTGCGCCACATTGCGCGAGCCGCGAAGGCCTATCCGTCCTACGCGACGCCGAAGGCGGTGCATTGGACCTTGGAGCCGTGGACCGTGCAGGAAGGCCTGATCACGCCGACGTTGAAGAACAAGCGTCCGGCGATCGAGCGGAGCTTCGCGAAGGAGATCGAGGCGATCTATGCAAAACGCGCGGCAGCTTTGCGGCCATCGGCTACCGTACGAAGCTGATTTTGCAGAGC
Source organism: Bradyrhizobium sp. SZCCHNRI3043 (assembly GCF_032377735.1). Taxonomy (NCBI): domain Bacteria; kingdom Pseudomonadati; phylum Pseudomonadota; class Alphaproteobacteria; order Hyphomicrobiales; family Nitrobacteraceae; genus Bradyrhizobium; species Bradyrhizobium sp. SZCCHNRI3043. The sequence continues at coordinate 207,261 of NZ_JAUHID010000007.1, forward strand.
GTAGCAGCAGGACATTGCGGCATTGGAGCGGGCGAAGGGAATCGAACCCTCGTATGCAGCTTGGGAAGCTGCCGTTCTACCATTGAACTACGCCCGCGTTCGCCAATGCTTAGCCGAGACCATGCGTTTCGCCAAGCGGCTTGTTGCCGCGACACCGCCAGGCCCAAGGGTTGGGGGAGGCAACAGTTCTGCACCGGCCTGATCTCCGGATCGTGATCGGCCGCGACCGCCGGCTCCGGAACGGATCGGGCCGGTCGCGCTTTTGCCCGTTGGAGGCGGCGCCCCTCGCTGCTTCGCCGCGCCGTCAAGGTCCTGGGAGCTCACATCATGCAGAGCCACAGCCCCGCGTCTCAGACCGCAACCTCGAAAGCCCTCGCCATCATGTCGGGCCCGTCGGCGCTCGACCTTTACACCCTCGGCTGCGGTCTATTCCTGGCCGTCGCGCCCTGGCTGTTCGGCTTTGTCGGCAGCGCCGGCCGGATCGATGCTGCGTTGGCGGGGGCTGCCGTCGTCGTGCTCTCGCTCGGCGGCCTCCTGGCGTTTGCCGATTGGGAGGAGTGGCTGAAGGTCGCGCTTGGATTGTGGCTGATTGCAGCTCCGTGGCTGCTCGGGTTCGTGCATACGTCGGCGATGCATGTCAGCATCACGATCGGGATCGCCGTGACCTTCCTGAGCCTGCTCGAACTGTGGCTTGCGCATGATCCTGATTTTGCTGGCGATAGACCTACATTGGTGAGCCAGCCGTAGCGCCTCTGGTCGATCGCACCTCGCCTGCGCGCTGCGCCGCATTTCGTGATCGCGATGCCGATGACAGAGATCGCAGGCAGCGATCGCAACGGGACGCTTGACAACCATCACCCAAATCAGGGCAAACCCGCCCCGGTCACGCCGCGCTGTTAACACTTTGTAAACAAAGTTGATGCGGGCGATCGTGACGATGATATGATGTGGCGTGGGGTTGGGGTGGCGTCATGGGGCGTGGGTATACGATCTTTGATACGGCCCTCGGCCGTTGCGGCATTGCGTGGAGCGATGCCGGAATCACCGGCGTACAACTGCCGGAAGCACGGGAAATCGAGACGCGGCGGCGCCTGTTTCGCCAATTTCCCGAAGCGCGGGAGCAACGCCCGTGTTCGAATATTGAACTCGCCATCGAAGGCATCACCGCCATGCTGCGAGGGCAGGAGGTCGACTTCTCCGATGTCGTGCTCGATCTCGGCGGCGTGACACCATTCAACCAGCGCGTCTATGATTGCATTCGTGCCATTCCGCGCGGCGAGACGCGCAGCGCCGACGCGATCGCAGACGAACTGCACGTTCCCAAGGCGCTGAATTCGATCGCGCAGGCGCTGAGCAAGAATGCGCTCGTGCTGATCGTTCCCTGTCACCGCGTGCGCGACATCGGCAACGGCCTCGACAAGCCGTCGCCCAACAGCGGCGTCATCTCCAAGCGGCGGCTGCTGTCGCTCGAAGGCGCACGGCCTCATGCGGGCCTGACGTTGTTCGACGCGTTTCTCGCGGTCGACCGGCCGCGCGCGTCGTAAGCGGGCGCCTCGCTGCGCGCGATATTATCTCGGACGCAGCCCTCCTCTTTCATCCGCAATGCGCTAGATTTGCAGGATGACCGCCACCATCCTGTTCGAAAGCCGTGACGTCACCGTCTCCGAGTTCCGCTGTGCGGCGGTTCCGGGCGAGCGTCCCTATGTCGAGCAGTATTCCGGCTACTCGCTGTCCTATGTGCGCAAGGGGAGCTTCGGCTGTCGGCACCGCGGCCGCTTCTTCGAGCTGGTCACCGGCTCGCTGCTGGTGGGCCATCCCGGCGATGAGTTCATGTGCACGCACGATCACGTCTGCGGCGACGAATGCCTGTCATTCTTCTTCGATCATGCGCTCATCGACGAGATCGGCGGCAACAGGCAGGCTTGGCGGGTTGGCGCGATGCCGCCGCTGCCGGAGCTCATGGTCCTCGGTGAGCTCGCGGAGGCCGTCGCCGCGCGCGAGCAGGACCTCGGTCTGGACGAGGTTGGCCAGATCATCGCCAGCCGCTTCGTCGCGACCGCCACGGGCCAGCAGGAACGGGCGGCGACGCCAAGCCTTCGCGATCGCCGGCGCGCGGTCGAGAGCGCATTGTGGATCGACGACAATGCGGCGCGCGACATCGATCTGGCGGCTGCGGCTGGTGAGGCCGGCGTCAGCCCGTTCCATTTCCTGCGGCTGTTCGCGGCCACGATCGGCGTGACGCCGCATCAATATCTGATCCGCTCCCGCTTGCGGCACGCGGCGCGGCGTCTCAGCGAGGAGGATACGCCGGTCACCACCATCGCCTACGATTCGGGTTTTGCCGATCTGTCGAATTTCACCCGCACCTTCGCGCGCGCTGCCGGCGTGTCGCCGGCGAAGTTTCGCAAGGCGTCGCGCGGCGAGCGCAAGATTCTCCAAGACCATCTGAGCCGCCATTGATTGGATGATCCAGCGCGTGCGGCAGCCGCACGCGAATCATGGAGATCATCGATGTACGATCATATCGGCCTCAAGGTCGGCAATCTGGACGCGAGCGTCCGCTTCTACACATCGGCGCTGGCGCCGCTCGGCCACATCCTCTGCTCCAAGGACGAGGCGTCGGCGGGCATCGGCCCGAAGGGGGAGCCGGCCCTGTGGCTGTATCTCGACAAGGGCGCCAGTAAAGGCGCCGCCCATATCGCGTTCCGCGCCCGGGACCACGCGGCGGTCGCCAGATTCCACAGCGAGGGGCTGAAGGCCGGCGGCAGCGACAATGGCGCCGCCGGGCCGCGCGCGGACTACAGTCCGACCTACTACGCCGCCTTCCTGATCGATCCCGACGGCAACAACATCGAAGCCGTGTGTCCGTGAGGTCCCGGCCATGGCATCGATTCAGAAGGACACCCCGATCGCAGCCTCCGCGGCCGCCGTCTGGGACGCCGTGCGCGACTTCGGCGCCGTTCATACCCGGCTGGCGCCCGGCTTCGTCGTCGATTGCCAGCTCGACGGCGACGTCCGAATCGTGACCTTCGCCAACGGCAATGTGGTGCGCGAACGCCTCGTCAGTTGCGACGAGGCGCAGCAGCGTCTGGTCTACACGATCGAGAGCGAGCGCGTGACGCATCACAACGCGTCCGTGCAGATCATCCCCGACGGCGAGCAGCGCTGCCGGATGCTCTGGATCACCGACGTGCTGCCAGACGCCATCGCGCCCTATATCGAGCAGCAGATGGAGTTCGGCGCGCGCGCGATGCAGGACGCCCTGGGCAGGCTGCGTCCCTAGACGAGCCGCGCAGCCGTTCAGCCGACACGTGGAGACGGCGGGATCTGTGAACCCGACCCGAGCTCGACCGCCAGCACGGCCGGGCGCAGCTCCAGCACCGCGGCCGGCTTCGGACCCCAGCGGGTGAGCATGACGCTGGCGAGCGTCAGCACCCCGAGCAGGACCATCGAGGACGCCGCCAGCATGAAGAAGTCACCCTCGGTCGCGGCACGGCTCAGCAGATAGCTGCCACCCGCAGCGATGAAGACGAGCCGCACCGTCTGCGCCAGCACCGGACCGAGCACCCTGGCGGCGCCCTGCGAGGAGAAATACATCGAGATCGCCAGGCCGATGAAGGCATACATCGGCGCTGCGACCTGAAGATAGTGCCGGCCGGCGCTGCGCGCGCTCTCGTCCTGGGTGAAGATGTCGACCCACAATTGCGGGACGATCGCGATCAGCGTCGACAGCGCACCCACCGACGCGAAAGAGACCAGTCCCGCCGTCCAGGCGATCCGGCGGGCGCGCGCGATTCTCTCCGCACCGATCGCCATGCCGACCATCGGCACCGAGGCCATGCCGACGGAGAACGCGACAGTGGTCACCATGAATTCGAGCCGTGCGCCGATGCCGTAGCCGGCCAGCACGGCGGTGCCGAACGATGCCAGCATGTGCGTGAAGATCGCGATCGACAGCACGGATTGCAGCGGCGAGAAGCAGGCGATGGCGCCGACCTTGAGGATGTCGGCGAACATCGCACGGCTGATCTTGAGGCCCCGCAGCTTCGGCCGGACGCGCGCGCGGCCGGAGAACAGATACCAGCCCATCACCGAGATGCTGACGCAGAACGCCAGCAGCGCGCCGGCGGCGACGCCGCGCATGCCGAGCCCGAGGACCAGGCTGAGCGTGCCGCCCAATACGATCTGCAGCAGCGCCGAACTGAGGATCATGAACGACGGCAGCTTCATGTTGCCGGTGCCGCGCAGGATGCCGGCCATCGAGTTCATCAGCCAGGGCAGGATGGCGCCGCCGAAGAAGATCTGCAGATAGGCCGTGGCATGGCTCAGCACCGCGCCGCGGCCGCCGAGCACCTCCAGCAAAGCGGGACCGAACACCAGCATGCCGACCATGAAGGTCGCGCCGAACAACAGCGCAATCAGCAGCGCGTGCGTGGCGAGGGTCGAGGCCCGTTCGGTGTCGCCGGCGCCGAGCGCCCGCGCGATCGCCGAGGCCACGCCGCCGCCCATGGCGCCGCCGGACATCGTCATGGTCAGGATCACCAGCGGGAACACCAGTGCCATCGCCGCCAGCGCCTCGATACCGAGCCGGCCGATATAGGAGGTCTCCGCGATGACGACGCAGGTGCCGGCCGAGTTCGCGATGATGTTCGGCCAGGCCAGCGACAGCAGGGTGCGCAGAATGGGTCCGTCGACGAGCGCATTCCGAACCGGCTTCGCGATGGGCGGCAACGTACGCCCCTCGCCGACCGGACTGTCGGCCAAGCCGATCTCGGACATGCTCGCTCCCCGTTTGGCCGCGCCATCTGGCGGGACCTTTGTCGTTCCTCCTAGCACACCGCCGGGCCGCGCCCCGTGCAGCGGGCGCATTGGGGGTGCGCGGTCAGCGCGCAGCCGGGCCTAGAGGCGGAAGTGCTTGGAGAGCTTCAGGCCCTGGGCCTGGTAGTTGGAGCCGATGCGGCTGCCATACATCGCGTTCGGCCGGGCCAGCATCTTCTCATAGACGAGGCGGCCGACGATCTGACCGTGCTCGAGGATGAACGGCACCTCGCGCGAGCGCACCTCAAGCACCGCGCGCGAGCCCTGCCCGCCGGCGCCGGCATAGCCGAAGCCGGGATCGAAGAAGCCGGCATAGTGGACACGGAATTCGCCCACGAGCGGATCGAACGGCACCATCTCGGCGGCGTAGTCCGGCGGCACCTGCACGGCCTCCTTCGAAGCCAGGATGTAGAACTCGCCGGGATCGAGAATGAGGCTGCCGTCGGGGCGCGCCTTGATCGGCTCCCAGAACTCCTCCACGGCATAGCCGGCGCGGCGGTCGACGTCGACGACGCCGGTATGGCGCTTGGCGCGATAGCCCACATAGCCGTTGGCATTGCTGCCGGACAGGTCGACGGAAAGAGCGACGCCGCCGACGAGATCCGCATCATCGCGATCCACCAGCCGCTCGGCCTGATGCAGCGCGATCAGTTCGTCCTCCGACAGAACCGCGTCGCGGTAGCGGAAGCGGACCTGGGACAGGCGCGAGCCTTCGCGCAGCAAAACGGGAAACGTCTTCGGGCTGATCTCGGCGTAGAGCGGACCGTGATAGCCGGCTCCGATCATGTCGAATCGTCGCGTGCCGTCGGCGATCACGCGGGTGAACACGTCGAGCCGCCCGGTCGAGCTCTTCGGATTGGCGGCCGCGACGATGTCCTTCGGCAGCGCGAGACTCTCCAAGAGCGGCACGATGTAGACGCAGTTGGTCTCCAGCACTGCGCCGTCGGCGAGCGCGAATTCGTGCAGCTTCAACTCGTCGATACGCTCGGCGACCGTCGCGCCCGGCCCGGGCAGAAAGCTTGCCCGCACGCGATAGGCGATGTCGCCGAGCCGCAGGTCCAGGCTCGCCGGCTGGATCTGGCTTTCGACAAAATCGTATGCGGGGATGATCAGGCCAGCCTCCGCCATCGCCACGATCATGCGATCGGGGAGGATGCCGTGGGCGTCGGGGCTGAGCGAAAACGGCAAGACCTGATCCTTTGCAGGCGCCGGAACGGCGGCTTATCGAGCCTATATAGGGTCTTTTTACCGGTTATCCGATGGCTGGCTTGACGGAAAGGCCGGTTGCGACTATGAGCACGACTTATCCCGTGGTGATTTGAGCCGGCCGGCTTGCAGCCACGTTAAATAAGTCGCTAAACAGGCCGGGGACGATTGTGATCCCGGCCGTGAGGAGTTTTCCCAGGCCGGTTTTTTTGTGCCCATCGCTGGAGGCGGTGGTCACGATGGAGGTCACATGTCGAAGTCCCCCGCGAAGGCCCCGGCGTCGTTCGCCCGCTATCGTCCTGAAACCCGTCTGGTGCATTCCGGCACCTTGCGTTCCGAATTCGGCGAGACCGCCGAGGCGCTCTATCTGACGCAAGGCTTCGTCTACGCCACCGCCGAGGAGTGCGAGGCGCGCTTCAAGGGCGAGGATCCCGGCTTCATCTATTCGCGCTTCTCCAACCCGACCACGGCGATGTTCGAGCGCCGCATGATCGAGCTCGAGGGCGCCGAGGCCTGCCGCTCGGCCGCAACCGGCATGGCCGCAGTCACCACGGCGATCCTCGCTCCCCTCCGTGCCGGCGATCACGTCGTCGCCGCCAAGGCGCTGTTCGGCTCGTGCCGCTACGTCGTCGAAGATCTCTTGCCGCGCTACGGCATCGAATCGACCCTGGTCGATGGGCTCGACCTCGAGCAATGGCAGAAGGCGGTCAGGCCGAACACCAAGTCGTTCTTCCTGGAGAGCCCGACCAATCCGACGCTCGACGTGATGGACATTCCCGCGATCGCCGCGATCGCGCACGCCCATGGCGCGCGGCTGATCGTCGACAACGTGTTCGCGACCCCGATCTGGCAGAGCCCGCTCGCGCTCGGCGCCGACGTCGTGGTGTACTCCGCGACCAAGCACATCGATGGCCAGGGCCGCTGCCTCGGCGGCGTGATCCTGTCGTCGGAGGCGTTCATCGCCGAGCACATCCACAATTTCATGCGCCAGACCGGTCCGTCGATCTCGCCGTTCAACGCCTGGGTCCTGCTCAAGGGCCTGGAGACCTTGGCGGTGCGCGTGCGCGCGCAGACCGAGACGGCGGCGAAGGTGGCCGACTTTCTCGCGGCGCATCCGAAGATCTCGCGGCTGATCTATCCCGGTCGCGAGGACCATCCGCAGGCGGCGACCGTGCGCAAGCAGATGCGCGCCGGCTCGACGCTGGTCGGCTTCGAGGTGAAGGGCGGCAAGGCCGGCGCCTTCCGCACGCTCAACGGCTTGAAGCTCGCGCGCATCTCCAACAATCTCGGCGACGCCAAGACGCTGGTCACGCATCCGGCGACGACGACGCATCAGCGGCTGACGCCGGAGGCACGCGCCGAGCTCGGCATCAGCGAGGGCTTCATCCGCTTCTCCGCCGGGCTCGAGCATGCCGACGATCTGATCGAGGATCTCGACGCAGCCTTGGCGGCGGCGTAGCGAATGGCGAATAGAGAGTAGCGAATAGAATGATCTCATTCCCTATTCGCTACTCGCTATTCCCTACTCGCCCTCGTCACATCGGCCGATAGGTCAGCACATTGGCCGGCGTGTTGATGCCGAGCTTGACCTGGCCGACCGAGCGGATGATGTCGTCGCCGAGCAGCTGGGCGAAGCAGGCGTAGCCCCAATCGCTCATGTGCAGACCGTCCGAGATCACGAACTCGTTGATCGGGATCGCCTGCCGCTCGTGCCAGTCGCGCATCACCTCGAAACGCGGGAAGATGCCGGCGTGATGCAGCTCGGCGATACGCCCGAGCAGCTTGTTCATGCGGCTGGCGTTCTCCGAGCGCTCGTTGACGCGCGGCGAATATTGCAGGTCGACCAGCACGACATCGGAGGCCGCCGCCTGGATCTTGGCGACGCCGTCATCGACCAGCTTGGCGGTCTCGGCGGGATCGAGATCGCGCAGCACCGCATTGGTGCCGACCTGCCAGATCACGAGATCCGGATGCCGGTCGATTACCGACGTCTCCAGCCGCTTCATCATCTCCGGCGCATCCTCGCCGCCGACGCCGGCATTGATGACGCTGATGTCGACCATCGGATATTGCCGGCGCAGCTGCGCGGCGAGCCGATTCGGATAGGTGTAGTCCGGCGCGCTCGCGCCATAGCCCTGCGTCGACGACGAGCCGAAGGCGACGATGACGACCGGCAGGCCGGAGGCGAGCTTGTTGGCGACGTGCGGCAGCGAAATGAAATTCTTCTTGGCGACGCCCTTCGGCGTCAGGCACGGCACGCGGTTGAAGATGTCGGTGGCCGACTTCGCGACCTGCTTGACCTTGTCGATCGCCCGCTCGGTGATGCTGCGCGACGGCGGCGCCGCCACGACGGCCTGCCCGGCTGCAGCCGGCGGCTGTGCATCGGTCATGGCCGGCGCGGTCGTCGCCGCAGGCGGCGAGGTTGTGGCCGCCGGGCGCGCCACGGCGATCGGCCCGGGCACCTGATCGCTCGCCTGCGCCACCGTGACGTGACCGATGCTCGGTCGCCCGCTGATCAGCGGAGCCTTTGGATCGGAGCTCTCCACATCGGAAAGCGCGGCGGGCGCAGCCGGCGCTGCGCTCTGCGCCCGTAGCTTCTGCGGGCTCAGCGCGAGGGCGATGGCAATGACCGCAACGGCCGAAAGCTTCTCCCATGTCCCGGAGACGCGGTGACACTCATTCGACGTCATGAACGACATAACCCTAGTTCTGCTGCGCCGGCCCGATATGCGCCGCGTCGATGATGAACTTCGACAGCGCCCGGCCGAGGCAGTCATGAACCTGCTTGGCCAGCTCGACTCCGTGCGTCGGATTGAACAGGTCGAAATCGCCCTGCTCGTTCCATTGCCGCATGATGGCAAACCGATCGAACAGCGGAATGTCCCGGTGCTGCGCCACCACACGCATGTTGTCGACATAGGGCGGCACGGAGATCAATGTCTCCGTCCGCGGACTGTATTGCAGGTTCATCAAGACGACGTCAGCTCCCGCTTTCTGCAGCGTCGCCACACCGTCGTCGACCGCCTGCCGGAACTCATCAGGATCGATCGACCGCATGGCGTCGACCGTGCCGGTCTGCCAGATGACCAAATTAGGCTTTTTTCCTTCCACCAGTTTAACGAGATTGCCCGCGACCTCCTCGGCCGTCTTCTTGGGCTGCAGCTCGATGCTGAGATTGACGGCGACGGTTGGCAGCTTGTCCTTCAACGCAGCCTGCAGACGGGCGGGGTAGGCATTGGCGTCGGAGGTGCTGACAATGGAGGATGACCTGCTTCCGACGACGAGAATATCCAGCGTGCGGCCGTTCTTGACGGCGTCTGCAACCTTCGGAAGCGGGCTCTCGGTGGTCAGCAGGTAGGCCGGCACCTCGCAGTTCTGCGGCGCCTCTTCCGCGCGCGCAGAGGCCGCCAGCGAAACAGCCAGCACTGCGATACCAAACCTTAACCACGAGACGGACTTCATCAGCCCCCTCCCGCCAGATCGGCGTTGCTGCGCGCACCTTTTCGCGTCGCGCCCTTATCGGCCTCACGCTTGTACCACGAAATCAACGACGCCACCCCCCACATGATGAGGATGCCGCAAAGGCTGATCACCGCGTGCATCATGGCGCCGCCGGACACTTCGGCAAGGACGAAGTGGCCCGCAAACGCCAGAAACACGCCGAGACAGAAGATCTCGAGCGAGTGTTGCCCACAGACAATCAGCGGACGCAGCCACGGCGACTTCAAGAGCGGCCAATCCTTGCGCAAATAGTGCACGGTGAGTGCTGCGAGTGCGAGAAAATGAGCGAAACGCAACACGTCAAGGTCGGTCTTGTCGATCGGATACATCCACTGCTCGATTCGGCGCGGCATCAGATGGCCGAGCTGCGGAATGTACCAGGTCAGGGTCACACAGAAGGCCGCGACCAGATAGGCGACGCAGAGCCCGAGCGTGATCGGCGAGTTGATGATGCGCGACATGCGCCGCGCGCCGCCGAGCGCGCACCAGGCGCCGAACACGAACAGCAATTGCCAGGCGAACGGATTGAAGGCCCAGAAGCCGTTGGGATAGGCCGTCAGATAGAGATCGAGCTCCCAGGTCACGGCATAGAGGATGACGGATAGGCCTAGCGTCACGTCGGGCCGCCAACGCATCAGCCACAGGATCAACGGCAGGAACAACATCAGCACGATGTAGAGCGGCAGCACGTCCATATTGACGGGGCGGAAGCGCAGGATCAGCGCCTGCACGATGGTCACGTCCGGCTGCTTGAGAAAATCCATGATTCCCATCTCTTCGGTGTAGAGCGGGTTCTCGAAGCTGGTCGCGACGTAGGAGATCTCGGCGAGGAAGATCGTGAACAGGAAGACGTGGGCGACGTAGATCTGCCAGACGCGGCGCAGGATGCGCGCGGTTGCGACGATGAAACCGGCATCCTGCATCGCCCGGCCGTAGACGAACGCCGCCGTGTAGCCTGAGATGAAGATGAAGATCTCGGTGGCGTCGGAGAAGCCGTAGTTGCGGAGCGTGAACCACGTCAGCAGGTTCGGCGGCAGATGGTCGATGAAGATCAGCCATAGCGCCAGCCCGCGAAACAGGTCGAGCCGCAGTTCGCGCTCGCCGACCGCCGGGAAGGTGATCGCAGGGACGGCGGTGATGGCGGGTGCAGCGCTGACGGCCGGCGCAGCCGCGACGGCAGATGCAGATGCAACCGCAGGTGCAGCCGCGCTCGCCGCAGCGGCAGTCTCCGTGGCCGGCGCGGGTGCGGCGCTGGCTGCGGGGGCGGACGGTCCGGCAAGGCGATCGACAATCGACGTCATCAGGCACCGCGTCAAAGCTGCCAGCCCTCGAGGCCCGGCAGGGGAAATGTAGGGCTGCGCAGTTTTCGCGCAAGCGATGAAGGACTTATCAGCTGGGCCGTGCCCAGTTTTTCGACCTTGGCGGACGGCTGGTGGCGATCGCACGACGCAGGACAGGGCGATCACCGCCAGGGTGCTGCCGGCCGCGCCCGATCCGAGCCCAAGGAACGGATCGCGCATACGGGCGACAGAGTCCGCGATTCTGGTGCCATAATGCGGAACTGTGTTGAAAGCACGATGGCGTCCCGATTGGTTCCGGCGCTGGTTTCCGCTACAATGCCACCATGTATCGCGCCGTGACTCGCCACATCGAAGTGACCGTCGAACCGAACTTCCTGCCTGAGAAGTCGTCGGTGGCCGATGGCCGCTGGTTCTGGTCCTATACCGTCGTCATCACCAACAGCGGGGAGGAGACGGTGCGGCTGCGCAGCCGGCATTGGATCATCACCGATGGGATCGGCCGGCAGCAGGAGGTCCGCGGCGAGGGCGTGGTCGGCGAGCAGCCGGTGCTCGCGCCAGGCGAGCGCTTCGAATACACCTCCGGCGTCCCGCTCACCACCGCGTCCGGCTTCATGGCCGGCTCGTACCAGATGGAGAGCGAGAGCGGTGAGCACTTCGACATCGCCGTGCCGGCCTTCTCGCTCGACAGCCCCGACGGCAAGCGGGTGTTGAATTAGCTGAGAAGGCATGCAGTTCGACTGCCCCCAGTCGTCCGCTCGCTGTCTCTTGTGCTGCTCTCGACGTTCAACACCTTGTCCTTGCGGCTCGCCTCGCCTGCCGATGTTTGGCCCGCTGTCGTCCCGGCAAGCTTCCGACAACGCGCCAGCGGACGACGTGCAATACGATGGATCCTGTACTCACGCCGCACGTCATCGCTCTCGCGACGCACCTCGCGTCCGAGCTTTGCCCATTCATCCGCCCTCTGCAAATAGAGGGCGCAGGGAAGGCCAGGCCTCGGCTGAGGCCTGCGGCCCGCCTGCAGAAAAAAATGCAGGCGGCAGGTACCACAGGTTCAGCCGGAACGACCCGGCCCTCCCTGCGCGACTGGTTTTAACGGCTGCTTCGCGTTCTCCCTGGCGCGCCGGGCTTTCTGGCCGCCATCCCCACGCGAAGCGAAGCCTCAACGTGAGTTGATATCAGCATCGGGATATCAGGACCGCGCGACTTGACCGTGCGTGGATCGCCGTTCGTCCGCGCAGACTGAACTGCGCTGCGGCAACACACGCCCATCGCCTCCCACTGCCAACGGTCCGTGACGGTCGCGAAACGCCCCTCATGCGGCAACAGGATGCGCGGAAATGTGCCAGTGATTTGCCCGACGGCACAAGTTGTTTGTTGCTGCGACCAATCAACGCGACGGGCAAGGATGTGGCGTCGATCAGCGAGAAAACCGATTTTCAACAACGAACTAATCGAAATCGCCGGCGCACACGAACTCCCGACATTCTCTCCGACGCCGCGCGACGCAGCCTATCGAGCGTCATCGCGAGGAGCGAAGCGACGACGCGCTCGCGATGACGTACGGAGGGCTGTCGCTCGACCACGATCGCTACGATGCGCGGAGCGAGCGCAACAGAGTCAATTCTCCGTCACGCCGGCTTCATGCGGCGTGAACTGATAGACCGAGGAGCAGAACTCGCAGGTGACGACGACCTTGTCGTCCTGCACCATGTCGGCGCGGTCCTGGGGCGAGAAGCTCTTCAGCATGTTGGCGACCGCATCGCGCGAGCAGGAGCAGCGCGCCTGCAGCGGCACGGTGTCGAACACGCGGACGCCGCGCTCGTGAAACAGACGATACAGCAGCCGCTCGCCGGACAGCGCCGGGTCGATCAGCTCGATATCCTCGACCGTCGCGACAAGCGATTGGCCCTCGATCCAGGCCTCGTCTTCCTCGACCGCATGCAGCTCGGTGCCCTCGGGCGCATCGCCGGGATGCAGATCGGCCTGGCGCAGGCGCTCGGGCGCCTGGGGCAGGAACTGCGTCAGCAGGCCGCCGGCGCGCCAGCGGTGCTTGCCGCCGCTCCACTCCTCGCCGACGGCGAGGCGCACACGGGTCGGGATCTGCTCGGAGCGCAGGAAGTATTCATGCGCGGCCTCCTCCAGACTGCCGCCGGTAAGCGCGACGAGGCCCTGGTAGCGGCTCATGTCGGCGCCCTGATCGATGGTCATTGCCAGATGGCCCTTGCCGAGCAGGCCGCCGGAGTCCTTGGCCGAATCCTTCAGCTCTTGCAGTCGCGCCTCGTCATAGCGTGCGTAAGCGCGCAGCCGGTCGGGCGCCTGGAAGTCGACCACCAGGAATGACACCGGCCCGTCGGTCTGGGTCTGCAGGATGAAGCGGCCGTCGAATTTCAGCGAGGAGCCGAGCAAGGTCGTCAGCACGATGGCCTCGCCGAGCAGCTTGCCCACGGGCGCGGGATAGGCGTGCTTGGTGAGGATATCGTCGAGCGCGGGACCCATGCGGGTCAGTCGCCCGCGCAGATCGAGCGCCGCGACCTCGAACGGCAGCACGGCGTCGTCGACCGGCACCGCCGAGGGCGCGCGGCTGGTATCGAGGTTGATGTCGGTTTCGGGGGAATTGGTTGTCATGGGGCGTATTTGGGGATGAAGCGGGGAAAGTGAAGGGGGATGGAACTAGCGTATACCGCGGGCTCCGTATACCTTCTCGTGGGAGAGGATTAGGTCGCATCGCAGGGTGGGGGTGGTGACGCAAGCACCGCATCATCGACCAACGGCCAAGCGCATCCGCGGCTTCGCGAAAGCAATGCGTCGGGAGCCAACTGATGCCGAAGCTGCTATGTGGCGGCTGCTGCGCGACCGCCGCCTGTCGCAGTTCAAGTTTCGACGACAAGTGCCGTTCCGGGACTACATCCTCGATTTCGTCTGCTTCGAGCAGCGCCTGGTCATCGAGATCGATGGCAGTCAGCATGCCGACGCGGTGCGTGATCGGACGAGAGAGGAAGTGCTCGCAAGAGAGGGGTTTAGAGTTGCGAGGTACTGGAACAACGAGGTGCTCCTTCAACGCTCGGCCGTTCTCGAGGACATTCTCGTAAAGCTGAGCGAACCGAGAGAGACCCTTCACCCAGTATGACCGCGCCGCCGGTCGATCATGCCACCACAAGGGAGAAGGTGCACCGAGCTTGCCGCGCGGATTCAAACAAACCTTGAACTAATCAACCGGCGAACGCGATCGAAAGATCAGCCCCTCACGGGATTGATGAATGCGCCCTCTCCCCTTGTGGGAGAGGGCTACACCGACGGAAGCAGCGAACTCACTTGGGTGAGGGGTTGGTGCCACACACTCAAGCCTGAGCCCGGGGCAACCCCTCACCCGGTTTCCATGCTCCGCATGGAAACCACCCTCTCCCACAAGGGGAGAGGGTGCACCGAATACGTAGCTCAAACTTTCTCGTTATCAAGTCCCTAAGCTCGCTCGCCGAAGCACCAGGCCAAGATGCCCTTCTGCGCGTGCAGGCGGTTCTCGGCTTCGTCGAAGACCACCGACTGCGGGCCGTCGATCACCTCGTCGGTGACCTCCTCGCCGCGATGGGCCGGCAGGCAGTGCATGAACAGCGCCTCCGGCTTGGCGAGCGACATCAGCTTGGAATTGACCTGATAGGGCTTGAGCAAATTGTGGCGGTGCTCGCCATCCTTGTCGCCCATCGACACCCAGGTGTCGGTGACGACGCAGTCGGCACCGGCGACAGCGACCTCCGGATCGTGGCCGAGATGGATGTCGGCCCGGGTGGCGCGGATGAAATCCTTCATCGGCTTGCCCGGCGACAACTGCGGCGGGGTGGCGACGTTGAGCCGGAACTTGAAGCGCTCGGCGGCATGCGCCCAGGAGGCCAGCACGTTGTTGTCGTCGCCGGTCCAGGCCACGGTGCGGCCCTCGATGGAGCCACGATGCTCCTCGAAGGTCATCACGTCGGCCATCACCTGGCAGGGATGCGAGCGCCGGGTCAGACCATTGATCACGGGCACGGTGGCATGCGCGGCAAGCTCGAGCAGCGCCTCGTGGCTGAGGATGCGGATCATGATGGCGTCGACATAGCGCGACAGCACGCGCGCGGTGTCGGCGATGGTCTCGCCGCGGCCGAGCTGCATCTCGGTGCCGGTCAGCATGATCGCCTCGCCGCCGAGCTGGCGCATGCCGACGTCGAACGACACGCGGGTGCGTGTCGACGGCTTGTCGAAGATCATCGCCAGCACCTTGCCCTCGAGCGGCTTCTTCGCCGGCTCGCGCGCCTTCAAGGTCTTCTTCATCGCGCTGGACAGCGCCAGCACGTTGCGCAACTCCTCCACCGGCATCTCGGTGAGATCGAGGAAATGACGCGGCGTGTTGCCCATGGTCTTGCTCATGATGCGGCCGCCTGCTTGGCAGGCCCGCCCGACAGCGCCGCGCAGGCGCGATCGAGCATCTCGACCGATTGTTCGATTTCGGATTCGTTGACGATCAGCGGCGGCAGGAAGCGTACGACGTTGTCGCCGGCCCCCACCGTGAGCAGCTTCTGATCGCGCAGCGCCGCGACCAGATCGCCCGACGGCACCACCGCCTTGACGCCGATCAGCAGGCCCTCGCCTCGGATCTCGGAGATGACATCGGGATGACGATCGAGAACGGCACCGAGCTTCTGCTTCAACAGCAGCGACATCTTGCGGACGTGATCGAAGAAGCCGGGCGCCAGCATCACGTCGAGCACGGCGTTGGCCGCGGCGACCGCCAGCGGATTGCCGCCGAAGGTCGAGCCATGCGAGCCCGGCGTCATGCCCGACGCGGCCTCGGCCGTGGCGAGCACGGCGCCGATCGGAAAGCCGCCGCCGAGCGCCTTCGCCAGCGACATCACGTCCGGCGTGACGCCGAGCCAGCGATGCGCGAACAGATCGCCGGTGCGGCCCATGCCGGTCTGGACCTCGTCGATGACCAGCAACAAACCGTTGTCGTCGCAGAGCTGGCGCAGCGCCTTGTAGAACGGCAGCGGCGCGGTGCGCACGCCGCCCTCGCCCTGCACCGGCTCGACCAGGATACCGGCGGTGTGCGGACCGATCGCCTTCTTCACTGCTTCGATGTCGCCGAACGGAACCTGATCGAAGCCGTCCATCGGCGGACCGAAGCCGTCGAGATATTTGGCCGAACCTGTCGCGGCGAGCGTGGCGAGCGTGCGGCCGTGGAACGCGCCTTCGAACGTAATGATACGATAGCGTTCGGAATGTCCCTTGGCGGCGTGATATTTGCGCGTGATCTTGATCGCGCCTTCCATCGCCTCCGCGCCCGAATTGGCGAAGAATACGTAGTCGGCAAAGCTCTGCTCGCACAGCCGCGCGGCGAGGCGCTCGCCATCCGGGCTCTTGAACAGGTTCGACATGTGCCAGAGCTTGGCCGCCTGCTCCTGCAGCGCCTTGACCAGATGCGGATGCACATGGCCGAGCGAATTGACTGCGACGCCCGAGGTAAAATCGAGATAACGGTCGCCATTGGTCGCGATCAGCCACGCGCCTTCGCCGCGCTCGAACGAAAGATCGACCCGGGCGAATACGGGGAGGAGATGCGTAGCGGCAACACTGGTCATGGCGGATCACATGAGCTGACGGGCCGGCCGAGACACGCGCCACGCGGCGCCATCGCGCATCAGGGACCCCACCCTGGAAAACAAAATGTGCCGCCTTTTCAAGGCGGCACGTGCATCTATTGTATGCGGGCAGCGGTGGGAGTCAACTACGCGTCAGCTGATGCATGGGGGGCCGGCCCGTGAGATTCCGGACGCCTGACACAGCTCGAGACGTGCCACAGGGAACCACGGAATGTGTGGACTGCGGCCGCCGACTCTTGCGCGGGAGTCACGCCATATTGTAGCGTTTTCAACGTCGAGTACGACATCTCGTGCGGCAGTTCTGATCCCTCTCGAAGTTCTCTGAGTTTGCGTAACGTCCGGGTGCCTTGCGCGCGCCCGGCGAGGGACAAGGGATTCTGCCGCCAGGGATTTTCTTGAGACAGCATCGCAGCGCCGTCCCGGAATTGGCCGGCGCAACGCGAAGGGAAAGGTTCGATGACCGTATTGACCTGGTCCGACGATCGCGTCGAGCAACTGAAAAAACTCTGGGAAGCCGGACTGTCGGCCAGCCAGATCGCCGCGGAACTCGGAAACGTGACGCGCAACGCCGTGATTGGCAAGGTGCACCGGCTGGGCCTGTCCGGCCGCGCCAAGAGCCCGGCCACCGCGGCACCGCGCCAGCGCAAGGCGGCCCGCCCGGCACAGCCGATGATGCGGGTGGCGCGCCCGGTGGCGCGCGGCAACACAGCGCTCGCGCAGGTTTTCGAGGTTGAGGCGGAGCCCGATCCGGTTGCATTCGACAACGTCGTGCCGATGAACCAGCGGCTGTCGCTGCTGGAGCTCAACGAGGCGACCTGCCACTGGCCGGTCGGCGATCCCTCGAGCGCGGATTTCTTCTTCTGCGGCGGCAAGGCGCTTTCCGGCCTGCCCTATTGTGCGCAGCATTCGCGCGTCGCCTATCAGCCCGCGGCCGACCGCCGCCGCCAGCCGGCGAAGTCGACCACGCGCTGAGCGGCCGGCGACCACGGCGGGCGATGAGGTGCTCCGCATCGCCTCGCGATGTCCGGCCTCTGTTCACAACGATCGATGACGTGCGCCCGGCCTGCGCCGGGCCGCAAGATGCGCCCGCCCGTCAGGCGCGTGCTGCGGGCCTGGACTGCGGAAAGCAGGCCGTGAAGGCGGCGCCGTTGCGCGGCACGCTCTCGATCAGAAGCCGGCCGCGATGGCGGTTGAGGATGTGCTTCACCAGAGAGAGGCCGAGCCCGGTGCCACCCTGCGCGCGGCTGTCGCCGACATCGACGCGATAGAAGCGCTCGGTCAGCCGCGGCAGATGCTCGGGCGCGATGCCGGGGCCGAAATCGCGCACCTTGACCCGGATCTCCGGCGCGTTCTCGGCGGAGACGGCCTGCTCCAGCGAGACGATCACGCGGCCGCCCGAGGCGCCGTATTTCAGCGCGTTCTCGATCAGGTTCTCGAACACGCGCAGCAGCTCCTCGCGGTCGCCGGCGATCGTCACCGGCGCCTCCGGCAGGTTGGTCTCGATCACCACCTGGCGCTCGCGCGCCAGCGACTCCAGCCCGTCGGTGACCTGGCGGATGATGGGGACGACGTCGACCATGGCGTGGGGCTGGACATGCGCCGACAGCTCGACCCGCGACAGCGACAGGAGATCGTCGATCAGCCGCGCCATGCGCGTCGCCTGGATGTGCATGATGCCGAGGAAGCGCTCGCGCGCCTTCGGATCGTCCTTGGCCGGCCCCTGCAGCGTGTCGATGAAGCCCGAGAGCGCCGCCAGCGGCGTGCGCAGCTCGTGGCTGGCATTGGCGACGAAATCGGCGCGCATCTCCTCGACCCGGCGCAGCGGGGTCAGATCGTGGAACGTCATCAGCATGCATTTGTCGGTGCCGCCGAACGCCGTCGGCACCGGCACCGGCGTGATGATCAGCTCCATCCAGCGATCGACCGGAACGTGATCGTGATAGGTGGCGCGGCGGATCTCGGTGGTGGCGATCGCCTCGCGCAGCGCGGTGATGATCTCCGGCGTGCGCAGCGCGAATTGGGCGAGTTCGCCCTTGCGCAAGGCAGGCGCGAGCTGCGCGGCGGCGGCGTTGAGGTGGATGACGCGGCCGGCGCGATCGAGCAGCACGGCGGGATCGGGGATGCCTTCGACCACCGCGCTCACGGCCGGCGCCTCGACCGGGTTGGCGTGGCGCTCCTCCTCCCGCTTGGCGACCGCGCCATGCAGCCGCCACGGCACCAGGGCTGCGGCGGCGATACACAGGAATACCGCCAGGGCCCGCAGCGGCAGCAGCTCGTCCAGCAGCACGAGCCCGGCAAGCGCGAGCGCCGCAGCCAGCAGAATGATCGCAGAATGGCGCAGCCGGTCCGGCCAGGGGGTGAAGATCGAGAGCGCCGTGTCGGAGGGAGCGTCGAGAGCCATCTCGTCCTACTGTTCCCTTGAGCTGGCGTCAGGCACCGGAATCGCTGCGCTTCCTCACAAAAGCGGCTTCGGGCGGGGGGCCCGGATCGAGGCTGAGCGCGGCCTGCCGCAGCCGCTTCGACCGCGTGCTGATGATAACCTCGCGAAACGTCAGCAAGATTACAGAAATGAGGAACGGCGCCAAATAATACAGCATCCGGAACAACAGCATTCCGGCCAGCAGCTCCTCGCGGTCCATCTGCCACAGCCCGACCAGCATCGCGGCGTCGAACACGCCGAGCCCGCCGGGGGAATGGCTGGCGAAGCCGAGCAAGGTCGCCGAGACGAAGATCACGGCCACGACGACGAAGCCGAGATTGGGCTCGTCCGGCACCAGCACATACATCGCGAGCGCGCAGAAGCCGAGGTCGATGATGCCGATCGCGATCTGCAGCAGGGTCAGCGGGCCGCTCGGCAACACCACGGTCCACGGCCCGCGGCCGACCACGCGCGGCTTGGTCCACACCCAGGCGACATACCCCAACAGACCGACCAGGATCGCGATCGCCGCCATGCGGTTGGCCCAGGGCGGCAGCTGGTCGATCGAGGCCGCCGCCTCCGGATGATAGCTGATGCCGAGCCCGAGCACGGCGGCATTGCCGAGCCAGAACGTCAGGCCGGCGAGGAAGCAGATCTTGGCGACGTCGATGGCGTTCAGCCCATGGGCCGAATAGACGCGGTAGCGCACGGCACCGCCGGTGAAGACGCTGGCGCCGACATTGTGGCCGATCGAATAGCTGGTGAAGGCGGCCAGCGCATTGACGCGGTAGGGCACGTGGTCGTGGCCGATCGCGCGCACCGCGAACAGGTCGTAGAAGGTCAGCGTGAAATAGCCGGCGGCAACGAACAGCGCGGCGAGCGCGATCTGATGCGGCTCCGTGCTCTTGATCGCCTCGAGCACCTCGTAGGTGTCGATGCCGCGCAGCATGTGGTAGAGGACGTAGCAGGCGACCGCGATCACAGCGATGCTGATCAGCACGCCGAGCTTGTGCAGGACTTGCTTCTCGCGCAGGAACGTGGCCGCTCTGCGTATGGCTTCAAGCATCTACACCTCTCACCGTGATCCGATCACGACGGCCGGGGACGCCGCGCCCCGGAGGCCGCAGCGTCATGTGCGCATACAACGCCCTCGTAGCGCGTTTCGACGCATTGGGGAACACGGAGCGTGCGAACAAAAGCGTACACATGGATATACTTAGCAGGCTTTACGGAAATGCGATGCACCGTTTTGCCGCACATGAGGCAAGACATCAGGCAAAGACATCAGGCAAGCCATCATGCAGGACGGAGCGTCGGCGCACGCTCCCGGCCAGCCTGCAAAGCCCAGGTTAAACTTCGGTGAGGAACGCGCATCTCCGGGCTTTCCGGGGGGCCCCAGGGCTGGGCGGGTCGTCATCGTTCAACGATAAGCGCCGGCTGCGCGTTTGACAGGGTCGCACCTCGTCAAACCTTCGTGTCTCGCAGTTGCGATGACCCGGGCACGCGGACGGCGGCGCGCGCCGCCGCAGTCTTGGCAGCAGTCTTGGCAGGTGGCGTCGGGCGCAGACCGCCGGGCGGCCGCTTCAGGCCGCCGATTTCGTCCGCATGCTGCGGATCACCACCAGCGCCCGCAGCCACGTGCCGATGGCGCAGCCGACGAGGTAGGGCACGAACATGATCAGCAGCAGCTCGAGCCAGTAGCCGGCCCGTCCGGGGATCAGGCAAGCCACGGCCGCCGCGACCAGGCCGGCGGCCAGCACCGCCAGCAGCCAGGTCAGCCAGCCCGACACGCGCGGGGCGCGATGCACCACGGCGACCCAGCCCATCGCCAGCCCGATGGCGAAGGCGCCGGCCAGCCAGCCCCAGTGAAAGGCAACGAGATAGGCCATGACGTTACCTCACCACGAATTCGATGCGGCGGTTCTGTGCCCGGCCGTCGGCGGTGTCGTTGGAGACGACCGGCTGGGTGCTGCCATAGCCGATCGGGGTGAAGCGGTCGGCCGGCAGTCCGGCCTTGACCAGATAATCGACCACGGCCTGGGCGCGCTTCTGCGACAGCACCTGATTGGCCGCGGGGTCGCCATCGGCATCGGTGTGGCCGATGATCTCGACATTGGCGGAGGGGCAGCGGAACGCGATCTCGACGAGGCGGTCGAGCAGACCGGTGGAATCCCTGTCGAGGTCGCTGCGGCTGGTCTCGAATCGGATCTTCGCCTTGCCGAGCAGGTCCGAGAACAGCTGCTGGCACACCGTGGGATCGACCGGGGCGGCTGCCGGCTTCACCGTGATGTCGGCCTTCACCTGCCAGCCCTGCGGGACATCCTTGGCGAGCCCGGTCCGGATCTGGGCGGCGGCGGCGTCATAGAGCGCGTCGCCGGAGATCTTGATGTCGCGGTCGGACACCACCAGCGTGCCGGTCGACAGCCGCGACAAGGCGCCCAGCGCCGGCACCACCGCATTCACGAAGTTGGTGGGCGCACCGATGCTGTTCTTGAGATTGTCCACGACCTTCTCGCTGAAGAATTTTCGCGATGAAGAGCCGACGACGACGGCGTGGATGTTCTCGTCGGGAACGTTGCCGGCGAGCGTCACGGTGACCGCGACCGGGTCCTTGTAGGCCTGGAAGATGTAGGGCGGCGCCTTGACGTCGTTGCTGGCGACCTTGAAGCCGTCCGGCAGCTTGCCGAGCGCAGCTGCGATCGCCTCGCGGCCGCCGAGCTCGCGTGCCATGCCGGACAATGCGACCTCGCCATCGGAGATCGTGAACTTGCCGTCCTTCAGCCTGCCGATCTGGCCGATCAGCAGCAGCGCCGCATCCTCGAAGCGCGTTGGCGCGCCGCGCGCCAGGCCCATCTGGTCCGCGACCTCCACGCCTGGCAGCGCCGCCCGCGTCGCGTCCATCAGCCTGCCCTTCAAGGCGGGCAACGGCGCATTGCCGCCCAGTGTCACCCGGACGACGTCGCGTTCGGCCGACCAGACGAAGGGCTTGGCCTCGGGGACCAGCCGCGTCTCGTCGTTGACGAGCCGCACGCCGGCCACGCCGTCCACCGCAGCGACCGCATCGCGGCGTCCAGCCTCAGAAAATGCATTGGCGCGCAGCGAGACATCGCGGCCATCCACCGTGATGCTCGTCCTGTCGAGCACGGCCCCCTTCAGGACGGCCGAACTGCGGCCGGCGAGATCATTCTCCAGGGGAACGGTGCTGGTCCAGGCCGCGAGGCCCCAAAGCACGATCAGCGGGAGGACGCCAGGCCACCATTTCCCGCTCCACCTGAAAAGTCCACGCATTCGTCATCCGTCGCATCGAGGAAGCAGAGAGAAAACAAACCCTTGCATGCCTGTCAAACCGGAAATGAGGCGCGCCGCACGGTACGTTGCGACCGCAGGCTAAGGCTTTCTTCAATCATTCGTCGGTAACCTTGTCCCGACACTCACCGGGCCGCATATTTCAGATGAGGCGATTTCGCAAAACCTTTATCCGTGCCGGCCTGGAAGCGCTGTATCTGAGCGGCGCGCATGTCTGGCTGCGCCCGATCTTCTCGGGCGTGGGAGCGATCTATACGCTGCATCATGTGCGGCCGCACCACGACGCCGATTTCCAGCCCAATCGTCACCTCGAGGTCACGCCGGATTTCCTGCGCGAAATGTTGTCGCACCTGCGCGACCACGACATCGAGATCATCACCCTCGACGAGTTGCACAGCCGGCTGGTGGCGAAGGACTTCTCGCGCCGCTTCGCCTGCTTCACCTTCGACGACGGCTATCGCGACAACCGCGACTTCGCGCTGCCTGTCATGCGCGAGTTCGATGCGCCGTTCACCATCTATGTGACGAGCGATTTCGCATCGGGACTGGGCCGGCTCTGGTGGGTGACGCTGGAGCGGCTGGTCGCGAAGGCGCAAACGATCGACATCGAGATCGGCGGGCTGTCGCTGCAGCTCGATGCATCGACGCCGGCAGCCAAATGCGTGACGTTCCAGCGCCTGCACGATTGGCTGCGCGCACTGCCGGGCGAGCACGACGTCCGGCGTGAGATCAGCGCGCTGTGCGCGCGCTACGACGTCGACGAGGCCTCGATCTGCCGTGAGCTCTGCCTGTCCTGGGACGAGCTCCGGGCGCTTTCGACTGAGCCATTGATCTCGATCGGCGCACATTCGATCAGTCACTGCAATCTCGCCAAGCAGACCGAGGAGACGGCGCGCATCGAGATCACCGACAGCCGTGCTCGGATCGAGAACGAGTTGCAGCGGCCGGTGCTACACATGGCCTATCCCTACGGCGACCGCGCCGCCGCCTCCCAGCGCGAGTTCGTGCTGGCGGCCGCGAGCGGCTACAAGACCGCCGTCACCACCCGCCCCGGCATGATCTTCGCCGGGAGCGCCGATCATCTCACGGCCCTGTCGCGTGTCTCGCTGAATGGCCACTACCAGGACGCCCGCGTGCTGCCGGTGCTGACCTCGGGCGCGGCCACCGCGATGTGGAACGGCTTCCGCCGCATCGACGCGGCATAGCCCCGCCATAACGTTCCCCCGATTGAATTGCGGCGAATTCGTGCGACTGCGTCTCACTTGACGTGCTGGCGCGTCCCGCTCACAAGCACGCATGACATAAGAAAAGGGAGGCTTCATGCTCAGGAACTTGTTCTCACTCGAAGGACGCATCGCGCTCGTCACCGGCGGCTCGCGCGGCATCGGCAAGATGATCGCATCCGGCCTGCTCGCGCATGGCGCGGCGAGGGTCTACATCACCGCGCGCAAGGCCGGGCCCTGCGAGGCGACCGCCAAGGCACTGACGACGGAATATGGCGGCGAATGCGTCGCGCTGCCGATCGACATTTCGACGATGGCCGGCATCGAGACGCTCGCGGGCGAGATCAAGAAGCGCGAGCCCAAGCTCGACATCCTCGTCAACAATGCCGGCGCGGCGTGGGGCGCCGACTTCGACGAATTCCCGGAGAGCGGCTGGGACAAGGTGATGAACCTCAACCTCAAGACGCCGTTCTTCCTGACCAAGGCGCTCGCAGCTCCCTTGCGTGCGGCGGCCAGCGCCGAACGGCCGGCAAAGGTCATCAACATCGCCTCGATCGACGGCATCTTCGTCAACCCGCTCGAGACCTATTCCTATGCGGCGAGCAAGTCCGGCCTGATCCATCTGACGCGGCGCATGGCGGCCAAGCTGATCAAGGACCACATCGTGGTGACCGCGATCGCGCCCGGACCGTTCAAGTCCGACATGAACAAGGCCGCGCGCGACAACGCCGACGAGGTCGCCTCGCGCGTGCCCGCCGGGCGCATCGGCACCGACGAGGACATGGCGGGCACAGCGATCTTCCTCGCCTCGCGCGCGGGCGACTACGTGGTGGGGAATACGATCGCGGTCGATGGCGGTATCGTCTACGCAAACCCGGGGATTCCGGGCGCGGGCTGGGATAGCTGAGAAGGGCGAATAGCGAATAGCGAATAGCGAATAGCGAATAGCGAATAGCGAATAGCGAATAGCGAATAGCGAATAGCGAATAGGCTACTTCCCCTATTCGCTACTCGCAACTCGCTATTCGCCTCTCATCAAGTCTCGATCTTCACGTACTCGAAGTCACCCGGCTTGTTGTCGATGCCGACCTTCGGGGGCGCGATCCACGACGCGTACTCGCCGATCTCGGTGACCGGCTTCATCAGTGAGGAGATGTAGGCACCGTCATCGGTCGAGGGCAGCCAGTCGCTCTTGCGCTTGGCCCAGGTCCCCTCGTCGATCAGGATACCGTCGGGCGTCGCACGGACGTCCTTGAACTCGCCGATGGCGCGGTGGAAGGCGGTATGCGGCAGCTTGAGCTGGAAGTCGTAGCCGGCGGTGCTGATGATCTTGTTCCAGCGCAACAGGCCCTTGACGCAGTCCTGCGAGTAGTCGTCGCGCAGGCGCATGTTGAGCGCGGTCAGCGCCGGCTCGTCGACCCGCTTGATCTCGCCGTCGACCAGCTTGAGCACCGGATAGGTCGCGTTCTTGAGCTGGTGATCGTCCTGGATCTGGGTCTCGTGATAGCGGCCCTTGATGCCGGCATTGAAGGCGTTCGCAGCGTTGGTCGAGACCTCCGAGCCGAACAGGTCGAGCGACAGCGTGTAGTGCAGATTCAGCTTCTTCTGGATCGTCGGCAGATCGATGACGCCGAGCGCGCGGACCTTGGCGATGTCGGTGGGATCATCTATCCTGGCGGCCCGCATCGCCTCGACGGTGCGCTGGATGACGCGGCCGACGCCGGTCTCGCCGACGAACATGTGATGCGCCTCCTCGGTCAGCATGAAGCGGCAGGTGCGCGACAGCGGATCGAAGCCGGACTGAGCGAGCGAGTGCAGCTGCATCTTGCCGTCGCGGTCGGTGAAGTAGGTGAACATGAAGAACGACAGCCAATCCGGCGTCTTCTCGTTGAAGGCGCCGAGCATGCGCGGGGAATCCGCGTCGCCCGAGCGGCGGCGCAGCAGCTCGTCGGCCTCCTCGCGGCCGTCGCGACCGAAATATTTCTGCAGCAGATAGACCATCGCCCAGAGGTGACGGCCCTCCTCGACGTTGACCTGGAACAGATTGCGCATGTCGTAGAGCGACGGCGCGGTCTTGCCGAGATGGCGCTGCTGCTCGACCGAGGCCGGCTCGGTGTCGCCCTGGATCACGATCAGGCGGCGCATCAGCGCGCGGTATTCGCCGGGCACCTCCTGCCAGGCCGGCTCGCCATAATGCTCGCCGAACGGGATCTTGCGATCCTCTTCCTGCGGAGCAAGGAGAATGCCCCAGCGATAGTCCGGCATCTTGACGTAGTCGAACTTGGCCCAGCCGCGCGGATCGACCGAATAGGCCGTGCGCAGATAAACCAGCGACTGCTGGAAGCCCTCGGGGCCCATGTCATTCCACCAGTCGACATAGCCGGGATGCCAGCCTTCCAGCGCCTTGAGGACCTGGCGGTCCTCGGCGAGATTCACGTTGTTCGGAATCTTGGTCGAGTAATCGACGTTCATGATGTTCATGTTCATGGAGACCTCCCGGGGGCTTTGATCTGTTGGAGGCGAGTAGCGAATGGCGAGTAGCGAATAGGGGTTCCAGACATCCTTCCCTATTCGCTATTCGCCACTCCCTATTCGCTCCCCTTACACTCGCGTCATGTCGTATTGCGGCCGCTCGCCGGTGCCGTAGCGCCGGAGCGCGCCCTCCTCGCCGACCGCGTTGGGGCGCTGGAAGATCCAGTTCTGCCAGGCGGTGAGGCGGGCGAAGATCTTCGATTCCATCGTCTCGGGGCCGGCGAAGCGCAGATTGGCTTCGAGACCCGTGAGGCTGTCCGGCGAGAAGCTGGCGCGCTCCTCGAGGAAGACGCGGATCTCGTCCTCCCAGTCGATGTCGTCGAGCGCGAAGGTGACGAGGCCCAGCTCCTCGGCCTCATCGGCCTCGAGCGGCTTGCCAGTCTGCGCGCGGACACGCTCGAGATCGCTGGGATCCGCGAGGAAGCGCGACTCCAGCCGCGTCAGGCCGTGACTCATCGGATAGGGGCCGAAATTCATCGCCGACAATTCGATCGCCGGCGCCGGACGGTTGTCGCCCTGGATGGTGCCGATCAGCATGTAGGAGCGGTCGGAGGCGAACACGAGCTCGGCGAGTGTGCCGGCAAAGCAGGAGCCGGGCTCAACCAAGGTCACCAGCGTCCGCGACGTGACATCGATGCGCTTCAGAACGCGCTTCCAATAGTGACGGATCTCGTTGACCAGCCAATGCGCCTTGTTGGCCTCCAGGAAGGCGTCATGGGCTAGCACCTGGGCACGGTCGCCATGCGACTTGAACACCAGCATGGCGATGCCGAGCTCGTTGATGCGCAGATGCAGGATGGCATCATCCAGCTCGCGCGCAACCTGCAGCGGCCAGAACGATGCGCCCTGCGCGATCATGCCGTCGATGTCGGCGGGCGGCGCGGTTTCGGGGGCCGAGATCGTGATCGTAGCGATGCGGGCGGCGCGATCGATGTCGACGTTGACGAAGCCGTAGCGTACGCTTGACGCATCGATCACGCGCTTGAGCGGCGTGAGCGCAACGCCCTTGCCGCGGCCGTTGCGCTTGGAGGCGGCCGCGAACTCCTTGGCGCGCTCGGCCACCTTGGCATCGACCTTGGAGTTCGGCGCGATCTCATCGACCAGTCGCCACTGCACGGCGCGCTTGCCCTTGACGCCCTCTTCCGTCGTGCAGAACGCATCGGCGCGATCGCGGCGCACCTTGCGCTTGTCGACGACGCGCGTCAGGCCGCCGGTGCCCGGCAGCACGGCGAGCAGCGGAACCTCCGGCAGCGACACCGAGGACGATCCGTCATCGGCGAGGATGATGTGGTCGGTGGCGAGCGCGAGCTCATAGCCACCGCCGGCCGCTGTGCCGTTCACCACGGTAATGAAGCGCTGGCCGGAATTCTCGCTGGAATCCTCGAAGCCGTTGCGGGTCTCGTTGGTGAACTTGCAGAAGTTCACCTTGTGGGCATGGGTGGCGCCCGCGAGCATGCGGATGTTGGCGCCGGCGCAGAACACGCGCGGCTTGGCCGAGCGCAGCACCACGACCTTCACTTGCGGGTGCTCGAAGCGCAGCCGCTGCACGGCATCTGCAAGCTCGATGTCGACGCCGAGATCATAGGAATTGAGCTTGAGCTGGTAGCCCTCGAACAGGCCACCATTCTCGTCGACGTCCATGGCGAGCGTCGCCACCTCGCCGTCGATCGAGAGCTTCCAATGTTTGTAGCGGGAGGGATCGGTCTGAAAATCGATGAACGTCTTGCCTCCCGCGAGCACGCGGTCTTCCCCGGCCATGAGTCACCCTTCGTTGGAGTGCTTATCGTTGAGATGCACAATAATTCATGTTTTGACCAACGTCTACGACAAAAAGCCGAAACATGCACTTTGTTTCATGTTCGTGATGCCGGGGCCGGCAAGGTCGCGGCCGCGAACTCGGCGATGACCCGCAAGGTGGCGTCAGGCGACTCGCGATGCGGGGAATGGCCGGTCTTGGGAAGCATCGTCACCTCGACCGGGCAGTAGCACTCCTCCTGGATGATCTCGACCTGGCGGATGGTACCGTACTGGTCGTCGATGCCCTGGATCACCGCGACGGGGACGCGGATGTAGGCGAGGTCGCCGGTGATGTCCCAGGCCCGGAATGCCGGATCGAGCCAGGCGCCGTTCCAGCCATGGAACGCGTTGTCGACGTCCTTGTGCCAGCGTCCGAGCTTGGCGCGCAGCTCCGTGGTTTCGTAAATGGTCTTGATAGCGGCGATCGACGCGACCGAGACGTCCTCGACGATCACGTGCGGGGCGATCAGCACGACACCGTCGAGGCGATGATCGGCGCGGCCGCCGGCGTAGATCGCCGCGATCGAGGCTCCATCGGAATGGCCGACGAGGAGACCGCGCTGGAAGCCGATCGCATCAAGTAGCTTCGGCAGCACATCGCGGGCCTCGCGTTGCATGTAGTCGAGCGGCCGCGGCAGCGTCACCGGGCTTGAGGCGCCGTAGCCGGCGCGCGAATAGGCGAACACGGAGGCGCCGGTGGCTTGTTGGAGCTTGTCGGGAAAATCGCCCCACAGGCCGACCGAGCCGAGGCCCTCATGCAGCAGCACGATGCATGGCGCGTCGGATGGCTGCGGACCGATCAAGCGATATTCGAGTTGAGCGGTGTCGATGGTGAGGAAGCCTGATGCAGCTAGCGCCATCGCGACCGCTCCGTCTGCACGTGATGTAAAATGCTCCCGCAGCTCGCTCCCTCGTTCCCTCCCCCCTTGTGGGGGAGGGCTAGGGAGGGGGGTAAGCCACACGCACCGGCGCGCGTGGTACCCCCCTCTCCACCTCTCCCCCACAAGGGGGGAGAGAGCCGAGCGGAGTTCGCGGCGATGAGTTGCGTCACCATGCACATATCCCGGCCCCGACATTCCGGACGGCGCAGCGAAGCTGGGCCGATCCGGAATCTCGAGATTGTCTGTCGCTTGATCTCACCCACGTCGAGCTTCCGGATTCGCGACTGCGGCGCGCGCGGGAATGACAGCCAATGACAGCTAATGTGCCCCCTCGCGCAGCTTGAAGCGCTGGATCTTGCCGGTCGCGGTTTTCGGCAGGCTGTCCACCACCTCGATCCAGCGCGGATATTTCCACGGGCCGATCTTCTGCTTGACGTGTTCCTTCAGTGCCTCGTGCAGGGTCGAGCGATCGACGCTCGGGCGCAGCACGACATAGGCCTTGGGCTTCAACAGGCCTTCCGGATCGGCTTCCGGCACCACGGCCGCTTCGAGCACGGAGGGATGCGTGATCAGGGCGCTCTCGACCTCGAACGGCGACACCCAGATGCCGGAGACCTTGAACATGTCGTCGGAGCGGCCGCAGAAGGTGTAGCGCCCATCGGCGTCGCGGACATATTTGTCGCCGGTGCGCGTCCAATAGCCCTCGAAGGTCGAGCGGGTCTTGTGGCGCTGATTCCAGTAGCCCTCACCGGCGGACGGTGCATGCACCAGCATCTCGCCGACCTCGCCGTCCGGCACGTCCTGGCCGGCCTCGTTGACAAGACGAACCTGATAGCCCGGCACAGGGCGCCCCGATGAGCCGTATTTGATGTCCCCGGGCGCGTTGGACAGGAAGATATGCAGCAGCTCGGTCGAGCCGACGCCATCGAGAATGTCGACGCCGAACCGCGCCTTCCAGGCATTGCCGACCGATTCCGGCAGCGCCTCCCCGGCCGAGGTGCAGATGCGCAGAGCGCTGCCGGCCTTCTCATGGCGCAGCGACTCATCGTGCAGCATCGCGGCGAACAAGGTCGGCACGCCGTAGAAGATGGTCGGATTGTAGCGGTTGAGGAGCTTGAACATCAGCGCCGGCGTCGGGCGCTCGGAGTTGAGGATCGTGGTTGCGCCGACCGACAGCGGGAAGGTCAGCGCATTGCCGAGGCCATAGGCGAAGAACAGCTTTGCGGCTGACAGACAGACATCGCTCTCGCGGATGCCGAGCACTTGGCTGGCATAGGTCTCGGCCGTCGCGGCGAGATTGCCGTGCAGATGGCGCACGCCCTTGGGCATGCCGGTCGAACCGGATGAATACAGCCAGAACGCAGGCTCATCCTCGTGGGTCGCCACCGTGTCGAACTGATCGCTCTCGCGCGCGAGCTCCTCGGTGAGCAGCTTGTGGCCGAAGGCATTGGCGCCGGACACGACGACGCAATCGAGATCCGGCATCCGGCCGACAATGTCCTTCACCACGGGATACAGCGCCTCGGACACGAACAGCACGCGGGCGCGGCAGTCGGCGAGCACATAGGCGTATTGTTCCGAGGTCAGCAGCGTGTTGAGCGGCACCGGGACGACGCCCGCGCGCATCGCGCCGAGAAACACCGCGGGGAAATCCACCGTGTCGAGCATGATCATCGCCACGCGCTCCTCGCGGCGGACGCCAAGGCGGCGCAGCATGTTGGCGACGCGGCAGGTCTGCTGTTGCAGACCGCGATAGGTCAGCTCCGAGACCGTGTCCGTGTAGGCGAGCTTGTCGCCGCGACCCGCCTCGACATTGCGGTCAAGCAACCACGACACCGCATTGTACGACTTCACGGCATTCTCCCCGGATTTTTGAATTATAATTCATACAAGGCCATCAACGTCGCTTGCTGTCAATCCTCCTCGGCATTATGTTTCCTGGTCAAAAGAGTACCATAGGGATATGACGCCACACAGCGATGCCCCGCGCGACGACGGCCAGTCCGCGGCCGAGACCGATTTCCTCGACCAGCTGGGCCAGCGGGTGCGGCGGATGCGCGGGCTCGCCGGCATGTCGCGCAAGGTGCTGGCCGAGGTCTCCGGGATTTCCGAGCGCTACATCGCCCAGCTCGAAAGCGGCAAGGGCAATGTCTCGATCGTGCTGCTGCGCCGGATCGCCAATGCGATCAACGCGCCGCTCGACGACATCATCCCCGGCGGCGAGCCATCGCCGGACTGGCCGGTCATTCGCGATCTCCTGAAGAAGGCGAGCCCGAGCCAGATCGCGGAGGTCAAGGAGCTGCTTGCCGGCAGCGCATCGGCGCCGCTGCGGCGTTCGTTCTCAGGCATTGCGCTGATCGGCCTGCGCGGCGCCGGCAAGTCGACGCTGGGCAAGATGCTGGCGGAGCGGATCGGCTGGAGCTTCGTCGAGCTGAACAAGGAGATCGAGCGGCAGAACGGGCTTTCGGTTGCCGAGATCATCGCGCTCTACGGCCAGGAAGGCTTTCGCCGGATGGAGCAGGCCGCCCTGGTGCAACTGCTCGCGCGCAAGGAGCCGATGGTGCTGGCGACCGGCGGCGGCATCGTCTCCGAGCCGGTCACCTTCGACCTGATCCTGACCTCGTTCTACACCATCTGGCTCAAGGCCGAGCCGGAGGAGCACATGGGGCGTGTGCGCAAACAAGGTGACCTGCGCCCGATGGCCGACGACCGCTCGGCGATGGCCGAGCTGCGCAACATCCTGGCGAGCCGCGAGCCGCTGTACGCAAGGGCCAATGCGGTGGTCGATACGGCGGGGCTGTCGGTCGAGGCAGCCGCTGTGCGGCTGAGCGATGCCGTGCAGCCGGTGCTGACGGGCGACGCCCGGATGTTCGCGCGGGCGTGAGACGTCGTGCGACTTCGACCGCGCCGCAAGCGTCCGGTACGCATTAACCACCACCCACATTTCAATACCGGCGAGACTCGCCACACACCCTCCGATTGATTAATCAATCGTTAAGTCATTGGAGGACGTGGGATGCAAAATCGTCGTCGTGAGGCTCGCCAGCGCGTCTACTATGGCGGCGTGCTGACCTTCAATTCAGGCTGCTCGACGCTGGCCTGCGTCGTGCGCAATTTCAACCACCGCGGCGTCAAGGTCGAGCTCGAGGGCAGCGTGCTGCTGCCGGACCGCGTCGAGATCAGCATCGAACGGCGCGGATGGTCACGACCGGCGCAGATGGTGTGGCGCGACGGCGCGGGCGCCGGCCTCGCCTTCCATCACGACGATGGCGAGGTGATCGATCTCGAAACGGCGCGCGCCTTGCGCCTGCAGGAGCGCGCCAACAGGCAGCTCAAATCGCGCCTCGAGCAATTGCTCTCGGGGCACTGAGCAAATGTCCGAATCCTCGCAAGAGCACGACGACTGGCTGATCGCCCCCGATGCGCCGCCGCCGGTCGCGGCGCGCACCGCCGAGCGCCCGCGATCGCACTGGCTCCGGCGCGTCACGCTGCTGCTCGCCGCTCAATATGTCATCGTGCTGGTGATCGGCGTCGCCGCGGCCTCGACCGTGCGCGCATTCGTGCTGCCGGAAGTCACCGGTCGCTTCGAGGCGCTTGCAGCGGCGCTCAAGCGAACGCCGCTGCCTTGAGTTCTGAGCTGGTCACTCGATCTCCCGCAGCTCCGCATAGGTCAGCGGCAACAGGCCGGTGCCGTCGAAATAGACAAAGCGCAGCCGGCGGCGGCGTGAGATGAAGTTCGACGGCAGCGGATCGTAGCGGAAGGTGCCGCCGCCGAGATGCGGCGTCAGGCTGCCGACGTCGGTCAGCGCGTCGATCTCCACCCGCAGCAGCTTGAGGCTGGCGCCATCGCGCAGGATCTCGAACGGGATGCGCGCCAGCCGCAGGAAGCTGGTCGGATCGGGGGCGGCGATGAAGCCGTCGACGAAGGCGGCCTCGACCTTGTCGAGGTCGGGCTCGACGATGGCGGCCGGCTTGGCGCCCTCGGGCTGGTGCGGCGTCTGCCACTGCACCGGTGTGCGCCCGTGCGGATGGTTGTGCCCGGGGCCGTGCGGCGGATGGTCATGATGATGGTCGTGATCATGCGGATGGCCATGATCATGGTGGCGATCGCCGTGGTGGTGGTGGTGATGTCGCATCGCAGGCCTCAATAGCTGACCGGCTTGTTGATGATGGACTTGTGGCTGCCGAGCTTGCCATGGGCGACCATCGAGCCCAGCGCCTCGACGACGACGCGGACGCCGATCAGCGCGGTGATGTCCGAGGTGTCATAGGGCGGCGAGACCTCGACCACTTCGAGGCCGCATAGGCCCTCGGCGGCGACGAGGCCGAGCAGCTTGAGCGCCTCGCGCGGCAGGAAGCCGCCGGGCTCGGGCCAGCCGGTGCCGGGCACGAAGCCGCAATCGATGGAGTCAACGTCGAACGAGATGTAGACCGCGTCGGCATCCTTCCAGGCCAGCTCGAGCGCGATCTCCGCCGTCTTCTCCAGACCGATCTTCTCGATGTCCGCGATGGTGAGGACGTTGGTGTTGCGCTTGCGCGCGACCTCGACACCCTCGCGCGGCACCTGCCAGCCGCCGATGCCGAGCTGCACCAGGTTGGTCGGCGAGACGTTCGGCAAATTGGTCGCCCAGTACCAGGGCGTGGTGTGCATGCGCTCGTCGAGATCCTTCTCCTGGATGTCGATGTGGCGGTCGAAATGAATGATGCCGATGCGCTTGTCGGTACACTGCGCGATGCCGCGCACGCAGGGGAAGCCGATCGAATGGTCGCCGCCGAGCATGATCGGCAGCGCTCCGGACGAGAACACATGCGCGACGCCGCGGCTGATCTGGTCGAAGCTCTTTTCGAGGTTGGCGGGAATGGTGAAGACGTCGCCGGCATCGCACAGGGTCATCTGCTCGCGCAGGTCGACCCCGAGCTCGTAGTTGTAGGGCGTGTAGAGCGCGGAGATGCGGCGGATGCCCTGCGGCCCGAAGCGGGTGCCGGGGCGATAGGTGGTGCCGGAATCGAAGGGAATGCCGATCACGGCGGCGTCGTATTTGGCGACGTCACGGACGTTCTCGACATAGGGCGCCTTCATGAAGGTGTTGATCCCGGCGAAATGCGGCAGCTCACCGCGCGCAAAGGTCGGGATGTCGCGATCGGTCAGGCTGTCGGCACCGGGCAGGCCCATGTCGAGCGCCCATTGCCGCTCCTTGCGCCAACCATTGCTCGGCAGCTTGCCCTCGGCCTCCAGCGCCTGCCAGCCTTGGGTGGCCATCTTGTCGAAGTCCGGATGGTGACGCCGCATGCTCCGGCGCTGCGGCTGCAATCCGGCGCGGCGCGACCGGCGCATGGATGGGAATGACATGAAGACTCTCCTTCGTTTCTTTCGACGTTTCTTGAACTGACTATTGCGCCGCCTGCACGCTGGCGCGGATGAAACCGAGCACGGGCACGGCGCTGTCGCGGGTGAGATCGAGGTCGTAGGTGATGCGCGCGCCGAACCGCTCCGGCGCCTGCGGATCCTTGCGCGGCCGGTCGAGTGCGATCAGCCGCGTGGCGAGGCCGAACGCCTCCTTGATGTCGTGGGTGACCATCACGATGGTCATGTTGTGCTCGCGCCACAGCGGCTTGATCAGCGAATGCATCTGGGCGCGGGTGCCGGGATCGAGCGCGCCGAAGGGCTCATCGAGCAGCAGCACGCGCGGCTGCTTCGCCAGTGCCTGCGCGATCGCCAGGCGCTGCTGCATGCCGCCGGACAACGCGCTTGGATATTTGTCGCGATGCTCGGCCAGGCCGACGGCCTCGATCAGCGCGAGGCTCTTCTCCATCGCCTCCTTGCGCGCCGACCCGAACAGCCGCGCCGTGAACGGGCTCGCCGCGAGCTCATAGCCGAGCAGCACGTTGCCGAGCACGGTCAGATGCGGAAACACCGAGTAGCGCTGGAACACGATGCCGCGGTCCGGCCCCGGCTCGGCCGGGAAAGGCTGGCCGTCGAGCAGCACGGCGCCTTGCGTCGGCTTCTCCTGGCCGAGGATCAGACGCAGAAAGGTGCTCTTGCCCGCGCCGGAAGGACCGACGATCGACAGGAAGGTGCCGGAGGCGATCTCGAGGTTGATGCGTTCGAGCACGACCTGGTTGCCGTACTCGACCCAGACGTTGCGGAACGAGAGCGTGCTCATCAGCGCGCTCCGCCGTCATATGCCCAGGGGAACGCGCGCCGGCCGATCCACACCAAGGCCAGGTCGAACAGATAGGCGAGCAGCGTGATCCAGACGACATAGGGCAGGATCACGTCCATCGACAGATAGCGCCTGACCAGAAAGATGCGGTAGCCGAGCCCGACGTCGGAGGCGATGGCCTCCGCCGAGATCAGGAACAGGAACGCCGGGCCGATCATCAGCCGCAGGCACTTGATCAGGCGCGGCATGATCTGCGGCAACACGACACGGATCGCGACCTGCCAGGTCGAGCCGCCGAGCGTTTGCGCCTTGATCAACTGCTCGCGCGGCATGGCCTGCACCTCGAGTGAGAGATCGCGCACCAGTGTCGGCGTGACGCCGATGACGATCAGCACCACCTTGGACAATTCGCCGAGACCGAACACGATGAACAGAACCGGCAGCACCGCCATCGGCGGGATCATCGACAGCACCGCGACCAGCGTGCCGAAGCCGGCGCCGGCCACCGGCAGCAATCCTATGGCGAGTCCGAGCACGAGACCGATTGCGGCGGAAATGCCGAGCCCGAGCGCGAGGCGCTGCAGGCTCGCCGCCGTGTCGGACCACAGCACGTAGTCGCCGGAGCGGCGATCAGGCTCGGTCGCGAGCCGCTTGGAGGTCGCGACCATCTCGGAGACCGGCGGCAGCAGCTTGTCGTCGGGATTGTCCGCGCGCCGCTGCGCCGATCCGACCACGTAGATCAGCGCGATCAGCAGGAACGGCAACAGGGCCAGCAACAGCCGGCTGCCCCGGTTCGGAACGACGTTCATGGCGCGCGGCATCGACAGACTCCGTCATTCCTCATTGAAAGGAGGCGCGCCAGCGCCGTCTCGAACCATGTGGCCCCGATCCGGGCGTCATTCTTCGAGACGCTTGCGCTCGCGCAAGCTCCTCAGGATGAGGGGAGACACTGGTTGCCCGGCGGGAACACGGTCAGAGCTTCCCTTCGGCCGCCATCTTCATGAAGGTCGGATCGAAGCGCAGCTTCACGTTGCTGGCCGAGCCCAGCGCCTTCGTTGGCGTGGAGATGCCGACCGCGTCCTTCGACTTCACCTTCTCGCCAAGCAGATTGTGATCGAAGCAGAAGGTGCGCACGAGATCCATGATCTTCGGCAGCTCCGGCCCGGTCATGAAGGCGAGCGCGTCCTTCGGCTCATAGTACATGAACGTGGTCTTGAGCTGGGTCTCGAAACCGGCGAGATCGGTGCCCGACAGCTTGGCCATCGCCTCGCGCGCGGCCTTGCCCTTCTCGCTCTGGTCCTTCATCAGCGCGATGGTCTCGTACCAGATGCCGGTCAGCGCCTTGCCGAGCTCCGGATTGTCCTTGAGCGTCGCGCTGTTGACGACCAGAAGATCCTCGATCTCGCCGGGGATCTTGCTGGAATCGAACACCAGCGTGGCACCCGGCTCGGCCTTCACCTCCAGCAGTTGCGGATTCCAGGTGACCACGGCCGTCGTGTCCGGCGACTTCGCGGCGGCGACGATGTCGGCATCCGACGTGTTGACGGTCTTGATGTTCTTCTCGGAGAGCTTCGCGGTCTCGAGGCCGCGCGCCAGCAGATAATGCGACACCGAGAGCTCGACGAGGTTGACCTTCTGGCCCTTGATGTCCGCCAGCGTCTTGCCCTTCTTCAGCACCACGCCGTCATTGCCGTTGGAATAGTCGCCCATGATGATGGCCGACGTGTCGACGCCGCCGGCAGCGGGGATGGTCAGCGCATCCATGTTGGTGACGGTGACGCCGTCGAACTTGCCGGCGGTGTACTGGTTGATCGACTCGACGTAGTCGTTGATCTGGGTGATCTTGATCGAGATGCCGTATTTGTCGGCCCATTTCTTGACGATGCCGGACTCGGCCGCATACGGCCACGGCATCCAGCCGACATAGATCGTCCAGGCGATATTGAATTCCTTCTTCTTCTCAGCTGACGCGGGCGACAGCGATGCGGTCGCCAGCGTCGATGCAGCGAGCAGTGCAACAAACAGATTTCGCGCTTTTCCCATGTCCAGTCCCTCATCGGTTTTCTGACCGCGGACTGGCATGAAGAACCTCGTGCCTGCCAAGCGCGGCCACTGAGGTCTCCCGGGTTTTTATCCCGCCGTGCACCAGGGCTCTCCCCTGGCGGCTGCTCTCGGACCAGCATTCTCGATGGAGAACCGGAACCCTAGCTGCCAACTCTGATCAACAAGGGGAGCAATCCGCATGCCAGGAAAAATGCTTGCGATTCAACGGAACCGGCGGCACGCTGTGCTCAAAAATCAGGCACTCAGAATTCTTCTTGGGCGATGTGGCGCATCAGCCGACGCCGGTCATGCAACGACAGCATGAACCGTCTGGTGCACGGGGGCGACATCATCAGGCAGGCACGTCAGTCGCAGTGACTTGGAGTCTCGTTGATATGATCAGGTCTTCCGGGATCGCATTGGCAACCATTCTGGCTCTCAGCCTCGCCGCCGATGCAGCCTTCGCGCAGAGCGCGCCCGCTCCCGATGCGCCGGCGCAACCTGCTCCCGCCGCGAGCCCCACGCCGACAGCCACTCCCGCACCAGCCGCCTCGGCCGAGAAACCCGGCGACGCCAAGCCGGCCAGCGAGGCGACCGCGCCGAAGAAGACGCGGACGAGGACCAGCACGCGCAAGGAAGTCGAGGACTCCCTGCGCAGCGGCACGGTGCCGTCGCGCTATCGCAGCCGGGTGCCGAAGGAGTACCAGAAGTACATCCCGTTCCATCGCTGAGGTCTAGAGTGGCGGCGTCATTTTCACGATGATTCCGACGATCAGCATGAAGGCGAGACACAGCCCCGTCTCAAGGTCGGAATGAACAGACCAGAAGCCGCGCAGGCTGGCCACGGCTTTCTGTGGTGATTCGATTCGGATACGAGGTGCACGCATTTGTTCAACCTCTGATAAAAGGAAAAACAAACTACTACCCTGGAAAAATAATCCCGTCCAAGCCGCGCCTCAATGCGAAAAATCAGCGCATATCGGGGCAGCTGTCAAAATCTACGCCCCAACGCCCGACGCGATCTTGATTTGAGTCAATCCGCTTCCACGTCGGAATAGCCGGCAGCGCGCCGCCCTCAAATACCCAGATAGCGGTGCTGCAGCTCCGGCTCGGCCATCAGTTGCTCCGACGTGCCGTGCCACACGGTGCGGCCACGCTCGATGATGTAGTGGCGGTCGCAGATGCGGGTCAGATGTCCGACATTCTTGTCGATCACCAGGATCGACTGCCCGCGCGATTTCAGCAGCGACAGGCAGTTCCAGATCTCCTCTCGGATCAACGGCGCCAGACCCTCGGTCGCCTCGTCGAGAATGAGGAGTTTCGGGTTGGTCATCAGGGCGCGGCCGATCGCCAGCATCTGCTGCTCGCCGCCGGAGAGCTGATTGCCCATGTTGCCGCCGCGCTCGGCGAGCCGCGGAAACAGCGCGTGGATCTTCTCGAGCGTCCAAGGATCGGCCGCGCCGAGCCGGTTGGTCGAGGCCGCCACGAGGTTTTCAGTGACCGTGAGGTTCGGGAAGATCTGCCGTCCCTCCGGCACCAGGCCGATGCCGAGCTGAGCGATCCTGTAGGACGGCAGCTTTCGCGTCTCCTGACCGCTGAAGCGGATCAGGCCGGCACGGGCCTGAGTCAGACCCATGATCGAGCGGATCGTGGTGGTCTTGCCCATGCCGTTGCGGCCCATCAGCGAGACCATCTCGCCGGGACGGATCGCCAACGACAGGCCGAACAGGACCTGGCTCAGGCCGTAACAGGTCTCGATGCCGTCGACCTCGAGCAGCATGGCGCTTGTCCCCAGATCAACCATGGCCGACCACCACATGCTGATCGCCGAGATAGGCGCGCTTGACCTCCTCGTTCTGCCGGATCTCGTCCGGCTTGCCCGAGGCGATGATGCGGCCATAGACGAGGACCGAGATGCGGTCGGCGAGCGCGAACACCGCCTCCATGTCATGCTCGACCAGCACGATCGACACTTCCTTGCGCAGCTCGTTCAGCAGCTTCACCATGCGCTGCGACTCGGTCACCCCCAGGCCGGCCATCGGCTCGTCGAGCAGCAGGAGCTGCGGCTTGGTCGCGAGCGCGACCGCGAGTTCCAGCTCGCGCTGCTCGCCATGGCTGAGCTTCGACACCAGCACATCGGCGCGATGGCCGAGACCGACGCGCTCCAGCGCGGCCTGCGCGGCGGCACGCAGCGGCTTGTCCTTGCGCGCGGCGGCGAAGAAACGGAACGAGTGCTTGCCGTCATGGGCTTGCGCCGCAAGCGCGACATTGTCGGCTGCGGTGAAGTCCGTCAGCAGCGAGGTGATCTGGAACGAACGCGCCAGCCCCAGCGCGCTGCGCTTATAGGCGGGGAAATGCGAGATGTCGCGGCCCCCTAAGAAAATGCGACCCGCATGCGGCGCCAGGTGGCCGGTGAGCTGGCTGATCAGCGTGGTCTTGCCGGCGCCGTTCGGCCCGATGATGGCGTGGATCTCGCCCTTGGCAACGTCGAGACAGACGTGATCAGTCGCGACGATGCCACCGAACCGGCGCACGAGATTGTCGACGCGAAGCAGAGGTTCAGCCACGGTTCAACCTCCCGAGCATGCCCATGATGCCGCCGCGGCCGAACAGCACGATCAGGAGCAGCAGCGGCCCCATGATCAGCGCCCAATATTCGGTGATCTGCGACAGCACCTCTTCCAGCACCAGGAACACGACCGAGCCGACGACCGGCCCCATCAGGGTGCCCATGCCGCCGAGGATGACCATCACCATGAGGTCGCCGGAGCGGGTCCAGTACATCACGGCAGGGCTGACGAAATCGGTGTTGTTGGCAAGCAGCGCGCCGGACAGGCCACAGAGCATGCCGGCGATGACGAAGCCCGCCAGCTTGTAGCGCTTCGACGGGAAGCCGATCGCCTGCATGCGCTGCTCGTTGGAGCGCAGGCCCTGCAGCACGAGGCCGAAGCGCGAATTGACGATCCGCCAGACCAGCACGACGACGGCAAGCAGGCAGAACAGGCAGAGATAATAGAACTGCACGCGGTTGCCGAGATTGATCAGGCCGCCGAAATCGCTGCGCTTGTAGACGGTGAGCCCGTCATCCCCGCCGTAACGGGCGAGGCCGGACGCGACGTAGTAGGCCATCTGCGCAAAGGCCAGCGTGATCATGATGAAATAGACGCCGCGGGTACGCAGGGAGAGCGCGCCGATGACCAGCGCATAGAGCGCCGAAACCGCGATGGCGACCGCGAACTGTGCATAGCCGGAGCCGATGCCCTCCTGCGCCAGGATGCCGACGGCGTAGCCGCCGATGCCGAGATAGGCGGCATGGCCGAAGCTCATCATGCCGCCATAGCCCATGATCAGGTTGAGGCTGACGGCCGCCAGCGCCAGGATCACGATGCGGGTGAACAGCGTGAGGATGAAGATGTTGCCGGAGAGGTTCGAATAGACCGGCAGCAGCACCAGGCCGGCCACGACGATGACGGCCACGATGGTC
Source organism: Bradyrhizobium sp. SZCCHNRI3043 (assembly GCF_032377735.1). NCBI lineage: Bacteria > Pseudomonadati > Pseudomonadota > Alphaproteobacteria > Hyphomicrobiales > Nitrobacteraceae > Bradyrhizobium > Bradyrhizobium sp. SZCCHNRI3043. The sequence goes on from NZ_JAUHID010000007.1 coordinate 247,563, forward strand.
GAAACGTTGAGCGAGGATTTCATCTGCGGTTGGCCGGAAACAGACCTTCAGGCCGCGCCACCAGCACGATCGCCATCAGGAGGTAGATCAGCATCGACGACATCGCCGGCGCCGCAGTGGAGGCCGCGGCCGAGTTCAGGACCTGGCGCAGCAGATTGGGCAGAAAGGCGCGGCCCATGGTATCGATCAGGCCGATCATGATCGCCGCGATGAAGGCGCCGCGGATCGAGCCGATGCCGCCGATCACGATCACCACGAAGGCGAGAATCAGGATGTTCTCGCCCATGCCGATCTGCACCGTGAGGATCGGCGCCTGCATGAGCCCGGCGAGGCCGGCGAGCGCGGCGCCGAGGCCGAACACCAACGTGTAGAGCAGCTTGATGTTGATGCCGAGCGCGCCGATCATCTCGCGGTTGGAGGCGCCTGCGCGGATCAGCATGCCGATCCGCGTCCTCATCACGCCGAGATAGAGCAGAAGCGCCACCAGCAACGCCACGACGATGATCGCGAGCCGATAGGCCGGATATTGGATACCGGGCAGGATCGTGACCGGGAAGGCGAGCCAGGATGGCAGCGGCAGCGCCAGTCCCGCCGGGCCCCAGATCAGCCGGACGGCCTCGTTGAAGAACAGGATCAGGCCGAACGTCGCGAGCACGTGGTCGAGATGGTCGCGCCCATAGAGATGGCGTAGTGCCGTGAATTCGAGCACGATGCCGAGCAGAAGCGTGGCACCGAGCGCCATGACCGCGCCGAGCACGAAGCTGCCGGTCCAGGCCACGAAGGTCGCCGCGAAATAGGCGCCCATCATGTAGAGCGAGCCGTGGGCGAGGTTGACGAGGTCCATGATGCCGAACACCAGCGTCAGGCCGGCGGCCAGCAGGAACAGCAGCAGTCCGAACTGCAGCCCGTTCAGGAATTGTTCGACGACGAGAAGCATGCCCCTCACTTCACGCTCAAAAAGACGGCGGCAGAACCCGTTCCAGGCGCTGCCGCCATGTCCGTCCCGATCTTAGGCCGGAGATGTTTTAAGCTTCAAGCAAATTCCAGGCCTGTTTCGTCCCTGGCTCGGAATTCTTTCCGCTCACTTCATCGGGCACTTGTCGTGGAAGCGGTCCTGGTCGTTCTCGACGATGGTGGCGACCATCTTCAGCGACAGCTGGCCGTCGGCGTCCTTGACCACGTCCTGCAGGTAGAAGTTCTGGATCGGGATGTGGTTGTTGCCGAACTTGAAGGAGCCGCGCAGCGACTTGAAGTTGGCCTTCTCCATCTCGGCCTTCATCGCGTCCTTCTTGGACGTGTCGCCCTTGACCGCAACCACGGCGCTGTTGATCAGCTGCGCCGCATCATAGGCCTGGGCGCCGTAATAGGTCGGACGCAGGCCGGTGTATTTCTTGCGGTAGTCGGCGACGAACTTCTTGTTCTGCTCGTTCGGCAGGTCGTTGACCCATTCCTGGGCGCCGGGCACGCCGATCGCATTGTCCTTCTGCAGCGGCAGCGACAATTCGTCGACGGTGAAGGCGGTGTAGAGCGGCATCTTCTCCTTGAGGCCGGCCTGCGAATATTGATTGAGGAATTGCACGCCGGCAGCGCCGGGATAGAACACGAAGATGGATTCGGCGCCCGAGGCGCGCGCCTTGGAGAGCTCGGCGGAAAAGTCGAGCTGGCTCGGCCACACCGTGTATTCCTCACCGACGACCTGGCCCTTGAAGGTGCTCTTCACGCCCGCCAGCATGTCCTTGCCGGCCGCATAGTTCGGGCCGATCAGAAACACCGACTTGACGCCCTTCTGGTTCATGTAGAGGCCCATCGCGGCGGGCGTCTGGTCGTTCTGCCAGGAGGTCGAGAACACGTAAGGCGCGCACAATTCACCGGCGAGCTGCGACGGGCCGGCATTGGCCGAGATCAGAAAGGTCTGGGAATCCACCGCGGTCTTCAGCGACGCCAGCAGCACGTTCGACCAGATGTAGCCGACGATGAAGTCGACCTTGTCGGACTGCACCAGCTTCTCGGTCTTCTGCTTGCCGACGTCAGGCTTCTGCTGGTCGTCCTCGTAGATCACCTCGACCGGTTTGCCGTCGATCTTGCGGCCGAGATGGTCGAGCGCGAGCTCGAACGAATTTCGCATGTCGTTGCCGATCACGGCGGTCGGACCGCTGAACGTCGAGACGAAGCCGATCTTGATGGTGTCGCCGGCGAAGGCCGTGCTCGAAAACAGCAGCGCCGCGGCGCCTGCCAGCCAGAACCTCTTCATGGTCTTCCCTCCCCTCAAGCAAATCGTTCTTATCGTTGTTTCGTCGCCGGCACGCAGTAGCACGACCAGCGGCGGCGTTTCGCCGCAGCATCCGTCGCGCGGTGCTCATCCTGCGCGCCGTCGATCTATGCACCATAATTCCCGGAAACGGACAAAGGCAAGAACTATAGTGCCTGTTAAGGATACCGCAGCACAGCAGAACCGGCCGCGTCAGCCTGACACGGCCGGCTGCGACACTCTCGGTATCACTCGCAACGAGCGTCACTTCACCAGCGCGCAACCACCGTCCGCAATCGGCCGGAACGCCTGCTCGGCCGGAATCGTCGAGACCAGACGATAGTAGTCGTAAGGATATTTCGACTCCTCCGGCTTCTTGACCTCGAACAGATACATCGCGTGGATCACGCGGCCGTCGGCCCGGATCGTCACATCGCCGAACAGCTTGTCCTTGCCCTTCACCGTCTTCATCTGCGGCACGACGTCCTTGGCATCGTCACTGCCGGTGGCCGCAACCGCATTGAGATAGGCAAGCGTCGAGGCATAGACGCCGGCCTGGTTGCCGCTCGGCATCTTGCCGTTCATGCCGGGGCGCGCCGCGAAACGCTTGGCGAAAGCGCGGGTGTCGTCGTCCATGTCCCAGTAGAAGGCCTCGAGCAGTTGCAGGCCCTGCGCCGCCTTCAGGCCCATGCCATGGATGTCGTTGATGAACAGCAGGAACGCGACCAGCGACTGGCCGCCCTGCTGAATGCCGAACTCGGACGCCTGCTTGACCGCATTGATGGTGTCGCCGCCGGCATTCGCCAGCCCGATCACCTTGGCCTTCGAGCCCTGCGCCTGCAGCAGGAACGAGGCGAAGTCCGTCGTGCCGAGCGGATGCTTGGCCGAGCCGAGCACCTTGCCGCCGTGCTTCTCGATGTAGTTGGTGGCCTCCGCCTCGATGCCCTGGCCGAGCGCGTAGTTGACCGTGATGAAGTACCAGTCCTTGCCACCGCGGCCCATCATCGCGGCTGCCGTGGTGTTGCCGGTCGCCCAGGCGTCGTTGACCCACTGGATCGTATTGGGCGAGCACGCCTTGCCGGTCAGATCGGAGCTGGCGGTGGACGAGGCTAGGAACGTCATCCGGCTGTTGCGTAGCAGCTCGTTGACGGTCAGGCCGACCGCGGAGTTGGGCACGTCGACGACGGCATCGACCTTGTCGACATCGAGCCATTTGCGTGTGATCGCCGAGCCGACATCGGCCTTGTTCTGGTGATCGGCATAGACGATCTCGACCTTGATGCCTTTACCGCCGCCGTTGAAATCCTCCGCCGCCATGCGCGCGGCCTCGACCGAGCCCATGCCGTTGGTGTCCTGGAAGATGCCGGAAATGTCGTTGAGCACGCCGACGCGTACGACATTGTCCGAGATCTCGCCGGCCCGCGCCGCGCCTGCAAGGCAGAATATTGCGACCAGCGCCAGCGAGCACGAATTGAGCTGCTTCATGATGTCCTTCCCCGTGTGTGTTGCTTGTTTGATTGTTGTCGTTGCGACTGGAGATCGTCTCCAGTTGCGAAATCAGCTCTGCCGATCCGGAATGCGCACCACCAGTCCGGCCAGCGCCGGCTGCACCTTGATCTGGCAGGACAGCCGGCTGTTCGGCCGCCACTCGGCTGCGGTGCCGTCCAACAGCGCATCCTCATCGTCGGACACGGGATCGAGCTTCCCGGTCCAGGCGTCGTCGACATAGACGTGGCAGGTGGCGCAGACGGCGTTGCCGCCGCATTCGGCGACGATGCCGTCGATGCCGTGGGTCAGCGCCGCCAGCATGACGCTGGCGCCGTCCTCGGCCTCCACGCTTTCGCTGCGGTTGTCGGGATGAATGAAGGTGATCGTGGTCATGGTACAGCTCAGGCTGGAGTAAAGGTGACCGGCAGACTCTCCAGCCCGCGCAGCGTGTTGTTGTAGCGGCGCTTCGGCTCGCCGCTCATCGTGATGCTCCCGACCTTGCGTGCGAGCGCCGTCAGCACCGCCTCGCCTTCGAGCCGCGCGACGAGCTGGCCGACGCACATGTGGATGCCCGAGCCGAAGCCGACATGGCCGGAGACTTTTCGGGTGACGTCGTAGGCGTCGGGCTGCTCCCAGCGGCGCGGGTCGCGATTGGCGCTACCCAAGAACATCAGCACCTTCTCGCCTTCGGGAATCGTGACGCCGCCGAGTTCGACGTCACGCGTGGTGGTGCGGAAGAAGGTCTGCACCGGGCTCTCGAAGCGGACGGCCTCCTCGAAGGCGTTGCGGGCGAGCGAGGGATCGGCGCGCAGTCGCGCCCATTGGTCGGGGAAGCGCGCGAGGCAATAGACGGCAGCACCGATGCCGTAGACGGTGGTGTCGAGCCCGGCCGACAGCAGCGAGCGCACCAGCAACGGCGCCTCGGCCGGCGTGATCTCGCCGCTGTCGCTGAAGGCGTGGATGCAGGAACCGAAGCCGCCGGGCGCGAGATTGTCGCGCTGGCACTGCTCCGTGACATAGGCCTGGTGCGGCGCCGAGCGCTCGATCGCCTGCTGGCGCAGCTCATTCGGCGGGCCGAATGCGTTGAACACCAGGCTCGCATAGGGAATGAGATGCTCGCGCCCCTCCGGCTTCAGCCCGAGCGCATCGGGAAAAACCGACAGCGGATAGGCCTCGGCGAGATCGGGGATCGCGTCGAACGAGCCACGGCCTACGAGCTCGTCGACCTTGGCCTCGGCCGCCGCCATGAAGCCGTCGCGCAGCCGCTTCATGACGGCCGGCGACAGAACCTTGCTCAGCACGGCGCGGGTGCGCGTATGCGCCGGCGGATCAGCCTCGAGGATCAGGCTCGGCGGCCGCCACGGCTTCTCCTTGGCGAAGTCGCTCAAGCCCACGCCGCGGCTGGAGCAGAACGTCTGGGGATCGTTGAGAACGGCATAGACCTCGGCGTAGCGGGCGACGCCGTAGACGTTCCACGCGTCCAGATGGACGACGGGGCCGGCCTCGCGCATCTCCTGATGCGCGGGATAGGGATCGTCGAAGAATTCATACGAGAACGGGTCGATGGCGAGGTGCGGGATGGCCGGCGCCACACCGGCAGCAGGGGAAAGACCTGTTGGGTTCATGCGGAGCTCCCGAAGTTTGGCCTTGTCATGCGGCTTTTCGTATCCGTATGAGTGGCGATGCATGGACGTTGGGGGATCATGAGCGAGAAATCCGGGACGCCGCGCAAGGCGCAGCCGCGCGAAGCTGAGGGGCAAGGCCTCACGCTCGATCTCGACCGCTATGTGCCGGCCTTCATCACCTTCATCGCCAACAAGCTGTCGAACAGCGCCACCGCGTTCTATCAGCGCAATTTCGGCGTCAACGTCACCGAATGGCGTATCATGTCGCTGCTGGCGATCGAGCCGGGCATCCCGGCCTCGCGCATCTGCAGCGTGATCGGCTTCGACAAGGGGCCGGTCAGCCGTACGCTGGCGCTGATGAAGGGCCGCGGCCTGATCGCGATCCGCAACGATCCGGAGGACGGCCGCAGCCATTCGATCTCGCTGACCGCCAAGGGCCGCGCGACGCACGACAAGGTCATCATCGCCGCGCTGGAACGCGAGCGGCGTCTGCTCGCCTGTCTCGACAAGGATGAGCGGGAAGTCCTGATCACGCTGCTGCGCCGAATCCACGACAATCTCGACGCCGTCACGGGCGCGAGCTGAGCCACTCAGGCAGGAGCCGCCGAACGGCTGACCCGTCCGCTGCGGCAATCTGTTGGCGCGCGCGCAAGCGGCCGCGCCTGCGGCGAGCAGGCTGCGCATGACGTTCCCGTCCCTTCTTCGAGACGCGGATCATCCCGCGCCTCCATTGCTGATCGGGTCGATCGTTCCACATATTAGTTGCTTTAGCAACGATATATTTTCGGCCGCATGAGATCCCGCAGCGCGAAAGCGCCGTCGCACTCGATCCTTCAAATTCTAGCTATCGGCGAAGGCGCGCGGCAATTTCGCCCTGATATGCCGTGTCGGCTGCGCTCCCGATTGCGGCGCGGCCTGCGGGGAGAGGCGGATGTTGGGGTTCATTTTCGGTTTCAATGCGCGTCTCGGCCGTCTGCAATATTTTCTCGCCTCGCTCGGTCTTGCGCTGGTTTCGGTGGTCCTGATCGTGGTTGTGGCCGTCGGTCTTGCCGCCCTCGCTCCGCAGACGTCGGAGCTGACGGTGAGCCTGCCGATCGTGGTGCTGATCGGCCTATGCCTGGTGGCGAACCTGATGCTGCAGGCGATGCGCTTTCGCGACATCGGCTGGGACCCGGTCTGTGTGATCCCGGCCTGGATCGCCGTCATGGTGCTGGACTACGTGATCGCCGGCCGGTTTCCCGAATACGCGGCGACATCATCGCACCACGGCACGTGGGTTGGCGCCCTGGTCAATCTCGGCCTGAGCGTTGCGCTGCTGTTCTTCCCCAGCGGGGCTGACGACGCGCCATCGTCGGGAGCTACCATGAGTCGCTCGCCGTCTGCATCGTTCCGAACAGCCCGTGGCGCCGGCTCGGCCACCGAGGCACGGCTCGCGCGCATCACGGGCGGGGAGGCCGAGCGGCGCGGGTACTAGGCGGCGGCGGCGCCCAGCCTGCTCACCAAATAGGCAAATCGCCTTCGGCAACCCCGTCCGAACGCCCGACGGCCTGCCGGACGGCGCACCAACCCACTGACTTTCAAGATTTTTCCGTATCAGGCCCGCATCCCCGCCATGTACACAATGGCACATGGCTTGCTACGTTCGCAGCCGGATTGGCGAAGCGGAGCGCAAGGGAATGGCAGGCCAGAGTTTGGGCTCGGACGAGACGCGGAGCGCCGCGTGACCGAGACCATTGCCGAGATCGTCGCCGCCCATCGCGCCGGCCTGACAACGCCAAGCGACACGATCGCGCGCTGCTACGCCCGGATTCGCGCGCACAACGACCCCGCCATCTTCATCAGCCTGCGCGGCGAGAAGGACGCGCTCGCGGAGGCCGAAACCCTCGCCGACAGGGACAGATCGTTGCCGCTCTACGGCGTGCCCGTTGCGGTGAAGGACAACATCGACGTGGCGGGCCTGCCGACCACCGCCGGCTGCCCGGCCTTCGCGTACACGCCATCTCGTGATTCCACCGCGGTGGCGCGGCTGCGCGCCGCCGGCGCGATCATCATCGGCAAGACCAATCTCGACCAGTTCGCCACCGGCCTCGTCGGCGTGCGCTCGCCCTATGGCATTCCGAAAAATCCGGTGCGCGCCGATCTCGTTCCGGGCGGATCGAGCTCGGGCTCGGCGGTCGCCGTCTCCGCGGGTCTCGTGCCGCTCGCGCTCGGGACGGATACTGCCGGCTCCGGCCGTGTGCCGGCGATGCTCAACAACATCGTCGGCCTGAAGCCGAGCCTCGGCATGATCTCGACCTCCGGCCTGGTGCCGGCCTGCCGCACGCTCGACTGCATTTCGGTGTTCTCGCTGACGGTCGACGACGCCGTCGCGGCGCTCTCGGTGCTGGCAGCGCCGGATCCGCTCGATCCATTCTCGCGCGACCGGCCGCTTGCGGCCGTGACGGCATTTCCCGAGGGCGTGAAGCTCGGCATTCCCCGCCCCGGGCAATTGATCTTCTTCGGCGACAAGGCAGCGGACGCCGCCTATGGCGCTGCGGCCGCGCGCTTCGTCAAGCTCGGCGCAGAGCTGGTCGAGTTCGACCTCGAGCCGTTTTACGAGACCGCGCGGCTGCTCTATGAAGGCCCCTGGGTCGCCGAGCGCTATCTCGTGATCCGCGATCTCCTCGCCTCCGATCCCGATGCCATCCATCCGGTCACGCGCGAGATCACCATCGGCGGCGCGCGCGGCAGCGCCGCTGATACCTTTGCTGCGCTGTACCGCCTGCAGGCGCTGCGCAAGGTGGCCGAGCACACCTTCGCCGATGTCGACGCGCTGGTGCTGCCGACGGCGCCGACCGCCTACACCACCGCGGACGTGCTCGCCAACCCGATCGAGCTCAACAGCCGGCTCGGCACCTACACCAACTTCGTCAACCTGCTCGATCTCTGCGGGCTTGCCGTGCCGGCTGCGATGCGCAGCGACGGCGTCCCGTTCGGCATCACCCTGCTTGCGCCAGCCGGCCGCGATGCGGCGCTCGCCAGTCTCGGGCGCGCCTTCCATGCCGACACGGCGCTGCCGGTCGGCGCCAAGCCGGTCCCGCTTCCGCCGCTCGCGCCCGTGTCTCCGGCACTGCATGGCGACGAGATCGCCGTCGTCGTCGTCGGCGCGCATCTCTCTGGCATGGCGCTCAATCACGAGCTGACCGCTCTCGGCGGCCGCCTGCTGGAAGCAACGACCACCGCGCCTGACTACAAGCTCTACGCGCTGTCGACCACGCCGCCCAAGCCCGGCATGCTGCGGATCGACGACGGCCAGGGTACTTCGATGGCGGTCGAGCTCTGGGCGCTGTCGGCGGCGAGCTTCGGCAAATTCGTCAACCTGATTCCGCCGCCGCTGTCGGTCGGCACCATCCGCTTGGCGGACGGCCGCACCGCCAAGGGCTTCCTCGTCGAGCCGGCCGCGCTCGATGGCGCCCGCGACATCTCGGAGTTCGGCGGCTGGCGAGCGTATATGGCGCAGAAGGGCTGATCTATTTCGCGCGTCATGATTGCGTGCGCTGCCGTAGGGTAGGCAAAGGCGCGCCCGTACTGTCCCAACGAGCGAGATCGCGGTTGCGCCGTGCCCACCGTTTCGCCGCGGAGTCCGTGGCCCGATGGTGGGCACGCTACCGCCTAACGGCGGCTGCTTTGCCCACCCTACCGCTCGAACGAAGAGCTACACCGACACCGCGTAGATCTCGTATTCGCCGCGCACCAGCTCGATGTGGGCTTTCATGGCACTCGCCGCGCCGGCCTTGTCGCCGCGCAGGATGGCGACGACGACGCGGTCGTGCTCGGCATGCGACTTGGCGAGGCGGCCGAGATTGCGGAACTGTGCGCGGCGGAACGGCTGCACACGCACCCGCGTCGCCAAGGTGATCTCGGCGATGTAGGCATTGTGCGCGCCGGCATAGATCGCGTTGTGGAAGCGCTCGTTGACCTCGTGGAAGCGCTCGGGATTGCCGGCGTGGCTGAGATTGCGCAGCTCCTCGTGGATGGCTTCCAGTCGCTGCCGCTCGACCGGCGTCATGCGCTGCGCCGCGAGACCGGCGCACAGGCCCTCGAGCTCGGCCATCGCCTCGAACATGCCGGTGAGGCGGTCGGCCGACGGCCGCGCCACCACCGCGCCGCGATGTGCACGCGCCTCGATCAGGCCGGACGTCGCCAATTGACGCAGCGCTTCGCGCACCGGCGTGCGCGAGACATTGAAGCGCTTGGCGATCTCGGTCTCGTCCAGCGGCGCCCCCGGCGCCAGCGCGCCGCGCACGATCTCATCGGCGAGTTGCAGGCGCAACTCCTCGGCGCGGGTGATCTTCGCAACCGCAGGCGGCGCGCGGTCGATGCGCTTGATCTCGGAGTCGCGGGCGGGCCGCTGCCGCGTTCGCGGCGGAAGATCGTCCAGGCTCATCCTCAGCCGCCTTTTGCTTCATCGATGATGCTGACATGGGCAGCGACGATTCTCCAGCCTTCCGGAAACCGGATCCAGGTCTGCATCTGGCGTCCGACCTTGCCGGGCGCGGTGTCGCGATAGAACAGCGTCGAGGCGACCGCCGCGTCACGGCCGTAAGCGGTGATCACGGTGCGCGCGGTCCGCCGCATCAGCCCGGCCGGCGAGCGCGCGGCGCGAAATGCCGCGATCTCGCCGTAGCCGTAGAGGTTCTCGCCGATGCCGTAGCGCAGCGTGCGGGAGTCCTGCTTGAAAAGCTCGTCGAGCACGGCGACGTCGTTGCTGATCAGCGCCTGTTCATAACGCTGGAACTGCGCGGTGACTTCCGCGACGACGTCAGGCAGATCGACTTCCATTCTCCAGAACTCCTCGCGGGGCCGGCGCAGCGGCGACGCCAAGCTGTTGCAAGGCGTGGGCCACACGCAATGCGACATGTTCGCACCACGGCGCCGCGATGATCTGCACGCCGATGGGCATCGGCTCGAGCGGAATCGGAACGGCGACGACGGGAAGCCCTATGAACGAGATCGGCTGGGTATGAATGCCGATATTGGCGCGCACCGGCAGCTCGACGCCGTCGAGCACGAAGGTCGTCTGCCCGAGCTTGGGTGCAACGCAGGGCGTTGCCGGCGCGATCAGCACGTCGACGGACTTGAACAGCTCCAGCACCCGGGCGTGGTACCAGCGGCGAAACTTCTGCGCGCGGTCGACCATCGGCGCCGGAATCATCGCACCCGCAATCAGGCGGTCGCGCACCGCCGGATCGAAATCACCCGGGCGCGTGCGCAGCCGGTCGAGATGCAGCGAGGCGCCCTCGGTGGTGCTGATGACGTAAGCCGCGGCGCGGGCGCGCGCCGCTTCGGGCACCTCGATCACCTCGGTGACCTTCAGCGCGGCCGCGACACGAGCGACCGCTTCGGCGGCTTCGGGAAACAGATTCTTCTGGAAGTGCCCTCCGGCAAGGGCGATGCGCAGATCGCCGATGCCTTGCGAGAATCGACCGGAGACCGGCTCCGGTGCCCGCGTGGTGCACGCGGCGTCGTCCGGATCGGGCCCCTGCATGGCGTCATAGGCGAGCGCGAGATCCTCGACTGAGCGCGCGAACGGACCGAGATGATCCAGACTCATGACGAACGGAAACGAGCGCGCGCGCGACAGCCGACCATAGGTCGGCTTCAGGCCGAAGATGCCGCAGAACGAGGACGGCACGCGGATCGAGCCGTTGGTGTCGGAGCCCAGCGCGATCGGCACCAGGCCGCCGCCGACGGCGCTGCCCGAGCCGCCCGACGAACCGCCGCTCATCCGCGTCGGATCATGCGGATTGCGCGACGGGCCGTCATGCACGTTCTCGCCGGTGAAGTCGTAGGCGTATTCGCCCATGTTGAGCGCCCCGACCAACACCGCGCCGGCGGCTTCCATCCGCGCGATCAGCGTCGAGTCCCGCGTCGCCGCCGGGCGATCGCGGTTGATCCTGGAGCCGGCCCGGGTCGGCAGCCCCGTGACGTCGAACAGGTTCTTCACCGCAAACGGCACCCCGGCGAGCTGGCCGACGGGCTTGCCCGCAGCGATGGCCGCATCCACGGCGCGCGCCCTCGCTCGCGCACGCTCGGCGGTGATGTCCGTAAAGGAATTCAGCACACCATCGCGCGCCGCAATCCGCGCCAGCGCAGCGTCGGTGGCCTCGACGGCGGAGAGCTTGCGGGTGGCGACTGCGGCCGCAATCGCGCGCGCGGTCATGTCGGCAGGATCAAGCGGTGAAGACACTGGCAGGCTCGGCTTCGTCAGGCAGGGAGAATTCGTCGACCAGCTTCGCCATCTTCAGCGAGACCTCGAGATTGGCGCGAATCGCCGGGCGCCACGCGTCCTCGATCGGCAGAGCCAATGCATGCCCGACCGCGTCGATGTAATCGTCCAATGGCTCCGCCATCAGCTTTTCTCCTCAAGCTTTCACGCTCAATGCGCCGGCAATGGCGGGTGCGGAATCGCCGTCAGCAACTCCCGCGTATAGTCATCCTGCGGATGACCTAGCACACGTTCGGAGGTGCCCTCCTCGACGATTCGGCCCGACCGCATCACGATCACACGATCGCACAACAGCCGCACCACATTCAAATCATGGGAGACGAACAGATAGCTCATACCTAATTGCTGCTTGAGGTCCTGCAGCAGATTGAGCACGACCGCCTGCACGGAGACGTCGAGCGCCGCCGTGGGCTCGTCGAGGATGACGAGCTTCGGGTGCAGTGCGATGGCGCGGGCGATGCCGACGCGCGCCTTCTGGCCGCCCGACAATTGGTGCGGAAAGCGGTCGAGCAGATCGAGCGGCAGGCCGACCATGGTGGCGAGCTCCTCGCAGCGCGCACGAAGCGCGTCGCGGCCCTTGATGTCGCCGAGCTGCAGGATCGGATCGGCGATGGCACGCGCCGCGGTGAAGCGCGGATTGAGGCTGTCGGTCGGATCCTGGAACACCATCTGGATGCGGCTGCGCAGCGGAAGCCGGGCAAAGGCCTGCGGCAGGATGTTGCCGATCTCCTCGCCATCGAAGCTGATGCGGCCCGAGCTCTGGTCGAGCAGCCGCATCACCATCATCGACGTCGTCGACTTGCCACAGCCGGATTCGCCGACCAGGCCGACGCTCTCGCCATGACCGACCGTGAAGCTGATGCCGTCGACGGCGCGGAACATCTCCGGCTCGACCGCCGGCTTGCGGCCGAACAGCTTTGACAATGTCGCCGAGGCGCCCTGGCGGGGATACTCCTTGACCAGCTTGTCGACGAGAAGGAGCGGCTTGGTGCTCCTCGCACTCCGGTCGTCCTCCCCACTCCGCTCGTCACCCCCGGGCTTGACCCGGGGGTCCATCACCTTCGACGAGTCTCGCGCAACGGGATGGATGGCCGGGTCAAGCCCGGCCATGACGGAGTGAGGTTGCTGCGACGCCTCCTCCTCCGGCAGCAATTCGCGCAGGGACACGCCGAGCCGCGGCGTCGCGCGCATCAGCTTGCGCGTGTAGGGATGCTGCGGGTTGGCGAAGATGTCGGCGGCCCTGGCGGTCTCGACCACCCGGCCCTTCTCCATCACCACGACGCGATCGCAATAGGCAGCGGCGAGACCCAGATCGTGCGTGATCAGGATCGTCGACATGCCGCGGCTCCTGGTCAGCTCGACCACGAGATCCATCACCGCCTTCTGCGTGGTGACGTCAAGGCCGGTGGTCGGCTCGTCCGCGATCAGCAGCTGCGGATTGCAGGCCAGCGCCAGCGCGATGACGACGCGCTGGCACATGCCGCCGGACAATTCGAACGGATAGGCGTGGTAGCGCTCGCGCGGGCGGACGATCTTGACCTGCTCGAGCGCTGCGATCGCCTTTTCGGCGCGATCAGTCGCGGCCGCCTGGGCGTGCTGCCTCAGCACGTCCTCGATCTGCTGGCCCACTTTCCGGATCGGATTGAGGGCCGCGCGGGGGTTCTGGAAGATCATCGAGATCTCGCGGCCGCGCAGATCGCGCATCGCGCTTTCCTCGGCCGCCTTGACGTCGATCCCCGAGAACATCACCGAGCCCTCGGCGATCCGTCCGGCACGGTCGAGGATGCGCATCACCGCGTAGGACGTCACGGACTTGCCCGAGCCGGACTCGCCGACGATCGCGAGCGTCTCGCCCTTGGCGACGGAGATGTCGACATGCTGCACGGCCTTGACGATACCGCGCCGGGTGGAGAATTCGACGGTGAGATCGCGAACGTCGAGCAGCGGCTGGGCGGTCATCCATGGCTCCGCTTGTTACGACCGTCATGCGCGGGCTTGACCCGCGCATCCATCAAGCCAGGGAAGGCCTGTTCCAAGGGATGGATTGCCGGGTCAAGCCCGGCAATGACGGAGTCTCTTTGTGGCGCGCTCATCGCTTCACGTCCTGCGCTGCGGATCGACGATGTCGCGCAGGCCATCGCCGAGCAGGTTGAAGCAGAATACCGCGATCATCAGCGCAAGGCCCGGAAACAGCGCGATCCACCATTCGCCCGACACCATGAAGGAGGCACCCTCGGCGACCATGATGCCCCATTCCGCCGTCGGCGGCCGCACGCCGAGGCCGATGAACGACAGGCCTGCGGCATTGAGGATCGCGTAGCCCATCGTCAGCGACATCTGCACGATCATGATCGGCATGATGTTGGGCAGGATGTGGCCGAGCAGAATGCGCAGCTCGCTGTTGCCCGACAGCCGCGCCGCCTGAACGAAGCCGGCGTTGCGGCGGACATTGGCCTCGGCGCGCGCGACCCGCGCGTAAAGCGGGAAGTTCACGATGGCCGTGGCGATGATGATGTTCTGCACGGTGTTGCCGAGCGCGGCGACGATGCCCATCGCCAGCACGAACAGCGGGAACGCCATGATGGTGTCGGCGATGCGGCCGACGATGCGGTCGGTCCAGCCGCCGAAGAAACCGGCGGCGACGCCGGCAAGTCCGCCCATGAAGAACACCAGCGCCACCGAGGCGACCGCGATGAAGGTGTCGAGCCGGGTCGCGACCACGACGCGGCTGAAGATGTCGCGGCCGAGCTGGTCGGTGCCGAACCAGTGCGCCGCCGACGGCGGCTTCAGCGCCGACGCCGTGTCGCTGGCGAGCGGATCATACGGCACGATCCACGGACCGAAGACCGCGGCGAACAGGATCACGACCAGGAGGCCGAAGGCGAAGCCCGTGACCTTGTTCTCGGCCAGCACATAGCGCGTGTGCCCGATCAGGGCTGACAGTCCCGACATTCGCGAGGGAACGGTGGCAGGCTCAATGGTCGGCGCGACGGTGCTCATCCTTCCAGCCTCACACGGGGATCGATGACGCCATAGAGAATGTCGATGACGAGGTTCAGGACGACGTACATCACAGCCATCGTCAGCACGAAGCCCTGCACCGGCGCGAAGTCGGAGGCAATCAGCGCCTCGACCGCGTAGGAGCCGATGCCGGGCCAGGCAAACACCTTCTCCACCAGCACATTGGCGCCGAGCAGGAAGGAGAACACCATCGACAGCGTCGTGATGACCGGCAGCATGGCGTTGCGGAACGCATAGGTCACGGTGACCGTCGCGGGCGACAGGCCCGAGGCGCGCGCCGTGCGCACGAATTCCGACGACAGCACCGACAGCATCGAGGCGCGCGTCATGCGCGCGATCGGCGCCAGCGAGAAGATCGCGAGCGTGGCGGCGGGCAGGATCAGCTGACTCAGCGCCGAGCGAAACGCCTCACCGTCACGCGCGATCAGCGTATCGATGAGGTAGAAGCCGGTCACGGGGTCCGGCGCGCTATAAAACACGTCGAGCCGGCCGAGCGGCGCCGGTGACCAGCCGAGCCGGAAATAGAACACGTACACCAGCACCAGCCCGGTGAAGAACACCGGCAGCGAAACGCCCGCTGTCGTGACGACGCGGCAGGTATGGTCGATCCACGACCCCGGCCGCGTCGCCGCGAGCACGCCGAGCGGCAGCGCGATCGCGACCGAAACCAACAGACCGAGCAAGGTCAGCTCGGCCGAGGCCGGCAGGCGGTTGCGGATCTCGCTGGCGACCGGCTGCCCTGTGGTCAGCGAACTCCCTAGATCGCCATGGGCGAGATCGACGGTGTAGCGGAAGAACTGCTCGACCAGCGGCTTGTCGAAGCCGAGCTTCTTACGGATCTGCTCGACGGCCTCTTTGGTCGCCGCAGGGCCGGCGAAATACGCCGCGGGATCGCCGGGCAGCGCACGCGTGAGCAGGAAGGTGACGATCACGACGCCGATCAGGGAGGGAATCGCGAAGGCGAGGCGCTTGGCGATAAGGCTCAGCATGGGCAGCCCCCCGCCCGAATTGGCCCAGATCCCACAGCACGGCGCAGTCTGCTCCCTCCCCCCTTGTGGAGGAGGGTTGGGGAGGGGGGTAAGCCGCGGCGGCAGTGGGTGCGGCTACCCCCCTCCCTGCCCCTCCTCCACAAGGGGGGAGGGAATGAGAGAGCTGGGCTCACACCACCAAGGTCACCCACGTCCTCACCCCTTCACCAGAGCCCGATAGTCGAGCCGGCGGTGGAACCAGTACTGATAGCCGGAGATGTTCTTCTGCATCGCGACGTTGACGAACGGCTGATATAGCGGAATGCGCGGCACCTCGGCGAAGGCGAGATCGACGAAGCCTTTCACGTCGGCGTCGTACGTGGCCTTGTCCCCGGTCGCGGCGGCGTCGCGCGCACCGTTGATGAG
This sequence comes from Bradyrhizobium sp. SZCCHNRI3043, assembly GCF_032377735.1. Lineage (NCBI taxonomy): Bacteria > Pseudomonadati > Pseudomonadota > Alphaproteobacteria > Hyphomicrobiales > Nitrobacteraceae > Bradyrhizobium > Bradyrhizobium sp. SZCCHNRI3043. The sequence continues at coordinate 263,607 of NZ_JAUHID010000007.1, forward strand.
CTTGTCCATCTCGGGCGACTTGTAGCTCATCGTGTTGAACACGGAATTGTTGCCGTGATAGCACCAGTAGAAAAAGTACTCGGGGTAATCGAGCCAACCGGAGAAGATGTTGGTGAAGAGCGGCATCTCCTTCTTGTTCAGCTCGGTGCGCCAGTTGGCGCCGGGTACCTTGTTGATGGTGGTCTTGATGCCGAGCCGGGCGAGGCTCTCCTGCACGAGCACGCATAGCGGCTCGTTGACCTGCGCGAAATTGAGGTCGAACGAGATCGTGGTCTCGAAGCCGTTGGGGTAGCCGGCTTCTGCCAGCAGCGCCTTGGCCTTCTCCATGTCGGTGACATACTTCGTCGGCTGCGGCCACGCCACCTCGGTCGCCTTGTCGGACGGCGCACCGAACATCGGATTGGCAAGGCCGAACATCACGGCGTCGATGATCTTCTGATAGGGCATCGCATAGGCGAGCGCCTGCCGAACCTTGGGATTGTCGAACGGCGGCTTGGTCACGTTCATGCCGATATACTGGATGCCGTTGGAGATCGGCAGCGAGATCACGGTGTGCTTGCCGTTCGACTTCATCTCCTGGAAGTCCTTGTTCGGCAGCTCATAGGAGATGTCGGCGTCGCCACGCTCAAGCAGCGCGCGGCGGTTGCCGGCCTGCGGCACCATGCGCCAGATCACGCGCTTGATCTTCGGCAGCGGACCGCACACCCAGTCATCGTTGCGCTCCATGATCACTTCGGTACCGGCGGTCCACTTCGTCACCTTGTAGGCGCCGGAGCCCGCGGTCTGCTGCTTGGTATATTCGAGCCCCCATGGGTCTTTGTCGGTCGCGTTCTTCTTCACGAGCTCCGAGTTGACCACGCAGGGTACGATGACGGCGAGATCGGGGATCGTCAGCCGGTCCTTCTTCAGGAAGTCGACGCGCACGGTGTGGTCATCGACGATGACGAACTGCTCCGGCTTGGTCAGCGAGCCCGCGCTCATCTGGAAGGTCGGGAAGCCACCGACGCTGACGGCGCGATCGAGCGACCACTTCACGTCCTTGGCCGTGACCGGCGTGCCGTCGTGGAATTTGGCGTTCTTGCGCAGCTTGAAGGTCGCCGACATGTCGCCGATGGTCATGTCCTCGGCGAGCTCGGGCTTGAACTTGTCGCGGTCATAGTACGGCACCCCGCCGGGGCCGCTCTTCATCTCGTGGCTGATCAGGCGATCATAGCAGTTCCAGGACACCTCGTAGCCCGGTACGTTGGTGCCGACGCCGTGGATGTCGAGGTTGTTGGGACCGCCTTCGGACACGATCAGCAGCGTCTCGGACCGCGCATCGGCCTTGGCGGAAGACATGATGGCCGGCACCATTGGCAGCGCGGCCCCCGCAGCCAGACCGGACACGGATTTCAGAAAATCGCGACGCTTCATCAAATGCTCCCGAGAATAACGACTGTCGGGAACAGTGATCGCAAGCTTCGTGCCAAGCCCGGCCGAAAGCTAAGCTATTGAAATATCGCCGCGCCTTCACCGAGTGGTACGGCTCGACGCCTCCTATTGCATACAAAGCTGCATATTTGCTGAATTTATAATCACTTCAAATAGCCTGCGACAGATTTACGCAATGCCTGTTGGACCGCCGCCCCGGTTGGGGATCACTCCGGCCAGATCAGCGCCTGCAGCTCGTCGAAGTCGCGGACCTTGGCCGGCCAATCCGGAATGCAGATGTGGCGGAGCGGATCGCTCGCCTGGTGCAGTAGCATCAAGGCGAGCAGCCGTCGCTTCAGCTGCCAGTTGATGTCCTCCAGGGCAAATCCGTAACCATCGAACAAGGCACGCACGCGCCCGGGCTGACCCGCTGCCATGAAGGCGCTCGGCCCGAGCAGATCATATTCGCCAAGACCAGTCATGACGTCGCCGAAGTCGAACAGCCCGCTCAGCTGCCAGCTATCACCGCTGCGCGTGACGAGGAAATTCTCCGGAATGTATTCACCGGTCAGGATGACCGGCGGCGGATCCTTCGGCAGCAGTGCTGCGGCCTCGCGCAGGAGATCGTTCAGCCCGGCAAGCAGCGTCGGCGGCAAGCCGAGCCTCTGATGGCGTGCATGACATCCGGCCATCTGCATCCTCAAAAAATCCGACCAGCGCGGACCGAGCGCGAGCAGCTCGCCAGGCGGGACCCGCTGCACGGCGGCGATCAGACGACCGACCTGCCTGAGCAAGAGCTGCTTGTCCTGCTCCTGTAGTTGCCGCCAGACATCCGAAGCAGGCATGCCGCCGAGCCTGGTCATGATCAGATAGCACCAGCCGTCGCGCTCCCCCTCGTGGCGCAGGTCGGGGGTACGGACGTCGCCGACGCCACCGGCGAGCACGCGCAAGGCCGCCCGCTCGGACTGAAACTTGCCGCGATGAAACGGCGGGAAGACTTTCAGGATCAGTCCGTCGTTCAGCGCGAGAACCAGATTGGTGCCCGCCGCGAACGGCGCCAGCCGCGCGTCGTCGTAGCCATGGTCGCGCGCAATATCGCGTGCAGCCGGCAGCCAGCGCGTCGCGTCGGCACGGAGGCGCCGGAGCTGCGCGCTATCGGCGACCGGTGGCAAAGCCATTTTCAGCGATCCGGGCTCGCGCGCTCGAACTGGCGCAGCAGACGGTTGCCGCGGTCGACGGCCGCATCGATCGCCGCCTGCGCCGGCTTGCGGCCGCTGAAGGCCTGCTCCATCTCGTCCTCGATGGCATCACGGATCAGCACGAACGAGCCCAGCCGCAGGCCGCGCGAATTCTCCGTGGGAGGATTGAGCGTCACCTGCTCGATCGAGATCGCTGCTCCCGGATTGCGGTCGTAGAAGCCCTGCGCGCGCGTCAGATCGAATGCCGCCTGCGTAATCGGCAGATAGCCCGTATTCTGGTGCCAGGCGGCCTGAACATCGGGCCGCGACAGATAGGCGAAGAACTTGGCAACGCCCTTGTACTCGGCCGCGGGACGGTCACGCAGCACCCACAGCGTCGCGCCGCCGATGATCGAATTCTGTGGCGCGCCCGCAACGTCAGGCCAGTACGGCATCATGCCGTAGCCGACCTCGAACTTCGAATTCGCCTTGATATCGGCGCGCGTCGCCGAGGAGCCGATGAAGATGCCGCACTCGCCCTTCTGGAAACGCGGCTCGGCTGCCTGGCCGCGGCCGCCATAGTCGAAGACCTTGCCCTTCTGCCATTCCGCGAGCTGGGCGATGTGCCGCGTGACCTGCGGATTGTTGAACGTCAGCACGGCGTCCAGTCCGGCAAAGCCGTTGGCGCGGGTGGCGATCGGCAGATTGTGGAAGGCCGAGAAATTCTCCACGTTGATCCAGGCCGGCCACGACGTCGTGAAGCCGCAGGCGACGCCGTTGTCGCGCAGCCGCCGGGCAGCCTTGCCGAGCTCGGGCCAGGTCTTCGGCGCCGCGCCCGGATCCAGCCCGGCCGCGCGAAACTGATCCTTGTTGTAGTAGAGGATCGGCGTGGAGGCGTTGAACGGAAACGACAGCATGTTGCCGTCGGCGTCGGCATAGGTGCCGGCGATCGCGGGCAGATAGGCCGACGGCGAAAAGCTCTCCTGCTCGTCGCGCATCAACTCGTAGACGGGGTAGATCGCGCCCTTCGCCGCCGTCATCGTCGCGGTCGCGATCTCGTTGACCTGCACGATGGCCGGCTGGCTGCGCGAGCGGAACGCGAAGATGGCCGCCGTCACGGTCTCGGTATAGCTGCCCTTGTAGCTCGGCACGATGCGATAGTCGGACTGCGACGCATTGAAGTCGGCGGCCAGTCTGTCGACCTGCCTGCCGAGCTCACCCGACATCGCATGCCACCACATGATCTCGGTCGCGGCCTGGGCCGTGCTTGCGCAAACAACCGTCCAGAGCAGGATTGCAGACGAAACAGAACGCAAGAGGACCGTCAACGGGAGCCAACTCCAATTCGATGAATGAATCTGCCCGGGCTGAGATCGCAATCGGACCGAAAATGGGGTCCAACAACCCAAGGCTGCAATAGCCTATCAACAAACCATTGACGCGTATCGCTTTGACGTCAGAATGGCCTTATAGCACCTGTTCGGGAGTGCATTGAACCTTTTCATGTCCGGGCCGACCTCATCATCAGGGGGAAGAGTGTTGCCTGTGTACCGCGCCCATCTTTCGTCGATCTCGAGAGTGGACGTCACGCCGGTGCTGATGCGCGCTGAGGCGGGCGCGCGGTACCGCTCGTCCCTTTCATGCTCGGCGTCGCGACTGGCTGCGCCGCAGCATACAAGCGCGGCAGAGCGCGGCAGAGCGGACGCAGGCAGGCTCCGCACGACCGGCCCGAGGTAGCGATCGTGGCGCGATCCGAGCAGCGGAAATCCGTCGCGCGGCCGCTCAGTCTGGCGGTCCTGGGGCGGGCACGGATCGTTCGCGCGCTGCGGGCGGTTCCGATTCGCTGGCGCATCCTCTCGATCGCCGCGCTCAACTCAGCTGTCGTGATCGTGCTGGCGGCGCTGATCTGGAACGGCGCGACGGTGCTGGGCACGGCCTGGGACGACGTTCGCCAGGTCCGGGAATCCGACAAGGTGCTGGCCCTGCTCGAAAGCGAGACGAGCCGGCTGCAGAACCTCATTCATCGCTACATCAATCAGCCGAGCCCGGAGCTGTTCGCCGAGATCCTGCTGCTGCGCGAGGCCGTGCTCGGGACGCTCACGACGCGCGCCTCGACCGACCCGATGCTGTCGGGGTCGGTCGAGGAGCTGGAGCGCGTCACCGTGCGTTTCCTGGACGGCTTCGGCGAGCTGCGCAGTCTGCAGGCGACGATCTCCAAGACCTATGAGGAAGAGGTTCTCGGCCCCGCCCGCGACATCGCCGGGCTCTATTCGGTGATCGAAGGCGCGACCGGCCATCGCGACGCGCAGATCTGGCCTTCGCTCGGCAAGTCGCGCGAGGCCTTCACCGCCATGCTGGTCGCGGCCAATTCCTATTATCTGTCGCTCGCGCCCGCCTCCGCCGACGACGCGCGCCGCAACACGGAGACGATCGAGAAGACCATTCCGGTGATGTCGAGTCTTGCGGACAATGATCTGCAGCGGCTGGCGCTGCAGCGACTGTCGGCCCGGACCGCGGCGCTGCGTGCAGGATTTTCCAAGCTCACCGATCAGCTCACCAACCGCACCGAACTGCTGCGCAATACCATCGATGCGAGCCAGGCCGAAACCATCGGCGCCATCGACGGCCTGTCGGTCAAGATGCGCCAGCACGAGCAGAAGGCGCAGGCGACCTTCGACCGGACGTTGAAGGACATCTCCCGTCGCGTCCTCTCGATCGCCGTGATCTTCCTGGGAGTCATCCTGTCCGCCGGGGTGCTGATCGCCTTGTCGATCCGGCTGCCGTTGCAGCAGATCATGGCCTCGATGCGCGCGATCATGCTGGGCGACTACGACCGCGAGGTCCAGGGCACCGAGGCGCGTGACGAGGTCGGCGCGATGGCCCGCGCCGTCGAGACCTTCCGCGAGAACGCAATCGCCAAGCGCAAGACCGAGGACGAGCTCCGCGCCGCGAAGGAAAAGGCCGAGAGCGCGCTGCTCGAACTCAACGCCGCGCAGCGCAACCTGATCGATGCCGAGCGGCTGGCGGCGCTGGGCGGGCTCGTCGCCGGCGTCGCACATGAGGTGAATAATCCGATCGGCATCAGCCTGACGGTGGCCTCCAGCTTCGCGCGCCGGGTCGAGATGTTCGAGGCCGCACTGCGGTCGCCCGAAGGCGGCCTGCGCCGGTCGCAGCTGGAGGAGTTCGTGCGCTCCTCGCGCGATGCATCCGAGCAGCTGGTCGCCAATCTGCAGCGCGCCGGCGAGCTGATCCAATCGTTCAAGCAGGTCGCGGTCGACCGCTCCCATGCGGAGCGACGGACCTTCGTCCTGAGCGAGGCGACCGATCAGATCATCACCAGCCTCAAGCCGGTGCTCAAGCGCGCGCCGATCACGCTTGCGGTCGACGTCCCCGAGGGACTTTTCATCGATGGCTATCCCGGGTTCTACGGTCAGATCCTCACCAACCTGTTCCTCAACGCCGTCAATCATGCCTTTGTCGACGGGCGCGCGGGCACCATCTCGATTACGGCGCGGCCGCGCGGCGCGGATGACATCGAGATCATTTTCGCCGATAACGGGGCCGGCATGCCCCCCGACGTCCAGCGTCAGGCCTTCGATCCGTTCTTCACGACACGCCGCAACGAAGGGGGAACGGGGCTCGGGCTGCATATCGTCTACAATCTGGTGACGCAGCAGCTCGGCGGCCGCATGATGCTGGAATCCCGCGAGGGACAAGGCACCACCTTTCGGATTATCATGCCGCGGGTCGCCAAGGGCGGCGCCGAGACAGCAATGGGCGACGGAACGACGCAATGGCCGAACAGGACGATGTCCTCCAACTGATCGAGGATGCCGGTTTCGACGAGGATGACGGTTCGGCTCGGAAATGGAAGATCGCCGTCATCGACGACGACCATGCCGTGCACGAGGGCACCCGCTTTGCGCTGTCGGATTACAGCCTGAACGGCCAGGGGCTCGAAATCCTGTCCGCCTATTCGGCGGCCGAAGGCCGCGCGCTGATGCGGGAGCACACCGACATCGCGGCCGTGCTGCTCGACGTCATCATGGAGACCGACGTCGCCGGGCTCGAGCTCGTCGAATACATCCGCAACGAGATCAAGAACGAGACCGTCCGCATCATCCTCCGCACCGGACAGCCGGGTCAGGCGCCGGAGCGGCGCGTCATCGTCCAGTACGACATCAACGACTACAAGGCCAAGACCGAGCTCACCGCCGACAAGCTGTTCACCTCGCTGACGGCGGCGCTGCGCAGCTACCAGCAGCTCGAGCGCATGGTACAGACCCGCCGCGGCCTCGAGATCATCATCGACGCCGCCTCGACGCTGTACGACTTCAAGTCGATGCAGCGGCTGGCCGAGGGCGTGCTGACCCAGATCGCTTCGCTGCTGAACGTGGATTGCGCAGGCATCCTGGTGCTGCGCGACGACGGCAGCCAGACCGACGATTTTTCGGTGCTGGCCGGCTCCGGCTGCTACAGCCGCTTCTCCGGCGCCGTCACCTCGCGCTCGCTCGATCCGGATCTGCGCGACATGGTGGAGGCCGCCTTCAGGCAGCGCAGCAACGAATTTGCCGACCATCGCACCGTGCTCTATGTCCGCACTGGCTCGGGGCGCGAGGTCGTGGTGCTGCTGCAGGCGGAGCGGCCGCTGTCCGAGACCGATCGCTCGCTGGTCGAGATCTTCTCCAGCCGGCTGTCGATCGCCTTCGACAACGTGATCCTCTATCAGCAGCTGCATGAGGCCAACACCCAGCTTGAGGACCGCGTCGCCCAGCGCACCCGCGCGCTGATGCAGGCCAACCGGCGGCTGTCGGCGCAATGGCTGCGGCTGCAGCGCGCCAACGGCTTCAAGAACGAGATTTTGGGCACCGTCGCCCACGACCTGAAGAATCCGCTCGGCGTCATCCTCGGCCGCACGGAAATGCTGACCGAGCTGATCGCGACCGGCGCCTCCGCCGACGGCATCACCAGCCAGGTCGGACATATCCGCGATGCCGCCAAGCGGCTGACCTCGATGGTCGACCATCTGATCTCGGATGCGATGGCCGACGCCTTCGACATCACCATCCGCCGTGAGCCGGTCGACATCGCAGCCCTGGTCCACGAGGTGGTCGAGGCCAACCAGCCGCTCGCGCTCAACAAGCAGCAGGTCATTGCCGTGTCGGCGCCGCCGCATCTGTCGACCATGTGCGACATCGACCGGATCCGCGAGGCGATCGACAACCTCCTGAGCAACGCGATCAAGTACAGCCCGATCGGCGGCAGGATCACCGTGAATGCCGCCGATGACGGCGACAACACCATCATCGGCGTCACCGACCAGGGAGCCGGGCTGTCGCCGGAGGATCTCGGCCGCCTGTTCGGCCGGTTCCAGCGGCTGTCGGCCAAGCCGACCGCCGGCGAGAGCTCGACCGGGCTCGGCCTGTCGATTGTCAAACGCATCGTCGACATGCATGGTGGCGAGGTGACGGCCAGGAGCGATGGGCCGGGATCCGGATCGACCTTCACGATCACACTGCCGGCGGCCGAATTGTCATGAGTCAGAGCCAGCACATCATCATCGTCGACGACGAGGCCCCTGCCCGCGAAATGGTGGGTGATTACCTCAAGATGCACGGCTTCGCGGTGACGCTGTGCGACGGCGGCAAGAGCCTGCGCAGCGCCATCGAGACCGGCCCGGCAGATCTCGTCGTGCTCGACCTCAACATGCCCGAAGAGGACGGCCTTTCGATCATCCGCGATCTCAAGGGCCGCACCAATATCCCGGTGATCATGCTGACCGCCACCGCCAGCCCGATCGACCGGGTGGTGGGGCTCGAGCTCGGGGCCGACGATTACGTCGCCAAACCGTGCGAATTGCGCGAATTGATGGCCCGGATCCGCTCCGTGCTGCGCCGCAGTGGGCCGGCCAAGACTGCGGCGGCCACTACGGACTCCGCTCCCGCCCAGGCGAAGGACCCGCAATTGGTGCGGTTCGGTACCAAATGGCTCGATCTCGATGCCCAGGCGCTGCGGGATGACGAGGGCAACGAGCACCCGCTGACGGCGTCCGAATTCGGCCTGCTCAAAGTGTTCGCTGCCAACCCGAAGCGGGTGCTGTCGCGCGAACGGCTGCTCGAGCTGGCGAATGCCCGCGATGCCGAGGCATTCGACCGCGCCGTGGACCTGAGAATCATGCGAATCCGCCGCAAGATCGAGCCGGATCCGACCAAGCCGGCGGTGATCCGTACCATCCGCGGTGGCGGCTACCTGTTCTCGCCGGCGGGCGAGAAGGCCTGAGGACGGCCGGTCGGCGGCGGCGGAAGCGGCCTCTGCATCCACATCCAGTTCCGTATCTTGGAATAGGGCACAATTCCGCCACGAGTGTTTCGCGATGTGCGCCGCGACGAAACATTTCCGCAGGCGCACGAAACCATTTTCCTGTTTTCGTGCAGACGTCCCGAAACGGGCGCTCCTTAACAATCCCTCCCGTCGAAACGCCGCAAGGGGGCGGCGGAACGGGAGAGTGCCATGCAGAACGTCGTTGCCATCAATTCCGCAGCCAGCCAGGGCATCATCGCAGCCCAGGCGACCACGGACGGCATGCTCCTGGAGAGCATTGCCGATGGCGATCGCACCGCGATGCACACGCTTTATGCGCGCCACAATGTGCGGGTCTATCGCTTCATCCTGCGCATCGTCCGCGACACCACGATCGCCGAGGACCTCGTCAGCCAGGTGTTCCTGGACGTCTGGCGCACCGCCAGGCAGTTCGAGGGCCGCTCGCAGGTCTCGACCTGGCTGCTGTCGATCGCCCGCTTCAAAGCGTTGACCGCGCTGCGCCAGCGCCGCTTCGAGGACATCGACCAGGACGAGGTGCGCGAGATCGCCGACGACTCCGACACGCCGGAGACCTCGCTCGAGCGCTCCACCACCAGCGCCATCCTGCGCGCCTGCGTCGCCAAGCTGTCGCCGGCCCATCGCGAGATCATCACCCTGATCTACTACCACGAGAAGTCGGTGGAGGAGGTCGGGCAGATCATCGGCATTCCGCAGAGCACGGTGAAGACGCGCATGTTCTATGCCCGCAAGCACCTCGCCGAACTCCTGCGCTGTGCCGGCGTCCACAGCCTCGCCGCCTGACCAAGGTTCATTCTCGTCGGGGCTGATGTCCCGACGGGTTCCAAAGACGACGCACGAAAATCACCGAACGAAACAATTGAAACAATCGGCGAAATCACCTGGAAAATTTCGGCCGCTAGAACGTTATCCATCGACCGAGCCTCAGTCCCCCAGCTGATCTCGGTTTCGAGCGAGCAAATTCAAGGATAACCTCCACCTCCCAAGGTTGCTCCGAAGACCCGGCGGATGCCCCCGCCGGGTCTTCGTCGTTTATGGACCTGCAGCGCCGCCTTGGTCGATTTGACCATTTGATATCGCGCGTTGCCGGTGCAATCTTCCGTCATGGGGCGATGCGACAAGCCCCGTGGCAATGACGGACGGTGCTGATGTTCGGTTTGGATGCGGTTGAGCTGGCGCGCGCGCAGTTCGCCTTCACGGTCACCTTCCACATCATCTTCCCCGCCTTCTCGATCGGGCTCGCGTCCTACCTCGCCGTGCTCGAGGCGCTGTGGCTGTGGACCGGGCGCGACGTCTATCTCAACGTCTTCAATTACTGGCTCAAGATCTTCGCCATTACCTTCGCCATGGGCGTCGTCTCCGGCATCGTGATGTCCTACCAGTTCGGCACCAACTGGTCGGTGTATTCCGACAAGGTCGGACCGGTGATCGGCCCGCTGATGGCCTATGAGGTGCTGACCGCGTTCTTTCTCGAGGCCGGCTTTCTCGGCGTCATGCTGTTCGGCCTCAGGCGGGTCGGCCCGAAGCTGCATTTCCTGGCCACTCTGATGGTCGCGGTCGGCACCCTGATTTCGGCGTTCTGGATCCTCTCCGCCAATTCCTGGATGCAGACGCCCGCCGGCTACGCCGTCAACGCCGACGGCCAGTTCGTCTCGGTCGACTGGCTCAAGGTGATCTTCAATCCGTCCTTCCCCTATCGCCTCGTGCACATGGTGCTGGCGGCGTATCTGACGACCTCGCTCGTGGTCGGCGCCGTCGGCGCCTGGCATCTGCTGCGCAATCCGCACCTGCCGGGCCCGCGCGTGATGTTCTCGATGGCGATGTGGATGGCGGCGCTAGTGGCGCCGCTGCAGATCCTGGTCGGTGACCAGCACGGCCTCAACACGCTCGAGCACCAGCCGGTGAAGATCATGGCCATGGAAGGCCATTTCGAGAGCCACAAGGACGGCGCGCCGCTGTATCTGTTCGGCTGGCCGGACCAGGCCAAGGGCGAGCTGACATGGGCGCTCGGGATCCCTAAGTTCGGCTCGCTGATCCTCAAGCACCAGATCGACGCACCGATGGCCGGCCTCGACACCGTGCCGCGGCAGGACTGGCCGCCGGTGGCGATCACCTTCTGGTCGTTCCGCATCATGGTCGGCCTGGGGCTGTTGATGCTGGCGCTCGGCCTGTTCAGCCTGTGGGAGCGCTGGCGCGACCGGCTGTACATCAATCGCGGCCTGCACCGCTTCGCGATTGCGATGGGACCAGCGGGATTCATTGCCGTCATGGCCGGCTGGATCACCACCGAGACCGGCCGGCAGCCGTTCACCGTGTACGGGCTGCTGCGCACCACCGATTCCGTTTCCCCGCTCGCGGCCCCGGCCGTGGGTGCCTCGCTGCTCGCCTTCATCATCGTGTATTTCATCATCTTCGCCGCCGGCGTGCTGTACATCCTGCGCCTGATGGCCGAGCCGCCGCATCCCGGTGAGCCGGGCCCGAGCAGCGAGCAGCCGGTCCGCACGGCCGGCATCACGCCGGCCGCGGGCGTCGTGCAGGGAGCCGTCGGATCATGAGTGTTGCCGTCGATCTCGCGACCCTCTGGGCCTTCATCATCGCGCTCGCCGTCTTCATCTACGTCGTGATGGACGGTTTCGATCTCGGGCTCGGCATCCTGTTTCCGCTGTTCCCGGGCAAGCAGGACCGCGACGTCATCACCAACACGGTGGCGCCGGTGTGGGACGGCAACGAGACCTGGCTGGTGCTCGGCGGCGGCGGCCTGATGGCCGCCTTCCCGCTCGCTTATGCGATCCTGATGCCCGCGCTGTATGCGCCGCTGATCGCGATGCTGGTTGGGCTGATCTTCCGCGGCGTCGCCTTCGAATTCCGCTGGCGCACCCGCGCGCAGCGCAATCTGTGGGACCTCGCCTTCGCCGGCGGCTCCTGGGTCGCGGCGCTGGCGCAGGGCATCGCGCTCGGCGCCATTCTGCAGGGCGTGCATGTCGAGGGCCGGCACTATGCCGGCGGCTGGTGGGACTGGCTGACGCCGTTCAGCATCCTCACCGGCGTCTCGCTCGTGGTCGGCTACGCACTGCTCGGCGCGACCTGGCTGATCCTGAAGACAGAGGGCGACCTGCGCGACAAGGCGTATCGCATCAGCTGGTATCTCCTGTTCGCCATGCTGCTCGCGATTGCCACGGTCAGCCTGGCGACGCCGCTGCTCACCATTCAATATGCGCAGCGCTGGTTCACCTGGCCGGCCGTGGTCCTGACCGCGCCGGTGCCGCTCGCCGTCATCGGCGTCACCGTGCTGTTGATGAAGCACCTCGCCCAGAAGACCGACGGCTGGCCGTTCTTTCTCGCGCTGGCGCTGTTCCTGCTGTCCTATGCCGGCCTCGGCATCAGCATGTACCCCTACATCGTGCCGCAGAGCATCACGATCTGGCAGGCGGCGGCGCCGGAGCGCAGCCAACTGATCATGCTGCCGGGCGTGCTCGTGCTGGTGCCGCTGATTCTCGGCTACACCGGTTGGGCCTATTGGGTGTTTCGCGGCAAGGTCGGGCACGACAGCGGCTATCATTGATGCCGTCCGAGCAGCCTGCCCCGCTCGCGAAGCGCCTCGCCTGGTTCGTCGTGCTGTGGCTCGCCGGCGTGGCGGCCGTCGGCACCGTCGCCTTCCTGCTGCGGCTCTGGATGAAGCTTGGATGACGGCGGGCGCCCCGCGCTCACCTTGACTTTGCTGCGAATATGCCCCTGAAATTTGGCGGGTGATTTTAATCGGGCGAGCTTCGCAGGGGTCCGTTGAGGAGAGCTTTGAATGCCGAGTTTCCGTCGCCTGCTGTGTACCACCAGCGCCATCATCGCGCTGGCGCTGTCTACGTCGCACAGTTTCGCCCAATCCGAGGATCCCGGTGATCAGCCCGGCCTCGTCGCCGATGACGGCTACGAGCTCGATCCCGAATGGCGCAAGCAGGTGGTGTATTTCCGCACCACCGAGCCGCCAGGCACGATCATCGTGTCCACCGCCGAACGCCACCTCTATCTGGTGCAGCCGGGCGGCCGCGCCATCCGCTACGGCATCGGCGTCGGCCGTGACGGCTTCCAGTGGCAGGGGCTGCTGTCGATCACCAAGAAGGCCGAGTGGCCGGATTGGACGCCGCCGCCGGAGATGATCCAGCGCCAGCCCTATCTGCCGCGCTTCATGGCCGGCGGCCCCGGCAATCCCTTGGGCGCGCGTGCGATGTATCTGGGCACCACCGTGTACCGCATCCACGGCACCAATCAGCCCTGGACCATCGGCAGCAAGATTTCCTCCGGCTGCTTCCGGCTGGTGAATGCCGATGTCGCCGATCTCTATGACCGCGTGCCGGTCGGCACCAAGATCGTGGTGCGGCAGAAGCCGGAACTGTGACGGCGGCGCCCGCCGCCGGACATTCAGCCATCGCTTCATCCTGACATTTTTTCGAAAGAGATTGACCATGCGCACTTTCCGAGGCGGCCTGCTGATCGGGCTCGCCGTCGCCGTCCTCGTCGCGGCGCTCGCCGTCACCTATGAGATGTACGACACCCGCACCTTGAAGCGGACCATCCGCCGCGGCGAGGTGCTGTGCGGCGTCAACGCCGGGCTGCCCGGCTTCTCGATTCCCGACGACAAGGGCAATTGGAGCGGCTTCGATGTCGACTTCTGCCGCGCCGTGGCGGCTGCGATCTTCGACGATCCGAAGAAGGCGAAGTTCGTGCCGCTCGACGCCAGTGAGCGCTTCAAGGAGCTGCAGAGCCGCAAGGTCGACATCCTCTCGCGCAACACCACCTGGTCGATGGCACGCGAGCAGAATTACGATCTGTATTTCCCGGCGGTCGCCTATTACGACGGCCAGGGCTTCATGGTGCCGCGCGCGCGCAAGCTGGAGACCGCGCTGGACCTTAACGGCAGCAAGGTCTGCGTGCAGGATTCCACCACCAACGCGCTCAACGTCGGGGACTATTTCCGCACCAACAACATGAAGTACGACGAGGTGAAGTTTCCCAAGCTCGACGACGTCATCAAGGCGTATGACAGCGGCAAGTGCGACACCTTCACCGCCGACGTCTCGCAGCTCTACGCGCTGCGCCTGACGCTGTCGAAGCCCGGCGATCACGACATCCTGCCCGACCTGATCTCCAAGGAGCCGCTCGCGCCCGTGGTGCGCCAGCGCGACGACGACTGGATGATGATCGTGAAGTGGACGCTGTACGCGATGATCAATGCCGAGGAGCTCGGCATCACCTCCAAGAACATCGACGAAGCGCTGAAGTCGAAGAAGCCGGACGTGATGCGTCTGGTCGGCAACGAGGGCAGCTATGGCCAGGACCTCGGCCTGACCAAGGACTGGGCCGCGCGCGTGATCCGTCACGTCGGCAATTACGGCGAGGTCTATGAGCGCAACGTCGGCAGCGAGTCGAAGCTGAAGATTCCGCGCGGCATGAACCAGCTCTGGAACGCCGGCGGCGTCCAGTACGCGCCGCCGATCCGGTAAGGATCTCTGCACACTTCCACCGTCATCGCGAGGAGCAACGCGACGAAGCGATCCAGGGCTGTTGTAAAGACTCTGGATTGCTTCGCTTCGCTCGCAATGACGGAGCATGGCCTGACCTTCTCGCGACGCCTCACGCGTCCGAGCTTTGCAAATTCGTCCGCCCTCTGGAAATCGAGGGCGCAGGGAAGGCCGGGCCTCGGCTGAGGCCCGTGGCCCGCCTGCGAAAAAAATGCAGGCGGCAGGAACCACAGGTACAGCCGGAACGACCCGGCCCTCCCTGCGCGATGGCTTTAACGGTTATGGCGCGCTCTCCCCGGTGTCCGGCTTGTTAGCCACCGTCGCCGGCAGGATCATCATCACCCGCCGACTTGGCGCCAGCATCGGGGCGCCAGGACCACACGTCTTCCCGTCCGCATCGCAATCGTTCGTCGGCGCGATCAGCTCACGCTGCGATCCGATGCGGCCATCGCATCATCAGCCCGACACTCGTGACGACCGCGAAGCGTCCCTCTTGTGGGCCAAGACGGCAGCGACTGTGCCGGTGATTTGCCCGACGACACAACGCCCGTCGGGTTGCGACAAAATGGCACGACGGGCAATGCGGATGCTCCCGCAAAGCAATTAGTCCCGCGGATTCATGGCTCTCGCGCGATCTGCCCTGGAGGTTCGGGCAGCCGCTCACGAGCTCGTGAACTCATTCTCAAATCCAGCCAATCGCAACGATCGTAACGAGCCTGACCAATCCGGTCGGGTGATGCGCCCCTGCACAACAGGGAGAACAAGAGGTACCGAAATCCTTTTGCGCATCAGCCAACTCATCAGTTCAGTTCACAGGGAAAAACTCGAATGACGCTGGGATTCCGTTCGTTCATGGCCGGCGCGCTGATGCTGGGCGCGCTCTCCATGTCAGCAACCGCGGCACGTGCCGCCGATATCGTCGACACCGCCGTCGGCGCGGGCCAGTTCAAGACGCTGGTCGCCGCCGCCAAGGCCGCAGGTGTCGTGCCGGTGCTGAAGAGCAAGGGTCCCTTCACCGTATTCGCACCGACCGACGCGGCGTTCGCCGCGCTGCCGCCCGGCACGGTCGAGGATCTCCTGAAGCCGAAGAACAAGGGCAAGCTCGCCGCGATCCTGAAGTATCACGTGATCCCCGGCGCGGTGAAGGCGGGCGACGTCGCCGGCAAGAAGCTGAGCGTAAAGACCGCGCAAGGCCAGCCGGTGGCCGTCGACGGCACCTTCTTCGGCGTGCAGGTCAACGACGCGCATGTGGTGCAGGCCGACGTCATGGCCTCGAACGGCGTCATCCACGTCATCGACAAGGTGCTGCTGCCACCGGCCAAGACCGCGATGCATCATTGATCGAATGAGAGCGCGCCATCGGTGATGGCGCGCTCTTTTTTGCGAACTCTGCTGTTGCCGTCGATAGTCACTGTCGTACGCCGCGAAGGCGGGGTACCCGGTACCCTGTGGCTTGTCGGTCAATCACACCTCTCTCGGCGTACTGGATCGTCCACCTTCGCGGACGATGACAGCTGAGCGTGTGGAGTCGGCGGGGTGCCGACAAGCGGCCTTGCTTAGTACCCCCTGAGCTGAGCCAGCTGCGCTGCGTGATAGTTCGCATCGCCCAGCATCTCCTCGCAGACCCGGGCGCGCTTCATGAAGAAGCCGATGTCGAACTGGTCGGTCATGCCCATGCCGCCATGCATCTGCACGCCTTCCTGCACCGCGCGCGTCGCGGTGGCGCCGGCGCGGGCCTTGGCGACCGCAACTGCGGCTGTTGCGCCAGCCGGATCGGCATCAAGCGCCTGCAGCGCTTTGAGCACCGCGGCGCGGGTGATCTCGATCTCGATGTAGAGCTGCGCGGCACGGTGCTGCAGCGCCTGGAATTCGCCGATCGCCTTGCCGAACTGCTTGCGCTCCTTGAGATACGCGACGGTGCGTCCGAACACCTCCTCGCTGAGACCCACCATCTCGGAGGCGACCGCGCCGCGGCCGAGATCGAGCACGGCGCTGAGCGTGGCAGCGCCACCATCGACCTCGCCGAGCAAGTGATCCGCGGTGACCTCGACGTTGTCGAGCGTGACCCGCGCGGCGTTGTGCGCGTCGACCATGATGGTGCGTTCGATCGCCACGCCCTTGGCCTTGGGATCGACCAGGAACAGCGTGAGACCATCGCGATCGCCAGGCGAGCCCGCACTGCGCGCGACGACGAGCAGGAGATCAGCGACGTGGCCGTCGACCACCATCGCCTTGGCGCCGTTCAGCTTGAAGCCGTTGCCGGAGCGCTCGGCCTGCAGGGCGGTGTGCAAAGGACGATGCTTGGAACCTTCGTCGAGCGCCAGCGCGGCGAGCAGCGCGCCGCTGGCGATCTTCGGCAGATACTCGGACTTCTGCGCCGCCGAGCCGGCGCGCGTGAGCGCCGAGGCTGACAGCACCGCAGTCGCCAGGAACGGCGACGGCATCAAGGTGCGGCCGATCTCCTCCATCACGACACCGGCCTCGACCGCACCGAGGGCGGAGCCGCCATGCTCCTCCGGCACCAGCAGGCCGGCGAAGCCCATCTCGGCGAAGGTGGCCCACAGCTCGCGCGAGAAGCCAGTCTCGTCGCGCGTGTCGCGCAGCTTGCGCAGGTGAGACACCGGCGCGTGATCTGAGATCAGGCCGCGCGCGCTGTCGCGCAGCATCGATTGTTCTTCGGTGAGGAGGAGAGGCATGGCACGAATCCCTTGAAAACTGCGTCTGACCGGTTCGCTCTCAACCCTCATGGTGAGGAGGCGCGCAAGCGCCGTCTCGAACCATGAGGCCAACGTCGGGGCCTCATCCTTCGAGACGCGCGCCGAGAGGCGCGCTCCTCAGGATGAGGGGAAATAGTTCACGCCCCCGGCAGATCGAGGATACGCTTGGCGACGATGCCGAGCATGACCTCGGAGGTGCCGCCTTCGATCGAATTGGCCTTGGTGCGCAGCCAGGCGCGCGGCCGGGCGCCCTCGCCGGAGCGGTCGCTCTCCCATTCCAGCGCGTCGATGCCGCCCGATGACATCAGCAGCTCGTGGCGTCGCTTGTTGAGCTCGGTGCCGTAATACTTCATCGCCGACGAGAACGCCGGATGGCCCTGCCCGGCTTTGGCGAGGTCGACCATGCGCTCGGCCGCGGCCGCAAGCGCGGCCTCGTCGACGTCGAAGGCCGCGATCTCGGCGCGCAGCAGCGCATCGTCGAGCCGGCCCTGCCCGTCGCTGCCGACGGAATCGGCTGCGACCTGGCCGAGCGGGCGGCTGCCGCCGCGCTCGCCCATGCCGGAGATCATCGCGCGCTCGTGCTGCAGCAGGTACTTCGCAACGTCCCAGCCACGGTTGACGGTGCCCAGCACGTTGGCCTTGGGCACCCGGACATTGTCGAAGAAGGTCTCGCAGAACGGCGAGCGGCCGGAGATCAGGAGGATCGGCTTGGTCGAGACGCCCTTCGACGTCATGTCGAACAGGATGAAGCTGATGCCGTCATGCTTCTTCGCCGCGGGATCGGTGCGCACCAGGCAGAAGATCCAGTCGGCGTAGTTGGCGTAGGACGTCCAGATCTTCTGGCCGTTGATGATGTAGTCGTCGCCGTCGCTTTCAGCGCGCGTCTGCAAGGAGGCGAGATCGGAGCCGGCATTCGGCTCGGAATAGCCTTGGCACCAGCGAATGAGACCGGCGGTGATCTTGGGCAGGTGCTCGCGCTTCTGTTCGTCGGTGCCGTATTTCAGGAGCGCCGGCCCGAGCATCGAGATGCCGAACGAAGTGATCGGGGCGCGAGCGCCGATCGCCGCCATCTCCTGGCGCACGATCTTGGCCTCCTCGCCGTCGAGACCGCCGCCGCCATATTCCTTCGGCCAGTGCGGTACCGTCCAGCCCTTATCGCGCATGCGCTCGAACCAGACGCGCTGCGGCTCGGAGGAGAATTTTGCGTTGCGGCCGCCCCAGAACGTGTCCTCCTCGGAGGTCATCGGGCGGCGCATCTCTGGCGGACAATTGGCCTCCAGCCAGGAGCGCGTTTCGCGGCGGAATGTGTCGAGATCGGCCATGTCTGGTCCTCGCGCGTTTCCATGATTGCTGTCGTTGGCAACGACCTAACCTCAGCGCTTCCTGGAATTCAACATCGATGTCGCCGCAAGGGCGGTACGCCCTCGCCTTGCATGGCGTTCTATGGTCATGATGCCGCCGCCCGAAATATGAGGACACCGACATGCGCCTGAAACTTCTTTCGCCTGGCGAAATGAGCGCCGACCAGCGCCAGACCTATGACGAGTCGATCGCCAGCAAGCGCGGCGCGCCGCCGCCGCCGATGATGGCCTGGCTCAATAGTCCGGAGATGGCGCGGCATGCGACACGGCTCGGCGCCTTCCTGCGCTACGACACGGTGTTTCCAGCTGACCTGTCGGAGATCGCGATCCTGGTAACCGCCCGGCACTGGACCGCGCATTACGAATGGTACGCGCACAAGCGCCTCGCGCTGGCCGGCGGCCTCGACATTAAGATCATCGAGGCGATCCGCGACCGCCGCACGCCGGAGTTTTCAGATCCCAAGGCGCAGGCGATCTACGACGTCGCCAAGTCGCTTCACGAGGGGCATGGGCTGACCGATGCGCTGTATGCTGACGCGATTGCGCAACTCGGCGAGCGCGGCCTGGTCGAGATCATCGGCCTGTGCGGCTACTACACCATGGTGTCGATGACGTTGAACACGTTCGAGTTCGAATTGCCTGAGGGCGAGGTGTCGGAGCTGAAGTAGAGGCGCGCCATGTGAATCGAGTTCGTCACCGCAGAACCGGTGCGCTCCCCTCCCCCTTGCGGGGAGGGGTTGGGGGTGGGGGTCCCCGGGCGCCGCGCTAAGTGAGGTGCGCCCTTATCGATCTAGGCGGTTATTAGCTCGGGAGGCTGAGCATGCACTGCTGGTCCTCTCGATAGCCTCTGATCGTTATCAACGGAGAAAGCGCGGCTCGTGGACCCCCACCCCCGACCCCTCCCCGCAAGGGGGAGGGGAGCAGACTGAGCATGCCGCGCGAGCCTCGCTATGATCGCTCCGCCACATCCACTGCCGCGAGCCGCGCATCTCGGCGCTTCGACGACCACACCAGCGCCAGCACGCAGAGGCCGAGCAGCACCGGCGGGAAGACCACGAGGTTCACCGCCGACCAGCCGAAATTCGCGAGCAGTTGGCCCGACGAGAACGAGCCCAGCGCCATCAGGCCGAAGATCAGGAAATCGTTGAACGCCTGCACCTTGTTGCGCTCGGCGGATGTATGCGTCTCCAGCACCAGCGCGGAGGCGCCGACGAAGCCGAAATTCCACCCCACCCCGAGCGCCACCAGCGTGGCCCAGAAATGCATCGCGGTGAGGCCGGACAGACCGATCACCGCTGCGACCGCTTCCAGCGCGAGGCCGACCGCGACGATGACGGGCGCGCCGAAGCGCGCGATCAGCGATCCCGTGAAGAAGCTCGGGCCGTACATCGCGACGATGTGCCATTGCAGGCCGAAATTGGAATCCGACACCGTGAGCCCGCACATCTGCATCGCCAGCGGTGCCGAGGTCATCACCAGGTTCATCACCGGATAGGCGATGGTGCCGCACAGGGCGGCTGCGATGAAGCGCGGCTGGCGCACGATCGCCGAGAGGGGCCGGCCGCCATGGAGATCGGCAGCTTCAGGCTTCGGCAGATCGACGCCGGCGACGATCCCCATCGCGACCAGCGCGACCGCCGCCTGGACCAGATAGCTGAACGCGAACAGATAGGGCTGCCAGACGTCCATGGTCCATTGCACGAGCTGCGGACCGAGCAGACCGGCGAAAATGCCGCCCGCCATCACCCACGACACCGCCTTGGGCCGGAACGTCGCGCTGGCGCCATCGGCCGCCGCAAAGCGATAGGATTGCGCGACGGCGCCATAGAGGCCGCCGAGGAACGTCGCCAGGCAGAACAGTGCGAACGAGCCGCGGAGAATGGCGAGGCAGCCGAGCACGCCGGTGACGGCGCCGCAGCCGGTACCGATGAGGAAGGCCGCCCGGCGGCCATAGCGGCGCGAGATCGCGCCGGTCGGCAGGGTGCCGGCGGCGAGGCCAACGACGTACATCGAGATCGGCACGGTCGCGAGCCCGATGTTCGGGGCAATGGTGACGCCGACGATCGCACCGGTGGCGAAGATCACGGCCGAGTTGGCGCCGGTCAGCGCCTGGGCGGCGGCGAGCCGCGCCACGTTGCGGCGGGCGCGGGCATCATCGGAGGTGTCTTCGCTCACGGTCAGATCGATCATCTCAGGTATCCGGAGGCGTGGCGCGCACGCTCCTGCTTTGCTGGTTTGGCCGCACTATTGCGGGAAGCGCGCGCCCGAGGCAATGGGCGCGAACGGAGACAAGCCATGCGGGCTGCGAACGCGCCACGGAGCGTGATTCGACACTCCCGGCCGGCCCGGCTAATCAAATGGTATTCTCGCGTCAACGGCGCCCGCGGAGCTTGAGCCATGTCAATCGACGATCGTCCGACCATCGCGGCGCCCGATGACGATCCGTATCTGTGGCTCGAGGAGATCGACGGCGAGCGCGCGCTCGCGTTCGTCGCGGCGCAGAACCAGCGCACGCTCGCGGCGTTCGGCGACGCGGCCTTCGAACACGACCGCGACGCGCTGGCCGCCATCCTGGATCGGCCGGACAACATCCCATTCGTGAGCCGCCGCGGCGGGCTGCTGTACAATCAATGGAAGGACGCGGAGCATCCGCGCGGCTTGTGGCGGCGCACGACGATGGCGGAGTTCCGCGAGGCGCAACCGCAATGGGAGGACCTGCTCGACATCGACCGACTCGCCGCCGACGAAGGCGAGGACTGGGCGCTGAACGGGGTCTCGAGCCTGCCGCCGGCGCATGAGCGCGCCATCCTGAGCCTGTCGCGGGGCGGCAGCGACGCCGTGGTGCTGCGCGAGTTCGACATCGCGACGAAGCGCTTCGTGACGGGCGGCTTCACGCTCCCGGAGGCCAAGGGCGGCGCCGCCTGGCTCGATGCCGACACCCTGCTGCTGGCGAGCGCGTTCGGCGTGGGCATGGCGACGCCGTCGGGCTACGCGCGGACGGTGCGGCGCTGGCGGCGCGGCCAGCCGGTCGAGCAGGCGGAGGTGATCTTCGCCGCCGAAGGCAGTCAGTCGACATGGGTGCATGTCGGTGTCGATCGCAGCGTCGCGCCGGCGCGGGTGTGGTTTGCCGAGGGCATCGACTTCTTCAACCAATATCTATGGCTCGGTGACGGCGGCGGGGCGCGGACCAGGCTCGACCTGCCGACCGACTGCTGGATGTCAGCGCATGGCGACTGGATGGCCATCAAGCTGCGCCAGCCCTGGACCGTCGGCGAGGTCACCCATCCCGCGGATGTGGTGCTCGGTCTCCAGCTCTCGGCATTCCTTGCCGGGCGCCGCGATTTCACCCGCGTGTTCGAGCCCGCGCCGCGACGCGCGCTGCAGGGCCTGTCCTGGGCCGGCGACCGGCTGGTGCTGTCGATCCTCGACGAGCTCAGGGCAAGGTTCGAGGTGTGGACGCCGTCACCGGAAGCGTGGAGCTGCGAGCGGCTCCCCGGCCTGCCGGAGATCGCGACGGTCGACGTCTGGCGGCTCGACACCGACGAGGCGGAAAGCAATGGCGACCTGCTCGCCAACATCCAGGATCCGCTGACGCCGCCGTCGCTGCTACTGATCGAGGGCTTGGCCGCGCCGATCGTGCTGAAGCAGGCGCCTCGCACCTTCAGCGCCGAGGGGCACGTCGTCACGCGACACGAGGCGATCTCGGTGGATGGCGAGCGTATTCCCTACACCCAGACCGGGCCGGCCGAGCTGACAGGCGACGCGCAGGTGCACATGAGCGCCTATGGCGGCTTCGGTCACACGCTCCGTCCGGCCTACAATGCGGCGCTGGGCAAGCTGTGGCTCGAACGTGGCGGCACGCTCGTGGAGGCCAACATCCGCGGCGGCGGCGAGTTCGGAACCGCCTGGCACGACGCCGGCCGCTATGCCGGCAAGCGGCTCGCGCATGATGATTTCGCCGCCGTTGCGGCCGATCTCGTCCGCCGCGGCGTCACGGTGCCGAAGCGCATCGCAGCGCAAGGCGGCTCCAATGGCGGCATCCTGATCACGAACATGCTGGTACGCTACCCCGAGCGCTTTGGCGCATTGTTCTGCACCATCCCGCTGATCGACATGCGCCGCTACAGCAAGCTGCTCGCCGGCGCGAGCTGGATCGCCGAATATGGCGATCCCGACAGCGACGAGGATTGGAGCTGGTTGTCGACCTACTCGGCCTATCACACCGCAACGCCCGGCCAGCCCTATCCGCCGATCCTGATCGCGACCACGCGGCGCGACGACCGCGTCCATCCCGGTCACGCGCGCAAGATGACCGCCAAGCTGCAGGCCATGGGCTACGACGCCTGGTTCTACGAACCCGCCGCCGGCGGCCATGGCTACGGCACCGACAACCGCGAGCGCGCCGGCTTCATCACGTTGGGCACGCGGTTTCTGGCGCGACATGTCGGGCTGGAGATGGAGTGAGCGGCTCCCTCCGTCATCATTGCGAGGAGCCGAAGACGACGACGCAATCAGGGCCGCGACGGAAGGCTGGATTGCTTCGCTCCGCCGCTCCGCTCGCAATGACGGAGAACGCGTCACGCACCTCGCGCGAACATCAGGATCATATTGTTGGCCGGCATCTCTATCGTCTCGCGCAAGGCGAGCCCGTGGCGCGCGGCAAGCGCTTCGAGGTCGGTGATGTCGCGCACCCCCCAGTCCGGATTGTGCTCGCGCAGGGAGGTATCGAACACGGCATTGCTGACCGCGGTGTGCTTGCCGGCGCGCTTGAACGGGCCGTAGAGCACGAGCACCCCGTCCGCCGACAGCGCCTGCCCGGCGCCGGCGAACAATCCCTCCGCCACCGACCACGGCGCGATGTGAATCACATTGGCGCAAAAGATCGCGGTGAGCTGCGAAGGCCCGCCCGCGGCGCGGAACGCCGCAGGCCAGCCGGGATCTGACAGGTCGATGCGCTGGGCATCACGGATGTTCGACAGCCCGGCATGCCTTCGCCACGCCGCGATGCTGGCGAGGTGATTGGCGTTGAGATCGCTCGGCCACCACGTCAGATCCGGCCGCTGGGAGGCGAAATGCACGACATGCTGGCCGGTGCCGCTGCCGGCCTCCAGCACGTCGCCGGTCTTGCCCGCAAGCAGCCGTCCCAGCACCGCCCAGATCGGCTGGTGGTTGCGGTGGAAGGCGGCCGCGTCCAGCCGTCCGTCCGGTTCCACCGGCCGGCCGTCCCGGCCGAACTCCACGACATATTCCGCCATGCCCATTCTCCCGGCCGCCCCATGAACGGCCTCGTTAACCGCGTTGCCGCGGCCACCATAGCTGCATTGTCAGCCGATGGTCTTTATGCTTTGCAGCGCCTATATTGCCGAGATCACCGAGACGTCGGAACTCCACCTTGATCACACCTGTCCTGCGTACCGCCCTGGCGATGGGGCTCTCGCTCGCCATGTCCATGGCCGCTCACGCCCAGTCCGGTGCCGTCGACGGCCAGAGGCTCGCCTTCGACCGCGGCAAGGGCAACTGCCTGACCTGCCACGAGATCAAGGACGGCGACCTGCCGGGCTCGATCGGCCCGAAGCTGGAGAACCTCAAGGCGAGATACGACCGCGCCGAGCTGATCGCGATTCTCAACGACGAGACCAGGCGCAATCCGCTGACGGTGATGCCGCCGTTCGGCCGCAACCGCATCCTGACCGAGCAGGAAATCAGCGCCATCGTCGACTTCCTGCAGACCCTCTGATTCCGTTTGGAGACCGCCATGACTGCCTCGTTCGGCCCGTTGGCCCACCGCCGCCTGTTTCTGAAGGGCGCCGGCCTCGTCGCGCTGATCGGCCTCGGCAACGCCGTGCTGCACGCCGCGCCCGCCTTCGCCGCGACCAACGACAACAAATATCCGGAAGACGCCTTCAAGCAGAAGAATGCGCCTGACGCGGTCAAGGCGCTGTACGGCCGCGACCACGAAGCGTCCGACAAGATCAAGCTCGACGCGCCAGAGATCGCCGAGAACGGCGGCGTGGTGCCGATCGCGGTGACGACGTCGCTGCCGAACGTGACCTCGATCGCCTTCATCGTCAGCGAAAATCCATTCGCGCTGGCGGCGTCGTACCACATCCCCGAGGGCACCGTGCCCGCGGTGGCGAACCGGCTCAAGATGGCCAAGACCTCCAACGTGATCGCGCTCGTCGAATCCGGCGGCAAGCTCTACAGCGCGACCAAGGAGGTCAAGGTCACCGTCGGCGGCTGCGGCGGCTAAGGTCAGGAGATCATCATGGCATCGAGCATCCGCGTCCGCGCCGTCCTGAACGGCGACATCGCCGAGGTCCAGACCCTGATCCAGCACCCGATGGATACGGGCCTGGTCAAGGACGCCAAGGGCGAGTTGATCCCGGCGCACTACATCCAGCAGCTCACCTTCGTGCACAAGGACAAGACGGTGTTCCTGGCCGATTGGGGCACCGCGGTGTCGAAGGACCCCTATGTCAAGTTCGCCTTCAAGGGCGCGGCCAAGGGCGACGAGCTCAAGGTGAGCTGGGTCGACAGCAAGGGCGCGACCGACAGCCTGACGGCGACGATCCAATGAGGGCGCCGCGCCTCGCGCTGACTGTCGCGGCCGCGCTCGCTCTCGGCGCCTCCGGCGCTGCGGCCGCGGACAAGCCGAACCCGGCTGCCGACGCCAAGGCGTTCCAGGATTACTTCATCAAGAAGTTTCCGAAGGTGGCGTTCGACGATTTCGTCAACGGGCCGTATTCAATGAACGCCGACATGCGCAAGCAATGGGAGGAGAAGGAGCAGTTTCCGCCTTACGAGTTCGCGCTCGATGCCGGCAAGGAGATGTTCGCCAAGCCGTTCAAGAACGGCAAGACCTATGCCGACTGCTTCCCGAACGGCGGTATCGGCATCCGCCAGAATTATCCTTATTTCGACGACAAGGAAGGCAAGGTCATCACCCTCGAGCTGGCGCTGAACCGCTGCCGCGAGGCCAATGGCGAGCAGCCCTACTCCTACGTCAAGGACGAGATGGCATCGCTGACCGCCTACATGGCGTACACGTCGCGCGGCAAGCGCTTCGACATCAAGATCCCCGACGATCCGCGTGCGCTCGAGTCGTTCGAAAAGGGCAAGGAATATTTCTACACCCGCCGCGGCCAGTTGAACTTCTCCTGCGCGAGCTGCCACGTGCAGAGCCCGGGCGAGCGGATCCGCGCAGAGATCCTGGCGCCGGCGCTCGGCATCCTCAACGCGATGCCGATCTACCGCTCGGAATGGAGCGGCATGGGCACGATCAGCCGGCGCTTCGTCACCTGCAACAGCCAGACGCGCGCCGTGCCGCTGGAGCCGCAATCGGACGAATACCGCAACCTCGAATATTATCTGTCCTACGTGTCGAACGGCCTGCCGGTTTCAGGACCGGGAGCGCGGCCATGACAAATGTCAAGACAGCAAGCGTCATGAAAAAGATCGTGTTCGCCATGATGGTATCAGCGGTCGGCGCCGGCTCCGCGCGGGCCGCGTCGGAGGCCGACTATCTCGCGGCTGTCGCGGCGGCCGAGAGCGCCAACAAGGAAGCCGGACGTCTGCGCAACCAATGGACCGTGACCCAGGCCGCACTCAATGCCGCGAAGAAGGCAGCCGATTCCGGCAATTTCGATTCTGCGCTGAAATCGGCGCAGGAGGCCGAGGCGCTCGCCAAGGCATCGATCGTCCAGGCCACCAGCGAGAAGCAGCGCTGGAAGGACATGGAGATCAGGTAGAGCATGATCCGGAAAAGTGGAAACCGGCTTTCCCTCGCACAAACGCCGAAGGCGTTTGTGCGGAGATCATGCTCAAGCAAAGGGATAGCTCACGATGCGATTCCATGGAATCGCATCATAAGCTAGGACGCGAGCCATGATTCGGCGCCGGGACTTTCTGCAAGCATCAGTTGCCGCCGCGCTCGCCGCGCCGGCGCTGCTGCGCAACGCCAGCGCCGCCGACACCGTCAGCCTCTACGACATCGAGAAGTTCGGCAACGCCCGCATCCTGCACATCACGGACACGCATGCGCAGCTTCGACCGCTGTTGTTCCGCGAGCCCAGCGTCAATCTCGGCATTGGCGAGATGTGGGGACGGCCGCCGCATCTGGTCGAGCGCGCCTTCCTCGACCGCTACGGCATCCGGCCCGACAGCGCCGAGGCTTACGCGTTCACCTCGTTCGAGTTCGAGAAGTACGCCGGGCGCTTCGGCCGGATGGGTGGCTTCGCGCATCTGAAAACCCTGGTCGACAAGCTGCGCGCCGATGCCGGCGACCATCGCTCGGTGCTGCTCGATGGCGGCGATCTCTGGCAGGGCACCGGACTTGCCAATGCGATGCGCGGCGCCGACATGGTGAGCGCCGCCAACCTGCTCGGCATCGACGCCATGACCGGGCACTGGGAGTTCACCTATGGCGAGGAGGCGCTGCGCGCCAACCTCGCCCGCTTCAAGGGCGAGTTCCTGGCGCAGAACGTGTTCCTGACCGAGGAGGCCGCGTTCAACGACGCCAAGGCGTTCGATCACGGCTCCGGCCGCGTGTTCAAGCCGGCCACCATCAAGGAGATCGGCGGCGCGCGCATTGCGGTGATCGGCCAGGCCTTCCCCTACGTGCCGATCGCGCATCCGCGCCGCTTCACGCCGGACTGGACGTTCGGCATCCGCGAGGAGGAGCTGCAGAAGCTGATCGATGGCCTGCGCGGCGCCGACAAGGTCGATGCCGTGATCCTGCTGTCGCATAACGGCATGGATGTCGACCTCAAGCTCGCGAGCCGCGTCACCGGCATCGACGTCATCCTCGGCGGCCATACCCATGACGCGGTTCCGCAACCGGTCGCGGTCAGCAACGCCAAGGGCGCGACGCTCGTCACCAGTGCCGGCTCCAACGGCAAATTCCTCGCCGTGCTCGATCTCGACGTCGGCAAGGGGCGCGTCGCCGACGCGCGCTACCGGCTGCTGCCCATCTACTCGGAGCTATTGAAGCCCGATCCTGCGATGCAGGCGCTGATCGACCAGACCCAGCAGCCGCAGGTCGCGGCCTGGAGCGAGAAGCTCGCGACGTCGGACCGGCTGCTGTACCGGCGCGGCAATTTCGAAGGCGCGACCGACGACCTGATCTGCGCGGCGCTGCGCCGCGAGCTCGATGCCGAGATCGCGCTGTCGCCCGGATTCCGCTGGGGTCCGACGCTGCTCGCGAACCAATCCATCCTGCTGGAGGACGTGCTGGCGCAGACCGCGATCACCTATCCCGAGACCTATGTGCAGCGAATGACCGGCGCAGAGATCAAGGACGTGCTCGAGGACGTCTGCGACAACCTGTTCAACGCCGATCCCTATCTGCAGCAGGGCGGCGACATGGTGCGCACGGGCGGGCTGTCCTACCGTTGCGCGCCCGCCGAGCCGATCGGCCGCCGCATCTCCGATCTCACGCTCGACGATGGCCGTCCGCTGGAGGCCCGCAAGAGCTACAAGGTCGCCGGCTGGGCCTCGATGAACGCACAGGACGGCAAGCCGGTTTGGGATGTGGTCGCGAGCCACCTGCGCAACGGTCAGCTGGTGCTGGTCGGAACTAACAAGGTCACGCTCTCGGGCGTCGACGGCAATCCTGGCTTTGCATCGCTGTCCTGAGCGGCGTGGCGCATGCATTGCGCCAGAATGGCTGGCCGAATCGTCGCCGTGCACCGAAAACTCCGGCCGGCGCGCGCAGGTGCCATGCGCGCGCGTTCGTGGACAATGAACCGTAATCCGATAGTGTGGCGTTGTGTCGCGCGCCCATTATTCGGCAGCCCTTGGTGATTTGCCGGCAACGCGCCCTTCAGGACCATCACTGACGCCGGGAGCCAAACGGATCGACCATGGCTGACGTTCTTGCCGCATCGCAACATGCCGGTGCTCCGGTCCGAACCGCCTCCTCGCTGCGCACGCTGGCGCTGATCTCGCTGGCGCACTGGGTCAGCCATCTGCACATGCTGGTGCTGCCGATGCTGTTTCCCTACCTGAAGGAGAAGCTCGGCGTCGGCTACATCGAGCTCGGCTTTCCGCTTACGGTGTTCGCCGTGGTCTCGGCCCTGACCCAGGCGCCTGTCGGCTATCTCGTCGACCGCGCCGGCGCCCGCCGCATCCTGCTGCTCGGCCTGACGCTCGGTGGCCTGTCGCTGGCGATGCTCGGCGTTTACCTGAGCTATGCCAGTCTTGTCGTCTCGGCGGTGCTGCTCGGCCTCGCCAACGCGGTCTACCATCCCTCCGACTACGCGCTGCTGGCCGCGCACATGGAAGAGAAGCGCATGGGCCGCGCGTTCGGTGTGCATACCTTCGCCGGCTATCTCGGCGGCGCGGTCGCGCCCGCCGTGATGGCGGCGCTGGTCACCACCGTCGGTGGCTCCGGCGCGCTGATCGCGGCCGGCCTGGTCGGTCCGCTCGCCGCGCTGCTTCTGCTCGTCGGCAACGTGCCCGAGGTGCCGCCGCATCCGCATCACACCAGCGCCGACGGCAGCAAGGCGAAACAGCCCAGCCTGCTGACTCCGATGCTGATGCTGCTGACCGTGTTCTTCATGCTGCTCAGCCTGTCCAACGCCGGCATCGCCAGCTTCGGCGTTGTCGCGCTCATGAACGGCTACGGCATCTCGTTCTCGACCGCCAATATCGCGCTGACCGCGTTCCTCGGCGCCAGCGCCGTCGGCGTGCTCGCCGGCGGCCAGCTCGCCGACCGCATCCGCCATCACAATCTGGTCGCGGCCGTCGCCTATGCGATCAACGCCGTGCTGGTGCTGATGATCACTTTCATCAACCTGCCGACCGTGCTGCTCACGACGATCATGCTGGTCGCGGGCTTCATGAGCGGCGTGATCGCGCCGTCGCGCGACATGCTGGTGCGCAACGCCGCCCCTCCGGGTGCCGCCGGCCGCGCCTTCGGCATCGTCTCCACCGGCTTCAACTTCGCCGGCGTGGTCAGTCCGCTGCTGTTCGGCTGGATCATGGACATGAACGCGCCGCGCTGGGTTTTCGGCGCCTCCGTCGTGTTCATGCTGCTGACCATCGTGCTCGCGTTCTTCACCGAGCCGAAGAAGGCGAAGGCGTAGGTTTCTTGTAGGGTGGGCAAAGGCGCCTGGCACGCTCGTCGTGATTAACGACAGCATCGCGCGCCGTGCCCACCATCCCGCTCGCGGTGGTGGGCACGCGCCGCCTATGGCGTCGCTTTGCCCACCCTACAATCAGGTCGCTGACGCAAGGCTGCTGCCTCTTCCCCGTATGTTGACATCATCGCCTTCCCGCCGATGATGTGCCCATAACAACAACGACCGGGGAAGACACGCCATGGCCCAGCCTGATCTCGTGATCCGCAGCGGAACCATTGCCGATGGCTCCGGCGGCGAGCTCTATGAGGCTGATGTGGCGATTGCGGATGGCCGCATCGTCGCCGTCGGCAAGGTCAATGCGACCGGCCGGGAGGAAATCGACGCGCGCGGCAAGCTGGTCACTCCAGGCTTCGTCGACGTTCACACCCATTACGACGGCCAGGTGACCTGGAGCCACGACATCTCGCCGTCGTCGCAGAACGGCGTCACCACCGCGATCATGGGCAATTGCGGTGTCGGCTTCGCGCCGTGCCGGCCAGCCGATCATCAGCGGCTGATCCAGCTGATGGAGGGCGTCGAGGACATCCCCGAACCGGTGCTCGAAGCCGGCATTCCCTGGGAATGGGAGAGCTTTCCGGACTACATGGAGTGGCTCGGCAAGCGCGCCTTCGATCTCGACATCGGCGCGCAGCTGCCGCATGCGGCGCTGCGTGTCTATGTGATGGGCGAGCGCGGCGCGCGCCGTGATCCTGCCACCGCCGACGACAATCGCGCCATGGCGGCGCTGGCGCGCGATGCGGTCAAGGCCGGCGCGCTCGGCTTCTCGACCTCGCGCACGCTCAATCATCGGACCTCGACCGGCGACTACACACCGACCCTGAAGGCCGGCGAGGACGAGCTGACGACGATCGCGCAGGCCATGCACAGCGCCGGCCGCAGCGTGCTGCAATTCGTGCTCGACATCTCCACGATCCACGAAGACCTGCCGATGATGCTGCGCATCGCCGACACGACGAAATGCCCGATCTCGTTCTCGGTGACCCAGAACGACCGCGCGCCGCAACGCTGGCGGCAGACGCTGGCCGAAATCAACGCCGCCGCCGCGCGCGGCCTGTCGGTGACGGCGCAGATTGCGGCGCGCCCGGTCGGACTGCTGCTTGGGCTGGAGCTGTCGCGCAACCCGCTGCAGACGCATCCGAGCTACCAGGCGATCGCGCATCTGCCGCTGGATGAGCGCGTCGCGCGGATGCGCGATCCGGAGCTGCGCGCGGCCATCCTGGGCGAGCAGGCCAGCGCGACCGACGACCCGCTGTTCTTCAAGCCGAACTACGACAAGATGTATCTGCTCGGCGATCCGCCGGATTATGAGCAGCCGCCGGAGCGGTCACTCGGCGCCCAGGCCCGCGCGCGCGGCTGTCGTCCCGAGGAACTGGCCTATGACGCGATGCTGACGGACAACGGACGGGGCATGCTCTACGTGCCGTTCCTGAACTATTACGACGGCAATCTCGATGCCACTTATGAGATGCTGCGCGATCCGCGCAGCGTGCCGGGCCTGAGCGACGGCGGCGCGCATTGCGGCATCATCTGCGATGCCAGCTTCCCGACCTATCTGCTGACGCACTGGACCCGCGACCGCAAGCGCGGCGACAGACTGTCGATTCCCTTCGTCGTCGCCGCGCAGTCGCGCAAGACCGCGCTCTCGGTCGGCCTCGACGATCGCGGCCTGCTCGC
>NZ_JAUHID010000008.1:0-287856 GCF_032377735.1 Bradyrhizobium sp. SZCCHNRI3043
TATTGAGTTCGAAGCCGCGTTCGCGCAAAACAAGGCACGATAGTCGTCGTGGCAACCCCACTGTCACAGAAATTATCGTGTCTCACTTCAGGGGTGCAGTCCACCGCTGCTCCAGACAGAGCCATTGCGGTCGCAAGATCAAGCTGGGGATTTGCACTCTCCCAATCCAAGATCGGCGAATAGCCAATTAACGCAGCGCCGACGGCTACGGGAGTAAATGACATCACGTCGGCATGGCGACCGCGCATCCTTGGATCAACTGAACCTGGAACGTTCAACGCACAATTCAAGATCGGAAACAGTGACCTGGAGCTATCCACTGCGCTAAGCCTAATAGGGATCGCAGGCTGGCATTGCCCGTCAATCAAGAATGCCTTTGCCAGCTTCGTCCGATAGAAGTTATGCAGCGAAGTTGCGTTGACATCGAGGACAAACGACAACACAGTCGAAATCAAGACTGCTCCCGCTGTAAATAATGCGGCTGATACAGAACCCGCTACCTGAAACGCTCTGTACGCCAACGCTTCTGCCACAGCGAGCGACAGAATACTTACGATCGTCAGAATCGCAGGCCGAAAAAGACTCATGCGATCAAATGCGGCACCGAGGACGACGAAAATTGAGCCGACAATCGTCCAAACGACGATCAATCGCTCGACACCTAACGGTTCGAACAGCAGCAGATCAATTAAGCGGTGAAAGCCGCCTAATCCAACCCAAACGGGCGGCACCAAGAACAACGCGCCAATGAGTGCCATCCAATTCGCTTCGCCAGCTAACGATTGGCCCGACCAGCCGCGCAGCAGCGGCACCGCTATGAAGAGCCCGATAAGCCCCATCGAAGAGTACAGCGCGATCTTGTGCCAAATCCCGTCTGGAATCTCCGAGCGAAGCAAGTAATCACCGAAGGCAACAACAGAAATTAGAGATAAGACAACGACGAGCGTCAGGAAGATACCTTGAGCCTGCGCCATTGCGAGCGCGAAGCGTTCCCAGACCGACCCAGATAGATAGCTCGCGCCCTGCCGAATCTTGCGCAGTAGTGCAGTTTCGCCTTCCATTCTTCTGAAAGGCAAGTCAGTTGCTCGAAGGCTTAAGTTATTCTCAGGCACAGCCATCCCAAGCAGCTGCGTCAAGAACGATCCAGCATAGCCTCCACCTGAAACAGTCGAAAGGTAGTCAAACTGCGGGAGAAGGCCTCGCCTTGAAAGAGCGACCATGACTCCCATCGCAAAGGTTGCGCTTCTAATTCCACCTCCAGAAAGCGCCAAACCGGCGGCCCAGTCTCGATCTTCAACGCCGTAGTACCTTCGCCGTTTTCGTACTCTATCTTCCTCCGCTTTGCTTAGGGACGACCGATCACCATGTGCAATTTCACCGAATGGCCGCCATCCCACGGGCCGTTCCATTTCCAACCTGACGGCCCGGTTTATTGATCGGTTCTCGATCGACGCTGCTAGCCCTTCGCAATTCCGGATGGAATTCAACAGACCATCAAGTCCAACTAGGCTCTTTTGAACGACTTGAAGCTCAGCGCGAAAGATGTCGCTGCCGTCCAAAGCATCGAGATCTCCCGACTCACTTCTTACGTGCCATCTCGCTGTGAATGGCCTGACACGCGTATTCAAAACATGCCACACGATAGTCTCGAACACTTGGCAGTCCGGCTCTTGCTGTGCAATTGCTCTCGCACGACCGAAAAGTTCGAAGATGCTCGCGAGCGCTCGCCTCTCAACCCCATTCGAATACCCAAGCGGTTGAGTTGCTACCCTTGAGATGAGCTCGATGTGGAATATGTGCGCTGCCACCTTATCCGCATTGGACGGACGCCAAGGGCGACCACCAAAGCGGTCAAGAAAGTCGGCGTCAACAATGCTCACAAATTCCGAGTTCGAGGCCGCGAAATGCTGCCGCCACGTGATGCTCGAACTTGACGAATTCAATCCATGCCCCCGCTTGCTAATATACAGGCGAATTGTGGGACGCCCGCCAACGCCCGGTCGGCGCCCACAGCTTGTCGCTGGCATGCAATTCTCGACTCAACTTCTCCTTGTGTAAATAGAAATATGTGTCAAATTAAAACTATATGAATAAAGGATTCCCTTGCTAGAGAAGTACCCATTGTCATGGAAAAGCTCACTAAGAACGTTTTCATAAGTCACATCCACGAAGACGATGCAGGCCTCGGGAAGCTGAAGGATCTCTTGGCCAAGAACGGCATGGAGATTCGAGACTCGTCAATAAACTCCAACAACCCCAACAACGCTAAGAGCGAGGATTACATCAAGAACCAGATACTCGCACCTCAGATAAATTGGGCCGGTACACTGGTGGTTTACGTCTCCCCACAGACCAAAGACAGTGATTGGGTCAACTGGGAAATCGAATATGCCGCCCAGCAGGGAAAGCATATAGTTGGCGTCTGGGAGTTCGGCGCTCAGGAATGCGAGCTACCGGCGGCCCTACTTGAGTACGGTGACGCCATGGTCGGCTGGCACGGCAGCTCGATTGTCGATGCGATCGTGTCGGGGAAGGACGGGTGGGAAAAGCCGGACGGCAGTCCCAAGGACGCCGTTTCGTTAAAGCGCCATCCTTGCTGAGGGGAATTCATGCCCCTACACACATATATCGTCCGCTACGACAGCGGCTTTGCTCCGAATCCATTCTACGGCTTTTGTACTCTTGCAACTTGCAAACCAAAGATCCGCAAGTACGCGACTATCGGAGATTGGTTGCTTGGGACCGGCAGCGGCGAGAAGAAAATCGGACGAGCGGGAACGCTCGTCTACGCCATGCGAATAACCGAAGCTTTGTCATTCGACGAATACGATGCCGATGCGCGTTTTCTTAAGAAGAAGCCGTACCGAACGGGTAGCCGCAAGCAGAGCTGTGGAGACAACATATATTTTCGTGAGACCTCGCCAGGACCATGGAAGCAGCGCGACTCGTTTCACAGTTTGCCCGATGGCCGCCCCAACCCCAAACACATTGGCCGTGACACTAGCGTGAATCGAGTTCTAATCAGCGATCACTTTATCTATTTCGGAGGAGACGGCCCTAGCGTACCGACCGGCCTGAAGGACAGGCGCGGGAGAGGCATCGTTCATGCAAGCGTCGGACAGTCTCGCTTCGACGATCCTCACCTCTTGGAAGAGTTTGAGCTCTGGATCCAGTCCCTCGGCAATTTGGGGTATCGAAGCCCTCCGTA
Organism: Bradyrhizobium sp. SZCCHNRI3043; assembly: GCF_032377735.1. Taxonomy (NCBI): domain Bacteria; kingdom Pseudomonadati; phylum Pseudomonadota; class Alphaproteobacteria; order Hyphomicrobiales; family Nitrobacteraceae; genus Bradyrhizobium; species Bradyrhizobium sp. SZCCHNRI3043. The sequence continues at coordinate 3,209 of NZ_JAUHID010000008.1, forward strand.
TGAGTGGCTTGATCTTAGAACTAAGACGTAGCTCAGTTCGTTGGAGGAGGCTTGAGCATGGAGACAAGCGCAATGGGCCTCAACGAGTATCAGCTTCGTGCCTCGGAGACTGATAGATTTGCGGAAAAGGGACCGACGTTACCCACGCTCGGACTTGTCGGAGAGATCGGAAGCCTTCTCAGCGAAGTTAAGAAGAAGCAACGCGACACAGCGGCATACGTAAATTACGAGAGCGCGGTCTTGGAGGAATTGGGCGATACCCTCTGGTATCTTGCTACAATTGCTCGAATTTACGACATTCCCTTAGCTTCCCTATTTGACGAGGCGCAGGCCGGAGTGAAGACTGGCGATGATGTGCGCTTCTCGTCATTGCAGCCTCAGCATGTATTAAGATTGAATACTCCAGCCGCGCAGTTTGAACGAACGTTGCTTAATCTCGCGGCCGCTGGTGGCACCCTAGCTGGTGGAATTGTAGGAGGCTCACACGAAACTAGCAGACAGGCAATAGCGACTCAATTGCGAAGGATCTTCGATCTGCTTATTCTCGCATCGGACGAGGCGAGCGTGACGCTCGAGGCAGCGGCGTCGATAAGTCTAACAAAGGCAAATGATCGCTGGCCGAGAGAGAGGATTTATCCAGCACTATTTGATGATGTCTTCCCCGAGGAGGAGCGGCTGCCGCGATCGCTTTCCATCGACATCTATGAGCGCGAAGCGGCGAACGGCAAACGATACGTACTGCAGCGCTGCAACGACCTATTCATCGGAGACAGATTAACTGATAATATCATGCTGCCCGATGACTATCGGTTCCATGATGTATTCCATTACGCCTATGCTGCTGTTCTGGGCTGGTCGCCAGTGATGCGCGCTCTACTGCGGCGAAAGCGGAAGAGCGAGACGCGCGTCGACGAAGGCGAAGACGGCGCGCGTGCCGTCCTCATTGAGGAAGGAGTAGCTTCGTATGTTTTCGGCGTTGCGAAAGATTTTGACTTTTTCGATGGCCAGAAGCCCGGCGATTTAAGTTTTACCTTCTTGAAGAACGTCCGACAGTTCGTGCGCGGCTACGAAGTCGATCGATTGCCCCTTTGGCTATGGGAGGAAGCTATCCTTCAAGGCAACAAGGCGTTTAGATTTTTGCGTATCCACCGCCGTGGAACTTTGCATGTTGACCTGATAAAGCGCTCGATGACCATCGAGGGCCTATCTACATGAATTCGGCAATGTTTGTGAAGGAACTCGCCGGCTTGCGATTCGAGGATGTGTTCAACCCATATTCCGAGCGATGCAAGGAATTTGATCGCCATGACGCGCCGCGAATTAGACAGAAAAACCTGCGACTTGTTATCGACAAGGCACTTCAGACATCAGTTGATACGTTGTGGATTGCTCGCGATCTCGGGTATCGTGGAGGACGCCGAACTGGTCTTGCTCTGACAGATGAAGCCCATCTCCATGATCATTCCCATCTTTATGGAGATCTGCCGCTGGAGAGAGCGACGAAGGGTCCCGTTGTTGTCGAAAGAACGGCAAAGGTTATCTGGCACACCTTAAAGCTGATAGATCGGCCGATCTTCCTATGGAACGTCTTTCCCCTTCATCCCCACGAGGCGAATGATCCTCGGTCAAATAGATGCCATACTCGCCTTGAACGAGAAGTCTGTCGGCCTCTCCTAGTGAGACTCATCGCAGGCCTACGGCCGAAACTCGTAGTAGCGATCGGCCGCGATGCCGAACAGGCATTGGCCGACATGGGAATCGCCGCAAGTGGGGTTCGGCACCCTAGCTACGGTGGACAATCGGATTTCATCAAAGGCATTTGCTCAATTTATGGATTGCGATCGGATATCGTCGAAGCGCAGAAGTCCATGTTTTCTGACGGACTTTTGTAATAGTTCCGATCCCGGAACAACGACTGTCTTTAACTAACCGATCTACTAATGCAGCTCCACCTTCGCCTTCTTCGCCAGGTGGTCGCCGAGGAATCGCACGTCCCAATTGGTCAGCCGCACGCAGCCATGCGACTCTGACTTGCCGACCTTGGACGGCTCGGCGGTGCCGTGGATGCCGTAGCCGATGCCGACCGACAGGCCGATCCAATAGGCGCCGACCGGGTTGTTCGGGCCGGGCTTGATGGTGAACGGCTTGCGCGCCTTCACACCCTTGAACTTGTAGTCGGGGTTATAGCGGTAGTTCGGGTTGGCATCGATCGAGATCACCTTGAAGCTGCCGACCGGCGTCGGCTTCTCTTCGCTGCCGACCGTGGCGGGAAACACCGCCACCAGCTTGCCGTCCCGGTCGAACGCCTGCACGGTGCCGGCGTCCTTGCTGATGTCGAGCCGCATGATTTTCGGCGCGGCGTCGTCCGGCTTCATCACATTGGCGACGGAGATCTGCTCGCCCTCCTTGTCGAAGCCGGCCTTCGGATTGAGCGCCGACAGCAGCGCTTCGCTCATGTGGAATTTCTCGGCCAGCGCCTCGCGCGGCGAGGTGTAGCCGAGCGCCGGCAGGTCCTTCATGTCCTCCATGTGCTGCGGCAGCTTCTTCAGGAACGGCCCTTTCACATCGTCGCGGGTGATCGTGTAGGAGACGATGGCAGGCGCCTGGTCGCCGCGCAGCAACGCATCCCACAGCTCGGGCGTCAGCTTCGCATCACCGGCAAGGCCCTGATCGCCCACAAGCCCCTTGGCGCGCGCGAATGCGGCGAGCGCCTTGCGCGCATTGTCGCCGAAGCGGCCGTCGATCTCGCCCGGCGAGACGCGCGCGCGATCGAGCAGCACCTGGGCGCGGATCGCCACTGGGTCCATCTTCTCCTCGGCCGGCGGCCGCTTGCGCAGCTCGGCACCGTTGACGGCGTCGGCGGTGAGCTCGGCGGAGACCGCAGGCGTGACGACGACGGCGCAGAGCAGAAGCGGTATCCAGGGCCGAAGCATGAGCGTGAGTCCCAAGTGGAGATGGCTGACATCGGCAGCGTCAACGTGGACGCTGCCGAGAAGTTCGGGGGGCGTCGGCTGAACGTCGCGGCGTCCTGGCGCGACTACCAGGGACGCGGGTCGGCTGGCCCGGCGGCGGCGCGTCTGCTATCTCGACCACGGCCGTTGAATGAATGGGTTTTCGCGAGGATCGGTTTCGCATGGGACATGCCGCAATTGCCGCCACGATGCGCCGGATGCCGATGCTCGCCGCCGCCGGCCTGCTGGCGATGATCCAGGCTGCGGCGGCGGCCGAGGACACCGCGCCGAGGGGCGCCGCGGTCAGCGTGCTCAAGGCGACCAAGGCCTGCTTCGACAACACCGTCGAGGTGTCCGGCATGGTGCTGGCGCGCGACGAGACCGCGGTCAGGCCCGACCGTCCCGGACTGAAGGTCGCGGAGGTGCTGGTCGATGCCGGCGACACCGTCACGGCCGGACAGAACCTGGCGCGGCTGACGCCGCCGGAGGGCGGCACGATCATGATCCAGGCGCCGGTGGCGGGCACCATCCTGTCGTCGAGCGCCACCATCGGCGCGTTCGCCTCCGGCCGCGGCGAGGCGCTGTTCTCCATTCTCGCCCGCAATGAATATGATCTCGTCGGCCTGGTGCCGAGCGCGCAGCTCGCCAAGCTCGCGGTCAACCAGACGGCGCGGATTCGCATCGTCGGGGCCGGCGAGGTCGAAGGCAAGATTCGAAGGGTCGCGCCGACCGTCGAGCCGAACAGCCAGCTCGGCCAGGCCTTCATCGGCATCAACGGCACGGCGCGGCTGCTGGTGAATTCGTTCGGGCGCGCCGTGATCAAGATCGGCCAGAGCTGCGGCGTCGCGGTGCCGCTGACCGCCGTGCTGTACGACCCGGACGGCACGGTGGTGCAGGTGGTCCGCGCCCAGCGCATCGAGACCAAGCGGGTCGAGATCGGCCTGATGGCCGGCGGCCAGGTCGAGATCCGCGACGGCCTGGCCGAGGGCGACGTCGTGGTCACCCGCGCCGGCGCGCTGCTGCGCGAAGGCGACCCGGTGCGGCCGGTGATGGCGAGCAATTGAGCGACGCAACGTCGCAGGGTCTGAGGGGCACGCGGCCCCACCCTCCCCTGGAGGGGGAGGGTCGTCGCGCGGCGCGTCAGCGACGTGCGACGGGGTGGGGTGGAGCCACGGATGACGGTGCAAGTGGAGAGATCACCCACCCCGCCACACGGTTCGCTTCGCTCGCCGTGAGGCGACCCTCCCCCTCCAGGAGAGGATGGGAGACCGCCGAGAGGGCGGAGCATCTCAGGAGCGGGACAGGCTAAGCTCAGCTGCCGGCGTTCGCGACGTCGGCGCTGAAGCGGATGTCCTCGACCAGCGAGGACGACACGGTCGGCACCTGCTCGCCGTCGGAGCTGCGCGCGATGGCGTTGCGGGTCTTGTTGAACACGGCCTCGGCGCTCGGGCTCTTGCCGAGCTGATTGAGCAGCTCGCCGACCAGCACGCTGTTCTGGCCCTTCGGATCGTCCAGCACCTTGCCGGGCGTCGCCGACGACAGGATCAGCGCATTGGCAGGCGCATTGATCGGCGCCAGGCCGTGCGAATAGGCGCGGAAGCGGCGCTCATAGGGATTGCGGCGCGCGGCGTCGATCACGACCAGCTTGGCGCGCGCACCCTGCTCGCGGACCGTATCGAGCAGGCCCTCGATGCTGGTGCCGTCGCGGCGCACGTCGGCCTCCTTCCAGATCTTGGCATCGACCGGGATCATGTAGCTCTCGCGTCCCGCCTGGATGGCGTAGCCGCCGAAGAACAGCATCACGACCGAGTCGGGCTTGATCCTGGCCTTGAGGCGCTCGACCGCGCGGATCATGTCGTCCTTGTTGGCATCCTCGACGACATCGACGTCGAAGCCGTCGCGGCGCAGCGCGCCGGTCAGCGCCCGGGCATCGTTGATCGGCTGGACGAGCGGCGCATTCGCATCGGGGTAATGACCATTGCCGATGACCAGCGCGAGGCGCGCGCCGTTGCCGGTCGCCACGCTGCTCTGCTCGGAGGCTGCCGCTTTGGGCGCCTCGAGCGAACGCTTGTTGAGGGCAGCATGCGCACCGATCGCGAGCGACACCGTGCAGAGAAGCGCGGCGGCGATCACGGCCGATCGGCGGGAGAGAGAAGGCTGCCTTGCGGTCATCACGTCAATCCTGGTCCGAGCCTGCCCAAGCGTGACCCAAGGGGCGCACCCTTTGGTCGCGCTGGCGCCTCTGAGGTTTGAGGGGTTGCGAGACGATGTGTCGTCGAATTGCGCGCAATTTGCGGCACCGCAACGAGGAAAGGCTTAACCCGAACCCGCATCCCAAGCAACATCGGAACAGCCTTGACTTTTCAAGCACTTGAAGAGAAACGCAAATTTAACCATGGCGCCGATCTCCAAAGGGCCCTGGGCGGACCGCCGGGAGGCCATATTGCCGCCCAATCCGCCTCGCGCCGTGACCGCCGTCACGTTGTCTTTGGCCGTCCAGCGTGTCAGTTTGACCCATGCATGCGCGTGACGCGCCGTTGCCGGGCGTTTCGAGCAGCGCATGCCGTTCGTCCCGCCTCCGACAACCTGCGAGTCCTCGCTTGAGTTTCCAGTATTTCGCCGGCGCGGCCTGCCGCGCACTGACGGCCCGGAAGGATGGGCCCTCGCTGTACGAGGTCTGCGATCCCATCCTGCGCCGGCCCGGCAGCGGCGACCCGCATCTGTCGAAATTCTACCGGACCGCGCTGGGGAACCCCGCGCTGCGCGCATTGCTGCGCCGTGCCGGCCTGCCCGAGTTGAACGATCCCGCTGTTCTCAATGCGCTGCGCGACGCGCTGGTTCTCGCCCGCGACAATCCGACGCCGGACTGGGAGCAGGTCGGCCGCCCGATCGCCGATCTGGTCGACAGCGTCGCCTTGCATCACCCTGCCCCGCCGCGCCGGACCGCGGCGGCGGCCATGCCGCCGGAAGGCGAGATCGACCGCGTGATCCGGGCCTGTGGCGCCGACCTGCTCGGCTCGTTCAGCCGCAATGGCTTCATCCCGACCTATGCCGCCTTCAACCTGATCGGCGATCCCGACATGAAGGGCCGCGAGGTCAAGATGGCGCTGCAGGGGCTGGACGCGCGCGGCTACAAGAACTCGACGTTGCTGTTCAACCTCGCCCGCGTCTTCATCGCGCGCTCGCCGGCGGCGGCCGTCATCAATCCGCCGTGGCGCGGCATCGCCGAGCCGATGTGGGAGCCGGTGCAGATCCGCCACCGCTCGGCCTATTACGACGCGTTCTTCACCGAGGCGCTGCTGAGCTATCTGGAGACCGGCCTCGCCTCGTCGGAGCAGACGACCGCGGCGCGCACGGCGATTTCGGCCATGGTCGAGTTCTGCCTGACCGTCAGCCGCGAGGAGGTGCGCGGCGCCGACGGCAAGAGCTACAATGTCGTCACCGCGCTGGCGCCGCCGCCGCATCCGCGCTTCTCGCGCTTCTTCACCCAGATCAAGCAGGACCTCGGCTTCGGCGTCTACGTGCCGGATTGCGACACCACGGCGTGCTCGTTCTCGGCGGCGACGCAGGCCGGCTCGGACGATCCGATGCTGAACCAGCCGCTGCTGGATTTCTATGCCGGCTATCAGGTGCGCGCCGGCGGCAATGAGCCGCGCGTGACGGTGCCGATCAACGACAACATCGACTATGAAGGCGGCGTCGCGACCTGGATCGACAGTCTGGCCGGCGAGCGGCCCTACGGCAACGATCTCGATCCGACGCTGAACCTCGACGTGCTCGAAGTGTCGTTCCGCAACCTCGCACGCTGGCAGATCCTGGAGACGCAAGCCCGGCTCGACGTCGTCAGGCGAATCGTCGGCTTCCAGCAGCGGCTGGTGCTGAGCGGCGCCTTCGCCGACCCGCGCGCGCACATCTATTATCTGCCGGAGCTGTATTGCGCCTATTTCGGCCGCTGCTACCACGCCTTCATGGCACTGCCGCCCGCCGCGCGGCGGGCGATCGATCCCGACGGCGCGTTCGAGCTCATACGTCTGCGCGTGCTCGGCTATGTCGAGGACGAGCTGATCGGCCGCGAGATGAACCCGTTCGACGCCGCGCTGGCGCTGATTGCGCTCGGCCATCTCGGCGGCGCTGCGGCGAGCTTCGCGCCCGCGGTGCATTGCATCGTGACGTCGTTCGGCGAGGGCGGCCGGCGGCATCCGTACCGCGCCTATGAATGGAACAAGATGAAGACCCCGACCCGCATCCTGGTCGGCGGCCCCGAGGTGACATCCGCCTTCGTGCTGATGGGCCTGGCGCTGGCGCGAAGGGTCGTGGTGCGGTGAGGCCGAAGCTCTGTGTCGACGGTGTCGGTCCACTCCCCTCCCCCTTGCGGGGAGGGGAGCGCACGACCGTTGTTGTGATAGCTTGAGTCGAAACGTCCCCACCATCGCGTGAAGTTGAGCGGGTCAGGCAATCACGGCGCTGGAACAACCGGGCGATCCGCCGCACAATTGCCTCAGCCCTCCCATCCCCAAGGACGATCCGCGCCCGTTCATGTCGATGAAACCAGCCCTGCTCGCGCTCCTGCTGCTGCTGCCGTCCGTCGCGTCCGCGGCCGACATCGCCGGGATTCCCAAGGTCCGTGAGGCCGATGGGATCACGATCGGGACCACCCGCATCCGGCTCGGCGGCATCGACGCGCCCGCCGTCGATCAGCTCTGCCTGAACAAGAACGGCGAGCGCTGGACCTGCGGCGTGGCCGCGCGTGACGAACTGATCAAGCACGCCGACGGCAAGAGCTGGACCTGTCATCCGCGTTCGATCGATCGCCGCGGTCGCCAGGTGGCGCGCTGCGACGTCGACGGCGAGGACATCCAGAAATGGCTGGTGCGCAGCGGCTGGGCGCTGGCCTATCGCACCATCTCGCACGATTACGAGCCCGACGAGGCGGAGGCGCGGGCCGCCAAGGCCGGCATGTGGCAGGGCGCATTCATCGCGCCGTGGGACTGGCGGGTGCGCAACAAGAAGACCACGATCCTCGGCGCCACCAAGCCGCCGGACAGCGCGAAAGCCATCCTGCTCGCCTCGGCCTCGGGACCGGTCGCTCCGTCGCCCGACTGCACCATCAAGGGCAACGTCAACGGCGCCGGCGAGTGCATCTATCACACGCCGAAGAGCCGTTGGTACGCTCAGATCAAGATGCACGTCGCCAAGGGCACGCGCTGGTTCTGCTCGGTCGAGGAGGCCGAGGCCGCCGGCTGCCGCGAGACGAGGCGCTGACGGCCTGACGCGCCGGCCTGCCGGGGCATGCCAGCCCCCCGGCTTCTCCGGCTTTTCTTAATGCGCCGCGCCACGTAAAACGACCATGGGCCAGCCGTGTGCGAGAGCCCGCCACCACCCTCAACCGCCAAACCACATCGCCGAGGACACTGACAATGACCGTTCGCGCGGGCCGGGAGTTTCTGGCCATCCCGGGACCCACCACGATGCCGGACGAGGTGCTGCAGGCGATGCACCGCCCGGCGCTCGACATCTACTCCAAGCAGATGGTCGAGCTGACCGACGGCATCATGTCCGATCTCGGCCGCCTGTTCGCGACCAAGGGCAAGACCTACATCTACATCGCCAACGGCCATGGCGCCTGGGAGGCCGTGCTCTCCAACGTGCTGTCGCGCGGCGACAAGCTGCTGGTGCTGGAGAGCGGCCGCTTCGCGATCGGCTGGGGCCATGCGGCGCGCGCGATGGGCGCCGAGGTCGAGGTTCTCAGGGGCGACTGGCGCCGCGCGGTGCGCCCGGCCGAGGTCGAGGCGCGGCTGCGCGCCGACAAGGAGCACACCATCAAGGCCATCGTGGTGGCGCAGATCGACACCGCCTCGGGCGTCGTCAACGATGTCGAGGCGATCGGCCGCGCCATCAAGGCCGCGGGCCATCCGGCGCTCTATATGGTCGACACCGTCGCCTCGCTCGGCTGCATGCCGTTCGAGATGGATGCCTGGGGCATCGACGTCGCGATGTCCGGCTCGCAGAAGGGCCTGATGACGCCGCCCGGTCTCGGCTTCGTCGCGGCGAACGCGCGCGCACTCGAGGCACACAAGCGCGCCAACATGCGCACGCCCTATTGGGACTGGAGCGAGCGCGAGGGCGCCGAGCACTATCGCAAATATGGCGGCACCGCCCCGGTTCATCTGTTGTTCGCGCTGCGCCAGGCGATGGACATGCTGTTCGCCGAGGGGCTACCGCACGCCTTCCGGCGCCATGCGCTGCTCGCCGAGGCCGTGCGTCGCGCCGTGGCGAAGTGGAGCGAGGGCCAGGTGATCGGCTTCAATATCGCAGACGCCGCGGAGCGTTCCAACACCGTGACCACGGTGCTGGTCGGCGGCGGCTATGATCCGGCCGTACTGCAGACCTACTGCAAGGAGCAGTGCGGCGTCGTGCTCGGCACCGGGATCGGCGACCTCCAGGGCCAGGCGTTCCGCATCGCCCATATGGGCCATGTCAACGCGCCGATGGTGCTGGGCACGCTCGGCGTGATCGAAATGGCGCTGGTGGCGTTGAAGATTCCGCATGGCCGCGGCGGCCTCGACGCCGCGATCCAATGGCTCGGCGAGAGCGTGACCCCGTAAAGGACGACATGACCGACAGCAGCACAAGTGCGCCGGTGGCGCCGCGCCGCCCTTATTCCTTCACCCGCCACGGCATCACCGTGAGCGACGATTATGCCTGGCTGAAGGATGCGCGATGGCAGGAGGTGCTGCACGATCCGTCGCTGCTCGACGCCGACATCCGCGCCTATCTCGAGGCCGAGAACGCCTATGCGGAATCCGTGCTCGGCCATACCGCACCGCTGCAGAAGAAGCTCGTCGCGGAGATGCGCGGCCGCATCAAGGAGGACGATTCCTCGGTGCCATCGCCGGACGGGCCCTACGCCTACTTCCGAAAGTACCGCGAGGGCGGCCAGCACGAGCTGTTCTGCCGCACGCCGCGCAACGGCGGGGCGGAGACCATCGGGCTCGACGGCGATGCTCTGGCGCGCGGGCATGAGTATTTCAAGTTCGGCGGCAGCCGGCATTCGCACGACCACAAGCTGGCCGCCTGGAGCGCCGACACCAAGGGCTCGGAATATTTCACGATCCGCGTCCGCGACTGGGACGGTGGAAACGATCTCGTCGATCTCGTCGAGGAGACCGACGGCGGCGTGGTGTGGTCGCGTGACTGCAAGAGCTTCTTCTACGTCAAGCTCGACGACAATCACCGCCCGATGCAGGTGTGGCGGCACAAGCTCGGCACCAACCAATCAGACGATTTGCTGGTCTATGAGGAGAAGGACACCGGCTGGTTCACCCATGTGCACGAGTCGACCTCCGGCCGGTTCTGCGTGATTGCCGGGGGCGACCATGAGACCTCGGAGCAGCGGCTGATCGATCTCGATCATCCCGATGCGCCGCCGCGTCTGGTCGCCGCGCGCGAGAACGGCGTGCAATATTCGATCGCCGATCGCGGCGACGAGCTGCTCATTCTCACCAATGCCGACGGCGCGATCGACTTCAAGATCGTGACCGCGCCGCTGGCCGCGCCCGAGCGCACCAATTGGCGCGACCTCATTCCGCATCGCGCCGGCATCTATGTGCTCGACCACGATCTCTATGCCGGCCATCTGGTGCGGCTGGAGCGCGCCAATGCGCTGCCGTCGATCGTGATCCGCGACCTGAAATCCGGCGAGGAGCACGCGATCGCCTTCGACGAGGGTGCCTATTCGCTCGACGCGATGGGCTCCTACGAGTTCGACACCACCAACCTGCGCTTTGCCTATTCGTCGATGACGACGCCGTCGGAGGTGTGGGATTACGACATGGTGACGCGCGCTAGAACGCTGCGCAAGCGCCAGGAAATCCCGTCGGGGCACAATCCGGCGGACTACGTCACCACGCGCATCATGGCGAAGGCGGACGACGGCGCCGAGGTGCCGGTCTCGCTCTTGCATCGGCGCGACTTCAAGGCCGACGGGTCAGCGCCGCTGCTGCTCTACGGCTACGGGTCCTACGGCCATGCCATGCCGGCGTCGTTCTCCACCAACCGGCTGTCGCTGGTCGACCGCGGCTTCGTCTATGCCATCGCGCATATTCGCGGCGGCACTGACAAGGGCTGGGGCTGGTACCTCGACGGCAAGCGCGAGAAGAAGACCAACAGTTTCGACGATTTCTCAGCCTGTGCGCGGGCGCTGATCGCCGCCAACTACACCAGCGAGAAGCGCATCGTCGGCCATGGCGGTAGCGCCGGCGGCATGCTGATGGGCGCAGTCGCCAACCGCGCGGGCGAGCTGTTCGCCGGCATCGTCGCCGAGGTGCCGTTCGTCGATGTGCTCAATACCATGCTCGACGACAGCCTGCCGCTGACGCCGCCGGAATGGCCCGAATGGGGCAACCCGATCGAGAGCGAAGCGGATTTTCGCACCATCCTGTCCTACTCGCCCTACGACAACGTCGCTGCCAAGCCCTATCCCGCGATCCTCGCGATGGCCGGTCTCACCGACCCGCGCGTCACCTATTGGGAGCCGGCGAAGTGGATCGCCCGGCTGCGCGCGACCATGACCGGTGGCGGCCCTGTCGTGCTGCGCACCAACATGGGCGCCGGCCACGGCGGCGCCTCCGGCCGCTTCAACCGGCTGGATGAGGTCGCGATCGTCTATGCGTTCGCGCTGTGGGCGGTGGGCTTGGCGGATAGAAGCGCGTGAGCGCGGCGACTGACAGCAACAGCGAGATGTGTAGCGGGATCTCGCCCGACCAACAGTGTCGTCCCTGCGAACGCAGGGACCCATAACCACCGTCCTCGGTTGTTGGGCAGGCTGGAGCCACCTTCTTCGTAGTCACATCCGCCTGTGTTTCTGGGTTCCGGCTCAAGGCCGGGACGACAGCGGAGTGTGTGACGGTTACCTGCCGTTCTTCGCGCGCCACGCGGCGAAATCCGCCGGCGTCTGCGGATCGGTCGCCGGATAGAGGCCGAGGATGGAGCGGCCGTTCGCGACCTGCTCGGCGACGAAATCTTCGAACGCGGTCATCTCGAACGTCTCCTCCGCGATCTCGTCCGCGAGATGGGCGGGGATGACGATGACGCCGTCGGAATCGCCGAGGATCACGTCGCCGGGAAACACCGGCGCGTCGCCGCAGGCGATCGGGCCGTTGATCTCGATCGCATGATGCAGGGTGAGATTGGTCGGCGCGCTCGGGCGCTGATGAAACGCGGGGATGCCGAGCTTGGCGATCTCGGCCGCATCGCGAAACCCGCCATCGGTGACGACACCGGCGACGCCGCGCTGCTGCAGGCGGCTCACCAGGATCGCGCCGGCCGAGGCGGCGCGCGGATCCTTGCGGCTGTCCATCACCAGCACGGCGCCGGGCGGGCATTCCTCCACGGCCTTGCGCTGCGGATGGGCACGGTCGCGAAACACCTCGATGGTGTTGAGGTCCTCGCGCGCCGGGATATAGCGCAGGGTGAAGGCCTCGCCGACCATGGTCGGCTGCCCCGGATTGAGCGGGTGGACGTTCTGGATGCACTGGATGCGCAGGCCGCGCTTGAACAGCGCGGTGGCGACGGTCGCGGTCGAAACGGTCTTGAGCTTGTTGCGGGTGGCGGTGCTGAGTCTGGTCATGCGGTCGGTGCTCGCAGTTCTCCCCTCCCCCTTGCGGGGAGGGGTTGGGGGTGGGGGTCCACATCAACGGTGTCGCTTGGGGTACCCCCCTCCCCGACCCTCCCCCGCAAGGGGGGAGGGAGCGCACCGGGTGCGCGGAACAGCGCGGGCTAACGCGGCGCTATGAACTAATAAATCGCGGGCTCCCCGACCGCGGCGCCGAAGCCGGTCTCGAGGAAGTCGAAATCGCAGCCGTCATTGGCCTGCTTGATGTGGCGGGCGAACATCCAGCCATAGCCACGCTCGAAGCGCGGCGTTGGCGGTGTCCAGGCGGCGCGACGGCGCGCCAATTCGTCCTCAGGCACATCAAGATTGATTGTGCGCGCGGCGACGTCGAGCGTGATGCGGTCGCCGTTCTTCACCAGCGCCAGGGGACCGCCGACATAGGCCTCCGGCGCGACGTGCAGGATGCAGGCGCCATAGCTGGTGCCGCTCATGCGCGCGTCGGACAGCCGGACCATGTCGCGCACGCCCTCGCGCACGAGCTTGGTCGGGATCGGCAGCATGCCCCATTCCGGCATCCCCGGCCCGCCTTGCGGCCCGGCATTGCGCAGGATCAGCACGTGATCGGCTGACACGTCGAGATCGGGATCGTCGATCGCCTTCTTCATCGAGGGATAGTCGTCGAACACCAGCGCCGGGCCGGTGTGCTTCAGGAATCGCGGATCGCAGGCCGACGGCTTGATGACGCAGCCATCCGGCGCAAGGTTGCCCTTGAGCACGGCCAGCGCGCCTTCGCGATAGATCGGATTGGATTGCGGACGGATGACATCGTCATTGTAGACGCCGGCGCCCGCGATGTTGTCGCCCAGCGTGCGGCCGTTGACGGTAAGGCAGTCGAGATGGAGATGCTCCTTCATCCGGCTCATCAGGCCGGGCAGCCCGCCCGCGTAGTAGAAGTCCTCCATCAGATAGGTGTCGCCGCTCGGCCGGACATTGGCGAGCACCGGCACCTTGCGGCTCGCGGCCTCGAAATCGTCGAGGCCGATATCGGCGCCGGCGCGGCGTGCCTGCGCGATCACGTGGATGATCGCGTTGGTGGAGCAGCCCATCGCCATCGCGACCGCGATCGCATTCTCGAACGCTGGCCGCGTCTGGATCTTCGACGGCGTCAGGTCCTCCCACACCATCTCGACGACGCGGCGGCCGCACTCCGAGCTCATGCGGATGTGCTCGGCATCGGCGGCGGGAATCGACGAGGCGCCGGGCAAGGTCATGCCGATGGCCTCGGCAATCGCGGTCATGGTCGAGGCCGTGCCCATGGTCATGCAGGTGCCGTGGCTGCGCGCGATGCCCGCCTCCATCGCATTCCAGTCGGCATCCGACAGCTTGCCGGCACGCCGCTCGTCCCAGTACTTCCAGGCATCGGAGCCCGAGCCGAGCGTCTTTCCCTTCCAATTGCCGCGCAGCATCGGCCCTGCGGGGAGATAGATCGCCGGCAGGTTCATGCTGGTGGCGCCGAGCAGCAGCGCCGGCGTGGTCTTGTCGCAACCGCCCATCAGCACGACGCCGTCGACGGGATGGCTGCGCAGCAGTTCCTCGACGTCCATCGCCAGCATGTTGCGATAGAGCATCGTGGTTGGTTTCAGGAGCGACTCCGACAGCGACAGCGCCGGCAGCTCGATCGGGAAGCCACCGGCCATCAGCACGCCGCGCTTGACGTCGTCGACCCGCTGCTTGAAGTGCATGTGGCAGGGCTGGGCGTCGGACCAGGTATTGACGATGGCGATGACCGGCCGGCCCTTCCACTCCTCCTGGGCGTAGCCCATCTGCATCACGCGCGAGCGGTGGCCGAACGAGCGGAGATCGTCGGGCGCGAACCAGCGCGCGCTGCGCAGCTGATCGGGTTGCTTGCGCTCGCTCATGATTGCGTCCCCCAGGTCAGCACGGTCCGGCGCTCGATGGTGCGGAAGATCAGGTTCTCGACCACGAGGCCGATCACGATCACGGTCAAGAGGCCGGCGAAAACGGCGGGAATCTCCAGCAAATTGCGGTTCTCGAAGATGAACCAGCCGAGGCCGCCTTGCCCCGAGGACACGCCGAACACCAGCTCGGCCGCGATCAGGGTCCGCCACGCAAACGCCCAGCCGATCTTGAGGCCGGTGAGGATGGCGCCGAACGCCGCCGGAATCAGGATGCGAATAACATAGGAGAAGCCGCTCAGCTCGTAGTTCCGGCCGACCATGCGCAGCGTGTTGGACACGCTCTTGAAGCCGGAATGGGTGTTGAGCGCGACCGGCCACAGCACCGAATGGATCAGCACGAAGACGAGGCTGCCGCTGCCGAGCCCAAACCAGATCAGCGCCAGCGGCAGCAGCGCGATCGCCGGCAGCGGGTTGAACATCGCCGTGACGGTCTCGAGGAAATCGGTGCCGATGCGGGTCGAGATCGCGAGCACGGTCAGGATGGCCGCCAGCGTAATGCCGGCGGCATAGCCCATGAACAGCACCTTCAGCGAGGTCCAGGCGCGCATCGGAATGGTGCCGTCGCGCACCTTCTCCCAGAGCGCGACGATGGTGTCGGAGAAGGTCGGGAACAGCAGCGGATTGTCGAGATAGCTGCCATACGCCTGCCAGACCGCGGCGAGCACCACGATGATGAGGGTCTTGCGCACGAAGCCGTCGTTCCACAGCAGCTCGAGCATGCTGAGCTTGCGCTCGACCTCGGCCGGGGACGCGCTCGCCGCAGCCGTGTCGCGCAGGATGATCTTTGCGTCAGCCATGGGAGCGGCCCTCAATGTGCCGTTGCGGGTTCAGAAAACAGCAGGTCATGGATCTGCTTCTCCAGGCGTGCGGCACTGCCATCCTCGGCCGACACCTTGTCGACGTCGATGACCTCGGCCTTGACCCGGCCCGGATGCGGCGACAGCAACAGGATGCGGTTGCCGATCTTGATGGCTTCCGCGATCGAATGCGTCACGAACAGCACCGTGAACTTGGTCTCGTTCCAGAGCTGCAACAGCTCGTCCTGGCAGGTGCGCCGCGTCAGCGCGTCGAGCGCCGCGAACGGCTCGTCCATCAAGAGAATGTCCGGCTCCATCGCCATGCCCCTGGCGATCGCGACGCGCTGCTTCATGCCGCCCGACAGCGTATGCGGATAGGCATCGACGACGCGCGTCAGCCCGACCTTCTCGATATAGGCGCGGGCGCGGCTCTCGGCCTCCTTGCGCGGCATGCGCCGCGCCGTCAGCAGCGGGAACATCACGTTGGCGAGCACGGTCTTCCACGGCAGCAGTTGATCGAACTCCTGGAAGATCATCATGCGGTCGGCGCCGGGACCGGTGATCTCGCGGCCGTTGATGCGCATCCGTCCCTCGCTCGGCTTGATGTAGCCACCGACCGCCTTCAGCAGGGTGGACTTGCCGCAGCCGGACGGTCCGAGCAGCACGAAGCGATCGGAGCGGTCGACGGAGAAGCCGACGCGTTCGGTCGCCGTGATCACGGCGCTGGAGGTCTTGTAGCGCAAAGTGACGCCATCGACATCGAGCAGCGCAGACATCAGTTGCCCTTCAGATCATGGGCGACCTGCAGGTAGTAGTCGGTCCAGGCCTTGGGCTGGGTCTTGATGGTGCCGATCTTGGCGAGATGCGCGGCGAACTTCATCGTGCCCTGCGGCTCCAGGTTCCACTCCATCATGCCGGGCTCCTTGAGCCAGGCGAGCAGATCCTCGACCGAGGTCTTGTCGCCGGTGATCTCCTTGTAGATCTCCACCGCCGTCCGGGTATCGCTGCGGATCAGGTCTTGCGCCTCCTTGGTGGCGTCGCGGACCGCCTGGATGATCTTCGGGTTGGCGTCCGCGAACTTCGTCGTGGTGAAGAACTGCGCCTGGCTGAGCGGTCCACCCATCACGTCGGGCGAATTCATCACGACGTGCGCGCCGGGGACGTTCTTCAATTCGAGGAACGTATAGGGCGGAATCGAGAAATGGTTGTGCACCTCGTGCTGCGGGTTCGAAAGCGCGGTATAGGCGTCGGGATGGCCGAGTTGCACGGTGTTGGCGTCGAGCTTGTTCCACTGATCGGCGCCGAACGCCTCGGCGGCCGCGATCTGCAGCACGATGGCCTGGGTCGAGACCTTGACGGTCGGCACGGCGATCTTGTCGCTGGGACCGAAGTCCTTGATCGACTTGATGTTGGGATCGCGGCTGATCAGGGTCATCGGCTGTGCGGAGGTCGCGACGATACCCTTCACGCCGCCGCGGGTACGGTCCCACAACAACAGCAGATTGCCGGTGCCGGTGTTGAGAATGTCGACGCTGCCCGACAGCAGCGCATCGGTCTGCGCGCCGCCGCCGGAGAAGGTCAGCCATTTGGTGGTGATGCCAGGCACGCCAAGCGCGGCAGCATGCTTCTCGATCAGCTTGTTCTTCTCGATGATGTGGCTCGGCATGTAGAAGATGCCGGGCTGGCGCGACAGCGAGACCTCGGTCTTCTGCTGGGCCTGTGCCGCGTCATTCCAGGCCGCCGCGATCAGCAGCGCGGCCAGCAGGCCGGCGGCTCGTGCGGCCGAGCGCCCGAACTTCTCGAACATGGGACATCCCTCCTCGCGTGCCGGCTCCTTCTTGACGGCCGGCGGAGAGATGCACTAATGCATTAGTGCATCTCTGACAAGGGCTGTTCTGCCCTGCGACATTCGAGCCGGACGTCCGACCAAATGGCATTGCCCGCGACGCCTGCTGCGGTTCTCCCGCCCGAACGGCTCGATCCGAGCCGGCGCGCGGCACCGCAGGTCTTCGAGCGGTTGCGCGACCAGATCATCGCGCTGGCGCTGCCGCCGGGAGCGCCATTGTCGCGGCCGGCGCTGCAAGCCGAGTTCGGCCTCAGCTCGACACCGATCCGGGACGCGCTGATGCGGCTGGCCGAAGAGGGCCTGGTCGACGTCTTCCCGCAGCATGCGACCCTGGTCAGCCGCATCGACGTGGCTCGCGCGCAGCAGGCGCAGTTCCTGCGCCAGGCGCTGGAGCTCGAGATCGTGCGGCTGCTCGCGCTGACACCGGCGGCGGCCCCGATCGACGAGCTGCATGCCCTGATCGCCCAGCAGAGACGGTTCGCCAAGGACGGCAACTTCACCTCGTTCACGATCGTCGACAACGCATTCCACGAGCGGCTCTACACCGCCGCGGACAAGCACGAGCTGTGGAGTCTGGTCCGCAGCCGCAGCGGTCACATCGACCGGCTGCGCCGGCTGCATCTGCCTTCGCCCGGCAAGGCGCAGACCATCCTGCGCCACCACAAGCAGATCGTCGACGCGATCGCCGCGGGCCGGCCGGACGAGGCGCAGACGCATCTGCGCGAGCACCTGACCGGCACGCTGAGCGACCTCGCGACCATTCGCGGCCGCTGGCCGGACTATCTCAGCAGCTAGCGGCCCGCCCAATCGGAGGACGTAAGCGGTGTCACGCCGCACCCCGGCATGTCGCCCTGTGGCCACTCCGTCCCGTGCAGGTCCGCATCGTCTCCCACCCGTCGCGCCGCCCGGGATCGTCGACCTTAGACATGTGCTCAAATATTGTGCATTCAGCGCGACTGCCCTCGCCGGGACGAGGCGATTGTGAAGCGCTCCGCGCCATGCAACTACGGCGCGAGCGCCTCGAATGCAGGCACGGCGCCCGGATGCTCCACCCTTCGCCCGCACGGGACATCGATCACCGCGTCCCATCCTGCATGTGACTTGCGCGGCGAAGCGCTTGCGGCGCGCCGCGAATTGGGCAAAACCTTTACAACTGACCGTTGGTCTTGCTGCCAGCCAATCGGGAGATGCGGAGCGTGGCGAAGATTCTGGTCGTGGACGACGATCCGCTCATGCAGCTGACAATTCAGCGCGTGCTCGAACGGGCCGGTCACGTCGTCGGCATCGCCGGTGACGGCCAGAAGGCGCTCGTCCGCTTCAAAAGCGAGAGCTTCGACTTGGTGATCCTGGACATCTTCATGCCGGGCATGGACGGGCTGGAGGCGATGCGCATGATCCTCAAGCAAACGCCGGGTGTTCCGATCATCATGACCTCGGGACGTCCCCACACCCCGACCTCGATGTCAGAGCCCGACTATCTTGCCATGGCCACCAAGCTGGGAGCGGTTTCCGCATTGCCCAAGCCGTTCAAGCCGGCAGCCCTCCTGACGATGGTTTCCGATTGCCTGGCATCGGCAGGCGATCAGGCTACTCGACCCAGGCCAGGCCACGATGCTGTTCCGAACTCCTGACAGCCGAAGCGAAGAGCCTCTGCTGAGCGGCGCGCAGCCCGCGAGCGAGGGTCCGCGGCTCGGCGGCCGCATCACGCTGACGACGCGACTGGCTGTCGCGATGATCCTGCTGGTCGCGATCGCGGTGTTCGCCGTCGGCTGGCTCGGCTACCGCAGCCTCGAGCGGGCGCTGCTGCCGCGCGCGCTCGATCGAATCGAGTCGCATTCGCGCCTGATGGCGACCGAGCTCGAAAACTATGTCGGCGGCGCCCGCAACGACATCAACGGCTATCGCGCCTCGCCAAATCTGGCAACGTTGATACGCACGCTGAAGACGGGGGCTCCCGATCCCCGCGAAGGGCTGCCGGCGCAGTCGTGGCGCGAGCGGGTCGCAATGCGCTACTTCGCCGAGCTGCAGGCCAAGCAGACCTACGCGATGATCCGCCTTGTCGGGATCGAGAACAATTATCGCGAGCTGATCCGGGTCGACCGGCTCGGGCCGGGCAACACGGTGCGGATCGTTCCGGAGAACGAGCTGATCACGCGCGGCGAGCGCAACTACATCAAGGAGACGCTGAGCCTGCCGCCCGGCGGCATCCGACTCTCGCCGATCATTCTCGACGGCAACACGACGGATCCCAAGACAGGCGTGCCGATGCTGTGCGTCGGCACGCCGGTGTTCGCGCCGGACGGCAAGCCGTACGCGATCCTGATGATCGATCTCGACATGCGCCCGATCTTCGCGCATCTGCGCGCCGCGGCCCGGCCGGGCGCCCAGCTCTACGTGGTGAACGCCCGCGGCGACTATCTCTTCCATCCCGAATCCGACCGGGAATTCGCCTCCAAACGCGGCCGATCGACGCGATGGCAGGACGATTTTCCGACGCTCGCCGGCGCGACGGGCAGCGCCGAGAGTTTCGCGCGGATCCTGCACGACGAGGCCGATCGTCCCGGCGGCGTCGCCTTTGCTCCGGCGCTGCTCGCGGGACAGGAATGGGTGGCGGTGATCGAGACGATCCCGAACACCGCCTTCATGGCGCCCGCCCTCGCCATCCGCAAGACGGCGATCGAGGTCGGCCTGATCGCGATGCTGTGCGCAGCAGCGCTCGCCTTCGTGGTCGCGCGCTCGCTGACGCGGCCGATCAACCAGCTGACCCAGGCCGTCGAGGGCGTGGGCCGCGGCGAGGCGGTGAACATTCCGCTCGAGGCGGTCGGCGAGACCGGCGTGCTGGCGCGCGCCTTTGCCCGCGTGCTGGACGAGGTTCGCACCAAGACCGCCGAGCTCGAGCGCGAAGTCCAGGAGCATTACCTGACCGAAGCGGCGCGCGACCATTTCGCCGCCCGCGAACGCCTCTACAGTGCAGCGGTGGAATCGTCGAACGACGCGATCGTGACGCTGTCGCTGGACGGCACCATCACTGCGTGGAATCCGGCAGCCGAGGCCATGCTGGGCTACTCCGCCGAGGAGGCCGTGGGCCGCCGTGCGGATTTCCTCGTGCCGCCAGAGCGCATGGCCGAGGCCCAGGACATTCTGGCGCGCATGGCCCGCGGCGAGCGGATCCAGCACTTCGAGACGGTGCGGATCCGGAAGGACGGTGAGCTGGTCCAGGTCTCGCTCAGCGTCTCGCCGATCAAGTCGCCGACGGGCCAGATCATCGGCGCCTCCAAGATCGCACGCGACGTCACCGAGAGCCGCCGGACCGAGCTGGCGCTGCGCCAGCAGACCGAGGAGCGGCGGCGCATCTTCGAGACGTCGCGGGACCTGATCCTCATCACCGACCGCAATGGCATCCTGGTCCAGGTCTCACCGAGCGTGGAGACGATTCTCGGCTATACGCCGGCCGAGATGATCGGCCGCAGCGGCGCGGATTTCATCCACTCCGGCGATCTGCTCAAAGCACGCGAGGAGCTTCGCGCCTCGCGCCTCGGCCTGCGCGCACGCACCTCCGACTGCCGCTACGTCCACAAGGACGGCCGCGTGGTGACTCTGTCTTGGACCTCGAACTGGTCGGAGCCGGTGCAGCGCCACTTCTTCATCGGGCGCGACATGACCGAGAGCCGGCTGGCGCAGGAGACGCTGCGGGAGAGCGAGCAGCTCGCCCGCAACATCATCGAGACCGCGCTCGATGCCTTCGTCCAGGTCGACGACAACGGCGCCATTCTCAACTGGAACTCCCAGGCCGAGAAGATCTTCGGTTGGTCGCGCGCCGAGATCATCGGCAAGGACGTGTTCGACGTGATCACGGTCGGGGACGTCGGCGAGGAGCTGCGCGAGGCGCTCGGCCGCATCCTGATGACCGGACAAGCGAGCGCGCTCGGGGTCGGCCGTCGGCGCGAGGTCATGGTGAAGCGGCGCGACGGCCGCGAGTTCAAGGCCGAGCTCAGCGTGACCGCGCTGAAGACCCGCAACGGCTTCGTGCTGAACGGCTTCTTCCGCGACCTCACCGACAAGATCGCGACCGAGGAGCGGATCCGCCAGTCCGAGAAGATGGAGGCGATCGGCCAGCTCACCGGCGGCATCGCGCACGACTTCAACAACATCCTCACCGTGATCACCGGCACGATCGAGATTCTCGCCGCGGCCGTGGCCAAGGAGCCGCAGCTCGCCGCGATCACCAGGATGATCGACGAGGCCGCCGCGCGCGGTGCCGATCTCACCCAGCATCTGCTCGCCTTTGCGCGCCGGCAGCCGCTGCAGCCGCGCGAGGTCGACGTCAACACGCTGATGATCGACACGGCCAAGCTGCTGCGGCCGACGCTCGGAGAGCAGATCGAGATCGAGTCCGTCTTCCAGGACGAGACCTGCGTGGCGCATGTCGATCCGAACCAGCTCGCCACGGCGGTCATCAACCTCGCGCTCAATGCCCGCGACGCGATGCTGAATGGCGGCAAGCTCATCCTGGAGACCGGCTGGGCCGACCTCGACGAGAACTACGTAAGTCTCTACGACGACGTGCGGCCCGGTCGCTACGCGATGATCGCGGTGAGCGACAGTGGCAGCGGCATTCCGGCCGCCATCATCGACAAGGTGTTCAATCCGTTCTTCACCTCGAAGGGGCCGGGCAAGGGGACGGGCCTCGGATTGTCGATGGTGTACGGCTTCGTGAAGCAATCGGCCGGACACATCAGGATCTACAGCGAAGAAGGCCACGGCACCACGATCCGGATGTACCTGCCGCCGGGCAGCGAAGAGGCGGTCACGGAGCCATCGGGCGCCGCGCCGGCGATCCAGGGCGGCCAGGAGACGATCCTGGTGGTGGAGGACGATCGGCTGGTGCGCGGCTACGTTCTCGCCCAGCTCCATGCGCTGGGCTATGCGACGCTGGAGGCGGCCAATGCCGCCGAAGCGCTGGCGATCACCAATGCCGGAGAGCCGTTCGATCTGCTCTTCACCGACATCATCATGCCGGGGACGATGAACGGCCGCCAGCTCGCATCCGAGATCCAGCGGATTCGCCCGGCGCAGCGGGTCCTATTCACCTCCGGCTACACCGAAAATGCCGTGGTGCATCACGGTCGGCTCGACGAGGGAATTCTTCTGCTGGCGAAACCGTACCGCAAATCCGAGCTCGCCAAGATGATCCGCAAGGCGCTCGCCGCCACCGAGGCTTGAGCAATGCGGCTTGACCATGCGGCCTGACCAACGCGTCCTGGCGCTTGCGATTGCCGCTGCTCCAGAGCGAGGCCACGTGCGGGCGGCCCGGCCATCGGCTCAATTGGCGCGCGACGCCGTCATCACGATGCGGATCAGATCGGCCGCGTTGCGCGCGCCGAGCTTCTTCATGATGTTGGCGCGGTGATCCTCGATCGTGCGCGGGCTGATGCCCAGCGTGCGCCCCGCCTCCTTGTTCGAGGCCCCCGCCGTGAACTGTTCCAGGACCTCGCGCTCGCGCCGCGTCAGCGGCTCGCGGCCGGGGAAATGCAGCGAGCCGATCTTTGGCGAGGCATTCTCCTTCTGCCGCCGCGCGAACGCGCCGATCGCCTCGTTCAGACGGGCCACGATCTCACTGCCGCGGAACGGCTTCTCGATGAAGTCGAGCGCCCCGTTCTTGATCGCGTTCACGGCCATCGGGATGTCGCCCTGGCCCGAGATCATGAAGATCGGAGCCGGATAGTCCTCGCCGTGCAGTTCCCTGAGAATGTCGAGACCCGACTTTCCGGGGATGTGCACGTCGAGCAGGATACAGGCCGGTGTCCTGCTCCGCGCCACCGCCAGGAGCGCGGCGCCGTCCGCAAAACAGATCACTTCATACCCACCCGCCGACAAGACCATCGAGAGGGTGTCACGCACGGCTGGATCGTCATCGACGACAAAGATCTCACCGCGGGAAGTTGTTTGTTCGGCCATGGGCGATTGCTCTTGCAAAGGAGAAGAAACAATGAAAGCGCGTCTTATGATACCATACTCGTCGGGTGCTTTGGGCACCCGTATTTGTACGGTTTATGGTCCTAACCCACAAGTAGTAGCTGCAGATCGGTGACCGCCTTCACGAGACCACGATCTGGACACGATCTCAAGGCAGCCGTCGTGAGCGGCATGCTGCTTTGCAAAACACATCAACGTCGACAGCGTCATGATCGACGTCAAACTCTGATCGCATCGGCGTTGCCGGCTTGCACCACGCCGAACGGGCATGCTCGGTGCCAGACCATTGCACGGCTCTTGCCACGAAAATCTGCACGGCATTTGACACAAGACGTGCAGTCCTCAGCCAGCCTTGCCCTCGTCTTGATCAGAGATCGGCGGGATTTGGACGTTGCACAGCATGTGCACTCTGGACCGCGGCTTGTGCCGATGCAGGTCTCTCAGGACCGATGCTTCGCGGCAACACTTTCGGCTGCGACGCCGCCCCAGGTGTGAACCACGGGCAGGCCGAGCGCAGTCTTGCCGAGATTGGCAAGGCAGATGCGCAGCGCCGCCAGATCGACCGGCTTCGGCAGACTCTGCAGGTCGATCCCGAGCGAGCGCGCGAGCAGCCGGGCCTCAATTCGCTTCGCCGCATCCATGCCGCTGATCACGATCACGGAACCGGCGAAGCGGGTATCTGCGATGACCTTGAGGACCTCGGTCCCGTCGCCATCCTCGAACATGAGATCGAGCGTCACGCAGTCGAAGCGCTTGTTGCGCACCTCGCGGATCGCGTCGCTGCAGGTGGCCGCGACCGTCACGGCATGGCCGGCCTGCTTGGCCGCCAGCGCGATCAGCGTCCGCTGCGCGGCGTCGTCGTCGACGACCAAGAGCTGCAACGCGCGCCGTTCGCCATCGTCCGCGCGCTCCGGCCGGCTGGGTGCAAGTTCCGAACTCATGACCGGCATTGGTCGTTCCTGGAAAATTTGACCGAGGTCATTGTCATACACGTCCGACCCTGCGGCGGCGTAAAGCGGTTCTCCGAAAACTGGCTCCCGGCCTTAGGACTTGCGCAGGATCCGGGGCGGCGCGTCTCCTCGTCGCTTCGCGCGCGGAAGCTTCCCGAGCGGTGGGCGCGCAATGCGCCGCGCTGCCGGAAGACGAATTAGTTGACGGTCGTTTCCTGGCCGGCGGAAGCGTTGCCACGCTTCTTCTTGTTCTTTCCCTTGATGAACTGGATGTCCATCTCCGAGCCGTTGACCCGGACCAACTCGCAGCGGCGGTAGGCGAGCCCCGTCGAGGACAGCAGCAGAAAGAACTCCTTCAGGTTCAATCCCTGGATCGATCCTTCGACCGTCAGCACCGCGTCGTTGTCCGAGATGGCGTTGAGCTGGCAGTCCCTGCGCCAGGTCCCGTCGATGCCCATGATGCAGACATCGTAGCCGCGGCTGAAGGTGACGCGCTCCGTACCTTTGTTCTCGTCAGACATCTTCGCGTCCTGCTCTATTGGGCTGCGGGAACATCTAGTTGCCCGCGGCCGCGACCCTGGGCATTCCCGGAGCGGGCGCCTTCGCCGCGGAAGCGATCCCGCTCGGGCGATACAGGCCACGCCGGTCCGTGAGCGGCTTGAACACGTCGGTGAGGCCGACGACGGTCTCCGCAGCACCGAGTACGAGGAAGCCGTCCGGCTCCATCTGCTTGGCGAGCCGGCCGAAGATGTTGATCTTGGTGTCCTGATCGAAATAGATCAGCACGTTGCGGCAGAACACGACGTCGAACGTGCCGAGCTGGGAGAAGTCGTGCAGCAGATTGAGCTGCCGATGCTGGACCATGCCGCGCACGTCGGAATTGATCTGCCAGAGCTCGCCTGCCTGCTTGAAATATTTGACCAGAAGCTGGATCGGCAGCCCGCGCTGCACCTCGAACTGGCTGTAGAGACCCGCTTTCGACTTCTCGAGCACTTCCTGGGAGAGATCGGTGGCGATGATCTCGATGCGCCATCCACTGAGCGCAGATCCCATCTCCTTGAGCGACATCGCCAGCGAATACGGCTCCTGGCCGGTCGAGCACGCGGCGCACCAGATCCGGATCGACTTGCGATTGGCGCGGGCCTTGAGGAGCTCCGGCATGATCACGTCACGGAAGTGATCGAACGGGACCTTGTCGCGGAAGAAGAACGTCTCGTTGGTCGTCATCGCTTCGACGACCTGACTGATCAGGGCGCTCGACCCGTCCTTCAGCTTCTGGACGAGATCGCTGATGCTGGCGAGACCGGCCTTGCGCGCGAGCGGAAGCAGGCGGCTCTCGATCAGATATTGCTTGTCGGCAGACAGATCGAGACCCGATTTGTCTCGAAGCAGCTTGCGCAGGAACTCATAATCAGGCTGGTTCACGGACGGCCTCTTCTGGGCAGACGAAGGGATCAGGCGGATTCGGCTGACAGCGCCTGGATGAGACCGACTTCCTGGAATTTGGCGGCGACAATCTCTTTGTCGAACGGCTTCATGATGTATTCGTTGGCGCCAGCGTTCAGCGCGCGCGAAATATGATCGATGTCGTTCTCCGTGGTGCAGAACACCACCTTCGGGCCTTCGCCGCCCGGCAGCCGGCGCAGGCGCCCGAGGAAATCATAGCCGTCCATGACGGGCATGTTCCAGTCGAGCAGAATGGCGTCCGGCAGGCTCTTGGTGCAGATCTCGAGCGCCCGCTCGCCATCCTCCGCCTCGACGACGGAGAAGCCCAGCTCCTCCAGGATACGGCGTGCGATCTTGCGCACGACGCTGGAGTCATCCACGACCAGACAGCTCTTCATTGTTGTCTCCCCTATGGGACGGTTGACGGACTAGGCGGCGATTGCTGCCTTCGGCAGGAGCTCGAGCACGCGATCGACATCGAGGATGACCATCAGCTGACCGTCGAGGCGGTGCACGCCGCCGGCGAGCTTCGCCATGCGCGGGTCGAGATTGACCGGGTTCTCCTCCCGGCTCTCCTCGGGCAGCCGCAGCACCTCGCCGATCTGATCGATCAGGAGACCATAGGACTCGCCACGCAGATCGACACCGACCGCCATCGGCGGCTTGCCGTCCTCGGCGCGGGCGAGGCCGAGCCGCGCCCGCATGTCGACGACGGTCACGATGCGGCCGCGCAGATTGAGGACGCCGGCGATCTCCGCCGACGACAGCGGCACCCGCGTCACCCGCTCCGGCATGAACACGTCCTGCACCCGGGAGATGGGCAGGCCGAAGAGCTGACCGCCGATCATCGCAGTGACGTATTCGACGGCGGCGCCTTCGGTGGTTTCGATCTTGCTGCTCATCGCACGCTACTCCTGTCCGCTTGCTGTCACGCGGCCCGCCGGTTGGCTTCGGCGCGCGCCCGTTCCTCGATCTGTTCCTTCAGCGCCGCGATCAGGCCGGGCCGGTCGAACTTGGCGATGTAGTCGTAGAGCCCGGCCTGGCGGCCGCGCTCGATCGCCGCCGGCGACACCAGCGACGACACCGCGATGACCGGCATCTGGTTCAGGTTCTGGTCGGCGCGGATCGCCTCGGTAAACTCGAAGCCGTTCATCTCCGGCATCTCGATGTCGGTGACGACGATGTCGAAGCTGTGCCCGGAACGCAGCGTGGCGAGGCCCTCGATCGCCGACGCCGCCGTGCGCACCTTGTAGCCGGCCGACTTCAACACCGGCGCCAGCATGTTGCGGAAGAACGGCGAGTCGTCGACCAAGAGCACCGACTGCGTCTGCGACTCGGTCGCCATCTCCTTGCGGATGAACCAGTCGGCGAACGCCATCGGCAGGAAGTGGCCGACGTCGATCACTTCCGTCGCCTGGCCCTTGATCACCGCCGAGCCGAGGATGCCGTCCTTGGCGCCGGAGACCTGGATGTTGAGCCGCTCCTCGACGATGTCGATGATCTCGTCGACCACGAGGCCCATCGCCCGGGTCTCGTCGGCGAACACCAGGATCGGCTGCGAGCCTGACGTCTGCACCGACACGCCTTCCATCTGCACCAAGGGCATCAGCTGGTCGCGGTACTGCACCATGTAGCGGCCGTTGGAGATCTCGATCTTGTCGGCCGCGATCTCCTCCAGGCGCGTGACCAGCGCCAGCGGCACCGCCTTGGGCTGCGCCGTGCCGGCGCGGAACACCAAGAGCGAGGTGAGCTGCTCGCCGCCGATCGCGTGATGCGCGGCGTGCTCGTCCGACACCGCCTGCGAGGCCGAGCCGGCGGCGCCGAGCGCTTTCGCAATGCCGTTCGGATCGATGATCATGATCACGGCGCCGTCGCCCAGGATGGTGTTGCCCGAGAACATGTCGATGTGACGCAGCTTGGTCGACATCGGCTTGACCACGATTTCCTCGGTGTGGAACACGCAGTCGACCACGATGCCGAAGGTCTGGTTGCCGACCTGCGTCACCACGATGAAGCCGTTCTCCGGATCGGTCGACGAGCCGTCGTCGATCTTCAAGAGCTTCTTCAGATGCATCAGCGGCAGCAGCTTGTTGCGCAAGCGCAGCACCGCGGTGTCCTTGATGCGCTCGATGCGGTGCTCGGAGTTGGCGCGCGCGCGCACCAGCTCGACGACCGACAATTGCGGGATCGCGAAGCGGTCGCCGCCGGCTTCGACGATCAGCGCCGAGACGATCGCGAGCGTCAGCGGGATCTTGATGGTGACCGAGGTGCCCTCGCCGAGCACCGACTTGATGTCGATGGTGCCGCCGATCTGGTCGATGTTGGTGCGCACCACGTCCATGCCGACGCCGCGGCCCGAGACCGAGGTAACGGCGGCCGCGGTCGAGAAGCCCGGCTCGAAGATGAACTTGTGGATCTGCGCTTCCGTCATCTTCTCGAGCTCGGCCTCGGTGACGAGGCCGTTCGCCAAGGCCTTGGCCTTGATGCGCTCGGTGTTGAGGCCGCGGCCGTTGTCGGCGATGCAGATGATGATATGGCCGCCTTCATGATAGGCGGACAGCCGGATCGTGCCCTGCTCGGCCTTGCCGGCCGCGGCGCGCTCGGCCATCGTCTCGAGACCATGATCGGCGGAGTTGCGCACCATGTGGGTGAGCGGGTCCTTGATCAGGTCGAGCACCTGGCGGTCGAGCTCGGTGTCGGCGCCGTGCATCTCGAGCTCGATCTGCTTGCCGAGTTCGGTGGCGAGGTCGCGGACGATGCGCGGCAGCTTCTGCCAGGCATTGCCGATCGGCTGCATGCGCGTCTTCATGACGCCCTCCTGCAGCTCGGCGGTGACGTTGGACAGCCGCTGCAGCGGCACCTTGAACTCGGTGTCCTCGTTGCGGCGGGCGATCTCGAGCAGCTGGTTGCGCGTCAGCACCAGCTCCGAGACCATCGTCATCAGATGTTCGAGCGTGTCGACGTTGACGCGGATCGACTGGTTGGCGACCTTGTCGTTCTCGTGCACCTCGCCATCGGCATTGGCCTTGGCGCGCGCCGCCTTCTTCGGCGCCTCGGCCTTGGCCTCTGCTTCCGCCTTGGCAGGCCCGGCCTTGGCGACCGTCGCCGGGGCAGCGGCTTTGGGCTCAGGCGCCTTCTCATGCGCGGGCGGCAACTCGATCGCGGTCTCGCGGAAGGCCCGCTCGAGCTCGTCGAGCGACACTTCGCCCGGACGCAGCGGACGCTCCAGCGTCTGGTCGATCAGCGAGCCGTGCGTGACCGCGGGCGCGGCCGGCGCTGCAGGCGCAAGCGGTGGCGCGGTCTCGCCGGCCATCGCGATCGGCTCCGCCAACGCGGCCATTGCCGCCATGCCGCGCTCGACCATGGCTTCGAGCTCGCTGATGAGGTCGCGGTCCTCGCCCTCGGGCTCGGCCTCGTTGGCCTCGAGCTGTCCGAGGATGTCCTTGATGCGGTCGATGGTGGTGAGGATCAGCGTCACGGCCTCGCCGGTGACCGGCATGCCGTCGCGGAACTTGCCCATCAGGGTCTCGGCGGCATGCGCCAGCGCTTCGAGCCGCGGCAGGCCGAGGAAGCCGCAGGTCCCCTTGATCGTGTGCACCAGCCGGAAGATGTTATCGAGGATCTTGGCGTTGTTCGGCTCCTGCTCGAACCGCACCAATTGATTATCGACGGTGTCCAGGCTCTCGCTGGTCTCCGTCAGAAACTCACGCAACAGGTCATCCATGAAACTGGCCTTCCAAGAATTGGCGCCGCGGTCACGGGGCGACCGCTGATCCCTGTCAGAGCAACGGTCGGTCCCAGCCTTCACCAGCCGCGCGGATCGATACCCGGCCCTCGCTGACTGGGCTGAACAGACTTTCTGTCCGTGCCATCGTTAGGTGGGGCTTTTATCCGTCCCGTTAATTTTATTGTCCGTGCTAATACGGACGTAGCATCAACCTCTCAGGCTGCGGCGAGCCCGGCCCCTTCGGCGGCCGGAATGTCAAGGCATCGCTTCGGCCGGCGCGACTGCGCGATCCTCTCGCTCGATCAGCGCCCTGATCTCCTTCAGCGCCTTGTACAGCGCTCCTTCCGTGACATGGCGATCCACCGTCTCGGCTTGGCCGGCGGCTTCCGGAATCGCCCTGCGCAACTCGTTCATGCAGGCGAGATAGGACGCGCGATAGCGGATCGCGTCGTTCTTCAGATACATTGTCTGGACGCAGAGATAGAGGCGCTTGGCCGGCGTATCGGCGGTCTCGGCGGTGACGGTGTCACGTTCGCGGAGGATAGGCGCGTCGCCTTCGACGATGAAGCGGGCGCGCGTGTTCGAATTCACGATGACGCTGTCGCCGATCACGATGCGCTCGAAAGGCTTCAGCTCGACCCGCAGGGGCATGGCCCAACTCTCCTCTCAGAAGGCTCCTCTCGGGAGTCTCCTCTCGGGAGCGGCGTCGTCGGCAGGCTGCATTCGCGTCGACACGACGTTGCTCTCGTGCTCGCTGTCCGGCTGATCCGGCGCCGCAGACGCCGAAGCCGAGCGACGTCAATCTTCGAATATTCTAGAGCCGAAGACGGCGGGGCAAGCCCCGCCGCCTCCGATGTTCGTGGGTGCCGCCCGCGCCTTAGCGCAGGAGTTGCAGCACGCTCGCCTGCGACTGGTTGGCGAGCGACAGCGCGGACACCGCGATCGACTGGCGGGTCGACAGCGCCTGGCTGTTGGCCGCTTCCTCGTTGGTGTCGGCCAGCGTCAGGTTCGACGAGCCGGTCTGCAGCACGTTGATCAGGTTCTTGTTGAAGTCCTGACGAACCTGCACGACCGAGAGGTTCGAACCCAGCGTCGAGGCCTCGTTGCGCAGCGTGGAGCTCGCGGTGGTGAGCACGCCGATGACCTTGTTCGCCGAGCTGTTGTCGAGGAAGTCGGTGCCCGAGGTCAACGTCGAGAGGCCGAGGCCCGCCGAGTTGAACGTGACACCAGTGATCGACAGCGTCGACTTGCCGGTTTCGTTGAAGGTCAGCTTCAGCGTGTCGCCGTTCAGCAGGTTGATGCCGTTGAACGAAGCGTCAGCAGCGGTCGTGTTGATCTGCGCCAGCACGTTGTTGTACTGGGAGACCAGGCTTGCGCGCTGCGTCTGCGCGGTCGCATCCGCCACCGGAGCCGCCGCCGTCAGACCATTGAAGGCCTGGCTGGCCGCAGCCGACGTACCACCGATCGCGCCGATCGTGGCCGAAGCCGCGTCGTTGGTCGTGGTGATCGAGATCTTGCCGGTAGACGAGTCGACCGTGGCCTGCAGGTTGTTGGCTGCGAGCTTGGCGTTGAGATCGTTCAGCGACTTGACCTGTCCTGTCCCTAGACCGAACGTGATGCTGGTCGCCGTGCCACCTCCTGTGGCGCCGACCGTCAAGGTCTGACCTGACAAGCCGTCGCCGACAGCAGTCAGCCCGAGCTTGCCCAAGGTGCCGGTGCTGCCCGAGAGCGTCAATCCCGCCGCCGGCGGCGTCAAGGTGATCGCACCCGCGGTGATCGACGCGGTGACGCCGGTCTGGGTCTGGATCGCCGACAGCAGGTTGCTGACGCTGTCGCCGATGCCGATGTTGGTGCCGGACGAGGACGTGCCGGTGACGAAGGTGAAGGTGGTGCCGTTGACGACCAGCGTCTCACCGGAGGTGATGCCGGTGGCGAGGTTGTTCGACGCGGTGCCTGCCGTACCCGACAGCTTGGTCGAGCCGGTGATCGCCACCGCGCTCGAGGTATTGTCGTTGTTCACGACCGAGCCGGTCACAGCCGTCGAGCTGGAGCCGAGCAGGTCGGTGGCGGTCGCGCCGGTCAGAGCCGCCGAGGTCACGCTCGACTTGGTGGAGTAACCCACCGCGCTCTGCAGAACCTGGTTGGCGATCGACTTGGCGCTGTCGACGAGCTTCTGCAGCGAGGTGATGCCGGTGTTGGCGGCCTGCAGCACCTGCACGCCGTTGCCGATGCCGTCGAGCAGATTGGAGATGTCGGAAGCGCGGTTGTCGAGACCCTGGGCGGTGAAGAAGTTGGTCGGATTGTCGAGCGCCGAGTTGACCTTCTTGCCCGTGGAGAGGTTGTTCTGCGTGGTCGCGAGGAGCTGAGCCGTCGACTGGAGCGAGAGCAGGTTCTGGCGAACCGACGCGGAGAGGACGATACCTGACATTGTCATTCCCTTCTGGATGAACATGAGTAAACATCGCCGCACCGTTCTGTCGGCGATGGCGCAGACTGGTCCGCGGAATCCTACCCGTTCGTTAAATTGATCCCGGAACGGCCGCGCGCGGCGTCCGCCGCCGCCGTTAATCCTAATTGGCCGCTAATCAGTTCGATCAAATGCGCGCAGACCGCAGGGACTCGCGGTAAAGTGGCGCGCTGACACGGCCTCGCGGTCGGCGTGCACCGATGCGCGGTGCTACCGTTAAGGCAGCGCTAACTATGAGCTTGCGGAAGAGCGGCCGACTACGAGGGGACGCGGTCGGCGCGCGGGAGGACGATCTCGACGCCGGCGGTCCGGCCGCGCGGCTCCTTGAGCTCCAGACGTCCGTTCGAACGCCTGACGAAATCCTCGACCATGCGGATCTCCGAGAAGGCGGGATCGGCTGGAGAGGCATCCGCCGCGCTCACTGACGCCGTCAACACGATCAGCACGTCGGAGGAAATGCCGTCGGCACCCGAGGCGTCCGCACGCATGCGCCTTGCCTCGATGTCGATGCGGCCGCCATGCTCCAATCGATGTCGGGCCCCGATCGCAAGACACAGCAGTGCCGCCATCAGTTGTCCCGGATCGGCGAAGACGGCCGGCACGTCCGCGCCCACCGATGTCGTCACCTCGACCTCGGTGCCCAATGTCGGACGAAGCAGACGAGCGACGTCGATCAGGAGCTCGTTCAACTCCACCGCACATGGCAGCGGCGGCCGGCCTCTTGCGAACGACAGAAGCTGCGAGGTCAATCGAGCGCCACGAGTCGCAGCCTCGTCGATCAGACGCGCGACGGCCGCCAGTTCGGGCTTGTCCTCGACCGCTTCGGCGAGAATGTCGATGGTCCCCGTGATCACGGTGAGAATGTTGTTGAAGTCGTGCAGCAGGCCACCGGCAACCTGACCGACGATCGCCATTCCTGGGTGGATGTCCGGCGTCGCTGCGGCCGGAATGTCTACGCCCGCGCTCGGCAACGACTGGTTGGACCGCTGGTAGGTGGAAGAGGCCATGAATCCTGCATTACCTGTTGGGGGGGGGAGGACGGCGGGGCTATCGGGACGCAAACGAACGGACGCCGCTGCAACGTTCAGCTTCGTCTTGGCGCTCAGTCTCATCGCTGACCATCGATCGCGCTCCAGCTGGATGCAGCATCAGGCGGACTCCTGCTCCTGCAATGACGACAACCTCGTCACCGCCAGTCGCAAAACACCGGCCGATGCCTCCACTCGCGACGAGGGTTGCATCCGACAGAAAAAGATCCGTCAACGAATCAGCGCGCTTATTAGCGATTTTGGCTTCAAGATGTCCGCTGTCAATTGCGGCCGCATGCTACGTGGTGTTCGTGCCCGCCGGAGCTGCGGCGGCCGGAGCAAGAAGGAGGCTCGCCGCAAGCGCGATACGCTGCTTTCACCAGGCGAGGCCGATGCGTGCCGACTGTATACAACAGCGCGCTATCAGATCAGCACATCGCACACATGTTGATGGCCAAATGCGCAACCGCGCATCCGCGCCCGTCTGCACGACAACGAGCACAGCAGGAACGAATGGCCTTTACTGGGAATATTACCCGTGATTCTTCTTGTCAGCGGATGGGACGCAGTTCTATGGAACCATGAGTGCATTGAGATCTGCGAGGCTCCGTTACTGCAATGCAGGAGATGGCTTTGGACCCCAGCTTGCGTTCTCCGAACGGCTTCCTGTCGTCACTGACCGACGATGACTTCGAGCTGATCCGACCCTATCTGCGGACCGTGGATCTGGTGCAAGACTCCATTCTCGCCGAGGTCGGCGAAAAGCTTTCGCGCATCTACTTTCCTCATCGCGGCGTCATCTCGCTGGTCGTGAACCTCGCGCGCGGAGAGCGCGTTCAGGTGGCGATGATCGGTCGCGATAGTCTCTTCGGAAGCATGTCCCTGCTCGCGGGCGGCGATCCGGTGGTGCTGAACAGCGCGGCGGTCCTCGTTCCCGGTGCAGCATCGGTCGTCGACATCGACAAGGTACGGGCGGCCGCCGAACAGAGCCCCTCGTTTCGCGCGCTGATGTTGCGCCACGCACTCGCCATCTACGTGCAGAGCCAGCAGACCGCCGGTTGCAACGCCGCCCACACCGTCGAGTCGCGTCTCGCCCGTTGCCTGCTGCAGACGCATGACCTTTCAGGCGGCAACAAGCTCTACATCACCCAGGAGGCCCTGGCGCAGATGATCGGCGCCCGGCGCAACAGCGTCTCGCTGGTGGCGAGCACGCTGCAGCAGGCGGACTTCATCCACTATAGCCGCGGCCATATCGAGATCATCGATCTGGACGGGCTGAAGAAGACGGCGTGCGAGTGCTACGGTACGGTGAAGGCCCACTACGAGAATCTGGTCCGGCCACGCAGCGTGCCGTGAGCAGGCGTCGGTCCGGCCCTCGCTCGTCGCGCGCCGTTGCCTCGCCGAGCGCCCTTGCCTCCGTACAACTACGGCCCGTGGCATGATCCCCATCGTCGGCACCGCTGGAATTAACGCGCTGTTCAACGGGCGCTGATAATTGTCGACGTGCTGACGAGCGCGAGTTCCAAGAGGCGTCGAATAATCTTCGTGCTGATATACCTCGCCCGTGTTCGGCTTTTGACCAAACGCGCGGAGTAATGACATGGCCTTTGATCTGTCGATGCCGATCCTGGTGGTCGATGACTACGCCACTATGATCCGGATCATCCGCAACCTGCTGAAGCAGCTCGGATTTGAGAACGTCGACGACGCCAGCGACGGATCGGCCGCGCTCTCGAAGATGCAGGCGAAGAAGTACGGTCTGGTGATCTCCGACTGGAACATGGAACCGATGACCGGCTACGACCTGCTGCGGGAGGTGCGGGCCAGCCCGGAGCTGTCGAAGACCCCGTTCATCATGATCACAGCCGAGTCGAAGACCGAAAACGTCATCGCCGCCAAGAAGGCCGGCGTGAGCAACTACATCGTCAAGCCGTTCAATGCGGCGACGCTCAAGACCAAGATGGAAGCCGTGTTCGGCCCGGCCGAATAGCCGAGCTCCCTGGGAATGTCCTGCGCGGCGGCCGGACCGGTGTTCGGCCGCTTTCTCTTTGGCGGGCGAACTCCGCGTGGTTGACGACTGCAGGACGCATACATCGCCGTGCCCTCCCCGTAGTCGTACGGAAACCAAAATTTACGAGGGGGTCAGAGCCGGCCGATAGACATAATCCTGCTTGCCGATGACCGCGTCAGGGTGGCAAAGGGACAGGGAATTCATGCGCAACGACCTCCTCGTGATCGAAGATGCCGCCGTGCATCTGTCCATCTTGCGAAAGATCGCAGCACAGGCCGGCTTCAACACGACGGACGTGAGCCCGGTCGACGCAGCCTCGATCGTCCTGCAGAAGAGGAACTTGGACTGCGTCATGCCGGACCTCTCGCTGGACAACCGCCCCGGCACCGAGGTTCTCGAGCTGAACATAGATCCTCCCTTCTCGAAGCCGATCGATCTGATGCGGCCCCGGCAGACTCTGAAGCAGATCGCGCAGGAGACCGATTGCCGGCGGCTGGTCAGAGCGGCGGGCTGGTAGCAGGCGATGAGCAACAAGAAGCGCTTTCTGGGAGCGCCTGCAGCGATCGCGCTGATCCTCATCTGCGTCATTGCCGGCAGCAACCTGTTCTTCCTCACCAACCTGCGCGAGAACGCGCTTCAGCACGCCGAGGAAGATCTCAGCCGCCATAGCCTCACGCTTGCAGAGAACGCCGACCGCTCGGTGAAATCGGTCGACCTCGTGCTCACCAGCGTGCGCGACTACCTAGTGCGCGGCGGCGCCATCGACGCTGCAGCGTTTCGCAAGGTCGCGTCAGACCATCAGACCCACCTCCTGCTCAAGGAGAAAATCGCGGGACTGCCGCAGATCGATGCGGTGACGCTGATCGACGCACAAGGCGGGCTCCTGAACTTCTCGCGCTACTGGCCGATCCCGGACGTCAACATCGCCGACCGCGACTATTTCAAGGCGCTGAAGGCCGACCCTGCACTGCGGACCTTCCTCAGCACGCCGGTTCAGAATCGCGGCGACGGCACCTGGAACATCTATTTTGCCCGCCGGCTCGACGATTCCAATGGCGAGTTCATGGGCATGATGCTCGGCGCCATGTCCGTGCCCTATCTGGAGAACTTCTTCGGCTCCACCGCGCAGGGTCTCGATGCCGCGGTGTCGCTGATCCGCGAGGACGGTACGCTGCTCGCGCATTTTCCGCCCACGAGCGAGATCGGCAAGCCGACCTCCGGCTTCGGTCAGCGCGCACTGTCGGCCGGCGGCGTGCTGCGCGAACCCTCCGCACGAACCGGCGAGATGCGCCGGCGGGCGGCAAAGATGCTGCCGAACTATCCCGCGATGATCGTGGTGTCGGTGTTCGAGCACGACGTCCTGAAGGCCTGGCGCGACATGGCGACGCTTCTGGTCATCGTGTCCCTGGTGAGCGCGATGGCCGTGTTCGCGGCCGCCGTCCTGATCTCACGCTGGTGGGAACGCCACGAGCACCTGATCGAGGCCGCCGAGGCCGCGAACGCGGCGAAGTCCACTTTCGTCGCGATGATGAGCCACGAGATCCGCACGCCGATGAACGCGGTGCTCGGCCTCGCCACGACGCTGCTGGAGACCAATCTCGATCCCGAGCAGCGCCGCTCGGTGGTGGCGATCCACAATGCCGGCGACAATCTGCTCGAGATCCTCAACGACATTCTCGACTTCTCCAAGCTCGAATCCGGCCAGCTCTCGCTCGAGGACATCGCGTTCTCCGCCGAGGCCCTGGTCCACAACACGCTGAGCATCATCGGTCCGCGGGCTTCCGCCAAGGACCTGAAGCTGAGGAGCGTCAACGACCCGGCCGTGCCGCCGGCGCTGGTCGGCGACGCCGGCCGCATTCGCCAGATCCTGCTCAACCTGGTGTCCAACGCGGTCAAGTTCACCTCGTCAGGCGAAGTGGTCGTCACGACGCGCGGCATCGAGAAGGATGACGAGAAGGCGACGGTGGAATGGACGGTGACCGACACCGGCATCGGCATTGCCGCCGACAAGATCGGCTCGCTGTTCGCGAACTTCGTCCAGGCCGACAATTCGATCAGCCGCCGGTTCGGCGGCTCCGGACTCGGGCTGGCGATCTGCAAGCGCCTGATCGAGCAGATGGGGGGTGACATCAAGGTCACCTCGACGCTGGGCAGCGGATCCACCTTCTCGTTCCGCCTGACGCTGCCGATTGCCGAGACCATCGCGGTGCCAGAGCAGAACGACGACGGCATCTACACCTCGCTGCAGAACCGGATCGCGGCGTTCGGCCGGCCGCTGCGCGTCCTCGTGGTCGACGACAATCCGACCAATCGCCTGGTCGCGACCAAGATGCTCAAGGATTTCGACATCCAGACCGACACGGCCTGCGACGGCGCCGAGGCCGTCACCGCCGCCAGCCGCTTCAACTACGACCTGATCCTGATGGACGTCCGCATGCCGGAGATGGACGGCTTCCAGGCAACCCGGACCATTCGCGCGCGAGGCGAGCGCCGTTCCAACGTGCCGATCATCGCCTTCACGGCGAACGCCTTCATGGAGGATATTCGGGCCTGCCGGGAAGCCGGGATGAACGACTTCGTCGTCAAGCCGGCCCGCAAGAAAGCGCTCGTGGAAGCCATCCTGCGCGTGCTGCCCCTGCCCGTGCCGGTGCTGGACACCGTGGCGTCAGACGCCCCGCTGGTGCCGGCCCAGCCGGATGCCAGGGCCGCCGACATTGCCGCCGACACCGAAATTGCTCCCGAAGCCGCGCTCGACCGCGAAGCCTATGCCGAGCTGGTCGGCGAGATCGGAGACGAGGCCGCGCAGGAGATCCGCGACGTGTTCTTCAGCGAGACGGATGCGCGGCTGAAGCAGCTCCGCCAGCTGACGCTCGACGGCGAGCGCATCAAGATCGGCCGCGAGGCGCATTCGCTGAAGAGCGCAGCCGGAACCTTCGGGTACCGCCGGCTTGCGACCTACGCGCTCGCGCTGGAGAAGAGCGCGCCACGCCTGTCCGCCAAGGAGTATGCCGAGCTGCTCGACAACATCGAGGCCGCCTACGCCGCCGCCCGCGCCCAGGAGCTGCAATATTGAAGCGGGGGAGGCCGCAGGCCTCCATGGCGCAATCCGATCTGCGCGGCGTCTCGCACGCCGCACCGCCGCGACGGGCTCGGACGACCGAGATGGCAAACGGGACCTTCACGACGCGGATTCGCTGAACCTGATCTTCATATTCCCTTACAATAAGTTGACGCCGTACTTCTACGGCTCACGATTTTCACAATCAACTAATCATGAGCTGCGAGACTCGGGGTCACATAGGAGATGTGTCCCATGTTTACTTTTGAAACCGCCGACCAGAAGGAAGTCAGGCGTTTCCGAATTGCGCAGTTCAACGGCCGGACCGCGACCGTGAAATCCGGCGGATCGACGATCACCGGCCACGTCCGTTCAGTCATGGAGAACGAAGCGAGCGTACCGCCGCGCTGGACCATTACGATCGTGCCGGCACCGCCCAAGGCGCAGGCGCCGCTGCGCCCGACCTCCCGGGTTCGCCCCTTCGCCGAGGATTATTTCTGACAGCACGGACGTCCGCGTCCCGCTCAGCGCGTTCGACCGAGCCGGTCGGACGCCGATCTTCATTGCCTGCAGCGCGGGGCACCGCGGGGGTCGAAAGCGCGAGCGCGGCATTCGCGCTCGTCCGCCGTCATCCGATCTGGTTGAGAAGTGCTGCGCGAACGAGTTCGGCTGTGTTGCGCGCGCCAACCTTGCGCATGGCCTCGGCGCGATGGCTCTCGAAGGTGCGGGGGCTGATGCCCATGCGCAAGGCGCCCTCCTTGTTCGAATGCCCCTCACTGATCAGCTTGAGGACCTCGTGTTCGCGCGGGGTCAGCGACTTGCTGGCCCGGCCGGGTGGTCGCGCGGGCGCCGTGCCCTGCTCGTGAGCCGGCACCATCCGCGACAGCGGTCTTAACTGCCCGTGCGCGCCGGACATCTGGTTGACCAGGGCGCAGATCCGCTCGGTCTGCAGCAACGCGTTGTCGACGACCACCTGGACATGCCGGCGCTCGCCGGGCGTCCTGGCGATCTCGTCGCTGCGCTGCTTGATTTCCTCCATGTAGAGCATCAGGGCGGTGAGCGAACCGTTCAGCTGACGCGCCAAAGCAAGCGTGCCCTGGTCGTCGTGACGTCCCATCGCGAGCGGCGCAGATGTGCCGGAACGGGTCGCCAGGAGGTCCGGGTCGTTAACTCCTTGGCCGCCCGGAGCAGGTGCGGCGTGAGCGTCGGAAAGGCTGTTGTTCAGCTGTGCCATGCCTCATTCTGACGCGGCGGCAACTTTAACATGGTTAATTATACCGTCCGTAGCAATACGGGATTTTTCCCGGCAACTCGCGCAACCGCCGCTAATTTTCCCAAAAGTTACAATCTGAAATGGTTAAGCCGGGCGTGATGCCGTGCTTCGGGAGACCCGTCCCCGGCGCGTGCCGCGACGCCTGTCCACGATGTCGTGCAATGCTACGATTGTTTACTGACATTAATTTCGCACCAACTGTTTCGTGCTTCGATGAGCTCCGTGCTCGTCCGTGGAGACGAGCGACCTTGACATATAGCTGACAGCCTGACGCCAATGGGACCGGTCGACCGGATCTGGGAATTCCTGCAGCGGTTGTCACCGCTGACACGAAGCTGCCTGCTCAGCGAGCTCGAACGGCTGGAGCTGAGCGGCGTCGACATGCCGGGATCCGCCGACCTCCAGGCCCGGCTGCGCGCCGAGATCCGCAACAACAATGGCGCCGGCGGCCACCGCACCATCAATCCGTCGCGCTACTTCTTCATGCCCGTCGAGCAGCTTCTCATCGACGGTTCGCCGGAGCATGCCAATGAGGGCCGCATTGCCCGCGGCTCCCTCACGCCGATCTGGGAATGGATCTCGCGCGATCTGCTGCCGACCATGGCGCGAGACTACAACGCGCAGATGAAGGACCTGATCGCCGGGGACAAGCAGCGCGAGATCCGCCAGGTCGCGAGCGCGTTCCAGACCAAGGTGACGAAGTCGCTGGAAGGCACGTTGGCGCGCGCCGAGGGCATCGAGCAGGTCCGCAGCAAGCTGAAGGCCTATACGGCCTCGCCGTCGGTGTTCGACGACGTCGTCAAGCTGTTGAAGGCGCTGCGCGCCCGCGAGGAACTCGCTAAGTTCGCCGATTCGCTGCCGGACCGGATCGTTGAGTTCGACGATCCGCAGGTGAAGAAGATGGTGCTGCTGCTCGATGCGCTGCGCAAGAGGCAGCCGGAAGCCGTGCCCTTTGCGTTGACGCTGGTCGCCAAGCGTCTGAAGGAGCCCTGGCAGGTGTTGCGGCTGGCGACCAAGGCGGCGCGCTCGAAGAACGTCGCGGATGTCATCGCGGCGCCCTACGCCATGACCGTGCCGATGGTGCTCGATCAGCTCGAGGACAAGCGGCTCGCGCTTCGTGTCGCGTTGAAGAACAACCGCGTCGTGACCGCCAAGGAAATCCTAACCAGCATCTATGACATCGAGTATGCGATCCAGGTCCGCATCGATCGCATCGACGAGTCCGAGTGGGGCACGCGCCTGAACGCCATCATGGCCAATACCGACAGAATGGTGCAGGCCGAGGTCAAGCGCTTCCCCGCAGAAGTTGGGCACGTGCTCGGCTCCAACCGGCTGCGCAGCCATCGCTCGTTCGGCGGCCGCCTCACCTATTTCGCCTGGAAGGGCCGTGACGCGATCAAGACGGTGCTGCGGTCGGCAACCGGTTGACGGCCGCGCGTTCAGAGCGCCCTTCCGGCCATCCTAGCCCTGAGCCATGCGCTCGCGCGCCGACTTGAATCCTGCCACGAAGCGCGCCAGCGTGTCCGAGGTCTTGCCGCGCGGCAGCATCACTTCGATCAGCGAGAAGCGTCCGCGCCGATGCACCGCGCGCTCCAACGCAGCGACGAGCTCGCTCCGGGTGGCGACGCGCTCGCCGGTGCCGCCGATGGAATTGGCGATGTCGGCATAGTGCCAGTCATCGAGATCGTTGAACCGCGACTCCGGCTGGAACACGCGCAGCATTTCCCAACTGCAATTGTTGAACAGCACGACGATCGGATCGAGGCCGTAGCGGCGACAGTTGCCGAGCTCCCATCCGGTCATCTGGA
Organism: Bradyrhizobium sp. SZCCHNRI3043; assembly: GCF_032377735.1. Lineage (NCBI taxonomy): Bacteria > Pseudomonadati > Pseudomonadota > Alphaproteobacteria > Hyphomicrobiales > Nitrobacteraceae > Bradyrhizobium > Bradyrhizobium sp. SZCCHNRI3043. Next base: position 44,139 of record NZ_JAUHID010000008.1, read on the forward strand.
ATGCGCCGTCGCCGACCAGGATCAGCGGACGAAGGCCGGTCGCGGCCACGCCGATGCCGGCCGGCACGCCGAAGCCCATCCCGGCGTAGTAGCCCGGCGCGGCCAGCGCGGTATTGTCGATCTCCATCGCGGTGAACAGGCAATCGCCGATATCGGAGGTCATCGGCATCCGGCCATGGCGATCGAACATGTCGTTGACCGCGGTCGCGATGTCCGAAGGCGCAATCGGCGCACCATCGGCAGCGAGGCCGCGCGGATAGACCGAGCGCTGCCGCGGCAGGCCGGGAGCTGCGGCCCGCGGTGCCGCGCGCTCGTCCAGCGCATCGATCAGATCGCCGAGCGGCATGTCGCGATAGGCGTGATGGCCGATCTGGACCTCTCGGCTGGCGGCCAGGATCATGCGGCGCGGGTCCGGCGCCCGGTTCGACAGCGCGAAATTGGTATCCGACAGGATGACGCCCAGCATCAGCACGAGATCGGCATTCTCGACCAGTTCCGTGATCGCCGGGTTGCCCGCGGCGCCAAGATAGGTGCCGGCGACGACATCGTCGGCCCTGTCGAGCAGGCCGCGGCCCATGAAGGTCGTCACCAGCGGCAGGCCCAGCTTGCGCGCGAGCGCCGCGATCCTGTCCTCGACGCCGTAGCGCCGGATTTCGACGTCGACGACGATCACGGGACGCTCCGCCTGCGCGATGCGGGCGAGGATCTCCTCGACGCATTCGTCGAGCGCCTCGCGGCTGGCCCGCCGCGGCGGCAGCGGCACCACCGGCTCGACCTCGGCATCGACCATGTCGCGCGGAAATTCGAGATAGACCGGCAGCGACATCTCCTTCGCGCTGCGCAGCACGCGCGCAATCTGGGCCGGCGCCGTGGCCGGATCGCTCAGCACCGCCTGATCGCAGGTGATCTCCTTGAACACCGCGAGCTGCGTGTCGACGGTGCGGGCCTGGTGGTGCAGCAGAAAACCGGAGACGCGCTCACGCGCGCCGGGCGCGCCCGCGATCACCACGACCGGCGAGCGTTCGGCATAGGCGCCGGCGACCGCGTTCACGACGTTGAAGGCGCCGGCGCCATAGGTGACGACGGCGACGCCGAGGCCGCCATGATAGCGTGCGGCCGCATCCGCGGCGAAGCCGACCGCCGGCTCATGGCTCAGCGTGACGCTCGGCAGGATGTTGCTCTCCTCGATGACCTTGAACAGCGGCAGCACGAAGTCGCCGGGAATGCCAAAGATCTCGCGGGCGCCGTGGTCCTTCAGGGCGGCAAGCAGCGCATGGGCAAGAGCAGGCATCCGGATCCCCTGAGCGTGGCGTGACGTTCAGCCGGTGCTACACGATGAGGGGCGGACTGCCAACCGCCGGCCGTTCGGTCTGCGAGCCGTACCGTCCGGATTGCCCCGTCCAAACTTCATGCTGGAGCGGCAAGGCCCGAGCTCACCCGCGCCACATCAGTTCGCCGTCAGCCGCAGAACCTGGGCGGAGGGTGCAACGCCATGCGGGACGGCAAGCGTAACCGTGAACAGGATGGCGACTGCCATGATCATGCAGAGCTTCATCATGACCGTCCTGCGATCGGTGATCGGCAGGAACAGGAAGAACAGCAGCATCGCCGCCAGCGCGAGTTCGAAAACGTAAGACATGGATGACCACCTCCCTTGCCAGGAGGATGGCGCAGGCCGGAAGCCCAGACTGTGCGTGCCGTCACATCGGTCCGATAGACCGCGTGAGCCAGTATCCCGGCCGCCGCAGCGGGACCATGCAACCCAATCGATTGCCACCTCTCAGCCGTCGAACAGCGCGGCCTCGGTAAAGGCGAGATCGCCGAGACACGGCGGATGCGGACCTTTGGCATATTTGCGTCCGCGCTTGTCCGAGTACCAGCCGGCCAGCCCGGCAACGGGCTCGTTCGCATCGAGCCGCACCAGCAGGCCGCCCCGCCGCAGCAGGAACCGGCCGATGTTGCCGGCCAGCCGCACGAGGTCGGCGACATCCCGGCAATACAGCAGGCGATACACCGGCAGCGCGTTCATCACCCGGTGCTTCTGAAACACGAACGGATACGCCGCATCGGCCTCGCGCGCGACGAGACTGAGACACCCCCATTGCGCATGCTGCCGCAACAGATCGGCCGCGTCGGGAGAGAGCCCATGCACATCGCCCTCGGAGAATTCTTCGATACGGACATCCGAGCGCGATCGCGACAGGGCCAGCGCGGCGTAGACCTGTCCCTTGCAGTAGACCGAAAAGCCCTGGGCCTCGACTTGTGGCCAAGTGTGCGGAGCCGGCGTGATGTTGAAATAGGTCACCGTCTTGTCGCGGGTCGCCGCGCGCACCAGCATCGAGCTGAAGGCACGGAACGCCGGCTCGACATACCAGCTCGAGACATTGGCCCTGACGATCGGCTTACCGCCGCTGTGGAGCTCGGAGAACAGCAGCAGGATCACGCCGACGGGAACGCCGCCATGGTCGAGACAATAGCCGAATGCCGGAAAGCCGGCCGGCCGCGGGCGCGCCGCGTGACGTTCGAGTCCGCGCAGCCAATAGGCCTCGCTGCGGAAGGCGAATCCGCGCGTCAGCAGCGCAGCGACCGCCGGCAGATCCGCCGTGCGGACCTCTCGGATGCGAACCCCGGTCACGGCCTGCGCCGGCACCGGCTTGTCGTTCGCAATCTCGGCCTTTTTGATCGGCTGCATTCCAGCATCACCCGAGAGAGGTCCAGCGCGTCACCCGTCGCGCGGCGGGATTGTCACGGCTGCAATTATCGTAAAAAGGTCAGGTGGCAGTGAACCACGTCGCGCTGACCTTACTTTTCAGTTAACGGGATTCGCGAACCACATCGAGGTGTTGTCACTCGCCCCCCTCACGGTGACCCTCGCGACTGGCGTCATCACTCACGGCCGCGGCACGCGAAACATGTAGGTTTCATCGGCATTGAAGCCGTCGACGAAGAAGCGGCCGGGCTTCGCCTCGATGCGGCGCCGCAGCCCGTCCCAGCCCCAGACCTCGAGGCTGCGCGTCCATGCGGGCAGCTCGAGCTCGACCGCGCGGCCCGGCCGGTCGGTCCAGCCGGCAATGTTCTGCCACACGATCAAATCGGCATCCGATCCGCGCAGCGTGTACAGCGCCAGCCGCCGGTCGATGGACACGATCCTCATGTGACCGGCGAGCTGCAACACCGTCTTCACCACGAGGCTGCGCGCCTCCGGGGTCCAGGGATCCTTGCCCGCCGCCATTGCATAGGCCAGACCGTCGACATCGGGCGTGTCGCCGAGATTCCAAGGAAACGCCAGCATGGACACTGGCGAGCTGCCATCCTTGCCGACCACCGCAAGCTGGTCCCAGATCGCATTGAGAAACAGTCTCGCCGCGTCCGGCTCGCTATCCCATGCGCCGGCCCGCGCGACGTTGAACTCGGTTGCGTAGAAGTTGATGTCGCGGCTCAGCCCCATCGCCTGCTTGATGCGGTCGAAGCAGGTCTGCACCGAGAACTCGCGGCCGCGGGTCATCGGATACCATTTATCATTGTAGTAGGTATGCAGGTCGATGCCGTCGAGACGGCCGTCCTCGAGCAGATCGGCGATCGCCGGACCGTAGCCGCGCAACGTCGCATCGCCATGCGAGTTGCAGGTGGCAAAGCCGCCGGGAACGACCCGCAGCTTGGGGTCGACGCTGTGAACACCGTCCGCAAGCCCAGCCAGCGCGTCGTGATAGTCCTGGCGCGGGATCGTGGCCTGCACGTCGGGCTCGTTGATCGCGGTGAAGACGGTTGCGCCCCAATCGGGAATGCCGTTCTCGCGGCCCCAATCGCCACCGGGACGGAAACGTCTCGCCATCGCCTGCCCGGCGGCGAACCAGTCCTGATAGGATCCGATCGGCTGCGGCGGATCCAACCTCTGATAGCTGCCTTCGTACTCCAGCAGGATCAGCGGCATGATACCGTTCTTGTGCGCCTCCAGCATGGCGGCATCGAAGTCGTGCGGCGTGGGCACCCGCGCTAACGTCCGCCAGCCGTAGGAATCCATTCGGCCCATCCTGGCACCGACACCGTGCAGCGCCTGATAGATCTGCGTGCTCTTGCCGGCCAGATGCGTGACCAGATTGCCGCCGCCGATGCGCTCGTCGATCCGCAACGCCGAGGCGTTCGTTTCGCCGGCGCGAACGGCGCTCGGCCATGGCGACGTGACAAACGTTAACAGGGCTGTGCTAATGACCAGCAGATTGGAACGAAGTCGCAATGTCTGATCCCTTAGATTTCCGTTATGACGTTTGAGATTGTCCAGATCGTTCAAGAGATAAGCAATGCGGGCGGCGTGGAAACCGTTGCTATCGAGCTGGCGCGCGTTTTCGGCCGGAATGGTTTATCGAACGTCGTGCTCGCGAGCACCGTCGCGGACAATCTCGAACACACGATAAGGGTCGAGCGCGTTGCGCCATGGCTGGCGCGGATTCCGACTCGCGGACTGTTTCGGCACATCGGCCGCGCCGTGGTCGTGCCGCTGTTCACGCTCGCCGCGACACGGGCGCTGGCGCGGCACCCCGATGCCGTCGTCGTCAGCCACGGCGATAGTCTCAAGGGCGACGTGCTGATCGTGCATGCGGTCAATGCGCAGAGCCTGGCCGAGAAGCGCGCCGCCGGCAGCTGGCGCTGGATGCTCAACCCGATGCATCTGTGGGTCGCGCTGCGCGACCGATTCATGATCGGAGGCCTGCGGTATCAGGCGTTCGTGGCGGTGTCCTCCCGCGTCACCGCGGAGCTGCAGCGCTTCTTCCGCGTGCCGGCCGCCCGCATCCACGTCATCTCCAACGGCATCGATCTCGCGCGATTCAACCGCGATACCACCAGCGGCCAGGCGATCCGGCGTGAGTTCGGCATCCCGGATCATGCGCGCCTGCTGCTGTTCGCCGGCCACGAATTCAACCGCAAGGGACTGGCGCATGCGATCGGCGCGCTCGATCGGCTCGGCAACGACGTCTGGCTGCTGGTCGTCGGCTCGGACAATCCCGCGCCCTACCGCAGACTGACGCGCAACGCCCAGCAACGACTGATCTTCGCCGGCCCACGCTCGGACATGCCGGCGCTGTACTCGGCGGCCGATGCCTTCGTGCTACCTACGAGCTATGAGACGTTCTCGCTGGTCTGCATGGAGGCCATGGCCTGCGCAGTGCCGGTGTTCGCAACGCCGGTCGGCGGAATCGAGGATTATCTGCACGACGGCGTCAACGGCTTCCGCATCGCGGCCGACGCCGACGACATCGCCGCCAAGCTCGCGGCGGTCTTCGCCGATCCCGCACTGATGCGCCGGCTGCAGGACGGCGCCCATGCGACCGCGCAGACCTATGGCTGGGACCAGATCGGGCTGCAATACATCGAGCTGCTCAAGCAGATCGATGCCGCCAAGCGACAGCCTGGCCGCGCAGTGATTGCACTGCCGCTGAAGGCCTAGCTAATTCGTCTGCAGCCGCTGTGGGCGGGCGAGGCGGGATGCGGTTCTCGACTGATGGGCCGCACGGCATGCCGTTTCAATCGCCGCCGCGACCGCATCATAGGTGAAGCGCCGGAGCACGTTTGCGCGGGCCGCCTCACTGCGAACGGCGAGCTCCGCCCACTGGCCGCTGAGCTCATCGATGAGCCGACACAGGCTGCCGGGATCCTGCTCCGGCACGATCCAGCCGCCGTCGCCGACGACATCCGGAATCGCTCCGCAGGTTGATCCGATCACCGGAATGGCGCAGGCCTGGGCCTCGATGATCACCCGGCCGAACTGCTCGCGCACCGCGTCCGTGGTTCGCGTCAGCAGCAGCAATGCGTCCAGGCCGCGCAGGAAGGCCGCGACCGCGGCGGGTGAAGCCCAGCCCTGGATCGTGACGCGCCCGCTCAAGCCGAGTTCGGCCACGCGCCGGCGCAGATGCGGCTCGTGCGGACCTTCACCCATGATGCTCAGCGTGGCCGCCGACTTGCTCCGTGCGAGCGCATCGAGCGCATCGTCGAGACCCTTCTCGACCACCAGCCGGCCGACATAGCCGAGCCGCAGCGGCGAGCCGGTCGTCGCATTCGACGGATCATCCGCCGGCATGAAGGTCGCGAGATCGACACCATAGCCGATCGGGGTCACCGGACCCGTGTAGCCACGCGCCCTCACGACCTCAGTCGCGTCGGGACTGCGCGACAGGATGTGAGCGGTGTGGCCGAGGACGAATTTGCGGATCGCCTCGAATGGTGGCGGCAGCCGTTTCAGGATGTTCTGGTCGACCTCGAGCACGACCGCCGCACGGCCGCGCAGCATCTGCGCCTGCAGCGCGACGATGCTCCAGGGCTCTTCCCAAAGGTGAATCACGTCGGGATCGAGCTCGCGCAGCAGGCGGCGCAGCGCCGGATAGAAGTGCAGGTACCATTTCATCGGCCCGGCGTTCGGCAGCCGGATCGGAAGCCGATGGACGGGAAACCCTTCGTTGGAGTGAGGCGCGGTAATGGTGCGGCCGAATTCCTTCCACACTTCGGGCATCACAAGATGCAGATCGACGTCGGGCCGGGAGGCGAGATGGCGGTAGCGCAGCCGGCCGGCCTCGCTGCTGGTGGCAGGATGCGCAATCGAGACGATCCGCAAGCGGCCCCTGCTAGACACGGCCCATCACCTTCGCTGCAGTCCCGCTGAAGCCGGTGAGATGCAGCTCCATCGCCGCCAGCGTGCGATGCGCGCCGTTCATGGTGTTGCGCGGAATCGAAAACGCATCCTGCCCGGCTTTGACAAGGCCCTTGCGCGTGGTCGCAGCACTGGCGAATCCGGCCTGCCGCGCCAGCGCAAAGTCCCGCGGCCCGCAATCGGCGGCGCGCCCGTAAGGAAACGCGAAGTGCCGGACGTCGATGCCGAGCCGCTCGTTCAATCGCAGCCGCGCGCCGGCCAGCTCGCGCAGGGCGGCTTCCGGAGGCAGCGACGAGATGCGCGCATGCGAGACGGTGTGGGCTCCGATCTCGATGAGGGGATCCCCCGCCAGCGCTTCCAGCATGTCCCAGGAGATCGCATGTTTCCAATGCATTGCATCGCTGTCGATGGCGTTGGCGGCACAGAACGCGGCGTAACGATCCGCGGCCTGCGGGCCATCCCAGCGCGAGGCGACCTGCGCAAACACCGCGCGGCGCTGCTCGGCGCTCGACAGCGCGATCCGCTCATCGTCGACCGTGACGTGGTCCCTGTGCAGCAGCGCATCCTCCAAGCCAGCGGCCCACAGCGGCAAAGTGCCGTCGGGAATGCCGGTCGTCACGAACAGCGTCACCGGCACCTTGTGCCTGCGGAACACCGGCACCAGCAGCTCGCACGTATCGCGGTAGCAATCATCGATCGAGAAGTTGACGTAGCGGCCGGGCGGCTCGGCGCTTGCCGGCCGGCGCAGCGCCTCGCTGATCGTCACGACATCCCAACCCTGGTCGAGGACATAGCCGAGGAAACGATCGAGAAAGTCGGCATCGACGTAGAAGTCGCGATTGGGCAGACGCTCCCACTGCTCTGCCGGCGCGGTGCGATGGAACGTCAAACAACAGCCGCGCGGGCCGAGCACACGATCGGCGGCCTTGGCGAGCGGAAGGACGAAGGCACCGGATGCCATCATGGCCTTGGCGGCAGCGAGGGCCAACAGGGTCAACTCAGCTCTCCCTTCATCTTGAACGTACGACGAACATGGCGGAGCGCCGTGCCCACCACGGCCGGCAGCAGGATGCCGATCGCGAAGGCCAGGCAGAGCAGATAGGCCAATCCGCCGGCGAACAGGCGCGGCAGCAGGCCCGGCACGGAGGTCTGAATCATCAGGCCGAGCACGGCCATCAGTGCGGTCGGCAGCAGGGCCAAGCCGATCACGAGCAGGAGCTTTCGCGCATCGCCGAGCACGAACACCACGCCCGACAGCAGCACGAGGCTGCGGATCGCTTCGCCAACTCCGAGCAACTGCATGCCGGCCGCCGGCGACGGATCGAACAGCGGCATCAGCAGGTTGAAACCCATGTTGGCGAGATAGGCAGAGACGATGATCAGCGCGGCGACGCCGTTGCGCCCCGCGCCGTTGAGCAGGCGGATCAGGATCCAGCCGAGGGTCGCAGCCCAGACGCCGCAGGCGATGCCCTTGAGCGCATGCGAGGTCAGCAGCAGGGCCTCGTCGCCGAACGCGCCGCGGAAATAGATCAGGCGGACGATGTCGGTCGAGAAGACCAGCAGGAACGCCGAGGCCGGCAAGATCAGTGCGAGCAGCGGCCGCAGCAGCGCCTCGGTCTGCGCGCGCGGATCGTGCGGGGCATGCTGCGACAGCACCGCCATGCCGAGCGGCTGGCTGATCAGCAGCAGCGCGCTCTCGGTCAGCGAGCGCGCGTAGTCCAGCGAGGCGACGGCGCCCGTCGTCAGCCGCGACGCCGTGAAGCGCTCGATCCAGACATTGCCCTGCTCGGCCAGCGGCAACGCAAGCAGGACGCGCAGCCGGCGGAAGAATTCGACACCCTTGTCGATCACCATGCCGGCGGTCAGGCCGGAGACGCTCAGCGCGCCCTCGCGCCACAGCGAGACCAGACCCCAGGCGGCGAGGCCATTGAAAGCAACGGTGAAGGCGCAGGCGAGCATGTAGGCGTCGCCGGTCAGCACAAGCAGGCCGATTCCGCCGATCACTGCGACGTTGAGCAGGCTGGCGCGGACATTGGTCAGCCGCGTGCGCCCGAGCGCGATCTCGCCGGCCGCCAGCACGTTGAGGACCGCGGACGCCGGCATGCCGAACGCCATCATGCGCACGAAATGCAAAGTGAGCTCACGCCCCTCCGCCGAGAAGCCGCCGACGACGGCGTTCACCCAGAGCTCACCCAGCAGCAGGATGATCGCGGTCACCGCGCTTGACACGGTGGCAATGACGATCGTCAGCGCACCGAGGCTGCGCGCGGCATCCGGCCGCTGCAGCGCCTCGCGATGCATCGGGATCATGATCGCCGGCACGCTCTCGTTCTGCAGGAACGCAAGCGGGATGAGCACGGCCGCCATCGCGGCCCGGAAGCCGTCGGCGATGAGCGAGGCGCCCAGCACATGCGCCATCAGCACCTCGCGGCCGAAGCCGAGCATCTTGCTCGCCAGCGCACCGCTGATCAGCAGCGCACTGAAGCGCTTGAGCGAAGGACCGGAGGCGCTCATGCGGCGTCCTCCGACACGGCCGGCGGCCCTTTCCATCGCGCAGGGACTTGTCCGTCCTCGAGCAGTTTCGGCCACGACAGCACCGGCGCGAGAATGGCGAACAGCGGGCCGAGCGGATCGTAGTCCGCGACGAGATCGACCATACGCCGCTCGGAGGACGGGGCAGGTGTGACGATCGTGCTCACACCGCCGCTCCCGCACCGACGTTGCGGATCAGAAGCCCGATCGAGTCCAGCATGCGGGCAAGACTGTAATGGGTGCGCGCGCGGCGCGACGCGTAGTCGAGCTGTGGCGCGAGGATCTCGGGTTGAGCCAGCACCGCGTCCAAAGCCTCGGACAGCGCACGCGCATCTCCAGGCGGCACGAGCAGGCCGGCCCGGCCATGTTCGAGGATGTCCGGCGCAGCGCCGGCATCGGTGGCGATCACCGGCACGCCGGCGAGCATGGCTTCGACGAGGGTGCGGCCGAACGGCTCGGGATCGATCGACGGATGCACCATCGCGTCCACCGCCTGCATCAGCAGCGGCACGTCGCTGCGATGTCCAAGGAAGTGAACGCGATCACCGAGGCCCAGCTCCGCGACCAGCCGTCTCAGCTCAGCCGCGTAGTCCTGCTCGCCGAACAGGGCATCTCCGACGATGATGCCGTGAACACCCGGCAGTTTGGCCAGCGCTTCGATCAGGACGTGCTGGCCCTTCCACTGGGCGAGCCGGCTGAAGACGCCGACCAGAGGTGCGGAGGGCAGGCCGAGTCGCTGCCGCAGCTCCTGCTGCGATGCGCGCACGGGTTCGACGGCGAGGCCATTGGGCACGACCTCGACGAGAGAGCGTCGACCTCCGGCCTCGATGAAGGCGGCTGCGGCGGCTTCGGAGGGGACGACGACCTTCGCCGCGAAGCGGTTGGCGAGAAAGATCTGCATGCGACGCTGCAGCGCGCCGAAATGAGCCGGGCTGATGATGTCGTGCAGATGCCAGATCAACGGCCGCCGTGCCGCGATGTTGGCGATGGCCGACAGGACAAAGGCCTTCTGCGAATTGGCATAGAGGACGTCATGCTTGCGTGCGACATGAGCGAGCTCCGCGGTGATTGCCGCGAGTCGACCGAACAGCGGCAGCACCTTGAGCCACGAACTGTCGCGTCTGAAATGCCCCAGGCCACGGCCCCAGCGCGACGTGATGACCGACATGCCGCGCTCAGCCAACACCTTGCCGAGCGGGCCCGGCTCGAACAGGAACACCGCGGAATCCTTGCGGCCCTGGACGACATCGAGCAGGATCAACTCGGCGCCGCCGATCTGCCCGGTGTGATCGACGAACAGGACACGCTCGGTCGACATCACCCGGCTCCGGCGTAGGCTGCCACGGGCGCGGTCTGGACCACAGGCGTGCTGCGGTGCTCGACGTCGGTCATGGTGACGACGATGCCGACATCGCGGGCTCCGAGTGCCCTGCTCCTGTTCACCGTCACGACCGCCGGCTCGATCAACGACCGGTCACTGCGCACGCAGACGATCGCCCAGTCCGTACCGGCAAGGAAGTCGTTCCGTTGCGACGGCAATGGTGTGTCGACGATCACGGCATCATAGCCATCGAGACCAGCGAGGAGACCGTCGAGGCTGATCGCGTCGAGAATGTCGCCGACCGGACCGGTCGTCGCACCAATCGGCAGCACGTCGAGCGAGGGATGCGCGGTCGGCAGAATCATGTCCCGGAGCGGCGTCCCGCGCTCCAGCGCGCCGAGCCATCCGGGGCTTGCCGGCAGGGCCATGATCTCGGCAAAGGCGGGATGCGAGACGTCGCACTCGACGACCAGCACGCGCCGGCCTGCGGCCGCGAGGTGCTCTGCCAGCGCACAGGCCGTGGTCGTCTTGCCATCTCCTGCATCGGGAGAGGTCACGACGATGCGCTGCGATCGCGCGGACCGCTTCAAACCGAGTTCGTGGACGAGATCATGCAGCGTGTGCTGAAAATCAGTGTCCTCGGAGGCGAGGCGCAAGACGCGCGGGATCGCCAGCGGTTGATGGCCTTGCAGGATCGCGCCGAGCGCCGACATCTCGCGCAGGCTCTTCAGGCGCGGCAAGCAGGCCAGGATCGAAACGTCGGCGACGCTCGGGAGATGAGAGCTTCGTTCGGGCGCTGCCGGTGGCGTCGCCGTCTCCGGTGCGGTCACACCCTCGGCCAATTCAGGGACGATGGCCGGAGCTTCGGCGACAGCGGGCGCCTCGACCTGCTGGGCCGGCGCTTCCGGAGTGACGGGCACGGGCGGGCTGATCAGGCGCGCGCCGAGCTGATCGGCGAGCAGCGCAGCGCCGACACCGAAGATCAACGCGAGCGTCATGCCGGCGGCGAGGAACGGAATCTTCTTCGGGAAAAACGGCTTGCTCGGCAGCTCAGCGAGACTGACGAGCCGCGTGCTGCCGCGCAGGACGCGCCGCTCGGTTTCGAGCTCGCTCGCCTTCTTGTAGAGCTCGGCATATTGCTGGCGCTTGATCTCGGTGTCGCGCACCATGCTCTCGATGGAGGCCTCGTCCAGCGTGGCCGAGCCGGCCTCGGCCTTGGCGGTCTCCATCTGCTTCTTGAGCGAATTGACCAGCGCTGTGTTGGCATCGAACGCCTTCTGGGCGCTGGCGGCGATCGACTGCATCTCGTCGACGAGACGTTGCTGGATGCTCCCCTGCTCGCGGGTCAGCGCCAGGATCGAGGGATGTTTCGGACCGAGCACGCCGGCGGCGCTCGCGAGCTGCGCGCTCACTGTCGTGAGCTGCTGCTTGAGGTCGGCGATGGTCCGGCTCTGCAGCACCGAAGGCGCATCGGTCGGGCCGCGCTCCTGCTCCGACTTGATCTCCTGCAGCCGCGCCGCAGCCTCGGCCCGCGCGGCCTCCGCCTGCGACAATTGCTGGCCGATGCTCGTCAGCCGCTCCGAGGAGATCGGCGCGTTGGCGCCGCGCATCAGCCCCTTGGTGCGGCGGAACTTCTGGATCTTGTCGTCGGCCTCGCGCAGCTGCTGGTCGAGCTGCTTCAATTCTTGCCAGAGCCAGGAGCTCGCGACCTCGCGGCTGTTGGCGCCTTCGGTGCGCTGGTCCTCAAGAAAGGTCTGCGTCAGCGCGTTGGCGAGCGTCTGCGCGACGTCGGGGAGACCAGACTGATAGGAGATGTTGATGACGCGCGAGCGGCCGGCGGAGGCGACGCTGAAACGGCTCTCGACGTGGTCGATGAACGCGCCGACATCCGTCTTGAGACGCTGGCACGCATCCGTCGAGCCGAGCAGGCGGCCGCGCTCGCATTCGCTGACGACCGCGTCGGCAACACCCGGCGACGAGATGATCTGCCGCAGCAGGCGCGGCGAGCGGATCACGAGCAGCTGGCTTTCCATGTCGGCGGGGTCGCCGACCTTCTGCGCCCACGCCGCCGAGGTGTTGGCGCCGGGCTCCTGCTCGGCGATGATCACCGAGGCGGTGGCGAGATAGCGCACCGGCAATACGACGAGGGCGATCACCGCAATCGCGAGGACGGCGCCGGCCACGATGGCGAACACGCCGCGACGGCGCCAGATCCGCCCCAACGCGTCGAGGCCGGACAAGGCTTCCGTAAGACCCGCCTGCCTCATGATCTGCACCCGCACCACATCCGAACGTTACGCAATCAGCCGTGTCGCGCGGCCCTGATGGCCGGCGCGGAAATGCTCGAGCTCCTCGTTGACCGCCGCGACGAACTGGCTGCGGAAGCGCTCGGCCGAGAAGAAGCCGGCGCGCTGGCGGCAATCGAGACGCGAGATCGACTTCTCCTTGGCCACGAACGATCGCACGCAGGCCGCGATCGCCGCGGGCTCGGGCGAGCCGAAGAACATGCCGGTCGGCCGCGGCCCCGTGGTGAGGATCGACTCGCGTGCACCGCCGCGCCCGAGCGCCAGCACCGGCGCGCCTTCGGACTGCGCCTCGACCGGGATGATGCCGAAATCCTCTTCCGCCGCGAACACGAAGGCGCGGGCGGTGGTCATCAGGTCGCGCAATTGCTTGTCCGGCACGAAGCCGGCGAATTTGACGTTCGGCCCTGCGATCGACTTCAGACGCGCCGCCTCCGGGCCGTCGCCGGCCACGACCAGCTCGAGGTCCGGCATGGTATTGAAGGCGCGCACGATCGGCTCGATGCGCTTGTAGGGCACGAGCCGGCTGGCGGCGAGAAAGTGGTTGCCGACCGGCAGGATCGCATCGCGCTGCGCGATGGTCACCGGCGGATAGATCACCTTGGCGTCGCGGCCGTAGATCTTCTTGATGCGGCGGGCGACAAACTGCGAATTCGTGAAGATGGCGTCGGGGCCGTGCGCGGTGCGGGCGTCCCAGATCCGCATCTTGTGCAGCAACGTGCGGGCGATGAGGCCCTTGACGCCGGTGGCGTAGCCGCTCTCCTGAAGATACTGGTGCTGCAGGTCCCAAGCATAGCGCATCGGCGAATGCACATAGGCGATGTGGACCTGCTCCGGCCCGGTCAGCACGCCCTTCGCCACCGCGCAGCTCGAGGAGATCACGAGATCATAGCTCAACAAGTCGAGCTGCTCGATCGCGAGCGGCATCAGCGGCAGATAGGAGCGGTGATACTTCCGCAACAACGGCATCTTCTGCAGGAACGTCGTATGCGACTTTTCGAATCCCAGCTTGGCGCGGTCCTCGGGACGCAGCAGGTCGAACAGCGTGAAGACGTCGGCGCCGGGATAGCAGCGCAAGATCTCCTGCAGGACCTTCTCGGCGCCGCCGAGAACGTAAAGCCAATCGTGGACGATCGCGACGCGCACCGCACTCTCCCAATTCCCGGGGTATTTAATAAAACCCTTAAGGGAGGTATCCACGCGCACAACCAATTCCTAAACTTCTAGTTAATCGCCCTTGTCCTCCGACCCGTCGAATAAGCCATGATCAGGTAGGGATCGGTTAAGGATTTGCCAGCCGCTCCGCGTCTCATGTCGCGACAGGATCGTGCCGGACGCGAACGCCTGATGCGCGGCGGTCCCGCTTCGGCACACTCCGACACCCTAGGCCGTCTTGCTTAACAGGCCCTTGCCGTAGCGGACGCTCACCCGGTCCAGCCTCGCCGCACACGATCGTGATCGCGCGTCCCGATCAGCCGGCGATGACGAGCTGCTCGATCGCATAACCATGGCGGATCACGCGGTTCAGCACGGGATCGACCAGCTCGAAGTCGAAACGGTCGGCGGGGCGGATGCCGCCCCTGGCGGCAAAGGTGCCGCCGAACATCGCGGTGCCCTCGGGCAGGTCGGCGTCACCATAGCGGCGCGCGATCAGGTCGAAAGCCGCCAGCATGCCGCTCAGCGCGCCCTCCTGATACAGCACGCGCTCGCCGCCGATGGTCGCGTAGGCGCGCAGCATCAGCTGGTCCCAATGCGCGGCGACGTCGTCGACCAGCCACAGCTCCGGCGCCACCGGCTTGTCGCACATCTGCTTGGAGACGGTGATGTTGTAGGTCTCGACCTTGCGGTCGGTATGATCGGAGCCGACGCCGACCAGCAGTTTGCCGCGCGATTTCACCAGCACGAACTCGACCTCGCCGGAGGACTCCCCGCCGCTGACCTCGATGCTGTCGGATGTGGTCAGCCGGCTGGCCGCGGCCTCGTAATAGATCGGCGTCGTCGCCGGCCGGGGAATGCCGAGCTCTTCCAATTCGGCGATGTGCTTGTCGCGCGCGACCGGATCGCGCCCGGTCCAGCCGGCGATGACGAGGCGGCTCAGCGTGATCTGCTGCCGCGTCGCCCCGCCGCCTGCGTGAACCAGGAATTCGATTGTCGTGCCGCTCATCGTCTCATCGCCTCTGTCCCGTCAGACCGCCGCTTAGCCGCCTCGCCGCGCGCTGGCAAGCGCCGCGCGTCACTCGTGCTCGGTCTTCTCCGCCTCGTGGTCCTCCTTCAGATGCCGCTTGCGGATCTGGTGGGTCGTGAACCAGATCAGCGCGATGGCGACCGGCACAAAGGCGGCGGTGGCGAGCGTCGGTTCGACCGGCAGGCCGCTGTCATGTGCGCCCTTGGCGAGATAGCCGAACAGGCTGACGACGTAATAGCCGATCGCGGCCACCGACAGGCCTTCGACCGTGCTCTGCAGGCGCAACTGCAGCTTGGTGCGCTCGTTCATCGAGCGCAGGAGGTCGCGGTTCTGCTGCTCCAGCTCGACATTGACGCGGGTGCGCAGCAGATCGGCGGCGCGCGCGAGCTTGAGCGACAGGTTCGACTGCCGGCCCTCCAGCGCGTTGCAGGTGCGCATCGCCGGCGCAGTGCGCCGCGCCAGGAATGACGACCAGCTCGAATAGGGCGCGACCGGCTCGCCCTCGATCACCGACAGGCGCGCCTGCACCAGGTCGTAATAGGCGCGGCTCGCGCCGAACCGGAACAGGCTGCCGGTGGCGCCGCGCTCCAGCAGCGCTTCGAGCTCGGTGAGCTCGCGGAGCAGGTGGTTGTTGAGCTTGAACGATTGCGCGCCCTGCATCTCCGCGAGCACCTCGACCAGACGGCGCTCGATGCGGTCGACATCCGGCGCCAGCGCCAGCGCGGCCGGCAGGCCGAGCAGCGCCAAGGTGCGGTAGGTCTCGAGCTCCAGCACGCGCTGCACCAGCGCCCCGAGCCGCTCCGGGGTCGGGCCGTCGGCGCAGACCAGGATTCGGGTGAAGCCGTCGTCGTCGAGGCGGAAGTCGGAGGCGACCGCGCCGGCGCTGCCCTTGATCGCAACGATGGCGAGGCTGCTCTTGTCGAAGATCTCCTCGGCGCGCGCCACCGGATCGGCCGCATTCTCGACCTCGAGCTTGACCGCGACCAGCAGTTCGCCGGCCTGCGGCAGCGCCGCGATCAGCGCCTGCAGCTCGGGCGCGATGGCGCCGAAGCGGCGCGGGCCTGAGTCCGCGGGCGGGCTCCAGATCCAGGTCAGCGTGGCGAATTCCGAATGCTGCTCGAAGCGCAGCCTGACCGGGCCGAGATCGACCTGGTGATGCTTCACGCCCGGCTCCGGCGGCAGCGCACCATGCTGCGCGCAGAACGCGGCGAGGCTGGCGCGGTCGGTCGCCGCGCTGTCGCCATCGACGCCTTTCCTGGCCATGAAGGCGAAGCGGATCACCAGCACCGGCTGCGTCAGCGGCGTGAACGGCCGCGCATGCACCTCGTTCAGCACGCTCTCGCGCAGCGCGTGCGGCGTGAAGGCGGACTTGTCGAGCGACGTCATCGGGAGAGTCCGCGCGTGAGAGCGACACCTGACGCAGACGATTGCGCTGCGCCTGAATTGATCACCCCCATCATGCCGTGCATCCCCCTGACTTCCGTTGTCGCCCGCAGCCGACGCGCCGGCAGCATGTGACACCACTGTAGTGCAATTCAATGACGGCGCCACGGCTGCGGCGATGTCGTGCGTGTTGGCGGCTTTCTCAGCGCGCCCCCTCCGCCGCAATCACCGATGCGATGTTGCACGATGAAGAGCGAGCATTCATTCGATCGATCATGACCAGCGCACGGCTGGGCTACCCCCACCCCCGACCCCTCCCCGCAAGGGGGAGGGGGCGCATCGGCTTCGCGGTGAGAGGTCGAATCCGACGGCGGATGTCCGGGTGCGACCGGCGGTGGGCAGCGTGAGCAACACGCCCGTCGCCAGTCGCCGTCACCATCGCGCTTGAATGTAGTAACGTCTCTACATATGCTCTGCCGTCAGAGGGATAACGACCACTGCCAGGAGGCCGGCCATGACCACGCTGACCAGCCGCGAGTTCAACCAGGACACTGGCCGCGCTAAGAAAGAAGCGGCCAACGGGCCGGTGTTCATCACCGACCGCGGGCGGCCGGCGCATGTGCTGCTGACCATCGAAGACTATCTCCGCCTGGCCGGCGGCGGCATGAGCCTCGCCGACGCGCTGGCGCAGCCGGGGACCGATTTCGATTTCGAGCCGCCGCGCATCGCCGGGCCGATCGGCCGGCCCGCCGACCTCGACTGATGTTCCTGCTCGACACCAACGTCGTCTCCGAGCTCAGGCGCCGCGACAAGGCGAACCGCAACGTCGTCGCCTGGGCCGCAGCGCGGCCCGCCGCGAGCGTTTTCCTCTCGGCGATCTCGATCCTCGAGATCGAGTTGGGCGCGCAGCGCGTTGCGCGCAGAGACCCGACCCAGGGAGCTGCGCTGCGGGCCTGGATAGACCAGCATATCCTGACGCATTTCGACGGCCGTATTCTCGCCATCGACACCGCGGTGGCGCAGCACTGCGCGCGCCTGCATGTGCCCGACCCGCGGCCCGAGCGCGACGCGCTGATCGCCGCGACGGCGCTGGTCCACGGGCTGACCGTCGTCACCCGCAACACTGCCGATTTCGTCGCCACCGGCGTCGCGCTCCTCAACCCGTGGAGCGATGCAGACGGCGCGCCCTGAGCCACGCGGGGAGCGCCGCGCATGCAGGGCACGCAGGCCAACCGCGCCCGCTCCGCAGAATCGTCACATCCGCCGCGTCGGCGAGATGTATTATGGATCTCGACCATCACACCCTGCCTCTGTCTCATCCCACAGGACGTTTCATGACCCTCTCCTCCATCGTCGCGCGCGGTGTCGCGCTGGTTGGCAATGCGGCGCTGCAGTGGCGCAAGCTGCAGGGCGAGACGCCGCAGCCGGCGTGGGGGGCGCAGCCGCAGATCCCGGTGGCGAAGCCGCAGGGTCTGCTGCCGACCCTGAAGATGCCGACGGCGCGGGGCTGGCGCGATGGCGAGAAGCCGGTGGCAGCGCCGGGGCTGAAGGTGAATGCGTTTGCCACCGGGCTCGACCATCCGCGCTGGATCTACGTGATGCCGGACAGATCGGTGCTGATCGCGGAGGCGACGCAGATTCCGAGCCCGGTGCGCAACATGTTCGGCTATGCGATGCAGGCGACGATGCGCCGCGCCGCAGCGCTCGGCGTCAGCGCCAACCGCATCACCCGGCTGGTCGATGCCGATGGCGACGGCACCGCCGAACGCCGCAGTGCCTTCATGGAGAATCTCAGCCAGCCGTTCGGCATGGCGCTGGTCGGCAGCACCTTCTATGTCGGCAACACCGACGGCATCACAGCCTTCCCCTATTCTGCGGGCGCCGAGCGCATCACCGCGTCGGGCAAGCGGCTGACGACGTTCAAGCCGGGCGGGCACTGGACGCGCAGCCTTTTGGTCAGCCCTGACGGCACCAAGCTCTATGCCGGCGTCGGCTCGCTCACCAACATTGCCGAGCTCGGCTTCGAGGTCGAGGAGGGCCGCGCCTGCATCTATGAGCTGGACATCGCCAGCGGTGCGAGCCGCATCTTCGCAGCCGGCCTGCGCAACGCGGTGGGGCTGGCGTTCGAGCCACAGACGCGGGTGCTGTGGACCGTCGTCAACGAGCGCGACGGGCTCGGCGACGAGACGCCGCCGGACTATCTCACCTCGGTGCGCGAGGGCGGCTTCTATGGCTGGCCCTATTGCTACTGGGGCAGGACCGTCGACGACCGCGTGCCGCAGGACGCAGGCCTGGTCGCGACCGCGCTGACGCCGGACTACGCGCTCGGCGGCCACACCGCCTCGCTCGGCCTGTGCTGGCTTCCGGCGGGCACCTTGCCCGGCTTCCCCGAGGGCATGGTGATCGGCCAGCACGGCTCGTGGAATCGCAGCAAGCTGTCCGGCTACAAGGTCGTGTTCATTCCGTTCGAGAACGGCAAGCCGTCGGGTCCGGCGCGCGACATTCTCTCCGGCTTCCTGGCGCCGGACGAGAGCTTCTCCTATGGCCGCCCGGTCGGCGTCGTCATCGGCCCGGACGGCTCGCTGCTGGTGGCCGACGACGTCGGCAACTGCATCTGGCGCGTGACGGGGGCGTGAGGCAGCAGGCCGCGACGATCGAGGCGGCGCGGCCTCGATCGTGCCTGCAGCTGTCATCCTCAATCGTGGCCGTAGTACTGGCGATTGCAGTAGCGGCGGCCGGCTTCGTGCTTCGCCGCACGCTGGGCCGGGGTGGCGTTTGCCGGGATCAGGAAGTTGCCGCTCGCAAACAGCTGCAGGCAGTTGACGTAGTTCTTGTTGCCGAGCCATTCCCAGCCGGCAGACGCCGGCGATGTCGATGCTGATGCGAGCAGGCTCGCGCCCGCGACGATGGCGGCGGCGGCGAAAAGACGAATGCTGGACGTCATGACCTTGTCCCTCGTTGCTTGAGGCTGCCCCTGCAGCCCATGCGAGGATCATGACGGTCAGGGCGCGCTGCTTCCGTGATCATCCGCACAGAGAGGGATGATGCCGCATGGACGGGGCCGCGGCGCTCAGCCGCGGAACAAGCATCACGCCCGCGACGTTGTCCGGCACAGCGACAGGAGAGTTCCATGGCCGACAATGTCAATCCCGATCGGAAGCAGCCGGGCGAGCATCGCGAAGGCAAGTTCCACTACAATCCAGGCAACCAGGCCGGCAAGACCGTCGAGGTCGGCAAGCCGGAGAACGAGCAGGTCAACAACAAGGACCGCATCGAGAACCGCGAGAAGCCGCAGTCGCGGTGAGGCAGCCCCTGGACTTGATTTCTCGTCATGCCCGGGCTTGACCCGGCCATCCATCTCTACAGAGACTAAAAAGCTGGATGGCCGGGTCAAGCCCGGCCATGACGGCGGAGAGAGGACCGCCTACCCTATCCCTCGAGCAGAAACGCCAGCGCTGCATCACACGGCGCCTCGACCTTCAGCGACAACAGCTCATCCGCGCGGGTGCGGCCGAGATTGACGGCGGCGATCGGGATCGCGCGGTCGGCGGCGGCGCGGACGAAGCGGAAGCCGGAATAAACCATCAGCGAGGTGCCGACCACGAGCATCGCGTCGGCCTGATCGACATGTTCGCGCGCGGTCGCAACGACCTCGCGCGGGACTGTTTCGCCGAAGAACACGACGTCCGGCTTGAGGATGCCGCCGCAGGCGCGGCAGGCCGGAACCGCGAACCCGGCGAAATCGACGCCGTCGAGATCGGCATCGCCATCGGGCGCGGCGGCGGCGTCATGCGCCAGCCAGCGCGGATTGGCGCCCGCCAGTTCGTCCTGAAACTCGGCCCGCGACAGCGTCGCGCCGCAGCCCATGCAGCGGAGGCGGTCCAGCCGGCCGTGCAGGTCGATGACATTGCTGGTGCCCGCGGCCTGGTGCAGCCGGTCGACGTTCTGCGTCACCAGGAGCGAGCAGCGGCCCTGCGCCTCCAGCCGCGCCAGCGCATGGTGCGCGCCGTTCGGCTGGGCGCGGCCGAAGCGCCGCCAGCCGACCATGCTGCGCGCCCAGTAGCGCCGGCGCGTCTCCTCACTGCCCATGAAGGCCTGATAGGTCACCGGCGGCGTGCGCTTCCACTGCCCGTCATTGTCGCGATAATCGGGAATGCCGGAATTTGTGCTGCAGCCGGCGCCGGTGAGCACGACGATCCGGTGGTGGCTGTCGATGAAGGATTTTAGCGCGAGAGGATCGATCATGGCGCAGATGTAGGCGGCCAGGCCGGGCCGCGCCAGTCCGTCACCAGGCCAAGGTCCGTCAGGTCGTGCCGGGTGGCGGCACGGTCGCCAGCCAGTGCCGGGCGATGTCGGCGCGCGGCGCGATCCAGGCCACGCCGCTGCCGGTGACGTGGGACAGGATGCGGTCGAGCGCGCCGATCCGGCCGGGGCGGCCGATCATGCGCAAATGAAGCCCAATCGAGAGCATCTTCGGCGCGGTCTCGCCCTCGCGCGCGAGCCAGTCGAAGGCGTCGATGACGTAGTCGGCGAAGTCGGCGCCGCGGAAGCGCGAGCCGTTGAAGAACTGCATGTCGTTGCTGTCGAAGGCGTAGGGCAGCACCAGATGCGGCCGGCCGGCGACGGCGACATAGTACGGCAGATCGTCATTGTAGGCGTCGCTGTCATAGAGGAAGCCGCCCTGCTCGACCAGCAGCCGCCGCGTGTTCGCCGACGCCGCCGAGCGCGTATGCCAGCCGAGCGGACGCTTTCCGGTGACGCGCTGGATCGTCTCCACCGTGCGCGCGATCACCCGGCGCTCCTCGGTCTCGCCCATGCCGGCGTGGCTCTGCCAGCGCCAGCCATGCGCCGACACCTCGTGGCCGCGCGCCACGGCATCACGGGCGAGCTCCGGCGAGCGCTCGACGGCGCGGCCGCAGGCGCTGACGGTGACCTTGACGCCGTGGGCGTCGAACACGTCCATGATGCGCCACCAGGCGGCGCGCGTGCCGTATTCGAAATGGCTGTCGATGCAAGGATCCGGCCCGTCGAGGCGGTGCACGACCTCGTAGATCGCCTCGTTGCTGGCGTCGCCATCGGACACCGAGAATTCGGAGCCTTCCTCGAAATTCACCACGAGCGACACCGCGACGCGGGCGCCATTCGGCCAGCGCGAATGCGGCGGGCGGCCGGCATAGCCCCGGAGATCGCGACGAAAGGCAGGCTGAGCGCTCATCATGTCAATCCGTAGTTCCGGCCATGCGATGCAGGCCCACGACGCGATCGCTGATCAGCAGCAGCACCAAGGTGCCGGCGAGGATGAGGGTGGAGAGCGCGGCGAGCGTCGGATCGGGCGCTTCCTCGATATATTGCAGCATGCGGATCGGCAGCGTCTTGGAGCGCACATCGGTGAGGAAGATCGAGACCGGATAATTGTCGAACGAGGCCAGCAGGCTGAACAGGCCGGCGATCAGGAACGACGGCGCCAGCGCCGGCACCATCACGCGCAGGATGCTGCCGGCATAGGTGCAGCCGAGCGTGCGCGCGGCCTCGATCAGGGTGAAGTCGAAGCGCGACAGGCCGGCGATCATGGTGCGCGCGACGTAAGGCAAGGTCACCACGAGATGCGCCACCAGCAGCGCGCTCCAGGTCGCGGTGAAGCCGATCATGCGGAAATATTGCAGCAGCGCGATGCCAAGCACCAGGCCGGGCATCATCAGCGGCGACACCAGCAGCGTCCCGACGGCGGTGGCACCTGGCAATTTGCCACGGGCGATGGCGATCGCGGCGAGCGTGCCAGCGACCAGCGACAGCGCCGTCGACAGCAGCGCGATCTGCAGCGACAGCGACAACGACGGCCAGAAGCCGTCGAGCCGGCCGATGCGGCCATACCAGCGCAGCGATGCGCCCGTCAGCGGCAGATCGAACACCGGGGTCGGCGAGAATGACGCGGCCGCGATCACCACAAGCGGCAGCACCAGGAACAGCGCGAGGCCCATCGCGAGCAGCCAGCAGATGATGATGGCGACGCGCGTCGTCATTTCGGCTCCCGCGACGGCAGCGTGCTGAGCGCGACGACGATGACCGCAATCACCAACAGCACGACGCCGGCGGCGGCGCCGAAGCCGGGCTCGCGCGCCAGCAGATAGGCCTTGGCGATGGTGGTGGCGAGCGTCGGATATTTCTCGCCGATCAGAAGCGTCGGCACCACATAGGCCGACACCGACAGCGAGAACACCAGCGCCACGCCAGCAATGATGCCGGGCAAGGTCAGCGGCAGGATGACACGGAAGAACACCACGAGCGGCGAGGCGCCGAGCGTCGCCGCGGCTTCCGCGTAGCGGCCATCGAGCTGCGCGACGACTGCGTAGATCGGCAGCACCATGAACGGCAGGAAGATGTTGACGGCACCGATGATCAGCGCGGTCTGGGTGAAGATCATGCGGATCGGATCCTCGATGATCCCGAGCGTGATCAGCACTGTGTTGATGAGGCCGTCGCTGCGCAACAGGATGGTCCAGGCGAACGCCTTGACGATGACAGAGGCTGCGAGCGGCAGGAACAGGGTCGCCAGCAGGACCGAGCGCAACGCGCCGCGGGCGCGGGCGAGCGCGAACGCTGCGGGATAGGAGATGAGGAAGGCGATCAGCGTCGTCAGCAGGCCGAGCCGCAGTGAATTCCAGATGATTCCGAGATAATAAGGCGTACCGAGCAGCCTCGTGTAGTTCGCCGACGTGATGCCGCCTTTGCCATCGAGCACGCTGACGCCGAGCAGCAGCGCCAAGGGCAGCACGAACACCAGCGCGATGATCAGCGCCGATGGCGCGACGAAGCCGAACGCGGCGAACCGCTCGCGATCCGGCGCGGGCTTAACAATCGGTGCTGGCAACACGGCGTCGGTCATGGTCAAGCTTCGGCGGCGAAGGCGAACGTCTCGGCGACGGGCCAGGCGAAGCGGACTTCGTCATGAACGCGCGGCAGCTCGGCCTCGCGGCCCGACAGCTCGGCCAGCAGGCTCGCGCCGGCGCCGGCATCGACATCCACGAGAGTTCGCGAGCCCTGAAACACGACAGAGCGCACCCGTCCGGCCGCGGAGTTGGCACCGTCTCCGGCGCCGAGACGCAATTGCTCCGGCCGCGTCGCGACGATCACCGAGGCGCCGGGCTGAAACGCGCCGCGCGCCGACAGACGGCCGACCGGCGTCACGACGTCCACCGTGCCGTCATGCGCGCCGACCACCTGGCCCGCGATGCGCGTCGACAGTCCGACGAAGTTGAGCGCGAACAAACTCGCAGGCCGGGCATAGAGCTCGCGCGGCTCGGCGAACTGCTCGATGCGGCCCCTGTTCATGACCGCGACGCGGTCCGACATGGTCAGCGCCTCGTCCTGGTCGTGGGTGACGAAGATCGCGGTCGCCTTGACCTCCTGCAGCAGACGGCGCAGCTCGACCTGCATCTCCTCGCGCAGCTTGCGATCGAGCGCCGACAGCGCCTCGTCGAACAGCAGCACGTCGGGCTCGACCGCGATCGCGCGCGCCAGCGCCACGCGCTGCTGCTGGCCGCCCGACAGCGCCGAGATGCGGCGGCCACCGAGATGGCCAAGCTTGACCAGCGAAAGCGCGCGCTCCACCGCGCGATCGATCTCGGCCTTCGGCGTGCCGCGCACCTTCAGGCCGAAAGCAACGTTGCCGGCGACGGTGAGATGCGGAAACAGCGCGTAGCTCTGGAACACGACGCCGACATTGCGTCGATGCGGCGGCACATGGGTGACGTCGCGCCCGGCGAGCGAAACCGTGCCGGTGTCCGGTGGCGCCAGGCCGGCGATGGCACGCAGCAAGGTGGTCTTGCCGCAGCCGGACGGGCCGAGCAGGGTGACCAGCTCGCCGCGCCGGATGGTGAGATCGACGCGATCGAGCACGGTCGCCGCACCGAAGCGCTTGGAGACTCCGGTGATGACGAGATGCGGCGCGGCGGTCATGTCATCTCCTTGCTCCAGCGATCGACCCAGCCGGCGCGGTTCTTGGCGATGAAGGCCCAGTCGGGCGCGAACAGCGAGGCCGGATCCGGATAGCCGGCCGGCAGCGGCGTCGCCTTGCTGGTCGGTGCGATGAAGGCCGTCTTGGCCAGGATGGTCTGCGCATCCGGGCTGAGATAGAAGTCGATCACGGCGTCGGCGAGATCGCCGGCCGGCGCGCCTGCGACCTTGGCGATGCCCGACGGCATCGAGAAGCCGCCATCCCTGGGAATCGCGAGATCGACCGGCGAGCCGTCGGCCTTGCGGATCAAGGTATAGGCCGAGAACTGGCCGCCGATCATCCAGGCCTCGCCCTGCTCCAGCAGATTGATCGCCTGCGGTGCGTTCGTATAGACGTTCAGCAGATTGGCCTTCAGGCTCTTGATCTTCTTGAAGCCGGCGTCGATCTCGTATTGCGCCTCCTTGTAGGGCTTGCCGGTCTCGAGATGCGCGGCGGCGAGCAGCGTCCAGAACCCTTCGGTGTTGGACAACGACGGCACGACGATCTTGGAGTCGTATTTCGCATCCCACAGCTCGGCCCAGCTGCCAGGTGCCGTCTTCATGCGCCTGGTGGAATAGGCGATGCCGACCCACGGCTTCTGGTAGTTGGCCCACATCCCGTCCTGGTGCACGGCGTCGTCGACGAGCTTGCCGAGATTGGGAATCGCCGACGACGACATCCTGGTGATCAGCCCTTCGGCCGCGGCCGGCAGCATCACCGGATCGTCCATGATCACGACGGAGATCTTCGGGCTGGCCTTGTCGGCCTGCATCTTCTGCAGATTGGTCAGCGAGTTCGTCCCCTCGTAGAGCACCTTGCAGTCGAGCTTCTTCTCCAGCACCGGAAACAGATCGGCGTTGAAATATTTGGCGGCACCGGCGGGGCCGCCGATCACGATCTCTTTGGGGGCGGCGCGCACCAGCGCGGGCGCGGCAAGGGTGGCGGCGAAGGCCGCACCGGTTTTCAGGAGGCTGCGGCGGGAGAAGGGGTGCATGAGAGGATCCCGTGTGAGCTGTCGCGTGACGTTTCACGAGGATCAGCAAGCGCCGTGCCAAATGTGCACATTTTCGGATTCATCAACGAGATCATTGCTCTGAGCTCTTCCTCGATCCGCTTCTCGACCGACCCCCTCCCCGGTCGCGAGCATAATGTGCACATTTTTTGGAGGTGACCTGCCGCGGCTTTGGGCCTAGCTACGGAGCATGGCGATGCGAGCGCAGCGAATCGGGAAGGCCAATCCCGCCGAGGACGAGGCGGTGTATCAGGCCATCCTGCGCGCGCTGCTGGAGGGCAAGCTCAAGGCCGGCACCAAGCTCGCCGAGACGCCGCTGGCGGCGATCTTCGGCGTGTCGCGCGAGCGCATCCGCAAGGTGCTGCACCGGCTCGGCGCCGAGCGGCGGCTGGAGATGATCCCGAACCGCGGCGCGCGGGTGCCGCGGCCGACGCTCGATGATATCAGACGGGTCTATGAGGCGCATCGCGTGCTCGAGGCCGGCGTGCTCAGCCAGTTGGTGCTGCGGATCGACGATGGTTTGCTCGCCCGGCTCGACGCGCATCTGGCGGAGGAGCGCGCGGCGGCACAGCGCGGCGATCGCGCGACCTCGGTGCGGCTGTCCGGCACCTTCCACGTCCACCTCGTCGACTCCATCGGCAATCCCGAATTGTCGCGCATGCTCGGCGACCTGCTCAGCCGCTCCTCGGTGATGGTGTCGGTGTACGAGCCGGCGGCGCAGTCGATCTGCGCGGTCGACGAGCATGGCGCCATCGTCGCGGCGCTGCGCGACCGCGACCTGATGCGCGCGATCGCGCTGTCGCGCGAGCACTTCCTGCATGTCGAGGGCCGGCTGCGTCTCGACGAGTCCCCGGCGCCCGACGGCGCGGATCTCGCGGCGATCTTTGCGCCGGTCAAGCCACGCCGCAGGGTGCGATCAGGATTGTCCTGACGCTCCTGAGCGTCGGCCGTCACGTCCTCGGCGGGCTGTTCGGCGGCGCGCACCAGGGCAGCGCCATCCGTGGCATGTAGTGGCCGCTCCACGCGCAGACCTCCTCAGGCCCCCTGCGCTTGAGCGCCATCTTGACCGGCTCGGCCTGGCTGATGCCGACATGGAGCGCGAGCAGCGCCGCGCCGATCGGATAGGCGAAGCGGGAGAAGCGCAGGTCCGCCAGACGATCGAGCAGGACCATGCCGGCAATGATGATCAGGGGATCGGTGAAGACGAAGTACTCGACCTTCAGCCCGCGGCGGACACCGAGCGTATCGATGCCGATAGCAGCGAGCATCAGGAGAATGGCCTGGATAGCCGCCTGCCGCTCACCGCGGCGCCAGGCCATGACGACGCCGGGGATGATCAGCCAGGTCAGGAACACCGTGGGCCGCGCCGAAGTTTGCAGCACGAAGGTGTAGCGCCTGATGACCCCGAACAGCCCGGACAACAACAGCCCGATCGCACCGCTCAGGCTACCGGCGGCATCTGGCGCGTCGACAAAGGTGATCATCTTCTCCAGCGGATTGAGCACGACGACGACATCGTTGACGTCGTAGCTCAGATCCAGCGCGAGCAGGCCGATGGCGGCGCCGGCGACCATCGCCAGTAGCGCCGCAACAGTTTCGGCCGCGCTCACGCGCCACAGCCACGCGAAGACGACCATGCAGGCCGCGATCAGGCCGAGCAGCGCGAGCTGATAGACGCCGAAGCGACCCAACAGCATGGGTTTGAGGCTGGCAGCCGTTGCGTTGACAGGATCGAAGCCGGCGACGATCAGGGGCCAGGCAACGCTCATGGCGAGCAGCGCAGCGATCCCGGCGACCAGCACGGCCGCCCAGGCGCGCGGCGATTGCCAGAACGCAACGCTTCGGCTCGTCGCCGTGCCGAACGGCAGCACCAGCACGGGGATCGCGGCGATCAACAGGATCGCATGGACCTTGTTCTCCAGACCGAGCGTGCAGAGCGTGGCGGCGAGCCCGATCGCAAGCGGACGCGCGAGGCTGGCGCGGCGCGCCGCCACGATCAGGATCATCAGCGCGAGAATGCAGAACGACGCCGCCATCATCTCGCTGCGCAGGATGCGCAGATGCATCTGCACGCCGCCGGAAAATACGAAGGCCGTGACGGCGAGCATGGCGATGCGCCAATCGGACACCAGCCGGCGCGCCAGCCAGGCAAAGGCCAGGATGAGGCCCGCCGCCGTCAGCAGCGCGGCGACGCGTCCGGCATGGACGGCGCCGGTCATCGCGACATCGAAGGCAGCGTGATCGGCGGGGATCGCCGACAATGTCCAGGCGTCGAGCAGGCCGAGCCGATGCAGCAATGCGAACCAGGTCTCGACCGACAGGATGGTGAGATAGGCCGGGTGATCGAAGAAGGCCTGCGCGCCGCCATTGTTGATGGCGAGCGCGTTGTAGATCACCATGAAGTCCATGTCGGCATTGCGCCAATAGACGGTGAAATAGCCGACGGCCAGGAACGACACGAGCGACAGCAGCAGCGCGACCGCCACGCCGCCGTGCCAGCCGAAGCGCGTCAGGCGATCGAAGGCGTCACGAGGCGGATTCGATGTTTTCGTAACCGTTTTCTCCGTCATGCGCGGGCTTGTCCCGCGCGTCCACGTCGTCCTTCCTCGGCGAACGAAGGCGTGGAAGGCCAGGTCAAGCCCAGCCTTGACGACGTAGGTCGCTTGGCGAACGATCGGCGCAGCCTCCTCTGAGGCTGGACACCGCGAACTCCCGTCATCCTCAGATCGCCTTGATCTTGAAGAACGCGAACACGACCATCTTGAGCAGCATCCAGCCGTGGCGGAAGCGGGAGATCTGGGTCTCGCCATAGCTGCGCGCGGCGTAGCGGATCGGCAGGTCGATCGATTTCAGGTTCAGCTTGGAGGCGCCGAAGATCAGGTCGAAATCGCCGAACGGATCGAAATCGCCGAAATAGGCCTTACCGGCCTTGAGCCTGACATAGTCGCTGCGGCGGAGCACCTTGGTGCCGCAGAGCGTATCGGTGTAGCGCTGGTTCAAGAGCCACGAGAACAGATAGGAGAAGGTCTTGTTGGCGATCAGGTTGAGGAAGCGCATCGCGCCCTCGTCCATCGGATAGACCAGGCGCGAGCCGTTGATGAACTCGCCCTTGCCCGAGCGCAGCGCCTCGAAGAACTTCGGCAACTGCTCCGGCGGCATGGTGAGGTCGGCGTCCAGAATCATCAGCACGTCGCCGCGTGCCGCGTCGAAGGCCGTGAACACCGCGTCGGCCTTGCCCTTGCCGGGCTGCCGCATCAGCTTGATGTCGTGGTCCGGGAACGCCTGGCGCACCCGCTCCATCTCCTCATAGGTGCCGTCCCTGCTGTGGCCCTCGATGAAGATGATCTCGATGTCCGGGCAGAACGCGGCGATGCGCTGCACCGCGGGCTCGATGTTGCCGCGCTCGTTGCGCGCGGGGATCACGACGGTCGCCGAGCGGACGTCGTCGCTCACGCAGCGGAGCGAGCGCGACACCAGATAGTGCCGCAGCGACAAGGCGCGTAGAATCGGGAGCACGCTGAGGAAGCGGTTGGCGAAACGGCCGAGGCCGTAGAGCCGCAGCGGCGACAGCACGCGCTGCTCGGATTTCACCGGATCGAAATCGGCAAGCTGCGCGAGATTGCGCAGGTCGGCCGGCGACAGCACGTTCTGCTCCGGCTGCGGCATCCGCAGGCCCAGTGCCTCCGCAGCCTTCAGCAGCGGATACCAGAGGTGCGAGAAGTAGCCGATGACGAGGCGCGTCTCGCGCGTGCACAAGGGGTGCAACTGCTCGATGAACTGCTGGCAGTCGTCGAGCGAACCGATGGTGTCGAGCACCAGAATGACATCGAACGGGCCGCTGGCGGCGGCGAGCGTGGCCGGATCCTCCGCGTCGCCCAGAATGAAGGTCAGCTCAGGATGCCGGGTGCGGGCGATCTTGATCTGCTTTTCGCTGAAGTCGATGCCGACGCCGTAGGACGGCGCGAGCGATGCCAGGGTGTCGCCGAGGCCGCAGCCGATCTCGAGCACGCGGCTGCCCGGCGGGATCAGGAAGCGCAGATAGCACGCGTCCTCGCTGTGAAAGAACGCCGCCTTGTCGCGCCAGCTGGCGCGCGCATCGGCGAAATCGTTGGCATGGTCGAGGATGGCCGCCTTGCGCGGTGACAGCGCCTTCGTTGCCGACGACGGGGTTGCGGCAACCTGCGACCGCTCGCGTTCGTCCTGCCGGACCTGCTCGTCCAACTCCGCCACCTGATACCACCCCTGTTAGGAACTACGTCCTTCTAGGCCAGCCCGGTTGGGCGGAGTCAAGGCGGCGGCAGAGAAGTCCTCCGCTCTGTTGGCATCGTGCCGCCCCAGCTCTGACGCGCGACGGAAACGAGCAGACATCGGCCAGCCACAATGAGGCAGCCGCGATCGTTCGCGCCGCATACTTCCGATCTTTGCATCTCATTCGCGCTCGCAACTAAGCTGCGCGGGAAGACGGGTAACGCTGGACCGTCGTTGCCAGGTTGGCGCCGGCACCAACGGCTTGAGCGCCCGCGCGCCTGCCTTCGCGGGGCACGGAAGCACCTGACGAGCCCGCAGTCGCGGCTTCCCCTCCTATCAACAGCTGCGCTCACCGTCCGCAGCAGAATTTGTATTTCTTGCCGCTACCGCACGGGCATGGATCATTGCGGCCGACCTTCGCGGTGGCGGCCGCCCGCTTCGGCTGAGTGACGACGGCTCGCGCGTCACCCTCGACGAAGCGCCAGGCGCCGTCGTCGTCGCGGCGAAACTGTGAGACCTCGTGGTGCTCGATGGTCTTGCCGGCCTCGCGATAGGTTGCGACGAAGCTGACGACGCCATCGGCGTCGCCGGGCTGGCCGCGGACCGACGAGACGATGCGCAGGCCGAGCCATGTCGCGCGCGTCGCCCAGGTTCTCGCCGCGGCGGCATCGAACGCGCTGCGACGGTCGGCGGCGAGCGTCGATTCGATGTAGCCGATGTCGCCGCGCGTATAGGCCGTATAGCGCGAGCGCATCAGAGCTTCGGCCGTCGGCGGGCGATCATCACCTTGGAGATAGCGACCGCAACAACGATCGTAGGGAAAGCCTGAGCCGCAGGGACATTGCATGAGACGACGACGGAGCTCCACATTCGAGGTCCTACCATAGCGCGCCGCGAGGCCGAGGCCCCCGAGCGTTCGTCCATTGAACAAGAAGGGCGTCACTTGCGGTTGTGACTGCAAAGACGCAGTTCTCGGTTGGCGATCATCCGATATGTGAACGAGGACCTGGCACCGTTTCGAAACCGGCGAATCCGTGTTAACCATTGGTTAAGAACAAGGGTGTTGGGCGCACGGCTGACCGGCCCGGCCCCGCGCGGACCAGAACCTTCCGGGCGCCGCCTCATTACGTGGCGCTTGTGACCGCAAGCCCTCCGCATCATCGGCGGATCAGGGCGCGTGAGACGCCAACGATTTCTTCGCGCGACGCCAGCCCGGCCGCAAGAACGAAAGCCCGCCTCGAGGCGGGCCGCTGCTCGATTCCCGATCAAACGTGCACCCGATGCCGGCGCGAGACGCGCTGCGTGCAAACGCAGCGTCGCGCCCATCACCACCGATTGGAGCAGCCCCGATGGCTGATGAGTCCGTAGTCGCATCCATCATTCCCTGGCAGCAGCCGAAGACGGCCAAGCCGCGTCCGAAGCGGGCAAAGGTGGTCAAGCCGCGTCCGCGTCCCCGAGCCGACAAGGCGGAGAAGGCCAAGACGGCGGCGCTCGACGACGAGATGCTGGCCTCCGAGACGCTGATCATGCCGGACTTCCTGGAGTTCGTGAACGAGCCGGCGAAGAGCCGGGCGGCGGCCGAGCCGGCACGGACGGAGGCCGCCGCGAGCGCGGCCGCCGCGGCGATCCCCGCAGCAACCGCGCCGACGACAATGACACCGCGGGAAGCGGTGATCGAGGGCGAGGTCGTTCCGGCCGCCGCGCCGGTCACTCCGGCCAAGGTCGCACGCGGGCGCCTCACCGCTTCGTCGATCCTGCTGCAACTCGCCGCGCTGGCGCTGGCCGCGGTCGGCATGGCCATGAACGGCTGGTTCGCGCATTCGCTCGGCTCGAACAGCACGGCCGGCTGGATGTTTCTCGCGGTCGGGGTCACCGCCGACCTCGTCGCGCTGGTGATGCCGACCTGCGCCGCGCGGCTGTGGCAGGGGCGCCATCGCGCCTCGGCACTGACCGGCTGGACGGTGTGGCTGATGACCTTCGTGTTCGCGGTCACCGCCGGCATCGGCTTCGCCTCGACCAACATCAGCGACGTCACCTTGGCGCGCGCCTCGCGGGTGACGCCCGCGGTGCAGGCCGCACAGACGGCGCTTGCGGATGCAATGACCGCGCGCGACCGCGAGTGCAAGGGCGGCGTCGGCAAGTTCTGTCGGGAGCGCGAGGCCGCCGTCGCCGAGCGCCGGCTGGCGCTGGACGCGGCGATGTCCACGGTGAGCCAGACCGCCGATCCGCAAACCGAGGCCGCGATCAAGCTGGTGGCCTGGGTGTCGCGCGGCGTGGTGAAGCCCTCCGCCGAGGACTTCATCATGCTCCGCCTGATCCTGCTGGCGCTGCTGCCGCAGATCGGCGGCATCCTGCTGATGGTCGGGCGGAGGGTGTGAGAACCCTTTTCGCCACCTGCGAATTTCGTTGCGGGGGCGGCTCAGCGCCTGTTGCGGCCGCGTGACCCCTGCGCACGATGCGCGGCGCGCCACGCGCTCTCGAGCACGGGGCGCAGGCAAGCGGCGTCGACATCGGCCAGCGACACGGTGGTCCAGCCCTGATCACCCCATTTGTTCGGGACCCGGCGAAACACGCCGGGCAGCAGACCGGCATAGTGCTCCTGCTCGTCGGGGGTGAGCAGGACGTTGGCGGATGCGCCATCAGCGGCCAAGGTCGCAAATGTCCGGTGCAGCTTGAACGCAGTGCGATCGAAGTGAGGCGCCTCGGTCGTTCCGGCGAGCGACAAAGCGAGCGTACGAAATTCGTCACCGGTCATCTCGACGCGCCTCGTGCGATCATATTCGAACGATAGGACTAGCACCGGCCATGGCGGTCCGCCATGCGGGGCGCACTGCCGCCCTGCACGCGAACGTGATGCCCGGCACCCCGGGGCCTTGATGCAAGTCAAAACTATACGACGCCGTTTCTATATGGCTTGTCGCAGGATGGATCAGAGGAGAGCAGCCATGCCGGCACAGAGCACGATGCAGGTCTACCTGAACTGGGCCAGGGAGCGCCTCCACGAGATGGATGCCGCGCTGGCGTCACTCGAAATCAAGGCAACCGAGGCCGAAGCGGCATCGAAGGCCAAGGCGCAGGAGATCATGGCGGACCTGAAGAAGCGCCGCGGCGATCTCGAGGCCCTGCTCAAGACGCAAGCCGAAGCCGGCGAAGCCGCGATGGCCAGCGCGAAGACCGAGCTGGACGCGCACTGGGCCGGATTCGAGGCGCAGATGAAGGCCTATTTCGACGCCGCCGGCAAGCAGGCCGCGCAGCAGCAGGCGACCTTCAAGGACATCGCCGCCGCGCAGGCAAAGGCGTGGCGGGAGTCGGCCGACAGGTTTCGCGAGGCGGCGGCCAAGGTGACGACGGTCGGCACCACCGATCTCGACGCCGTGCTGAAGCAGCTCAAATCCGACGCGGCGGAGGCCGGCGCCCATCTCGAGAAGCTGAAGCAGACCGGCAGCGAATCGTGGTCAGTGTTCAGCGCCGCCCTGAACGAATCCCGCAAGGCGTTCGATCAGGCCAATCAGGCGGCCTGGAATGCGTTGAAGGGACCGGGCGCGAAGAGCTGAGGGCATGCGCTACCGACGATTGCTGCAGCCAACGCTGGTGGCCTGCCCCGTCAGCGGCCGATCGGGTCGGACATGCCAGCGATAAGGGCAACGACCGTTAGGGACTGAGTTCAGCTCCCTTTCGGTCCATTTCGTTGCGGCGCTCCGCTGACGCCCGGACTGATCGCGAGCGTGGTGCCCGCGGCACCTCCCGCTTCATAGGCCGCCGTCGACACCATCCGGCTCGTGCTGCGCGCCGACCGCAGCTTCAGATCGAGCTTGCCGAATTCGGCATCGACCACCGAGGTCTTGAGCACGACCAGACCGCGGCCGCTGCTTTGGTTGACCTGGTCCCGGGCCGCCTTCATCGCCACCAGGCGGTCGGCGATCGACGCCACCATGCCGAGCGCGAAGGAGGCGTTGGCGAGATGCCGGTCCTGGTGCCGGAACCGGCGGTACTCGGCCGAGACCTTGTAGCGGCCGAGCTCGGCGCGCACGGCGTTGTCGATCAATTCCGCCAGATAATGCGCAACCTCGACATCCGCGGGGAGACCGAAGAACACATAGCTCGCCTCGCCGGCCGGGTTTTTCTCGCGCCAGACCCGGCAATCGCAGAAATGCGCGATCGCGCCGATGCAGTCGTCGAGCGGAATGCGCTTCTTGCGATGGGTCTCGTAGACCTTGCGCTCGCACGCCGACGCCCGCAGCTCGAGGTCCGACAGCGACAGGTCGTGGCGATCGAGCAGCTCGGCGACTTTGGCGGCCGCGGACAGCGCCTCGTCCTCGGTGCAGCCATTGGCGATTGTCTTCGCGCGCAAAGCCTGAATGCGGGATTTCAGCTTGTCGAGCGCAACAGGATCGGAGGCGGCAGGATCGAACGTCTGGCTCACCGCTCAAGGCCCATGACAAGCCCCGCCGGGAGGTGGCCGAGGGAGGAACTGGCGGAGAGGGAGGGATTCGAACCCCCGATAGGCTTGCACCTATGCCGCATTTCGAGTGCGGTGCATTCAACCACTCTGCCACCTCTCCAGGCGCAAATCAGGGGCGAGCCCCCGGGTCGGGCGTCGTTCTAGGGCACGATGCAGGGGGTGACAAGGCAGCCGGCCGAATTTTTCCCCGGACCGTCGCGCGGCGCGCGCAGGCCGGTTGCGGTCCGCTCAGGGAAGCGAACCGCTCGCGCGGGTCGGTCGGCTATACCGCCCGACCCGCGCGTCCCGAAGGCCCGAGACTGACGCGTGGGCCCTTCGAACACCGTAGATGCTGGTGCGCTCCGGTCAGCGGAACAGGTCGAAATGGTAGTTCACGCCGGCCCGCACCGTGTGGATCTTGGCTGCCCGCCAGTCCGGCAGACCGTCGTGCTTGAGGTCGGTGTAGAGATATTCGAGCTTGGCCGACCATTTCGGCAGGAACGCCCATTCGGCACCGCCGCCCGCGGTCCATCCCATCTTCACCTTGTGGATCGGACCGTCCTTCAGCTCGCCGGCCGCGAGGCCCGCAGTGCCGTACAGAAACAGCCGCTGGTCGAGCAGCGTGACGCCGGCGCGGGCGCGGCCGGAGGTCAGCCAGGGCGCACTGATGGCGGGATTGACCAGGTCGCCCTTGCGCGACAGGCCGGTGAAGCCGAGGTCGTTCTCGATGCCGACCACGACGAGCGGCGAGAGCTGGTAGTTGTAGCCGGCCTGCAGACCGCCAATGACCCCGGACAGCTTGCCGCCATTGCCGCCCGCAGCATTGGCGAACCCATCATTGCCGGTGAAGGCACCGCCGACATTGGCGCCGGCATAGAAGCCGGTCCAGGAGAACGGCGCCGGCGCAGCCGCATAGGCCGGCGCCTTGTACGCGGTCGCCGGCAGGTCCGCCGCCTGCGCCCCGCCGCAGGCCAGCGCGGTCACCGCCAGGGCGGCCGGCCAAGATCTCGCGCCTCTGATCGTCATCTGCTCATACTCCGTTTGGGCGCGAGCGCGCCGTTAAAATCCCACCCCATTTGGGATGCCTTCTTATAAAACCGACTAGACGGTTTGTAAATATGGACTGGCACCGTGCTGATGATTGTTTGGTCGTTGCAGGCCGCGATGGCTGGCGGAGGTCGAAAAGGACAAAGGACAAGCAAGAGGGTGGGACCGCCGTACGCTGACACATACCGGCGGTCCCGTGTCGCTACATCTTGGGGAAACCGACGGAAGAGACGGGGGTCAATCCGGCCGGCCTGAGCGACGCCGGCGACCCTGGGCCATCTGCGCGTGCATCGCAATGTGAACCGTTCCTTAACCTAACCAGTCAAGGTTACCGGGTTTTAGGCCATCCGATTGGTTGCACGGCGGTTTTCCGCACGTCTTGGACCGGGGAGGCACCCCCGCTGCAACGCAGCATCGCTCCCTCCGGGCCGCCGAGAGACACAGTGGCGCGGCCGCGCCGACGCTCAATCCTTCTTCTTGGCCGCCTTCTTGTCGTCGCCCTTCTCGTCCTTCGACTTGTCATCTTTGTCCTTGCGACCGTTCTCCTTGCGACGGTTGGTGAAGCGGGCATTACCCAGCCCGGTGCCGATGGTCAGCACGCCCCAGCGCTCGAACTCCTGCATGAACGGCACCTCGGACAGGCCCTGGACGACGCCGTCATTGTGCATCAGCACCGCGGTGTCGTGATCGCCGATCATCGGGATCGCCTCGACCAGGCTGGCCGGAAGGTTGAACTTGCTGCTCTCCCAATTGCCCGGCAGGTTCTGCGCACCCTTCTCGATCGAGCCGTCCTCGCTGATCACGCCGGGACAGGCAATGCCGATGAACGGCGCGAGCCTGAGCCCCTCGGTATCGGCCTCCTCGATTAGGCCCTTCAGCATCTTGGCGAGCCGCTTGACGGCGCCTTCCCGCGTCGGCTCGTCGTCGGCATGGCGCCACAGATCGGACTTCCAGACCGACGCCTTGGACAGGTCCGGCGCCTTCTTCCGGGCGGTCTCGACGACGCCACAGCGGATGTTGGTGCCGCCGATGTCGACCGCGAGGATGCTGTCATGGGCCTCGAAGATCCACGACGGCGCCAGATGCAGCGCGCCGATCAGCCCGGCATCGTCGGGATGGTAGCGGATCGGCTCCAACTCGACGCCGAAGCCCTCGTCCTTGAGGATGATCTCGGTGCGCGCGATGGCGAGCTCGCCGAGCCGGGAATCCCGAAAGCCACCGCCGACCACGATGCATTCGGTCTTGGCCCAGGCCTTGGTGCGCAGGAAGCGCCGGGTCACATAAGCGAGCTCCTGGGCGAACTCCTCGATCGCCGAATGCACCACCGCCGAAGCCTCGGTGTCGTCGCCGACCAGGATTGCGTCCAGTGCCTTCTTGCTGATGGTGTCGCTGTCCTCGTCACCGAACGGGTCCTTGTCGGATTTGCGCAACGGCTTGCGCCAGCGCTCGAGGATCTTGCGGAACGCGCCCTTGGAGGCGCGATCGCCGAGGAAGCCATCCTCGTCCTTGAGTTCGATGTTGAAGCTGTCGATCTCGACCGACGGCAGCCGCGCCGCGCCGTGGCGGGCGATGCCCGTGGTGGTCATGATGTCGTCGGCCATCGGATCCCTGCCGTGCTGTGCGTTGGCCCGGACAACGGCGCAGGCGACAGTTTGGTTGCGGCGGGAGAGGCGAATGGCGAATAGGAAGAAGCGAATAGGGGTCGAGGTTGGCCGCCACCTGCCTTCCCTACTCGCTATTCGCTACTCCCTATTCGCCCCTTTCCCTTGACTCGTCAGCCGACCCGGCTATAAGCACCCGATCGACCGGCGCGGGTGTTCTCGCGCCGTTTGTCGTTGCGCGTATCCGGCGGGTGTTGAGCCCAAGGGCGCGACGCCGGTCCCGATCGGGCCGGACTTCATGAACCATAACGACTGAACAAGAAGCCGACCCGGGGCCATCGTGCTTCGAGGCCGGGATCGAACACGAAGGATGAGAACGATGTTCGCAGTCATCAAGACCGGCGGCAAGCAATACCGCGTCGCCCCGGATGATGTGCTCGAGATTGGCAAGATCGACGGTGAGCCCGGTACGATCGTGCAGCTGAACGAAGTGCTGGTGGTCGGTGGCGACACCCCGGTGCTGGGCGTGCCTGCCGTGGCCGGTGCGTCCGTGGCCGTCGAGGTGCTCGACCACAAGCGCGGCCCCAAGGTCATCGCGTTCAAGAAGCGCCGCCGCAAGAATTCGCGCCGCAAGCGCGGCTACCGGGACGAGCTGACGCTGATCCGCGTCAGCGAAATCCTGACCGGCAACGCCAAGCCGACCAAGGGCCCGCGGCCGAAGAAGGCCAAGGCGGAAGCCCCGGCGGCCGACGCCGCCGAGTAAGCGTGCCGGCGCGATTGCCGCGCCGCATTGGCTTGAACCCTCATCGCGCGGATTTTTCGTCCGCGCCCAGCAAATGTGAATGATCCCTTGGCGGAATCGCGCTAAAGGTGATCGCGAGATCGGAGACGAGCGATGGCTCATAAAAAGGCAGGCGGTTCATCCCGCAACGGACGCGACTCCAAGGGCAAGCGCCTCGGCATCAAGGCGTTCGGCGGCGAGCGCGTGATTCCCGGCAACATCATTGCGCGTCAGCGCGGCACGACCTGGCACCCCGGCCTCAACGTCGGCATGGGCACGGACCACACCCTGTTCGCCAAGATCGAGGGCGTCGTCGAGTTCCATGACCGGGCCAACCGCACGTTCATTTCGGTGCGGCCGGTAGCCGCCCAGGCTGCCGAATAGAATAACGGTGGAACAACATGCGTCCGCCGGGTCCTGATGAACCGGCGGAGCGCCAGATGGCTCCAGGGGAGGCGGGACAACCGGCCTCCCCTTTTCTTTTTCGCTGATCAGTTGATCCCGAAGCGTCGATGGAGCCCGACATGCTGCAGGACATCACGACTCCCACCTTGCGCGAGGCGAGACCTTGCGTCCTCGAGACCCCCCGGCTGACGCTGCGTGCGCCGGTGCTCGCGGACGTGACTGCCATCGCCCGGCTCGCCGACGACCGTGTTATCGCCGAGAACACCCGCCGCCTGCCGCACCCGTATTCGGAGGTCGATGCCGCCCGTTTCGTGCGCGCGCTGGCGGAGCAGGCAGGCGAGACCGCCTTCCTGATCGAACACCTGGACACGCCGATCGGCATGGTTGGCATTAACCGTCCTGCGCAAGGGCGGGCCGAGCTCGGCTACTGGCTCGGCGTCGATCATTGGGGCCGCGGCTTCGGCACCGAAGCCGCGCGCGCCGCAATCGACCATTTCTTCGAGACGAGCGAGGACAATTTGCTGATCGGGCACGCCCGCGTCAGCAACCCAGCCTCGCGCAACATCCTGGAAAAGTGCGGCTTCCAATGGACCGGCGTCGAGCTGCACCGCTTCGAGGTGATCGGCTCCTCCGCCCCGGTCGACGCCTTCCGCCTCACCCGCGGTGTCTGGGGATCGCTGAAGGCCTGGGCCAACGCGGGACGGCGGAACTAGGCCGGGCCACCCTCCCCTGGAGGGGGAGGGTGGCATCTCAGGCCGGCGGATTCACCGCACCCTGTCCCTGCCCCAGGCTTCGTTCCCGCAAGTAGATGTACAGCCCCGCGCCGATGATGATGGTGGCGCCGACGATCGTCGCGGGATGCGGCACGTCGCCGAACACGACGAAGCCGAACAGCACGGCCCAGACGATCATCGTGTACTGATAGGGCACGACCACTGAGGCCGGCGCGAGCTTCAGCGAGCGGTTGACGCAGAACAGCGCGGTCACCGAGATGATGCCGGCGGCCGCGAACATCACCAGGCTGCCGGGCGTCGGCGTCACCCAGCCGAACGAGGACATCGCCGCGCCGAGCAGGAAGGTCCCGACGAATTGCGACGACGCCATCACGATGTCCGGCGTTGCGCGCAGGCTGCGCGTGATCAGCATCAGCACCGCGAACGACAGACTGCCGCCGAGCGCGATCAGCGCCGGCAGGCTGAAGGTCTGCGCCGAGGGCCGCAGCGCGATCAGCACGCCGCAGAAGCCGATCAGGATCGCGGTCCAGCGTCGCCAGCCGACATGCTCGCGCAGCACCAGCGCAGACAGCGCGGTGACGAAGATGGGACCTGCGAGATAGTAGGTGATGACGTCGGCAAGCGGCAGATAGACGGTGGCGAGAAAGAACGCCGCGACCTCGAGCGTCGACAGGATCACGCGCACCAGCTGTAGCCAAGGACGCTCGAGCTGCAGAAAGGCGGCTCGGTTGCGCCAGATGAACGGCGCGAGCAGCAGCAGCGCCGCACAGGCGCGCAGCCACAGCAGTTGGCCGACGGCATAGGTCGACACCAGGAACTTGCCCAAGGCATCGCCGAACGAGAACATCGAAATCGACAGCAGCATCAGGCCGATGCCGGCCAGCCGCGCCGATCGTACATCGTTTTGGACGGAGATCCGGGAGAGGAGGGTCATTGCGCAATGGGCTGGTTGTTCTGGCTGAAGCCCGGGTGCGATATGGTCGCGGTATCCCGGCCTTCACTTCTTCATCGGCTCGTTTAGGAGTCGTGAGCGCGCGCGACAAGCCCTTGGCGGGAAGATGCGCAAACACAGGCGCCGATCACAAGATCACGATTAAGCGAGCCGGGGTTCCGGCGCACCACACTCGCCCGGGCCTCATACTGCAGCTTCTTTTCGATCCGGTTCTTCAACCTGCGATTTTGCTGAACCATTCGGGCGCTCGGCAAAACCCATCATATGCAGTTGCATTTGGGACGAGGCGCTCCGAATCTGACGCGCGATGGCGGCTCTAGAAGCGGTTCGAGTATCTGGTCATGCCAACGCAGCATATCCCCATACCCACATTCGTCGGCAGCAGGGCAGCGCCGGCACCGCATCGCTTGCACCCGCGCGACATCTCGGCTGGCCGCCGCGTCATGAAACAGGGCGTGCGCCCGTTTCGAGTCCGATATGAGCAGTGATGCAGAGGGCAAGAACGAGCTGGATCTCCGGGCGGAACCGCCCGCGATGGGGAATGCTGCGGCAAGTCTGGTGCTGCAGCAGACCGTGGTGCTGTTGGTCGATGTGGTCGAATCCGTGCGCCTGATGAGCGCGCATGAGGCTGCTACCGTTCAGCGCTGGACCGAACTCATCCGCCTGATCGCGTCGGAAATATTGCCCCGGCATCAGGGCACTCTTGTGAAAAGCCTTGGCGACGGCTTGCTTGCTCGTTTCGAGACCGTCAGGGATGCCGTGAATGCCGTTGCCGAGATGCATCGAGCGGCGGCTGCGCAGAACGCCGGGCTCCCGGAGGATCGACATCTTCACTTGCGTGCGGGCATCAACGCCGCAATGGCTTGGAGCGATGGCGTCGACATCTACGGGACCGGCGTCAACCTTGCGGCACGGCTGGCAACTCTGGCCGGACCCGGCGAGACGATCGCAAGCGCATCGGCGCAGGAGGAGCTGGCTGCCGCTCTGGCTAGCCTCGCCAGCCCAGGCGAGACGATCGGGAGCGCCGCCGCGCGTGACGAATTGACGCACGGCGTCGACGCGGTCTGCGAAGATCTCGGCAACTGCGTTTTGAAGCACTTTGACAGGCCGGTTCGAGCATACCGCGTCGGTCCGCCGGGGCCGCAGCCGACCATCGCCGGGAGGCGCGACTACGGAGCGGCGATGCAGCCGAGCATTGCCGTGATTCCATTCGCAGCCCGAACCGAGGCGCCTGGGCTCGTGGACGTCGGCAACCTGATCGCCGACGGCGTGATCTGGCGCCTGTCGAAGTCTGCGAATCTCAAGGTGATCTCGCGGCTTTCGACCGCCGTGTTCCGCGGTCGGACCAGCGACCTTGGCCAGGTCTCGGCGCATCTGGGTGCGGCCTACGTCCTCAGTGGAGCCTATGTGGCCAACGGCAGCCAGATCATGGTGACTGCTGAGCTCTCCGCCGCCCGCGACGATCAGGTGATCTGGACGGATCGGCTCAGCGGATCCGTCGAGGATTTGCTTCGGCCCGAAAGCGAGATGGCCGATCGCATCGCACGAGCCGTACACTTCGCCGTGTTCGACGCCGAGGTCGACCATATCCTGACCCAGCCGCTGCCGACGCTCGAGAGCTACTCGCTCCTGCTCGGCGCAATCAAGCTCATGCACAGGTCCACCAGGGAAGAGTTTCTCCAGACACGCAATATCCTCGAGGAGCTGATCAACCGGCACGGCCGTATTGCGGCCCCGCGCGCCTGGCTCGGCCACTGGTACATCCTGCGACTGACACGAGGCTGGTCCGAGGACCGCACCCGCGACGCAGCCGAGGCCCTGGCGACGACCCATGCCGCGCTTGATCGCGACCCGTCCGACGCGCTCGCGCTCGCAGCCGAGGGGTTCGTCTACTGTCATCTGTTCAAGGACCTCGACATGGCGCGCAGGCGTTGCGAGGCGGCCGTCCTCGCAAACCCCAGCCACGCGCTCGGCTGGCTGTTCCTTGGGACGGTCGACGCATTCAAGGGTGACGGTGCCGCTGCAGTGCACGAGACCCAGCGCGCCATGGAGCTCTCGCCGCTTGATCCGATGCGCTATTACTTCGAGTCGCTCAGCGCGACGGCTGCACTTTCCGCTCATGACTATGCCACCGCTGAAAGACTTGCGCGCTCATCGCTGGCACTCAACCGCATGCACCCCTCGACGTGGCGAGCCTTGACCATTGCGCTCGTGCTGCAGGGCCGAATGGAGGAGGCCCGATCGACACTAGCGAAGGTGCGGGAGGTCGACCCGACGCTGACGGTCGAAACCTATCTTGCCCGCATGCCGAACGCTCAGCTCGAAACCGGTCGGGAATGGGCGCGCTGTCTGGCGTTAGCCGGCCTGCCATCCGGTAACGGCAACTCCAAGCGGCATTGAGGACGAAAAGGATCCGGGCGTGTGAACTGGTCGACAGCTGAGTGAGTATCGCCCGGCGAACTGCAACTGAAAGGACGACCCTA
This sequence comes from Bradyrhizobium sp. SZCCHNRI3043, assembly GCF_032377735.1. Taxonomy (NCBI): domain Bacteria; kingdom Pseudomonadati; phylum Pseudomonadota; class Alphaproteobacteria; order Hyphomicrobiales; family Nitrobacteraceae; genus Bradyrhizobium; species Bradyrhizobium sp. SZCCHNRI3043. The sequence goes on from NZ_JAUHID010000008.1 coordinate 86,200, forward strand.
CCATTGTGAGCTGACTCAATCATAGGAGGCGGACATGGGCCAACTGGGCGGCGCAGGTGGTGCCGGCGGAGCGGGCGGAGCAGGCGGCGCGGGTGGTGCTGGAGGCGCCGGCGGAGCAGGCGGCGCGGGTGGCGTCGGCGGCGCTGGCGGTGCCGTACTCGGCACGCTTGGCGATGTCTATGCCAATCCGGTGATGGTCGATGCATTGATCCATGTGCGCGAGGGCAGCATCGTCACCGAAAAACCGCTCGTGCTTTATGAGCCGGCGCTCCCGGTCATCGATGACCCCGCCCAAATGGAGCGCTGGGAAGCGTGGGTTCGCGCCTATGTTGCTATCGGAGAGATGCTGCAAGGCATCACCTTCCAGGGCATCACGGCAAACTCTCAACCGTCAAGCTCTGACGCCTTCCAGATATGGTCGTCCGTATCCGGACAGAGATCGCTGATCGCCGAAATTCAGCGGCCGGCACAAACCACTTTCGAACAGCAGATCCCCCTGGTCCTCAGTTGGGCCGAACTGCGCAACGAGCGCGCCACGGAAATCCTGGCGCAGATCGATCCGCAGTTCGCTTTCTGGGCATCGATCGTCTACCTCCATGCCGAGCGGACGCGGCGCACATTCGAACTCATCAACATGGTGCTGCAATTTTGCGTCTACGTGGAGATGCGCGTCAAGCACGCGCTGGGCTGCTACCGTCCGGTCGAATACAACGCCGAGGTCCAGCCGATGATCACGACCCCGGGGCATGGAAGCTTCCCGATGGGGCACGCGACGCAGACCTATGCGGTCACCTACGTGTTGAAGCAGTTGCTGAAGCTTGATCCGACGCGGCACAAATGGGTCATCGATCAGCTCGATCGCGTGTGTGCCCGGATCACGACCAACCGCGTCATCGCCGGCGTCCACTTTCCGGCTGACAGCATGGCGGGACGCATGCTGGGCGTCGCCCTGGGCGAGTACTTTGTCGGGCGTTGCAATGGGAACGAGACGAGCCAGCCCTTCATGAAGCGGACCTTCCTTGCGGCAGGAATCGACCAATACCCGACGACGGATTTCAATCCGTTCAACACCACGATCGTCCCGGCCCAGGATCTCGACCAGGGTCCGTTCTACTTCTCGCAATCTGCCGGCGTGAACGTCACCCAGTCCCCTCTGATGCATCACGTCTGGTGTGAGGCTCAAGCGGAGTGGAAGGGCAGATTTGGCGTTCCGAGCTACCCATAATTCATGCGGAGAGCGAGCCATGGCCGAGCCCGGGGCGCCCAAGAACTATCCGAGATGCTTCGATCCCTATCTCCGATACGCGATCTCGACGGAATTCAAGAACTTCGAGGAAAACCTCCAGGAAAAATGGGATCGTTTCGACGATGACAAATACAGGCTCCTGCTCCTGATCGAGCTGAAAGAGGCTGGAACGGCCGCAGATTTCGCGAAAGTGGCGGGCCAGCTGGAACCAACCCAGCCCGAGTTCGCCACGACAAAGTACGGCATCGAACTCGCGCCTTATGCGGCAGACTCGCGGTACCTGACGATGCGCTGCCGCGCGAGTGCGGTGCTGGATAGCGCATTGCACGAGTCCGTCTGGGGCAATTATGTCAACCGGGTCGCGTTATCCTTGCCGGTCAAACCGTCATCTCCCAAGTCATTCCAAAAGAGTGCGCCCATCCGCCACCGCTTCAAGGAAGGTAAGGAGGCGCCAGGACCGCTTCTGATCGGCATGCTGGACGATGGCTGCCCGTTTTCTGCGGCGCGCTTCCTAAGAACCAGCGGCCCACTGAGCACGCGGGTCCGAGCCATCTGGGATCAGAACCAGAATAAGCAGCCGGTCGCGATCGGAACGCGCAAGTTCGGAATGGAGCTCACCGACTTTGCCTACGGTCTCGAGTACCGACGCGATTTCGCCGCCGGCATAGAGCCGCAGCAGATCGGACTCGACGATTGGATCTCGCTGCACGCGACAGCTACCGATGGCGTCGACGAGGATGGCTGTTACGCAGCCGCCGGGTTCACGACCCTCGCACGCCGGGACTCGCATGGGGGCCATGTCATGGACGTCCTGGCGGGGCCTGTTCCGATTTCCTCTCGTATCGGCCCGTCGAAACCAGGCAAGGACCGCCGCGATCCGCCGAGTTGGACACCTGGTCGCCCCTCGACTGATCCTGCGTGCGACGCTGACGTCGTGTTCGTGCAATTCTCCGATGAATGTATCCGGGATGCGACTGGCGTGTGGCTGAAGACCTATGTCGTCCAGGGCATCCAGTACATTCTGTCGTTTGCAGACCCGGTCAAGACCAGGAACGTGATCATCAGCCTCAGCTACGGTCCGACCACCGGACCGCATGACGGCACGGCAGAACTCGAGAGCGCCTTGTCGGCTCTGGTTGCTGAATACAACGGCAAGAACAACAAGCCGAAGCTCGACATCGTGCTCTCCGCCGGCAACGCCTATCTCAGCGACGGTCACGTCGTCTTCACCAGCGACAGCGAGCAGCCCGAGCACGTCGAATGGATCTGGCGTTTGCCGCCGGACAATACCGTGCTGGTCTTTGCAGAGATCTGGATGGAGGACGATGAGGCCCAGGGAGTCACCGTCACCTTGACGTCGCCGAGCGGCAAAGTTCAGCTGACATCAGGCTGTGCTGTCATCGGAACAACGCTTCCGAAGCCGGGCGGCACCACCCCTCAGCTGATCGGCCCGATCGTCTGGGGCAAAGACAGGATGTGGCTGCTCGAAGTCGGCCCGACCGTGGTGAGGCCAGAAGATCAGGCCAGCAACGAGCACGGCGACTGGACCATCAAGGTCGACGGCATTCCCGAAAACGCCGAAATGCACGCCTATGTGGCGCGCACCGATCCGAACATGGGCGCGCGCACGGGGGCCAAGCGCTCGCATTTTGTCGATTCCAACTGGGAGCAAACCCGGTCGGCTGGGGCCAGTTGCACGCGCATCGACGGGGAGTTCGATCGGACCGGATCGCTGTTGGATCGGTTTGGGACGCTGAACGGGATCGCAACCGGCAAGAAGCACCGGGTCCATGTTGCAGGCGGGTACGTGGTGGCGGATGGCCGCAAGACGCCTTATTCATCGGCGGGCCGGCCCCGCGGCGGCCACCGCATCGGTCCGGATTACGTGCTGCCCTGTGACGAAGACAACGCCCTCACCGGAATCCGTGCCGGGGGTAACCGGAGCGGCGCCGTCCTGCGCCTGATCGGGACGAGCACCGCGGCTCCGCAACTCGCGCGCCAATTTGCGAGATTGCGCGGCGGCTTGGCTTTGCCTCAGCCCACCGCCGTCCCGTCCCCGAACGACATCGCGGAGATCGCAAAGAGGGGCGGCGGCGATCTCGAGCCGCCGTAGCGGCAGGTCGTCGCGGTGCTGCGCGAGCGGCCTTCGGCCCTGACCGGGGCGGGAATCTTGCGCTTTTCCGCGCGATCCGCGGCGGTTTGAGTTGCCCCGGAGGCCCGCCTCGCCTACCTAGAGCCCTATGAAATTCCTCGATGAAGCCAAGGTCTATGTGCGCTCCGGCGACGGCGGCAACGGTTGCGTTGCGTTCCGGCGCGAGAAGTTCATCGAGTTCGGCGGCCCGAACGGCGGCAATGGCGGCCGCGGCGGCGACGTCGTCATCGAGGCCGTCGACGGCCTCAACACCCTGATCGACTACCGCTACCAGCAGCATTTCAAGGCCCAGAGGGGCGGAAACGGGTCCGGCAAGGACTGTCATGGCGCCGGCGGCAAGTCGGTGGTGCTCAAGGTTCCAGTCGGCACCCAGATCTTCGACGAGGACCGGGAGACGCTGATCCACGACTTTACCGCGGTCGGCGAGCGCTTCGTGCTGGCCCAGGGCGGCAATGGCGGCTTTGGCAACGCGCATTTCAAGTCGCCGACCAACCGGGCGCCGCGCAACGCCAATCCCGGCCAGCCCGGCGAGGAGCGCTGGATCTGGCTGCGCATGAAGCTGATCGCCGATGCCGGCCTGGTCGGCCTGCCCAATGCCGGCAAGTCGACCTTCCTGTCCAAGGTCTCGGCCGCCAAGCCGAAGATCGCCGACTATCCGTTCACCACGCTCCATCCACAGCTCGGCGTCGTGAACGCCGACGGCCGCGAGTTCGTGCTGGCCGACATTCCTGGCCTGATCGAGGGCGCGCATGAGGGCGCCGGCCTCGGCGACCGTTTCCTCGGCCATGTCGAGCGCTGCCGTGTGCTGCTGCACCTGGTCGACGCCACCTGCGAGCATGCCGGCAAGGCCTACAAGACGGTGCGGCACGAGCTGGAAGCCTATGGCGGCGAGCTGACCGACAAGGTGGAGATCGTCGCGCTGAACAAGATCGATGCGGTCGACCCGGACGAGCTGAAGAAGCAGAGGGACCGGCTGAAGCGCGCCGCCAAGAAGACGCCGCTGTTGATCTCCGGCGCCACCGGCGAGGGCGTCAAGGAAGCGCTGCGCAAGCTCGCCGACGTGGTCGGCGAACAGCCGGTGTCCCTCAAGGCCAAGAGCACGACCGAGAGCGCGGCGACCGAGGAGCCATGGGCGGCCCCAACGTCACCGCAGGGCTGAACTGAAGCCAACCTTGCCTCGCAGGCCCTCGCTTGCGACACTCGCCGCCATCCATCAACACTTGAGCCCCGTCCCGTGGGACCGCGTGTCAGCCACGCACCTCTCATCACGATGCGAGGGCTCGAACCGACCCTGTTCACGCCATGGCACCCCGTCTCGAAAATTTCCGCCGCATCGTCGTCAAGGTCGGCTCGTCGCTGCTGGTCGATTCCGAGGCCGGCGAGGTGCGCGCCTCCTGGCTCACAGCGCTGGCCGCCGACATCGCCAGGCTGCACAGCCGCGGCTGCGAGCTGCTGGTCGTGTCCTCAGGCTCGATCGCGCTCGGCCGCAGCCGGTTGAAACTGCCGCGCGGACCGCTGAAGCTGGAGGAGAGCCAGGCGGCCGCCGCGGTCGGCCAGATCGCGCTGGCGCGGACCTGGTCGGAGGTGCTCGGTGCTCATGGCGTCAGTGCCGGCCAGATCCTGGTGACGCTGCAGGACACCGAGGAGCGCCGGCGCTATCTCAACGCCCGTTCGACCATCGCCAAGCTCCTGGAATGGCGCGCAGTGCCGGTCATCAATGAGAACGACACGGTCGCGACCGCCGAGATCCGCTATGGCGACAATGACCGCCTCGCCGCTCGCGTGGCCACCATGGCGAGCGCCGATCTGCTGGTGCTGCTGTCGGATATCGACGGCCTCTACACCGCGCCGCCCGCGCAGGATCCGAACGCACGGCTGATCCCCGTGGTCGAGAGCATCACTGCCGACATCGAGGCGATGGCCGGCAGCGCCGCCTCGGAGTTCTCACGCGGCGGCATGCGCACCAAGATCGAGGCCGCCAAGATCGCCACCACCGGCGGCACCCACATGCTGATTGCGTCCGGCAAGATCGAGCACCCGCTGCGGGCGATCGCCGATGGCGGCCGCTGCACCTGGTTCCTGACGCCAGCGAACCCGGTCACCGCGCGAAAACGCTGGATCGCGGGCTCGCTGGAGCCGAAGGGCACGCTGACGATCGATGCCGGCGCAGTGACCGCACTGCGCGCCGGAAAGAGCCTGCTGCCGGCCGGCGTCATCCGTGTCGACGGCCAGTTCGCCCGCGGCGATGCCGTCGTGGTGCGCGGCCCCGACACCCATGAGATCGGCCGCGGCCTCGTCGCCTACGACGCCGATGATGCCGAGCGGATCAAGGGTCGCTCGTCGCCGGACGTGGCCATCATCCTCGGCGTCTCCGGCCGCGCCGAGATGATTCATCGCGACGACCTGGTGATCGGCCCGGCGGGCGCCGGCCCAGCCTGAGGCCAAGGCACCGGCGTTCGCAAACGGCCTCGTTCCGTGCTACTGGAGAGCCTTAATTCAAGGTTGAAAAGCCCATGACCGCGCCTTTGAAAGCCATCGACGGCAGCGCCGATCTGCCCGCCCTGATGAACGACCTCGCCAAGCGCGCCCGTGCGGCCGCCCGCGTGCTGTCGCTGGCGCCGGCCGAGCAGAAGAACCGCGCGCTGGAGGCGATGGAGCGGCGGATCCGCGCCCGCACTGAAGCGATCATCGCCGCCAATGCCGAGGACGTTGCCGAGGCCAAGGCGGCCGGCATGACCTCGTCCTTCCTCGATCGCCTCACCCTGACCCCGGCCCGCGTCGCCGCGATGGCCGACGGCATCGCCGTGGTACGCGGCGTCGCCGATCCGGTTGGCGTCGTGACCGAGAGCTGGCAGCGGCCGAATGGGATGACCATCGAGCGCGTACGGGTGCCGCTCGGCGTCATTGCCGTGATCTTCGAAAGTCGTCCCAATGTGGCGGCCGATGCCGGCGTGCTGTGCCTGAAGTCCGGCAATGCGGTGATCCTGCGCGGCGGCTCGGACTCATTCCGCTCCTGCCGCGCCATCCATGAATGTATGGTCGAAGGCCTGCGCGAGGCGGGCCTGCCGGAGGCTGCGATCACGCTGGTGCCGACGCGCGATCGCGCCGCAGTCGGCCTGCTGCTGTCCGGCCTGAACGGCGGCGTTGACGTCATCGTGCCGCGCGGCGGCAAGAGCCTCGTCGCCCGCGTCGAGGCCGAGGCGCGCGTGCCGGTGTTCGCGCATCTCGAAGGCGTCAACCACGTCTATGTCGACGGCGCCGCCGATCTCGAGATGGCCAAGTCGATCGTGCTGAACGCGAAGATGCGACGCACCGGCGTCTGCGGCGCCGCAGAGACGCTGCTGGTCGATCGCGCGAGCGCCGACAAGATCAAGCCGCTGGTCGACATGCTGATTGGCGCCGGCTGCGAGGTGCGGGGCGACGATGCGGTGCGGGCGGCCGATGCGCGGGTGAAGCCGGCCAGCAACGAGGATTGGGACACCGAATATCTCGACGCGATCATCGCCGCCAAGGTCGTCGACGGCGTGGAGGGCGCGATCGCCCACATCCACGCGCACGGCTCGCACCACACCGACGCGATCGTCACCGACGACAACGCCGCGGCCGACAAGTTCCTCAACGAGGTCGACTCGGCCATCGTCTTGCACAATGCCTCGACCCAGTTCGCCGACGGCGGCGAGTTCGGTTTTGGCGCCGAGATCGGCATCGCCACGGGCAAGTTCCATGCGCGCGGGCCGGTCGGGGTCGAGCAGCTGACGAGCTTCAAATACCGCATTCACGGCAGTGGTCAGACGCGGCCATGACCGCCGCATCCTGTGGTTGAGTTACACGAGCAGCAGGCGGGGGCCGCCGTGACCGACGCCACAGCCATGCGGCCTGCGATCCGCCAGGCGCTGCCGCCCTACAGCGACGGCATGCGCATCGGCCTGCTCGGCGGCTCGTTCAACCCGCCGCACCAGGCGCATCGCGCGATCAGCCTGTTCGCGCTGAAGCGGCTGCAGCTCGACCGTGTCTGGTGGCTGGTGACGCCGGGCAATCCGCTCAAGAACAATGGCGGGCTGCATGCGCTGGCCGAGCGCGCCGAGGCGGCGCGCAAAGTCGCCGCCGATCCGCGCATCGAGATCAGCTGTCTCGAATCCGTCATTGGCACCCGCTACACTGCCGACACGATCGATTATCTGCGCCGGCGCGCCTCCCGCTTGCGCTTCGTGTGGATCATGGGCGCCGACAATCTCGCGCAGTTCCATCGCTGGCAAAAGTGGCAGCACATCGCGGCCCAGGTTCCGATGGCCGTGGTCGATCGTCCGCCCCGCAGCTTCCGCGCCCTGAACGCGCCCGCCGCACGCGCCCTGGCGCGGTATCGCATTCCCGAAGCGCAGGCCAGCCGTCTCGCCGACAGCGCCGCGCCAGCCTGGGTCTACCTCACCGGCCTCAAGCTCAGCCTGTCGTCGACGGGCCTGAGGAACCCGGACGGCAGTTGGAAGTCGTTCTGAACGGCCGCGCTCGCTGTCGCGCGGCATCGGATGTGCATGGAACTTGCCGTCCCGTTACGGTCCGAAGCGGGGCGGCCGGTCGAGAATGTCGGGCCGGGCAGTCGGGGCACTGGATTGTTGAAACCGTTAACCCCACATGCCTAGTATGGTCAGCAGGCCGGGTTGGATTCGGCCTGCGATACAGTGAAAGGAATGGTCCCTGACCACATCTGTATTGTCCCAGTCGGCCTTACCCAAGACGAAGGCAACGACGACCAAGTCGGCCACTGCCAAGTCAGCGCGTAAGACGTCGACCCGAGATGCGGCCTTGCAGGCGCAACCCGACGCCGACAAGACCCTGCGCACCATCCTCTCCCGCCTCGAAGACATGAAGGCGGAGGAGACGGTCACGATCAATCTTCACGGCAAATCGGCGTATTCCGATTACATGGTCATCACCACGGGCCGCTCGAACCGGCACGTCGGGTCGATCGCGGAAAACGTCGCCAAGGGCCTGAAGGAAGCCGGCACCAAGAAACTCCACATCGAGGGCCTGCCCAATTGCGATTGGGTGCTGATCGATTCCGGCGACGTGATCGTGCACGTGTTCAGACCCGAGGTTCGCGAGTTCTACAATCTCGAGCGATTGTGGACTCAAGGGCCGAACCCGGCGAAGACGGTCTAGGCGGCCCCACGCCGCGCCGGATGCGAATCGTGCGGCGCACGTGCTAGTCCGTGCGCATGCGCCTGATCGTGGTCGCCATCGGCCGGTTGAAGCAGGGTCCCGAGCGGGAGCTCGCGGAGCGCTACCGCGGGCGTTTTGATGACATCGGCCGCAAGCTCGGCTTTCGCGGCCTCGACATTCATGAGATTCCGGAAAGCCGCGCCCGCGACGCGGCAACGCGCATCGCCGAGGAGGCCGCCGCGATGTCGGCGGCAATCCCGGACAAGTCCGTACTCGTGTGTCTCGACGAGCGTGGCCAGAACGTCGACAGTACAACCTTTGCGGGTTATCTTGGACGCTGGCGGGACGAAGGCATTCCGGCAGCCGTCTTCGCAATCGGCGGCGCCGACGGACTTTCGCCCGAATTACGGCGCAGAGCCAAGCTTGGGGTTGCGTTCGGCGCTGCGACCTGGCCGCACCAGATCGTCCGCGTCCTGCTGCTCGAGCAGATTTACCGTACTGCTACGATCCTGGCCGGTCACCCCTATCACCGCGCTTGAATAGGGGACGATGGGAGCACAATAAGGACCTCGATGTTCGCTGCGCGGCCCCTCTCCCGTTCCTCAAGAACCGTCCGCAGCGGCCGGTCGTGCCGCGCGTCGCTGGTCGCGCTGCTAATCGTCGTTCCCGGTCTGCCGGCGACGGCGCAGACCGGACTTCGGCCTTCCCTCGCCGGTACCGCCTCACCGACACCGGCGACACCCGAGCAGTTGAAGCAGCGCGAGCAGGAGCTCGAGGCCGCCCGCGCGGCCCAGAAGGCCGCCGCCGAGGCCCAGGAGCGCCTGAAGGCCGACATCGCCGCGCTCGGCGAGGATCGCGGCAAGCTCAATCAGCAGCTGATCGACGTCGCCGCGCAGGTGCGCAGCGTCGAGACGAGAGTCGGTGAGGCCGAAACGCGACTGCGCGGGCTCGACGGCCGCGAGCAGGATCTGCGCACCTCGCTGGAGGCGCGGCGCACCGAGATCATCGAGGTTCTGGCTGCGCTGCAGCGCGCCGGCCGCCGCACGCCGCCGGCCCTGCTCGTCCGTCCCGAGGATGCGCTGCAGTCGCTGCGGACCGCCATGCTGCTGGGCGCTGTGATCCCGGAGATGCGTGGCCGCGCCGAAAAGCTCTCGACCGATCTCGGCGAGCTCGTCGCCATCCGCAAGACGATCGCCAGCGAACGCGACAAGCTCGCCGGCGACCGCGACAGGCTGCGTACCGATCAGACCCGTCTCGCGGCCCTGGTGGAGGAACGCCAACGCAAGCAGAGCTCGGCCGAGAAGGACATGGAAGCCGAAAGCGCGCGCGCGGCTGTGCTGGCCCAGCAGATCGACTCGCTGCAAGGGCTGATCACGACGATGGAGCTCGATCTCAAGAGCGCCGCCAAGGCCGCGTCGACGGCAAGCCTGCAGGGCGTGCCGGTCAACAGCAAGCCGGACGCGAATGCGCTGCGCAACCCGGGCCGCAAGGCGCCCGCGATCGCGTTCGCCTCGACCAAGGGCATGCTGACGTTTCCCGTCAACGGCACCAAGATTCGCGAATTTGGCGCGTCGGACGGCGCCGGGGGCTCCGATAAAGGCATTTCTTTGGCAGCCCGGCCGGGCGCCCAGGTCACAACCCCGTGTGATGGCTGGGTTGTGTATGCGGGTCCCTTCCGCAGCTACGGACAACTCTTGATCCTCAACGCCGGTGGCGGGTATCATGTCCTGATCGCCGGGATGGAGCGCATTTCCGTCAACATCGGGCAGTTTGTTCAGACGGGAGAACCGGTCGCGACCATGGGTAACTCGTCCCAGGTCGCCTCCATTCTCGCTACCAACGCGAGTCAACCAGTGCTCTATGTCGAGTTCCGTAAGGACGGCACTCCAATCGATCCAGGCCCATGGTGGGCCGCAAATGAAGGCGAAAAGGTACGCGGATGATGCGTAAGACTTCGGTAATTCTCCTGAGCGCGGCCACCGGTGCGGCATTGACCCTGTTCGTCTCGCAACCGCGCGCGGTGTTGATGGGATCGACGGCGCGCGCCGCGACCGCCGATACCTATCGCCAGCTCAATCTGTTCGGCGACGTGTTCGAGCGCGTGCGCAGCGATTATGTCGAGAAGCCCGACGATTCGAAGCTGGTCGAGTCCGCGATCAGCGGCATGCTCTCGGGCCTTGATCCGCATTCGAGCTACATGGATGCGAAGAGCTTCCGCGACATGCAGGTGCAGACCCGCGGCGAGTTCGGCGGCCTCGGCATCGAAGTGACGATGGAAGACGGCCTGATCAAGGTGGTGTCGCCGATCGACGATACGCCGGCCTCGAAGGCGGGCATCCAGGCCAACGACATCATCACCAATCTCGACGACGAAGCCGTGCAGGGCCTGACCCTCAACCAGGCGGTCGAGAAGATGCGCGGCCCGGTCGGCACCAAGATCAAGCTGAAGGTCGTGCGCAAGGGTGCCGACAATCCGCTCGACGTGACGCTGACCCGCGACAACATCCGCGTCCGCTCGGTGCGCTCGCGCACCGAGAGCGACGACATCGCCTATGTCCGCATCACCACCTTCAACGAGCAGACCACCGAGGGCCTGAAGAAGAGCATCGCCGACCTGCAGAACCAGATCGGTGACAAGCTGAAGGGCTACATCATCGACCTGCGCAACAATCCGGGCGGCCTGCTCGAGGAGGCGGTCACCGTCTCCGACGCGTTCCTGGAGCGCGGCGAGATCGTCTCGACCCGCGGCCGCAATGCCGAGGAGACGCAGCGCCGTGCGGCACATGCCGGCGACCTCACCAAGGGCAAGCCGGTCATCGTGCTGATCAATGGCGGCTCGGCTTCGGCGTCGGAGATCGTGGCCGGCGCGCTGCAGGACCACAAGCGCGCGACCCTGGTCGGCACCCGCTCGTTCGGCAAGGGCTCGGTGCAGACCATCATCCCGCTCGGCGCCGGCAATGGCGCGCTGCGGCTGACCACCGCGCGCTACTACACGCCGTCGGGCAAGTCGATCCAGGCCAAGGGCATCGTGCCCGACATCGAGGTGCTGCAGGACGTGCCGGATGAGCTGAAGTCGCGCACCGACACCAAGGGCGAGGCTTCGCTGCGCGGCCATCTGAAGAACGACGGCGACGAGAAGACCGGCTCGCAATCCTACGTGCCGCCGGACGCCAAGGACGACAAGGCGCTCAAAATGGCCGCCGACCTCCTCCACGGCATCAAGAACAGCGCCAACACGCCGGCGCCGACCGAGAAGGCCGCGGCCGACAAGCCGGCCAAGGCTGCGAACTGAGAGGCTGCGAACTAGGCGGCAGCCGACAGACGCGCATCGGGTTTGAAGGGCGGCCTCCGGGCCGCCCTTTCCTCTTCTCTTTGGCTTCTTGCTTTCCCGCTCCGCCGATCTACGGGCTTTGGGAGACTGGCCCTGCGTCCGAATCCTCGCCGTGGTATCGTCGACCCGATTGATTCGGGAATTTCGATGACAGAGACGGCCGACGAGCTGAGCGCCCCGCTCGGACAGACGGAAACGCGTCGCAAGCGCCGCATTCGGCTTCCCTTCACGGCCCTGCAGGCCCTTGCGATGCTGCTCGGCCTGTTCCTGGTCGCGTTCGCCGGCTTTGCGATGTTCAACGACAATCCGCTCGGTGGCGAGCCGGTCGCCCGCGTCGCGATCAACGAAGGCGCAAGGCCTGCCGACGACAAGGCCGCCAAGCCGGATGGCATGTCTGAGGCAAAGGTCGATCACGGCGCGGCCCCCGCGGCCAAGCAGGAGGGCGGCGAGCGCAAGACGGTCACCATCATCGACGGCTCCAGCGGCACCCGCCAGGAGGTCGCGATCGGTGCCGGTGGCGAGACGGCGGAGCATGGATCGGCCGCTCCGGCGATCCAGATGCCCGGCGTGGACCCGCGGCTGCTGGAGAAGTCGCGCTACGGCATGATCCCGGTGATGGCCGACGGGCTGAAGCCGTTCACCGCCTATGCGGCCGAGGCTGACCGCGCCAAGGCGGCGCGCATGCCGGCCGTCGCGATCGTGATCGGTGGTCTCGGCGTCGGCGCCGCGAAGACGGTGGACGCGATCATGAAGCTGCCGCCGGCGGTCACGCTGGCCTTCACGCCCTATGGCTCCGATCCGACCAAACTCGCCGAGCGCGCCCGGGCGCAGCGCCACGAGATCCTGCTCCAGGTCCCGATGGAGCCCTACGACTATCCCGACAACGATCCGGGTCCGCAGACGCTGCTCGCTACACTCGCACCGGACCAGAACATCGACCGGTTGTTCTGGCACATGAGCCGGCTGCAGGGTTACGTCGGCATCGGCAACTTCATGGGCGCGCGCTTCGTCGCAACGGAAGCGGCGATGCAGCCGATCGTGAACGAGGCCGCCAAGCGCGGTCTGGCCTTGTTCGACGATGGCGCAGCCCCGCGCAGCGTGGCGGCCTCGCTGGCCACGGGACGCGCGATGCCGTTCGCGAAGGGCGACGTCGCCATCGACGCGGTGCCGACCCCGGTCGAGATCGACAATGCCCTCGCCAAGCTCGAAAGCCTGGCCAAGGAGCGTGGCGTCGCCGTCGGGACCGCCTCGGCACTGCCGGTCTCGATCGACCGCATCGGCACCTGGATCAAGGGGCTCGACCGCAAGGGCATTCTGCTGGTGCCATTGACAACCGCGATGCTGAAATCAAAATCGAACTGAACGAACGTGCGCCGGCCCGACTGGCGACGTGACAGCGTGAGGCCTGCGCAGCGAGGCGCAGGGTCCCGCAGGAAGGCCGAGACCGGAATGACGCGCTACGAGGACCTGCCTTACCGCACCTGCGTCGGCATCATGCTGATCAATTCGGAGGGGCTGGTTTTCATCGGTCGCCGCGCCGGCGGGATCGAGCATGTCGACGACACCCATGTCTGGCAGATGCCGCAGGGCGGCGTTGATCCCGGCGAGGATGCCTGGGAGGCGGCCAAACGCGAGCTGTACGAAGAGACCAGCGTGCGCTCCGTCGAGAAGCTGGCCGAGGTCGGGGACTGGCTGACCTACGACATCCCGCGCACGGTCGCGGGTCGCGCCTGGAAGGGCCGCTATCGCGGCCAGCGCCAGAAATGGTTCGCGCTGCGTTTCACCGGGCCCGATGCCGAGATCAACGTCGAGCGGCCCGGCGGCGGCCACCACAAGGCGGAATTCGTCAGCTGGCGCTGGGAGCCGATGAAGAACCTGCCGGGGCTGATCGTGCCGTTCAAGCGGCCGGTCTATGAGCGGGTGGTGAAGGAATTCGCCACGCTGGCTGGCGGCTGACTCGCGATCGCGGGCCGACCGCGACGCGTGGCCGAAACCGTGTCATACGCTCGCACTGCAAAGAATCTCTGCAGATCCGTCGCGACAACGCCGTCACGATGCGTTGCCATGCGAGACGAAGCCCCACGGATATGAGCATGACCGAAACCAGACCCTACCGGCCGAATGTCGGCATCGCCCTGCTCAATGCCGAAGGCCTCGTCTTCCTCGGGCGCCGCTTCCGCGACGACGGGCCGGAGATCGTCCTGCCCGGCCTCGAATGGCAGATGCCGCAGGGCGGCGTCGACCCCGGCGAGGATCTGCAGGCGGCGGCGCGGCGCGAGCTGTGGGAGGAGACCGGCATTCGCGACGCCGACATCCTCGGCGAGACCGACTGGCTGACTTACGAATTTCCCCCATTCGAGGATCCGAACCACCGGCTCGCGCGCTTTCGCGGCCAGCGCCAGAAATGGTTCGCGATGCGTTTCACCGGACGCGAGGGCGACATCGATCCGGTGACGCCGCGCAACGGCCAGCCAGCCGAGTTCGACGCCTGGCGCTGGGAGCGGCTCGCGCGCATTCCGGATCTTGTGGTGCCGTTCCGCCGTGAGGTCTACCGCGCGGTGGCGCAGGCCTTTGCGGATCTCGCCAAAGCTGGCGACTGATCAACGAAGAGTGAGGCTCACCGTCATTCCGGCCTCGCGCTCCGCGCGCCTCGGAAAGACGAGGTCGAGAGAGTTCGCCGGCTTAATTGTCCTCGACCGTGAACGGGCCGATCGCGATCACCCGACAATCGCTGTCGCGCGCGGCGCAATCGGCCAGCGCGCCGCCGATCGCGGTCTCCTCGCGATCGCCGTTGAGGCCGAAGCCGGGACGGCCAGCCGTTCCGACCGCGACTGCATTCCAGCCCGACGGCGCGGCCTCGAGGCGCCGCGCCACCTCCTCGCGCGCCTCCGGGGCGATCGCCTGATGGTTGACCGCGCGGAAGAAGCCGGTGGCTTTCATCACCGTCGGCACCGGCACCACGAAGGCATCGTCGAGCGCAACGATGATGCAGGCGGTCCCCGCCTGGGCACCGCAGGCTTCGAGATTGCGGCGAACCACGTCGTCGACGAGGTCGCCGCCGACGCTATAGAAGAACTGCCCGCCGGGCCCGAGCGCGATGGCCTTGGTCCGTCGCGCCGTGCCGTAGTTCGCCTCGAGCCGGGCTCGGCCTGTATCGCGCACCAGCGGCATCTCTGCAGCGCTGAAGGCGCGCTCGGTCATCGGGTCGTGGCGCACCCAGGGCTGCGGCGGCAACGGTGGCTTGCTGTGCACGTAGACGACGCTGTCGCCGACGGCATAGAGCTCGCATTTGCGCGGTCCGTTCGCGTTTTCCGCGCGCTGCTGGCACTGCTCCAGCGCAGCCGATTTCGCGGCCTCATCGCTCGCCTGTCCGGTGACATAGGCGCTGACGCCGTTGATCGTGGTCGCGAACGCCTTGTGATCCGGTGCCAGCACGTAGTCGCGCGCCAGCGCAATGCGGGTCCGCTCGCTCACGAACGGCACGGCTTCAGGTGCGAACTTCTCGGCGGCGACAACGGACGAAGGTTGCGGTGACGGCTGCGGCGAGGCAGCGGGCTGCACGGCGACGGATGACTGCGTCGCCGCGGGGGACGGAGATGAAGACGGGGCCGAGGAAGGCGAAGCCGGCGTGGCCGACAGCCGGGCCAGCGCTTCCGCCGCCGCCTTGGCGGCATCGCGCTGCACAGGATGCGGATCGCGGTAGTCCAGATAGAGCTCAGTCCCGACCCCGACGGCTCCGAGCGCAACCAGGGCGGCCGCAATTCGCCAGATCAGGCGGAGCCCGCCGCCGCGGGCGACTTTCTTTTCTTCCGGCGGCGCGTAGGTGCCGTCCTCGCGGCGCATCGCGACCCGATAGGCGTGCACCGGGGTCGGGATGTTCTTGACCTCCCGCGCACCCATGTCGGCGAACTGCACCGACAGCTTATTGGCGACCTGCTCGTGCACCGCGCGCGAGATGCAGATGCCGCCGACATCGGCGAGCCCCTCCAGCCTGGCTGCGATGTTGACGCCGTCACCGAGCAGATCGCCGTCGCGCTCGACGACGTCGCCGATGGTGATGCCGATGCGGTAGCTCATCTGCCGGTTCGGCGGATAGGCCATGTTGCGCGTGCGCAGGCTCTCCTGAATGTCGATCGCGCAGCGCACCGCTTCGACCGCGCTGGGAAACTCCGCGAGGACGGCATCGCCCGCGGTGTTGAAGATGCGGCCACCGGCGCGCGCGATGAAGTCGTCGACCACTTCGCGATAGGCCGCCAGACGCCGCAGCGTCTCCTCTTCATCCTCGGCGACGAGGCGGGAATAGCCGGCAATATCGGCGGCAAAAATCGCCGCGATCTTGCGCTTCAACACGATCTGCCCTGCCATGTCACCACGCCCAGTCGAACGGCCGGGAGCATGCCGTCAGATCGGCGAGCACGCAACCGGCATCCCTTGCTAGTAGTCATCCGCCGGCCCCGGACGTTCGAGCCGGAAAACGAAAATGGCCGGGCAGAGCCCGGCCATGAACGTTCATTCATACGTCGTGCTGTTGGATCAATGCAGCGCGGTCGTGTTGAGCTGCTGCTGGATCGTCTTGAAGTGATCGAGCCGCTCGATCGCACGATCGAGCTCGTTGCCCTGCTTCTCGTTCAGCTTGGATTCCATGCCGGCGATCTCGGCCGCGAAAGCGGTCTGGTCGAGCTCCTTCAGCGACGTCGCGACGTCGGCCAGAACCGTCAGACCCTTGTCCGAGATCTCGGCGAGGCCGCCGAGCACGATGATCTTCTGCTGCGAGCCGCCAGCGGTCACCGTCAGGATACCCGGCCGCAGCGTCGCCACGAATGGCGCATGGCCGGCGAGCACGCCGAAATCACCCTCCTGGCCGGGAACGTCGACCTGGTCGACCTCGCCCGAGAAGGCGATCTTTTCCGGCGAGACGAGATCGAAATGGAAAGTAGCCATTGGGAAACCTGCGAATAGCGAATAGCGAATGGCGAGTAGTGAAGGAGGAAGCAGCGAACAGTTCGTCTATTCGCTACTCCCTATTCGCTATTCGCCCTTAGGCCGCCTCGGCGGCCAGCTTCTTGCCCTTCTCGACCGCCTCGTCGATGTTGCCGACCATGTAGAAGGCGGCCTCCGGCAGGTGGTCGTACTTGCCTTCACACAGGCCCTTGAAGCCCTTGATGGTGTCGGCGAGGTCGACGAACTTGCCCGGCGATCCCGTGAAGATTTCGGCGACGTGGAACGGCTGCGACAGGAAGCGCTCGATCTTGCGGGCGCGGGCCACGGTCAGCTTGTCCTCTTCCGACAGTTCGTCCATGCCCAGGATGGCGATGATGTCCTGCAGCGACTTGTAGCGCTGCAGGATCTGCTGGACCTGACGCGCGGTCTGATAGTGCTCCTCGCCGACGACCAGCGGGGAGAGCATGCGCGAGGTCGAGTCGAGCGGGTCCACGGCCGGGTAGATGCCCTTTTCCGAGATCGCGCGGTTGAGCACGGTGGTGGCGTCCAAGTGGGCGAACGAGGTCGCCGGCGCCGGGTCGGTCAAGTCGTCGGCCGGCACGTAGATCGCCTGCACCGAGGTGATCGAGCCCTTGTTGGTGGTGGTGATGCGTTCCTGCAGCGCGCCCATGTCGGTGGCGAGCGTCGGCTGATAACCCACCGCCGAGGGGATGCGGCCGAGCAGCGCCGACACTTCCGAGCCCGCCTGGGTGAAGCGGAAGATGTTGTCGACGAAGAACAGCACGTCCTGGCCCTGGTCACGGAAGTGCTCGGCGACGGTCAGGCCGGTCAGGCCGACGCGGGCGCGCGCGCCCGGCGGCTCGTTCATCTGGCCGAACACCAGCGCGCACTTCGACTTGACGCTCGGATCGGGATTGTGCGGATCGGCGTTGACCTTGGATTCGATGAACTCGTGATAGAGGTCGTTGCCTTCACGGGTGCGCTCGCCGACGCCGGCGAACACCGAATAACCGCCGTGCGCCTTGGCGACGTTGTTGATCAGCTCCTGGATCAGCACGGTCTTTCCGACGCCGGCGCCGCCGAACAGACCGATCTTGCCGCCCTTGGCGTAGGGAGCCAGGAGGTCGACGACCTTGATGCCGGTGACGAGGATTTCCGCTTCGGTCGACTGATCGGTGTAGCTCGGCGCGTCCGCGTGGATCGGGCGCAGGCCCTCGGCCTCGACCGGGCCGGCCTCGTCGATCGGCTCGCCGATCACGTTCATGATGCGGCCGAGCGTGCCGACGCCGACCGGCACCCGGATCGGCGACCCGGTGTCGCTGACTTCCTGGCCGCGAACCAGGCCCTCGGTAGTGTCCATCGCGATGGTGCGCACGGTGGACTCGCCGAGATGCTGGGCGACCTCAAGCACGAGGCGGTTGCCGCCGTTCTTGGTTTCGAGCGAGTTGAGAATGGCCGGCAGGTGACCTTCGAACTGCACGTCGACGACGGCGCCGATGACCTGGGTGATGCGACCGATCTGGTTGGCTGCGGTAGCCATTGGATTTCTCTCCTTACGATCCGTATACGAAACCACGGTCGGCTCGACCGGGATATGTCCTTGGGTTGCGCTTCAACGGGGCGCGACGCGATCCGGTTAGACCGCCTCGGCGCCCGAAATGATTTCGATCAGTTCCTTGGTGATCATCGCCTGACGCGTGCGGTTGTAGATCAGCGTCTGCTTGCGGATCATCTCGCCGGCGTTGCGGGTGGCGTTGTCCATGGCCGACATCTGCGCCCCGTAGAACGAGGCGTTGTTTTCGAGCAGCGCGCGGAAGATCTGCACCGCGAGATTGCGCGGCAGCAGTCCGGCCAGGATCTCGTCCTCCTCCGGCTCATACTCGTAAGGCGCCAGCGGCGCCGCGTTGGCGGGCCGCGCCTCGACCACCAGCGGAATGATCTGCTGGGCGGTCGGGATCTGCGCGATCACCGAGCGGAAGCGCGAATAGAACAGCGTGCAGACGTCGAACTCGCCGGCATCGAAACGGGCGATGACCTTCTTGGCGATCTCGTCGGCATTGGCGAAGCCGATCTGGCGCACCGAGCGCAGGTCCATGTGCTCGACGATCTGCTTGTCGAACTGGCGGCGAAGCTGCTCATAACCTTTGCGGCCGACGCAGAAGAACTTCACCTCCTTGCCCTGGTTCATCAGGGCGAGCGCACGCTCGCGCGCCAGGCGGACGATCGAGGAGTTGAACGCGCCGGACAGGCCGCGCTCGCCGGTGCAGACCAGCAGCAGGTGCACCTGGTCGCGACCGGTACCCGCGAGCAGCTTCGGCCCGCCGGCGGAGGCGATGGTGGCGCTCGCGATGTTGGAGATCACAGCGTCCATCTTCTCGGCATAGGGACGCGCCGCCTCGGCCGCGAGCTGCGCACGGCGCAGCTTGGAGGCCGCGACCATCTGCATGGCCTTGGTGATCTTCTGCGTCGCCTTGGTCGAGGCGATGCGGACCCGCATGTCTTTCAGTGACGCCATTGTTCGTCGATCTCACCCCGGCGGCCGGATCCCCTTGGGACCTTGCCGTTCAACCCTCGAGATTGGTCATGCCCGGCCTGGTGCCGGACATGAGATGTCTTGTTGTCCCACGTCGACGACGTTGATGGCCGGGCGAAGTCCGGCCATCCTTTGCCGTCAGGCGAAGGTCTTGGCGAAGCCTTCGACCACCGCCTTCAGCTTGGCGGCGCTGTCGTCGGACAGATCCTTGCTGTCACGGATCGCGTTCAGCAGGTCGGCATTCTTGCCGCGCAGCAGCGACAGCAGGCCGTCCTCGAACGCGCGCACCTTGTTGAGCGGGAGCGGATCGAGATAGCCGTTGGTGCCGGCCCAGATCACGCAGACCTGCTCTTCCATCTTCAGCGGCGAGAACTGCGGCTGCTTCAGGAGCTCGGTCAGGCGCGCGCCGCGGTTGAGCAGGCGCTGGGTCGAGGCGTCCAAGTCGGAGCCGAACTGCGCGAACGCCGCCATTTCGCGGTACTGCGCCAGCTCGCCCTTGATCTTGCCGGCGACCTTCTTCATCGCCTTGGTCTGGGCCGAGGAGCCGACGCGCGACACCGACAGACCGACGTTCACGGCAGGACGGATGCCCTGGAAGAACAGATCGGTCTCCAGGAAGATCTGGCCGTCAGTGATCGAAATGACGTTGGTCGGAATGTAGGCCGACACGTCGTTGGCCTGGGTCTCGATGACGGGCAGCGCGGTGAGCGACCCCAGACCATGGTCCTTGCTGAGCTTGGCGGCCCGCTCGAGCAGGCGCGAATGCAGATAGAACACGTCGCCCGGATAGGCCTCGCGGCCCGGCGGACGGCGCAGCAGCAGCGACATCTGGCGATAGGCGACGGCCTGCTTCGACAGATCGTCATAGATGATGACGGCGTGCATGCCGTTGTCGCGGAAGTACTCGCCCATGGTGCAGCCGGTGAACGGCGCGAGATACTGCATCGGAGCCGGATCGGACGCGGTGGCGGCGATGACGATCGAGTATTCCAGCGCGCCCTGCTCTTCGAGCACCTTGACGAACTGAGCAACGGTGGAGCGCTTCTGGCCGATCGCGACGTAGACGCAATACAGCTTCTGGCTCTCGGGGGCGCCGGCAACGTTGAGCGGCTTCTGGTTCAGGATGGTGTCGAGCGCGATCGCGGTCTTGCCGGTCTGACGGTCACCAATGATCAGCTCGCGCTGGCCACGGCCGACCGGGATCAGGGCATCGATCGCCTTGAGGCCGGTCGACATCGGCTCGTTCACCGACTTGCGCGGAATGATGCCGGGGGCCTTGACGTCGACGCGCTTGCGCTCGGTCGCCTGGATCGGGCCCTTGCCGTCGATCGGATTGCCGAGCGCGTCGACGACGCGGCCGAGCAGACCCTTGCCGACCGGAGCGTCGACGATGGCGCGGGTGCGCTTGACGGTCTGGCCTTCCTTGATCTCGCGGTCGGCGCCGAAGATGACGACGCCGACATTGTCGGTCTCGAGGTTCAGCGCCATGCCGCGGGTGCCGTTCTCGAACTCGACCATCTCACCGGCCTGGACGTTGTCGAGACCGTAGACGCGGGCGATACCGTCACCGACGGACAGCACCTGTCCGACTTCGGTAACTTCGGCTTCCTGCCCGAAATTCTTGATCTGGTCCTTGAGGATCGCGGAAATTTCCGCGGCGCGGATGTCCATCAGCCTGCCTCTTTCATCGCGTGCTTGATCGAGTTGAGTTTGGTGCGAAGCGAACTATCGATCATGCGGCTGCCGAGCTTGACGACGAGCCCGCCGATAATCGCTGGATCGACTTTCACGTTGAGCGCGACGTCCTTGCCGGTCACCGTCTTCAGTGAGGCCTTCAAGGCGTCGAGATTCTTGTCGGAGAGCGGCTCGGCGACGGTGACGTCGGCCGTGGCCTCTCCCTTGTATTTGGCGACCAGCGCATTGAAGGCGCGGATCACGTCGGTCACCGCGAACAGGCGGCGGTTGGCGGTCAGCACGCGCAGCACGTTGGCGGCGACGCCGGCGATGCCGGCCTTGTCCAGCACCGCATTGAGCGCCTTGAGCTGCACATCCGCACCGAACACCGGACTGCGGACAAGGCGCTTGAGATCGGCGCTCTCATCGAGGAGGGCATTGAACCTGTCGAGATCGGCCTTGACCGCATCGACGGACTTTTCGTCACGGGCCAGTTCAAACAGGGCCGTCGCGTAACGACCGGACACACCGGATACGGAGGGATCTTCAGCAGCCACAGACGTGCTCTTTTTATATGTGCCCAACCCACAAGGGGGACACCGGCGCGCCGCTGCGGCGCAAACCGGTTAAGCCCTTGGAATTCAAGCAGGACTTTGATTTTCGATCGCCGCGGGAGCAGCTTGATCACGAAAAGCGGCGCTTTGCTAACATAGCGTACGCGCAGCCGCAACAAGCGGCGGCCCGCTATTCGGCACCTTGTTGCCGCGCCGCGGTCGGAGCGTAAGCGCCCGTCCAACGGACACGCTGATCGCGCCCAACACGCGACCCGACCCCAATACCAATCACTTCGGACAAGGTTCCAGCTGTTGCTGCATGGCCGCCATGCTGGTTTGGCCTTGACTCCCGTTGGCGGTGCCCGGCGGCCGCCGGCCGGCCCGCATCGACATTACTTGCTGACATCTTGGCGTCCTAAGCGAGAACTTAAATCAACAGTATTTTGAAGTATTTGATCGTTAAAGAAGCGTTAAAGCAACGGATTACGGAATTTTCCGTGATGAGTAGACCGCGATGCAAGATGTTTCGATCAGAGCGAAACAATTTCTACTGCCCCATTCACGCCTCATTGCCCCACCAAACGGCGCCCGCCTCAACACCTGACGGGGGTTCACTGGCCGCAGAACGCGGCAATACTGTTCGAGGGACATAGATGCTGAAACTGAAGAACATCTCGGCTGGCAAAATCGCCGGCTCGCGCACCGCGCTCGCTGTTGCCGTGACGCTGATCGTCGGCGGCAGCGCCACCGAAGCCTCGGCCCGGTCCAGGCACCACCAGCACCACGCTCGCCACCACCATCACCACATGTCGCGCCATGCTGCTCAGCCCGCGGCCGACTCGTTCTCGAACGGATGGTCGTCCAACGGCTCCTCGTGGATGAACTCCAACGCAGCGGTCACGCCGTCGTCCGGCACCGGCCGCAGCTTCTCCGGCATGGCGTCGTACTACGGCAACGAGTCCGGCAGCCGCACTGCCTCCGGCCAGCGCATGAACGCCAACGCCATGACCTGCGCGCACCGCTCGCTGCCGTTCGGCACCAAGCTGCGCGTGACCCATGGCGGCAACAGCGTCATCGTCACCGTCAACGACCGCGGCCCGTTCATCCGTGGCCGTGTGCTCGACCTCTCGACCGGCGCCGCCCGCGCCATCGGCCTGACCCGCGCCGGCGTCGGCCGCGTCACCGCTGAGGTCGTGTCGTAAGATACCCGATCTTTCCGCGCGTCATTGCGAGGAGCGAAGCGACGAAGCAATCCAGAGTCCCAACCCGGCCCTGGATTGCTTCGCTGCGCTCGCAATGACGGTGGAGAGAGCGCTACAGGAAGCTCTGCGGGTCGACGTCGACCTCGAGCTTGAGATTGCCCTTGGGCTTCTCGGCATGCGCCAGCCAGTGGCGCAGATAATCCGACAGGTCGAAATTGCGGGCCGACTTGAGCAGCAGCCGAAAGCGGTAGCGGCCCTTGATCACCGCAAGCGGCGCCTCGGCTGGGCCAAGCAGCAGCACACCCTCCTCGCGCGGCGCCGACGCGACCAGCCGGCGGGCGAAGCCCTCTGCGGTGGGCCGGTCTCCGGCCGAGATGATCAGGCTCGCGAGCCGCCCGAAGGGCGGATAGCCGGTGCGCTCGCGGACGTCGATCTCGCTGGTGTAGAAGGCCTCGCGGTCGCAGGCGACCAGCGCCTTCATGACGGGATGCTCGGGCTGGTGGGTCTGCAGGTAGCCTCGGCCTCGCCCCTGCTCACGGCCGGCGCGGCCGATCACCTGGTTCAGGAGCTGCCAGGTGCGCTCGGCGGCGCGCGGATCGCCATTGCCGAGGCCGAGATCGGCATCGACCACACCGACGAGATTGAGCCGCGGAAAGTTATGCCCCTTGGCGACGAGCTGGGTGCCGATGATGAGATCGACGCGGCCTTCCGCGATCTCCGTCAGCTCGGCGCGCATGGTCTCGATCGAGGTGATCAGATCGCTCGACAGCACCATGCTGCGCGCCTCCGGAAACAGCGCCGCCGCCTCCTCCTGCAACCTCTCCACGCCGGGTCCCACCGCGACCAGCGATTCCTCGGCCGCGCAGTGCGGACAGCTCGGCGGACGCGGCATCGAGAAGCCGCAATGGTGGCAGACCAGCCGCTGGCGAAAGCGGTGATCGACCAGCCAGGCGTCGCAGATGGTGCAGGCGAAGCGGTGACCGCAGGCGCGGCACAGGGTGAGCGGCGCATAGCCGCGGCGGTTCAGGAACAGCAGCGCCTGCTCGCCGCGCTCGATCGCGGTGCGGATCTCGCCGGCCAGCCGCGGCGAGATGTAGCGGCCGCGCGGCGGCGGCTCGCGCCGGAGATCGATGGCCTCGATATGCGGCATGTGCTGGCCGCCGAAGCGCGACGGCAGCGCCACGCGCTGGTAGCGGCCCTTGCGGGCATTGACCTCGGTCTCCACCGAGGGCGTCGCTGACGCCAGCACCACCGGGATCTTGGCGATGTGGCCGCGCACCACGGCCATGTCGCGGGCGTGGTAATGGGCGCCCTCGTCCTGCTTGTAGGCCTGGTCGTGCTCCTCGTCGACGATGATCAGGCCGAGATCGGCATAGGGCAGGAACAGCGCCGAGCGGGCGCCGACGACCACCGGCGCCTCGCCGGCGGCGATCGAAGCCCAGTTGCGCTGACGGTTGCGCGGGGTCAGCTCGGAATGCCATTCCAGCGGGCGGACGCCGAAGCGGCGCGAGAAGCGCTCCAGGAATTGGCCGGTCAGCGCGATCTCCGGCATCAGGATCAGCGACTGCCGGCCGCGGCGGACCGTTTCGGCCACCGCCTCGAAATAGACTTCCGTCTTGCCTGACCCAGTGACGCCGTCGAGCAGCGCAACCTGGAACGTGCCGCTCGCGGCCAGCGCCCGCATCGCCTCGACGCCGGCCTGCTGCGCGTCGAAGAACTCCGGCCGGGCGAAGTCGGGATCGGGCGCCGGCGGCGCCAGCGTCCGCGGCATCGCCTCCACCGTCAAGGTGCCCTCGTCGACCAGGCCGTCGATCACGCCCCCGGACACGCCGACCTCGCGCGCCAGATCCGACTTGCCGTGCAGCAGGCCGTCGGAAACGGCGTCGATGACGCGGCGGCGTGACGGCGTCAGCCGCTTCGGCGGCTCGCCGACCAGCCGGACGCCGAGGCGAACGCGCTCCGGGCCGAGATGCTCGCCCATGCGCAGGGACATCCGCAGCACCATGCCGCGGGGCGACAGCGTATAATTGGCGACCCAGTCGATCAGGGACCGCAGCTCCGGCTTGAGCGGCGGCACATCGAGCTTCTCGCTGACGTCCTTGAGCCGGTTGTGCAGGCGCGGATCGGGATTGGCATTCTCGGCCCACACCACCGCCAGCACCTCGCGCGGGCCCAGCGGCACGCCGACGACATCGCCAGCCCTCAGATCCATGCCGCGCGGCACACGGTAGGAATAGGTGTGGTCCAGCGCGACCGGAACCAGCACGTCGACCACGCCGGTCGCGCTGGCTGCACCTGGAAAGAGATCGGTCGGGCGGTCCATGAGGCCGGAGATAGCCTTGCTCTGGCTGAAGCGAAAGCCGCCCGGCAAAGTTAGCGAACGGTAAAGGACGATAGTGGGATATACATGACTCGACGAGATGAGATCGAGCTGTTCGCGATGGCTGCGACCACGACATCAGCGGCGGAGACGCCCGACATCACCGACCTCATCGGCGCCGACGAGGGCGTGGTACGGGTCATGATGCAGTGGCTGGCGCATCTGCGCAGCGAGCGCCGGCTGTCGCCGAAGACGGTCGAGGCCTATGCCCGTGACCTGCGGCAGTGCCTGCAATTCCTCTGCACCCATTGGGGCGAGCCGGTGACGCTGGCGCGCTTCGCTGCGCTGGAGGCGGCCGATATCCGCGCCTTCATGGCGATGCGACGCGCAGACGACATCGCGGGTCGGTCCTTGATGCGAACCTTGGCGGGCCTGCGCTCGTTCGGCCGCTTCCTCGAGCGCGAGGGCAAGGGCAAGGTCGGCGCACTCTCCGGAATCCGCGCGCCAAAGATCGCCAAGAGCCTGCCCAAGCCGCTGCCGATGGATGCCGCCAAGCGGCTCGCCGATGCCGACGAGCGCGCCGGCGAGACCCGGGAGACCTGGGTGCTGGCGCGCGACGCCGCTGTGATGGCCCTGCTCTACGGCTCCGGCCTGCGCATCTCCGAAGCGCTCGGCCTCAAGCGCCGCGAGGTGCCACGGCCGGGCGAAGGCGACGTGCTGGTCGTGACCGGCAAGGGCAACAAGACCCGCATGGTGCCGGTGCTGCAGAATGTGCTGCAGCTGATCGACGAGTACGCCAAGCTTTGTCCTTATCCGCTGTCTGCGGACGGGCCGATGTTCCTCGGCGCCAAGGGCGGCCCGTTGAGCCCGCGCATCATCCAGCTGACGATGGAGCGGCTGCGCGGCGCGCTCGGCCTGCCCGACAGCGCCACGCCGCACGCGCTGCGCCATTCCTTCGCGACGCATCTGCTGTCGCGCGGCGGCGACCTGCGTGCGATCCAGGAGCTGCTCGGCCACGCCTCGCTGTCGACGACCCAGGTCTATACCGGCATTGATTCGGAGCGCCTGCTGCAGGTGTACGCGTCAGCGCATCCGCGGCGGTGACATCTTTCGTTCATATCGTTTCGCTTGCGCTGTCCCCCCGGTTCCGGCAATCGTCTTGGCTGCTTGATCCGGAGGGGAACAGATGAGCGCACATGAGAGCATGGAGCATGCGGAGCATGCCGAGCATGCGTCCGGCGAAAACAAGAGGATCGCGCTGCTGATCGCCGTCATAGCCCTGTTCCTGGCGCTCTCGGAGACGCTCGGCAAGGGCGCGCAGACCGAATCGATCAGCAAGAACGTCGAGGCCTCGAACCTCTGGGCCTTCTTCCAGGCCAAGACCGTTCGCCGCACCGTGGTGCAGACCGCCGCCGAGCAGGGCAAGCTGAGCTTGCCGGCGCTGCCTGACGAGGCGGCCAAGGCGGCGTTGCAGAAGCAGATCGACGATTGGCAGAAGAATGCCGCGCGCTATCGCTCGGAGCCGGAGACCGGCGAAGGCAGCGAGCAGCTGGCCGAACGCGCCAAGCATGCCGAGCACGAGCGCGACCTCGCCACCGCAAAGTACCACCACTATGAGCTCGCGTCGGCCGCCTTCCAGATCGGCATCGTGCTGGCGTCAGCGACGATCATCACGGGCATGCTCGTGCTGGCCTGGGCGTCCGGAGGGCTCGCGCTGATCGGTATTGCCATGACGTTGCTCGGCCTGTTCCAGCCGCATCTCTTGCATCTGCACTGAGGTCAGCGACAGCAACTGGCTTTGCGACGTGGCGACCACCGCTACCGCGCCTGCTGCACGCTCCTGCGGAAGCGCATGATCACGCGCAGCACGCGCGATGACCAGCCATCGGCATTGCCGCGGATGATCTCGCGGATGCGCTGCTTGATCGGATCGACCAGCGCCGCGGCTTTCCTGCGCAGCGCGAGCACGGCCTCGTAGAGCCACGCGAACCAGGACATCTGCAGCAGCTTGCTGCGCGTCACATCGAAGATGAAGGCGGTGACGCCGACGCCGACGATCTTGCCGAACACGATCGTGGCCAGCGCAAACTTCCACTGCTGGTGCATCAGCAGCCACATGCCGATCAGCTTGAGCGGAAACAGCAGCACGACCGGCACGACGAAGACGATCAGGGTCAGCGCCGGCGACAGCGTCTCAATGCGCCCGGCCAGCCAGTGCTTGAAGCTACGCAGCGGTATCGCGGCGACAATGCGCGCCACGATCGGCTCGAGATGGTCCCACAGCCAGGCCTCGATCAGGAAGATGATCGCAAGCAGAACCCAGAACGGCTGAAGCAGGCGGCGCAGCATCGGACTCCATCTCCGCCAGGCCCCGCGGGTTGAGGCCGCTATGACGATACGACCTCGCGCCTTGCCGTTCGGTTCAGCGTCACCAGCGGGCGTTTTGTCGCACCCACCGAAGGCGTCTCCGGGCGTCCATCACATATGGATGGCCCGCTTGCCCACCGCAAGCGCGGCTTCCTTCACGGCCTCCGACCGCGTCGGATGCGCGTGGCAGGTGCGCGCGAGATCCTCAGCAGAGCCACCGAACTCCATCAATACGGCGGCCTCGTGAATGATTTCCCCGGCCTCGCGGCCGATGATATGGGCGCCGAGCACGCGATCCGTCTTCGCATCCGCAAGGATCTTCACGAAGCCGTCAGTGGTCTGATTGACCTTGGAGCGACCGTTCGCGGTAAACGGAAACTTGCCGACGGTATAGGCGACGCCCGCCTGCTTCAGCTCGTCCTCGGTCTTGCCGACGGACGCGACTTCCGGCGTCGTGTAGACCACGCCGGGAATGACGTCGTAGTTCACATGGCCGGCCTGTCCGGCGATGATCTCGGCGGCCGCAACACCCTCGTCCTCGGCCTTGTGCGCGAGCATGGGCCCGGCGACGACGTCGCCGATGGCATAGACGCCCGGCACGCTGGTCGCGAAATGGTGATCGATCTGGACGCGGCCGCGATTGTCGAGCACCACGCCGGCCTCCTGCAGGCCAAGACCGTCGGTGTAGGGCACGCGGCCGATCGCAACCAGCACGACATCGGCTTCGATCTTTTCAGCCGCTCCGCCCGCGGCGGGCTCGATGGTCGCCGAGAGCGTAGCCCCGGACGTATCGACGCCGGTGACCTTGGCGCCGAGCTTGAACGCAAAGCCCTGCTTCTCGAGAATGCGCTGAAACTGTTTTGCGATCTCGCCATCCATGCCGGGCAGGATGCGGTCGAGGAATTCGACCACGGTGACCTTGGCGCCGAGGCGGCGCCACACCGAGCCGAGCTCGAGCCCGATCACGCCGGCGCCGACCACCAGCAGCCTCGAAGGCACTTTCTCCAGCGACAGCGCGCCGGTCGACGAGACGATGCGCTTTTCGTCGATCTCGATGCCCTTCAGGCGCGCAATGTCCGAGCCGGTCGCGATCACGATGTTCTTGGTCTCGACGGTCTGCACCGCGCCGTCATTGCCGGTCACCTGCAGCTTGCCGGTGCCGAGGATCTTGCCCTTGCCCACGAGCACGTCGATCTTGTTCTTCTTCATCAGGAACTCGACGCCCTTGACGTTGCCGTCGATGCCCTGCTGCTTGAAGTTCATCATCGCCGGCAGATCGAGCTCGGGCTGCGACACCTTGACGCCCATCTTGGCGAAGGAGTGCCCGGCCTCCTCGAACAGCTCGGAGGCATGCAGCAGCGCCTTCGAGGGCATGCAGCCGACGTTGAGGCAGGTGCCGCCGAGGGTCGCGTTCTTCTCGACCACGGCCACCTTCATGCCGAGCTGCGCCGCGCGGATGGCGCAGACATACCCACCGGGTCCGGTGCCGATGACGACGAGATCGTAAGATGCCATGATCGAATGTTCCGTAAGCTTGCAGTCAAAGATGACGACGGTCGTCAGCGTCCGCCCGACACGTCGAGAATGGCCGAAGTGACATAGGAGGCCTCGTCCGACAGCAGCCAGACGATGGCATTGGCGACTTCCTCCGCGGTGCCGACGCGCTTCATCGGCACCATGGGGGCAAGGCGGTGGGCGCGATCGGGCTCGCCGCCGGCGGCATGGATCTCGGTGTCGATCAGGCCCGGGCGGATCGCGGCGACGCGGATGCCTTCGTTCGCGACCTCGTGACCGAGGCCGACGGTGAAGGAATCGATCGCCCCTTTCGAGGCGGCGTAGTCGACATAGGTGTTGGGCGAGCCGAGCCTGGCCGCGACCGACGACAAATTGATGATGACGCCGCCCTGACCACCATGCCGCGTCGACATCCGCTTCACGGCCTCACGTGCGCACAGGATGCTGCCGGTGACGTTGACCGCCATCAATCGCTCGATGCGCTCCGCGCTCATCTCGTCGACGCGCGTGGTGGGGCCGACGATGCCGGCGTTGTTGATGAGAGCGCCGAGGGTGCCGAACTTGTCGGCCGCCTTGAACAGAGCGAGGATGTCGTGCTCGCGGCCGACGTCGCATTTGACCGCGATGGCCTTGCCGTTCTTGGCCTCGATCGCGGCCACCGTGCTCTGCGCCGCCGCCTCGTTGGAGGCGTAGCCGACCACGATCTTGAAGCCGCGCGATGCGGCCGCAATGGCGGTGGCGCGGCCGATGCCGCGGCTACCGCCGGTGATTACTGCAACCCTGTCGGTCATGAGGAGCCCCGCTGAGTGCGCCAAGTGGACTGCTTGCGCGGGCCACTTGGCCGATTCCTACTGTGACTTGGCTTCAAGTTCTGCAAGGCGATCGAGAACAGCCTTGTCGGTCAGACTCACTAGATAAAGCAGGATGAAGGGCGTCACGAAGGGTATGAGGCTCAAAGCGGCGAAGCCGAGACCCCTGCCCTTTCTCCGAGCGATCGGAATGGTGAAAACAAAGAAGATCACCGTCGTAAGGAGAAACGGCATCAACGACAGCACCAGTGACGGCTCCTCCATCGTCGCCTCCGCTCAGAGATCCAGCACAAGCCGCGCCGGATCTTCCAGGCTCTCCTTGACGCGCACCAGGAAGGTCACCGCCTCCTTGCCGTCGATGACGCGGTGATCGTAGGACAGCGCGAGATACATCATCGGGCGGACCTCGATCTTGCCGGCAACCACGACGGGGCGCTCCTGGATCTTGTGCATGCCGAGGATGCCGGACTGCGGCGCGTTCAGGATCGGGGTCGACATCAGCGAGCCGTAGATGCCGCCATTGGTGATCGTGAAGGTGCCGCCCTGCATCTCGTCGATCTTGAGCTGGCCGTCACGGGCGCGGCGGCCGAAATCGGCGATGCCCTTCTCGATGTCGGCGATCGACTTGTGGTCACAGTCGCGCACGACCGGCACGACCAGGCCCTTGTCGGTGCCGACGGCGACGCCGATGTGATAGTAGTTCTTGTAGATCAGGTCCGAGCCGTCGATCTCGGCGTTGACCGCCGGAATGTCCTTCAGCGCCTGCACCACCGCCTTGGTGAAGAAGCCCATGAAGCCGAGCTTCGAGCCGTGCTTCTTCTCGAACACGTCCTTGTACTGGCTGCGAAGCGCCATCACGTTGGTCATGTCGACCTCGTTGAAGGTCGTGAGCATGGCCGCGGTGTTCTGGACGTCCTTGAGGCGGCGCGCGATGGTCTGGCGCAGCCGGGTCATCTTCACGCGCTCCTCGCGCGCCGCATCGTCAGCGGGCGACGGCGCACGCACCTGCACGGCGGCGGCCGGCTGATTGACCGGAGTCGGCGCCGAGGCGGCGCGCTCGATCGCGGCCAGCATGTCGCCCTTGGTGACGCGGCCGTCCTTGCCCGAGCCGGGCACGGTGGTGGCATCGACGCCGCTCTCGGCCGAGAGCTTGCGCACCGACGGGGCCTGCGGCGTATCGGCGGGCAGCGCCTTGGCCGGCGCAGGTGCCGCAGCCGGCGGCGCGGAGGCAGCGGGCTTTGCCGGAGCCGGAGCAGCAGCGGCCGGCTTGGCAGCCGCGGCGCCATCGGTGATCTGGCCGAGCAGCGCGCCGACGGCGACCGTCTCACCATCCTTGGCGATGATCTCGCCCAAGGTGCCGGCCGACGGCGCGGGCACCTCGATCGTGACCTTGTCGGTCTCGAGCTCGACGAGGGGCTCGTCGACGGCAACCGCGTCGCCAGCCTTCTTGAACCAGCGGCCGATGGTGGCTTCGGTGACGGATTCACCCAGCGTCGGAACGCGAATTTCAGTCATGGTCTTTTATCCTCAATAACCCGTGCGGCCATAAAGTCCGTCCGCCATCGCCTTGCGGCGAGCAAGCGATGCGGGACGGACGATCAACGCGATGTACTTGCGCCCCGCATGGCTTGCGGGGCGCCTCTATAGGCAGGTTCAGTTCAGGGCTTCGTCGAGCAGCGCCTTCAGTTGCGCAAGATGCTTCGACATCAGGCCCGTGGCGGTGGCCGCCGACGCGGCGCGGCCGGCATAGCGCGGACGCTTGCTCTTGCCGCCGGTCTGGTTCAGCACCCACTCGATATACGGCTCGATGAAATGCCAGGCGCCCATGTTGCGCGGCTCTTCCTGGCACCAGACGACTTCGGCGTTCTTGAAGCGGCTGAGCTCGGCGACCAGCGCCTTGAGCGGCACCGGGTAAAGCTGCTCGACGCGCATCAGATAGACGTCGTTGAGCCCGCGCTTCTCGCGCTCGTCGTACAGGTCGTAATAGACCTTGCCCGAGCACAGCACGATGCGGCGGATCTGATCGTCCGGCACCAGCTTGGTCTTGTCGTCCGCCTGCATCTGGGCGTCATCGTACAGGATGCGGTGGAAGGTCGTTCCCTTGGCCAGCTCCTCGAGCCGCGACACCGCGCGCTTGTGGCGCAGCAGCGACTTCGGCGTCATCACGATCAGCGGCTTGCGGATCTCGCGATGCAGCTGCCGACGCATGACATGGAAGTAGTTCGCCGGCGTGGTCGGATAGACCACCTGCATGTTGTCCTCAGCGCACATCTGCAGATAGCGCTCAAGGCGGGCGGACGAATGTTCGGGGCCCTGGCCCTCATAGCCATGCGGCAGCAGGCAGACGAGGCCGGACATGCGCAGCCATTTGCGCTCACCCGACGAGATGAACTGGTCGAACAGCACCTGGGCGCCGTTGGCGAAATCGCCGAACTGCGCCTCCCACAGCGTCAGCGCAGTGGGCTCGGCAAGCGAGTAGCCGTATTCGAAGCCGAGCACGGCTTCTTCCGAGAGCAGCGAGTTGATGACCTCGAAATGGCCCTGCTCCGGCGCCAGATGGTTGAACGGCGTGTAGCGGCTCTCGTCCTCCTGGTCGATCAAGACCGAGTGACGTTGCGAGAAGGTGCCGCGTTCGCTGTCCTGGCCGGACAGACGAACCTTGTGGCCTTCCAGGAGCAGCGAGCAGAACGCCAGCGCCTCGCCGGTCGCCCAGTCGATCCCGATGCCGCTGTCGATCGCCTTGGCGCGGTTCTCGAGGAAGCGCTGGATCGTGCGGTGCAGGCGGAAGCCGTCCGGCACCTTGGTGATCTTGCGGCCGATCTCCTTGAGACGGTCGAGCTCGACGCCGGTCACGCCGCGGCGCGCTTCTTCTTCCTGGTCGGCAGACTTGAACCCTGCCCACTTGCCGTCGAGCCAGTCGGCCTTGTTGGGACGATAGGAGGTGCCGGCCTCGAACTCGGCGTCGAGACGGGCGCGCCAGTCGGCCTTGGCCTTATCGACCTCGCCCTCGGTCATGACGCCTTCGGCGACCAGGCGCTTGGAGTAGATCTCCAGGGTCGACGGATGACCGGCGATCTTCTTGTACATCACCGGCTGGGTGAAAGCCGGCTCGTCACCCTCGTTGTGGCCATGCCTGCGGTAGCAGAACATGTCGATGACGACCGGCTTGTGGAACTTCTGCCGGAACTCGGTGGCGACCTTGGCCGCGAACACCACCGCCTCCGGATCGTCGCCGTTCACATGGAAGATCGGCGCGTCGATCATCTTGGCGACGTCGGACGGATAGGGCGACGAGCGCGAATAGCGCGGATAGGTCGTGAAGCCGATCTGGTTGTTGACGATGAAATGAATCGAGCCACCGGTCCGGTAGCCCTTCAGATCCGACAGCGCGAAGCACTCCGCCACCACGCCCTGGCCGGCGAACGCCGCGTCGCCATGCATCAGCAGCGGCAGCACCGAGATGCGCATGTCCGGCGGATCGCCGTGCTGATCCTGCTTGGCGCGGACCTTGCCGAGCACCACGGGGTCGACGATCTCGAGATGCGACGGGTTGGCAGTCAGCGACAGATGGATCCGGTTGCCGTCGAACTCGCGGTCCGAGGAGGCGCCGAGGTGATACTTGACGTCGCCCGAGCCTTCGACCGCGTCGGGATTGGCCGAGCCGCCCTTGAATTCGTGGAACAACGCCCGGTGCGCCTTACCCATGACCTGGGTCAGCACGTTCAGGCGGCCGCGATGCGGCATGCCGAGCACGATCTCCTTCACGCCGAGATTGCCGCCGCGCTTGATGATCTGCTCCAGCGCCGGGATCAGCGACTCGCCGCCGTCGAGACCGAAGCGCTTGGTGCCGGTGAACTTGACGTCGCAGAACTTCTCGAAGCCTTCGGATTCGATCAGCTTCTGAAGGATGGCGCGACGGCCCTCGCGGGTGAACGAGATCTCCTTGTCCGGCCCCTCGATGCGCTCCTGGATCCAGGCCTTCTGCGCCGCATTCGTGATGTGCATGAACTCGACGCCGAGCGTCTGGCAATAGGTGCGCTCGCAGATCGCGACGATCTCGCGCAGGGAGCCGTATTCGAGGCCCAGCACGTGATCGAGGAAGATTTTGCGGTCGAAATCGGCCTCGGTGAAGCCGTAGGAGCGCGGGTCGAGCTCTTCGCGGTTGCGCGGCGCCTCGATGCCGAGCGGATCGAGCTTGGCGTGGAAGTGGCCGCGCATGCGGTAGGCGCGGATCAGCATCAACGCACGGACGGAGTCGCGGGTGGCCTGGTTGACGTCGGCCAGCGACAGTTCGACGCCCTTAGTCTGCGCCTTCTGCGCAATCTTCTCGCCGACCTTCTTCTCGACCACCGCCCAGTTGCCGTCGAGCGCCGAGGTCAGCTCGTCGCGCGGGGCCACCGGCCAGTTGCTGCGCGCCCAGGAGGGACCCGACGCATTCTTCTGCACGTCGGTCGGCGCATCCTTCAGGCTCTTGAAGAATTCCTGCCACTCGGGATCGACCGAGGCGGGATCCTTCTCGTAGCGGGCGTAGATCTCATCGATGTAGGTGGCATTGGTGCCCTGCAGAAAAGACGACAGGGCGAAGGCGGCGTTCGCGTCTTGGCGAGACATGGTGGCGTCCTGGTAATTTCGATGCGCCCAATCAAAACGGCGCAATGCCTGACCCGCTGACAAAGCGGATCAGGCTCCGGTTAGGACCGTCTACCTTATTTATTGTAAATATTCGCGCCGAAAAGCACTAAGTCCTGAATCAGGATTTCAACTTTTCGACAAGCGTCTTGCCGAGCCGTGCGGGCGACGGAGACACTGTAATACCAGCAGCTTCCATCGCGGCCGTCTTCGAGCCGGCATCGCCCTTGCCGCCCGAGATGATCGCGCCGGCATGACCCATGCGACGGCCGGGAGGGGCGGTGACACCGGCAATGAATCCCACCATCGGTTTCTTGCGGCCGCGCTTGGCTTCGTCCTTGATGAACTGCGCCGCGTCCTCCTCGGCCGAGCCGCCGATCTCACCGATCATGATGATCGAGGTCGTCTTCGGGTCAGCCAGGAACATCTCTAGCATGTCGATGAACTCGGTGCCCTTGACCGGGTCGCCGCCGATGCCGACCGCGGTGGTCTGGCCGAGACCTTCCGACGTGGTCTGGAACACCGCCTCGTAGGTCAGCGTGCCCGAACGCGACACGATGCCGACCGAACCCGGCTTGAAGATGTTGGCCGGCATGATGCCGATCTTGCACTCGCCGGCGGTCATGACACCCGGGCAGTTCGGCCCGATCAGGCGCGACTTGGAACCCTGCAGCGAGCGCTTCACCCGGACCATGTCGAGCACCGGGATGCCTTCGGTGATGCAGACGATCAGCGGGACCTCGGCATCGATGGCTTCGCAGATCGCGTCGGCGGCGCCCGGCGGAGGCACGTAGATCACCGAGGCGTCGGCGCCGGTGGCCTCGCGGGCCTCCTTGACGGTGTCGAACACCGGCAGGCCGAGATGGGTCGAGCCGCCTTTGCCCGGCGAGGTACCGCCGACCATCTTGGTGCCATAGGCGATCGCCGCCTCGGAGTGGAAGGTGCCGTTCTTGCCAGTGAAGCCCTGGCAGATGACCTTGGTGTTCTTGTCGATGAGGATGGACATCGTGCTTTCTCTAAAAGCGTTGCGGTGAGGAATGAGCGAGCGCCTGGACCGGCGCTCAGCCTCCCTTGACGGCCTTGACGATCTTCTGCGCGGCGTCGTCGAGATTGTCGGCGGGCAGCACGTTCAGACCGGACTCGCTGATGATCTTCTTGCCGAGATCGACATTGGTGCCTTCGAGGCGCACCACCAGCGGCACCTTCAGACCCACTTCCTTGACCGCGGCCACGACGCCTTCGGCGATGACATCGCACTTCATGATGCCGCCGAAGATGTTGACCAGGATGCCCTTCACGTTCGGGTCGGCGGTGATGATCTTGAACGCCGCCGCGACCTTCTCCTTGCTGGCGCCGCCGCCGACGTCGAGGAAGTTGGCGGGCTCCATGCCGTAGAGCTTGATGATGTCCATCGTCGCCATGGCGAGGCCGGCGCCGTTGACCATGCAGCCGATGGTGCCGTCGAGCGCGACGTAGTTGAGGTCGTACTTCGAGGCCTCGATCTCCTTGGCGTCCTCCTCGGTCTCGTCGCGCAGCGCGACGACCTCGGGATGCTTGAACAGCGCGTTGGAGTCGAACGACACCTTGGCATCGAGCACGCGGAGCTGGCCCTGCTTGGTGACGACCAGCGGGTTGATCTCGAGCATCGCCATGTCCTTGGCGACGAACGCATTGTAGAGCTGGGTGGTGAGCTTCTCGGCCTGCTTGGCGAGATCGCCCGTCAGCTTCAGCGCCTTGGCGACAGCGCGGCCATGATGGCCCATGACGCCGGTGGCCGGGTCGACCGAGAAGGTGATGATCTTCTCAGGCGTGCTGTGCGCCACGTCCTCGATGTTCACGCCGCCTTCGGTCGACACGACGAAGGCGACCTTCGAGGTCTCGCGGTCGACCAGCAGCGACAGATAGAACTCCTTGTCGATATCCGAGCCGTCCTCGATGTAGAGGCGATTGACCTGCTTGCCGTCGGGGCCGGTCTGCACCGTCACCAGCGTCGCGCCCAGCATCTGCTTGGCGAAAGTGTTGACCTCGTCGATCGACTTGGCGAGGCGGACGCCGCCCTTGTCGCCGGCCGAGGCCTCCTTGAACTTGCCCTTGCCACGGCCACCGGCGTGGATCTGGCTCTTCACGACCCAGACCGGGCCGCCGAGCGTCTTCGCCGCCGCATCCGCGTCCTCCGGACGGAGAACTGGCACGCCCTTGGAAATCGGCACGCCGAACTCGTGCAGCAGTGCCTTGGCCTGATATTCGTGAATGTTCATAAGCGCTTGCTCCCCGAACCCGCGATGGGGTGACGACCAGAATTGTTGTTAGGATGTCTGGTATACCATATACCAAACATCCTGCAACTCGATGTGGGCGAGATTACGCCCCGTGAATGACCCCTGATCAGCGGCCGAGCAGGTCGGGCGCGATCTTCTTGCAGGCGTCGACGAGGCCCTGCACGGCGGCGACCGACTTGTCGAACGCCTCGCGGTCCTTGCCCGCGAGCTCGATCTCGACGATGCGCTCGACACCCTTGGAGCCGATCACGACGGGCACGCCGACATACATGTCCTTGACGCCGAACTCGCCGTTGAGATGCGCCGCGCAGGGCAGCACGCGCTTCTTGTCGCGCAGATAGCTCTCGGCCATCGCGATCGCCGACGCCGCCGGCGCGTAATAGGCCGAGCCGGTCTTCAGCAGGTTGACGATCTCGGCGCCG
Organism: Bradyrhizobium sp. SZCCHNRI3043; assembly: GCF_032377735.1. NCBI lineage: Bacteria > Pseudomonadati > Pseudomonadota > Alphaproteobacteria > Hyphomicrobiales > Nitrobacteraceae > Bradyrhizobium > Bradyrhizobium sp. SZCCHNRI3043. Next base: position 123,331 of record NZ_JAUHID010000008.1, read on the forward strand.
CCGTTGCGGGTGCGGTCGACGATCTCGTCGATGCGGGCCTGCGACGTCCAGCCCATCTTGACCAGGTCGGGCAGCGGAATGCCGGCAACGGTCGAGTACTTGGTCAGCGGCACCATGGTGTCGCCATGACCGCCGAGCACGAAGGCGGTGACGTCCTCGACCGAGACGTTGAACTCATCGGCCAGGAAGTAGCGGAAACGCGCCGAGTCGAGCACGCCGGCCATGCCGACGACCTTCTTGGCCGGGAGACCGGAGGCCTTCTGCAGCGCCCAGACCATCGCGTCGAGCGGGTTGGTGATGCAGATGACGAAGGCGTCCGGGGCGTACTTCTTGATGCCGGCGCCGACCTGCTCCATCACCTTGAGGTTGATCGACAGCAGATCGTCGCGGCTCATGCCGGGCTTGCGCGGCACGCCGGCGGTAACGATACACACCTTGGCGTTGTCGAGCGCCTCATAGGAGTTGGCGCCGGTGTAGTGCGCGTCGAAGCCGTCGACCGGCGACGACTGGGCGATGTCGAGCGCCTTGCCCTGCGGGACGCCTTCGGCAATGTCGAACATCACGACGTCGCCGAGCTCCTTGAGGCCAACGAGGTGAGCCAGCGTTCCGCCGATCTGACCGGAGCCAATCAAAGCAATCTTGTCGCGCGCCATGGCAAATTTTCCTTTGAACCCGAAGGAGTGAGGGAGGTTGAAAAGTCGAGTGGTGGTTATCCCTTTCGCCCGGGCCGTTCAAGTCACGCTATGGCCAATTGGCGGGCGTGCCTTGATTTCGATCAGGACCGGGCGACGGGCGCTGATGATCCTTTCAGCATGATTGACGTGGCCTTTTCGCGGCTGTGTGCCCGGCGGCAGGCGCTCGCCAAGGCTCCGGTGGTTGTCAGGTTTCGACCAACCCCGTGGAAGTCCCAGATGCCGCCGAGTCCTTCCGCCCGTGCGGCAGGGCCAGATAGGAGTCCGAGCCCATCTCGATCAGGCGCGAGGTGGTCCGCTTGAACTCCATGGCCTCCACGCCCTCGGTCGCGATGTAGAGCGAAACCGGGTCAGCCTCGGCGGAGGCGATCAGCTTCACGGCGTTGTCGTAGAGCGTATCGATCAGGGTGATGAAGCGCTTGGCGGCATTGCGCTCGGCCAGATCCATGACCGGAACATGATCGATCAGGATCGTATGATAGTCGTGCGCGAGCCGCAGATAGTCCGAGGCTGCCAGCGGCTTTCCGCACAGATCGGCAAAGCCGAAGCGGGCGACGCCGTTGGCGGAGCACGGGACATGCAGGATGCGCCCCTTGATCGTCATGTCGCGCGGCTTGCACTTGGCATGACCCGTGAGCCGCGCCCATGCCTTGTCGAGCGCCGCCCGCGCGTCGACATCGGCCGGCACCAGCCACATCTTCACGCCGGCCAGCTTCTCCAGCCGGAAATCGGTGCGCGCGTCCAGCCGCATCACGTCCATGTGGTCGGCGATCTGCTTGATGAAGGGCAGGAACAGCGCGCGGTTGAGGCCGCCTTTGTAGAGGTCTTCAGGCGCGACGTTGGAGGTCGCCACCACCACCGTGCCGAGCTCGAACAGCCTGGCGAACAGACGGCCCAGGATCATCGCGTCGGCGATGTCGGTGACATGGAATTCGTCGAAACAGAGCAGCCAGGCCTGGTCGAAGATCGCCTGCGCCGTGAGCCCGATCACATCGGCATCGGCGAGCTCGCCGCGCGCGATGTTCTGGCGGTAGCCGTAGATGCGCTCATGCACCTCGGCCATGAATTCGTGGAAATGCGCGCGGCGCTTGAGCTCAACCGGACAGTTCTGGAAGAACAGGTCCATCAGCATGGTCTTGCCGCGGCCGACCTCGCCATGGACATAGAGGCCATTCGGCGGCTCGCTCTTGTCGGCAAAAAGGCGACCGAACAAGCCTTGCTTGCGCGAGGGCTTGTAGGTGGAGAGCCGGCGCTCCAGCGCCGCCAGCGCGTCGGCGACCTCGGCCTGGGCGGGGTCGGGCTCGATCGCACCAGTATCGACCAAAGACTGATATTGCGCGCGGAACGCGTCTGAGGGAGTGGACAGCATGAGTCCACTCTAGGTCACGAGACTTACGTAAAATGCAATCCGCAAATGGTGGAAGCCGCCATGCGTCGGAGCCGTGATGTCTTGGTATATGGCACGCAAACGCCGCCGTGATCGTTAGCCCGGGGCTAACGACGCTCGTCTTCGCTCTTGGCCTCTGCGAACGGCTGGCTTGAACGACCGCGCTGCGGACCTCATCCCGGGGAGAGATCGTAGGCGTCCTCGACCACATAGGGCCCGCCGCCGGTCGAGGCACGCGACGAAAACAGCACGAAGCGCTCGGCCATGAACACGCGGCTCGGGAAATAGCCGCGGACGGAGAGATAGTCGGCGACGTCCTGGCTCGACGCATCGTGCAGTCGCGCCAGCGTGACGTGCGGCACGAATTTGCGTCCCTCGGGATCGAGCCCGATCCGCTGCATAAGCCGCTCCAGCTCGGCCTGCAGCTCGATCAGCGGCCGGCTCGGCGCGATGTTGGCGACGACCGCCCGCGGCTTGCGGCCGCCGAAGCTGGAGAGACCTTGCACCGTCACTTCGAACGGCTTGCGGTTCACCCGCCACAGCATCGAGGCGATCTCGTTGGCGGAGGCGCCGTCGATGTCACCGATGAAACGCAACGTCACATGGTAATTTTCGGGATCGATCCAGCGGGCGCCGGGGAGGCCACCCCGCAAACCGGAAAGCGTGTGGCCAACCTCGGCCGGGATTTCCAGTCCAGTAAACAGACGCGGCATCGTTTCAGGACTCCCGATGCTGGAGGCTGATCTCGAAAATTGACGAGATCATGCCTTCGAGAAATGATCGACGACGAATCGCCAATGCATAATTCCTACCGAACTTATATGACTCCGCGACGGAAGGTGAGTTAACGCCGGTAAAAGCTGCGGAAAACCCGGCCCTTAAGGCTATCGCAAATGATCGGCGCAGGGCTTCGTTCCGTCATTGCCCACGAAGCGGACGCAGGAATGCTTCCGCCGTAGGCAACAGCCTGGACACGATGATGTCGACGCCCGCTGCGGTGGGGTGAATGCCGTCCGCCTGGTTCAGCTTGGGGTCGGCGGCGACACCGTCGAGCAAGAACGGATACAGCGGCACGCCGAATTCCTTGGCGAGCTCGGGATAGATCGCGTTGAATTTCGCGGCATAGTCGCTGCCGTAGTTCGGCGGCGCCAGCATGCCGCAGAGCATGACGGCGATGCCCCTGGCTTTCAGCCGGGTCACGATCTCGCTCAAAGCCTTGCGCGTCACGGCGGGATCGATGCCGCGCAGCGCGTCATTGGCGCCGAGCTCGACGACGACCGCTTCGGTCCCCTCCGGCACCGACCAGTCGAGCCGGTCGCGGCCGCCGGACGAGGTGTCCCCGGATACGCCGGCATTGGTGAGGTCGATCGGCAGCCCCTGGGCCTGCAAGGCCTTCTGCAGCTTGGCCGGAAAAGCATCTGAGGCGGACAGGCCGAGTCCCGCGCTCAAGGAATCGCCGAGAACGACCAGCTTGATCGGCTTGACGGCCTCGGCAGCGGCGAACGCGGACCCGACTGTCATCAAGGCGAGCATCAACGCGAGTATGTGCACGAAGATGTGTCCGCGCCTCTCGACCCGGCTTGCGGAGTTGCCATATGACCGAGCCATGGACAGTCTCATCGAAACCTCGCGTTTGGCCGGCCTCGCGCCGGACACCATTACCATCTCGAACGTCAACCTCTCGCTCGGCACCGGCGCGGCGCGGGTCCATATCCTCAAGGACGTCAGCCTGCGGGTCGGACAGGGCGAGACGATCGGTCTGATCGGACCGTCGGGCTCTGGCAAGTCCACATTGCTGATGGTGATGGCGGGGTTGGAACGTCCTGACAGCGGTGAGGTGGTGGTCAACGGGACCGCTTTCAATGTCTTGGACGAGGACGCCCTGGCCCGGTTCCGCGGCCGCCAGGTCGGCATTGTCTTCCAGTCCTTTCATTTGATCCCGACCATGACGGCGCTGGAGAACGTCGCGGTGCCGCTCGAGCTGGCCGGCCACGCCGGCGCCGCCGAGCGCGCGGCCCGCGAGCTCGACTCGGTCGGGCTGGGCCACCGGCTGCATCACTATCCGACCCAGCTGTCGGGTGGCGAGCAGCAGCGCGTGGCGCTGGCCCGCGCCCTCGCTCCCGATCCTGCAATTCTCGTGGCCGACGAGCCGACCGGCAATCTCGACGAGACCACCGGACGGCAGATCGTCGATCTGTTGTTCACCAAGCACGCCGAGCGCGGCATGACCTTGGTGCTGGTGACCCACGACAGCAGCCTCGCGCACCGGTGCGACCGCGTCGTGCGGCTGCGCTCGGGGCGGATCGAAAGCGAGAGCGACGCCCGCGAGCCGGCTGACGCATGAGCGCCATGTCAGAACCGGTCGCGAGCGGCCGGATCGCCCTCCTGCCCGTTCGTTACGCGTTGCGCGAGCTGCGCGGCGGCTTGCGCGGCTTCTATGTCTTCATCGCCTGCATCGCGCTCGGCGTCCTCGCCATCGCTGGCGTCGGCTCGGTGGCGGCGAGCCTCAATGACGGGCTGGTCCGCGAAGGCCGCACGTTGCTCGGCGGCGACGTTGCCTTTTCGCTGTTTCAGCGCGAGGCCAAGCCGGAGGAGATCGACTTCCTGCGCTCGCGTGGACAGCTGTCGCTGGCGGCAACCCTGCGCGCGATGGTGCGCTCCAGCGACGCCAAGCTGGCCCTGGTCGAGCTGAAGGCCGTCGACAACGCCTATCCGCTGCTCGGCAAGGCCGAGCTCCAGCCCGATCTGCCGATGGCCGACATCCTGGCCGAGCGCGACGGCGTCTACGGAGCCGCAGCCGATCCGGCGCTGCTGGCCCGGCTCGACCTGAAGGTCGGCGACATCGTCACGATCGACACGGTCCGCTTCCAGATTCGCAGCGCGCTGCAGGCCGAGCCCGACAAATTGTCCGGCGGCATCGGCCTCGGGCCGCGCTTCCTGATCAGCGAGGCGGGTCTGCGGGCGACGCCGCTGCTGCAGCCGGGCAGTCTCGTGCGCTGGACCTACCGGGTCCGGCTGCCCGACAATGCCAAGGACGATCACGCCGCGGCGTCCTTCATCGCCGATACCCGCCTGACGCTGCCGTCGGCCGGATGGGAGATCCGCAGCCGCAGCAACGCCTCGCCGCAACTGGAGCGGACCATCGGCCGCTTCACCCAGTTCCTGACCCTGGTCGGTCTCGCCGCCCTGCTGGTCGGCGGCGTCGGCGTCGCCAATGCGGTCAAGAGCCATGTCGACCGCCGCACCGAGGTGATCGCGGCGTTCAAGGCGCTCGGCGCCACCAGCCGCGACGTGTTCGGCATCTACCTCGTGCAGGTGATGGTGCTCGCCACGATTGGTTCGATCATCGGACTCTGCACCGGCGCGGCCCTGCCGTTTGCCATCGTCGGGCTGTTCGGCAACATCCTGCCGCTGCCCGTGATCCCGGCTATTCATCCGGACGAGCTGGCGCTGTCCTTCGTCTATGGCCTGCTCACCGCGCTCGCGTTCGGTCTGTGGCCGCTCGGGCGCGTGCGTGACGTGCCGGTGGCGGCGTTGTTCCGCGAGGCGGTCATCGCCGAATGGCACCGGCCGCGCTGGAGCTATCTGATGCTGATCGCGGGCACGGTCGCGCTGCTGATCGCGGTGGTGATCGGCCTGTCCTACGACAAGCGCATCGCCGCCGTGTTCGTCGTCGCCGCCGCGCTGGTGTTCGTGCTGTTGCGCGGCATTGCCGCCGCGGTGATGGCGATTGCGCGCGCCCTGCCGCGCAGCCGCTTCCCGATGCTGCGGCTGGCGGTCAGCAATATCTATCGCCCAGGCGCGCTGACACCGTCCGTAGTGCTGTCGCTCGGGCTGGGGCTCGCCGTGCTGGTCACCATCACCCAGATCGACGGCAATCTGCGACGCCAGTTCCTGGCACAGCTGCCGGAGCAGGCGCCGTCGTTTTTCTTCATCGACGTCCCCTCGGGCGAGGCCGACCGCTTCCGCGGCTTCCTCAGGGACCTCGCCCCTCAATCGGCAGTCGAAGACGTGCCGATGCTGCGCGGGCGCATCGTCTCCGCCCGCGGCGTGCGCGCCGAGGACCTCAAGGCGACGACGGACACCGAATGGGTGCTGCAGAGCGACCGCGGCCTGACCTATACCGCCGAGATTCCCAAGGGATCCAAGGTCGTCGAGGGCGCGTGGTGGGGCGAGAACTACGGCGGCCCGCCGCTGGTTTCGATCGAGAAGCGGATCGCCGACGGTCTCGGCCTCAAGCTCGGCGACGACATCGTGGTCAACGTGCTCGGACGCGACATCACGGCGCGGATCGGCAACATGCGCACCATCGACTGGCAGGGGCTCGGCATCAATTTCGTGCTGGTGTTCTCCCCGAATGCCTTCAAGGGCGCGCCCCACACCCATGTCGCCACCCTGACCGAGGCGCGCTCCGATGCCGTCGAGGATGCGCGCGTCATCCGCAAGGTGGCCGACGCCTTCCCGATGGTGACCAGCGTGCGGGTCCGCGAGGTGATGGAGACGGTCGGCTCGGTCGTCTCCAACCTTGCGCTCGCCATCCGCGGCGCCAGCGCGGTGACGCTGATCTCGGCCATCCTGGTGCTGGGCGGCGCGCTGGCCGCCGGCCACCGCCACCGGGTCTACGATGCCGTGATCCTGAAGACGCTGGGCGCCACCAGGCTGCGGTTGCTCGGCGCCTACGCACTGGAATATCTGATGATCGGCTTCGCCACCGCCGCCTTCGGCGTCGTCGCGGGGTCGGTCGCCGCGTGGCTGATCGTGACCCGGCTGATGACCTTGAGCTTCGCCTGGCAGGCGGGCAGCGCCGCGCTGGTCGTCCTGACCGCGCTGATCGTGACGGTCGGCCTCGGTCTGGCCGGCACCCTGCTTGCGCTCAACCAGAAGCCGGCGACGGTCCTTCGGAATCTCTAGCGGCTTGCGCGCTCATGCCGCACGGTTAACGCGATTTATACGGCTGGGACGCGCGCGGAGCGACATTCAGCCGCGCGTGGACGCTTGCGGCGGATATGCTAGTTTCCCATCTAGGGAATGGGCTCAGAGACCTGCCAAAAGATGGCGATTTTGCCGATGACGCAAATTTAATATCTGTGGCAGTGGGTATGAGATAGGGTTTTTCGAGAACCGGCTAAAGGTCCTGCCAGGACCGGACTGCCGGGCAACCAACGGGAATCGACCATGTCGGACCTAGACCGCAATTATGCTTCACCCTTTGGCCGGGTGGCCGGGCGCGCCGATGCCGCGACCGTCGACGCCGGTCTGCGCGCCTACATGCTGCGCATCTACAATTACATGAGCATCGGCCTGGCCATCACCGGCCTCGCGGCGCTGGGCGTCTACATGGCGTCGGTGACCGGCGATCCGGCTGCCGGCGTATTCAAGTTCGGCAACGCGTACCTGACGCAGTTCGGCTACGCGATGTTCGTGAGCCCGCTGAAGTGGCTGTTCATCCTGGCCCCACTGGTCATGGTGTTCGCGATCTCGGCCGGCATCAACCGCCTGGCGCCGTCGACCGCGCAGATCCTGTTCTGGGTGTTCTCGGCCTTGATGGGCATCTCGCTGTCGTCGATCTTCCTGGTGTACACTCACACCTCGATCGTGCGGGTGTTCTTCATCACCGCGGCGACGTTCGGCGCGCTCAGCCTGTACGGCTATACGACCAAGCGCGACATGACCGGCATGGGCTCGTTCCTGTTCATGGGCCTGGTCGGCATCGTGCTGGCGAGCCTCGTGAACCTGTTCCTGGCGAGCTCGATGCTGCAGTTCATCGTCTCGGTGATCGGCGTGTTCGTGTTCGCCGGCCTGACCGCCTGGGACACGCAGCGTCTGAAGAACGAGTACATCTACGGCTACGCTTCCGCGGGCGGCGACATTGCCGAGCGCGCAGCGATCACCGGCGCCCTGTCGCTGTACCTGAACTTCATCAACCTGTTCACGCTGCTGCTGCAGCTGCTCGGACAGCGCGACTGAGCCAGCGGCTCACACGAGCGACCTTCGAAGCCCCGGCCTCACCGCCGGGGCTTTTCGTTTGCGCAAGCCAATTGCGACCGCGGCGCGGGCGCGACGGCAGCCATGCCGCGAGGCCGGATTGATCGCCGCGTCCGCTTTGGTATGTTTCCACCATGTCCGACATTGAGATCCGGCCCACCCGGGAGGCCGACCTTCCCACCATCACCGTCATCTACGGCCAGGCCGTCCGCGAGGGCACGGCCACCTTCGAGCTCGACCCTCCGGATCTGACGGAAATGACGCGCCGCTTCCGGGCGCTCACCGACGACGGCTTTCCCTATTTCGCCGCCCTGCTGGACGGAGAGGTGGTTGGCTATGCCTATGCGGGGCCTTACCGGCCTCGCCCGGCCTATCGCTTCACGGTGGAGAACTCGATCTATCTCGCCCCCGCCAGCCAGCGTCGTGGCATCGGAATGCGACTGATGCGGCGGCTGATCGACGCCTGTGAGGAGGGAGGCTTTCGCCAGATGATCGCCGTCATCGGCGACTCCGCCAATGCCGGCTCGGTCCGGCTGCATACCGCCTGCGGCTTCCAGATGATCGGCACCCACCCGAGCGTCGGCCTGAAATTCGGCCGCTGGCTCGATACTGTGATGATGCAGCGCCCGCTCGGGGCCGGGAGCAGCGACGTCCCGGCGTAAGCAACGCCAGTCGGAATGTCATGATCAGCCGGAGCGCGTGGGATCAGACCAGCGCCGGCTTCGGCGCGATCACCAGCAGCACGCGCTCGAGCTCATGACCGCGGCGCAGGATCAGGCCGGTGGCCGAGATCACGCTGTACATGCCCTGCTTGCGCGCCAGCCGCGGGTCCTTCTCGATGCGGTAGATCGGCACCTCGGACGCCCGGCGAAACACGGAGAAGACGGCCCGGTCACGCAGGAAGTCGATCGAATAGTCGCGCCACTCACCGTCGGCGACCATGCGGCCGTAGAGGTTGAGGATACGATTCAGCTCGAGACGATCGAACGTCACCCGGTTGGGCGCTGCGGCCGCGTTGCGCGCCGCCGCGCGGTTCTCGCTGGGGTCGGCATCCTCCGGAGTGAGGTTCATGAGCGTCCTCCTGTCATCTGTGTGACATGATCGCGCCAACCGCCGGAAGCCGCAAGGGGCCGTTTTCATTGTTGAAGTTCGGCCGTGCATGCCAACCGCGCGAACTCCGCGAACACGCAAGCGTCACGGGATCGTTAGCAGAATCATAATCGCGCCGTCTTTCCGCCCACCGACCGCCCCCGACCTTAGGCATAAGATTCATGTGCGTTGGCCCGGTCCTTTCGGTTCCGGATTCCTCAGCCCCCAGCCCCCCGGGGTCGTCAGGATCGGGTCCATTCACAAGTAAGGCAAAGGGCCAACGCAAGTTGGTCCTTTTGCTTTTTTGGCGTGAGCTGCACGGAACATGTTATGGCGCGCCTCCGTCCTATGGACGTGACGCGCCTTACCGCAGGTCAAGGGAAACGAAGATCAGGACGACCGAAGATCAGCGCTCGGGAGCACGCGCCGTTGCTGAAGCCCGTCCGACCAATGGCAACTCGGAAAAGGCGGCCCCGAGCATCGCGCCGGGGCGGTCGCGACTGCCGTCCTGCACATAGACGACGGTGCCATCGACGCCCTCGCGGGCGATCTTCTCCAGCGGCACGCTCCATCTGACCGGCGAACCATTCCAGTCACCCAGCTTCTGAAGACCGCGAACGACGTTGTAATAGGTCAGATCACGGCCGCTGTTCTCGCCGCGGCCGACCGAGATCGGGACCACCCGCGAGATCGAGCAGACCCAGACCTCGCCGTGCTTGCGCGGCATCTGGTCGTTGGCCGCGGCCACGGAGACAGTGAGGTCCTGGCCGTCGACCGACAGCCTCACCGGCACCGACATCACGCTGCCACCCTGGACGGTCTCCTCGATGGCGCCTTCGATCGCCTCGCGGTCGCTGCCGATCACATGCACGGAGCCGTTGACCACCGCCTGCGGCGTATAGACTTCGCGATCGCCACGCGCCCTGGAATAGGCCCGCTGCCGGGCCGTGAAGCGGGAGTCGGCCAGCGTGTCCTTCCAGCCCAGGTAGTCCCAGTAGTCGATCGGCAGGGACAGCGCGATGACCGAGGGATCTCTGGCGAGCTCGCCGAGGATCTTGTCGGCCGGCGGGCAGGATGAACAGCCCTGGGACGTGAAGAGTTCGATCACCGCACGCGGATCGGACGCAGCCGGCCGGACGAAAGCGATGACCGCACAGACACTCAGCGCCGCGCGCGACCACCACGACATCTGTCCACTCATCGTCACTGTCCTGTCTGGAACATGGTCCGCTGCGCCCTGCCGCGTCAATGATCTGCGAAGCCGCCCTCGTAGTTAATAGATTGCAAACGAAAAGGAGGCGGCCTTTGTCATAGGCCGCCTCCTTCATCACCCGCTACTCACTTCAGAGTGAGCCAAACTGTCGCGTCGCGCTTTGGTTAAGCAGCAAGCTTGCGCAGCACGTAGTGCAGGATGCCGCCGTTGCGATAGTAGTCCAGCTCGTCCAGCGTATCGATCCGGCAGAGCAGCGGCACCTGCTGCGCCGCCCCGTCGGCCGACACGATCTCGGCGGTCAGGGTTTGACGCGGCTTCAGGTCGCCCTGCAGGCCCTTGATGGTGACCTTCTCGTCGCCCTTCAGGCCGAGCGAGGACCAGGACGTGCCTTCCTGGAAGGTGAGCGGGAGCACACCCATGCCGACCAGGTTCGAACGATGGATGCGCTCGAAGCTCTGGCAGATCACGGCGCGGACGCCGAGCAGCCGGGTACCTTTCGCAGCCCAATCGCGCGACGAGCCGTTGCCGTATTCGGCGCCGGCGAACACCACCAGCGGCACGCCCTCTTCCTGGTACTTCATCGCGGCGTCGTAGATCGACATCTGCTCGCCGTCGGGCCAGTGCTTGGTCAGGCCGCCTTCCGGAATGTTGCCGTCGGCACCTTTGAGCATGAAGTTCTTGATGCGGATGTTGGCGAAGGTGCCGCGCATCATGATCTCGTGGTTGCCGCGGCGCGTGCCGTACTGGTTGAAGTCGGCCGGGCGGACCTGGTGCTCGCTGAGGAATTTACCGGCGGGCGAGGTCAGCTTGATCGAACCGGCCGGCGAGATGTGGTCGGTCGTGATCTTGTCGCCGAACAGCGCCAGCACGCGGGCCTCGACGATGTCCTTGATCGGCTCGGGCTCCTTCTTCATGCCGTCGAAATACGGCGGGTTCTGCACGTAGGTCGACGACATGTTCCAGCGATAGGTCTCGCTCTCGACCGTCTTGATCTTGCGCCAGTTGGTGTCGCCCTTGAACACGTCGGCGTAGCGCTTCTTGAAAATCGACGCCTTGACGAATTTCTTGACGAAGTCGTTGACCTCCTTGGTCGTCGGCCAGATGTCTTTCAGGTAGACCGGCTTCTTGTCCTTGCCGATGCCGATCGGCTCGACCGAAAGATCCTTGGTCACGGTGCCGGCCAGCGCGTAGGCCACGACCAGCGGCGGCGAGGCCAGGTAGTTGGCCTGCACGTCCGGCGAGACGCGGCCTTCGAAGTTGCGGTTGCCGGACAGCACGGCCGCCGCGACGACGCCGTTGTCGTTGATCGACTTCGAGATCTCCTCCGGCAGCGGACCTGAATTGCCGATGCAGGTAGTGCAGCCAAAACCGACCAGGTTGAAGCCGACCTTGTCGAGGTCCTTCTGCAGGCCGGAGTTAGCCAGATACTCGGCGACCACCTGGCTGCCCGGGGCGAGCGAGGTCTTCACCCACGGCTTGGCCTTGAGGCCCTTGGCGGCGGCGTTGCGGGCCAAGAGGCCGGCGCCGATCAGCACGCTCGGGTTCGAGGTGTTGGTGCAGGAGGTGATGGCGGCGATGACGACATCGCCATGGCCGATGTCGAAGTCCTTGCCCTCAACGGGGAAGCGCTGCGCGGCATCGCTCTTCTTGTACTCGCCGGCCAGCGCGGTGGCGAAGCCCTCGGCCACCGCCGGCAGGGCGATGCGGCCCTCGGGACGCTTCGGACCAGCCATCGACGGCACGACGTCGGCGAGATCGAGGGTCAGCGTCTGCGTGAACACCGGGTCCGCCGACTTGGCGGTGCGGAACAGGCCCTGCGCCTTGGCATAGGCCTCGACCAGCGCGACGCGCGGGCCCTTGCGGCCCGAGGTCTTGAGATAGTCGATGGTGGCGGCGTCGACCGGGAAGAAGCCGCAGGTCGCGCCATATTCGGGGGCCATGTTGGCGATGGTCGACTTGTCGGCGACCGAGAGATGGTCGAGGCCGGGCCCGAAGAACTCGACGAACTTGCCGACCACGCCGAGCTTGCGCAGCATCTGGGTGACGGTCAGCACCAGGTCGGTCGCGGTCACGCCTTCCTTCAACGCGCCGGTCAGCTTGAAGCCGACGACGTCGGGCAGCAGCATCGACAGCGGCTGGCCGAGCATGCAGGCCTCAGCCTCGATGCCGCCGACGCCCCAGCCGAGCACGGCCAGACCATTGACCATCGTGGTGTGCGAATCGGTGCCGACCAGCGAATCCGGATAGGCGACCTCGAAGGTGCCCTTGGTGCGGCCGACGGTCATCTTCTCCTTCTTGGTCCAGACGGTCTGCGCGAGGTATTCGAGGTTGACCTGGTGGCAGATGCCGGTGCCGGGCGGCACGACGGAGAAGTTCGAGAACGCCTTCTGGCCCCACTTCAGGAATTCGTAGCGCTCCTGGTTCTGCTTGTACTCCTCGGCGACGTTCTTGCCGAACGCCTTGTTGTCACCGAAGTAGTTCACGATCACCGAGTGGTCGATGACGAGATCGACCGGCACCAGCGGGTTGATCTTCTCGGCATCGCCGCCGAGCTTCTGCATCGCGTTGCGCATCGCTGCGAGATCGACCACCGCAGGCACGCCGGTGAAATCCTGCATCAGCACGCGCGCCGGACGGAAGGCGATCTCGTGCTCCAGCGACTTCTTGCGCAGCCATTTCGACACCGCGACAATGTCGTCCTTGGTGACGGTGCGGCCGTCCTCGTTGCGCAGCAGATTCTCGAGCAGCACCTTCATCGAATAGGGCAGCTTGGAGATGTCCTTGAGACCGTTCTTCTCGGCTGTGGGCAAGCTGTAGTAAATGTAGCTCTTCGTTCCGACCTTGAGGGTCTTGCGACACTTGAAGCTGTCGAGCGAGGTCATGCGTGGAAATCCCAATTGATCTGTATACCCGGAGGGGGTATTTAAGAACCGTCAGCGCGAGGCGCCGGATGGCTTGCAGCGGGCGATTGTGTGCTGCATCAAGGTCGGGCTTATAGAAGCTTTCTAACTGCGCCGCCACAGCCACAAGCAAGCCGCGACGTGGCATCACCCACAAATTCTCACGCGCTAGCCATCAATTTCGTAAGGGCTGTCACGACGGGCCATGCAGCTTTCTCCAACACTGTCTCCGAAACTGTTCGGCCGCGACGTCAGATGCGTGCGCGGCGGCCGCGAGGTGTTCGCAGGACTTGCGTTCGAAGCGCTCGCGGGCGAGGCGCTGGCGGTGACCGGACACAATGGTGCGGGCAAGACATCACTGCTGCGGCTGATCGCCGGCCTACTGCTGCCGGCGGGCGGCTCCATCGCCATCGAGGGCGGCGAAGGCGAGTTGACGGTGCCCGAGCAGGCGCACTATCTCGGCCACCGCGACGCGCTGAAGCCGGCGCTCAGCGTGCGCGAAAACCTGACCTTCTGGGCCGAATTCCTCGGCGGCGGCGTCACGCGGCCGATCCCCGACTGTTTGGCGGCGGTGGGCATCGCGCACGCCATCGACCTGCCCGCCGCCTATCTGTCCGCCGGCCAGCGCCGCCGCCTGTCGCTGGCGCGCCTGCTGGCCGTGCCGCGCCTGCTGTGGCTGCTGGACGAGCCGACCGCCGCGCTCGACATCGCCGGACAGGCGATGTTCGCCGGCCTGATGCGCGAGCATCTCGCTGGCGGCGGGCTGATCGTGGCCGCGACACATGGACCGCTCGGCATCGCCACGCGCGAGCTGCGGATCGGGGAGGCTCGATGATTCCCTCTCGCCTCTTCGCAGTCCCACCCACCGCTCTCTCCGTTCCCTCCCCCCTTGTGGGGGAGGGTCAGGGAGGGGGGTGCCCCACGACGCGCTCTAACTTGTTTGACGAGATTCGGTCGCACCAACCAACGTCCCATCGGCGCGCCGACCCCTCCCCCTTGCGGGGAGGGGTCGGGGGTGGGCGTCCACAACGGCAGCGTCACCCGGAGCCACCCCCCTCCCCAGCCCTCCCCCACAAGGAGGGAGGGAGCGCAGTTTGCGGGTGGAGGGAGCGTGGCTCACCATCTGCCATCAAGCAATCAGCCAAGGCCCTCCCCGCATGACCGCGCTCGGTGCCCTCATCCGCCGCGACATCCGGATCGCGCTGCGCATCGGCGGCGGCGCGCTGATCGGCGTGCTGTTCTTCCTCACCGTCGTGGTGCTGATGCCATTCGCGGTCGGGCCGGATCTGGCGCTCCTGACTCGGCTCGGCCCCGCCATCCTCTGGCTCGGTGCCCTGCTCTCCAGCCTGCTCACCCTGGACCGGCTGTTCACCGCCGACCACGAGGACGGCTCGCTCGACCTGGTCGTGATGAGCCGGACACCGCTGGAGCTGGCCTGCGCCGCCAAGGCGCTGGCGCACTGGCTCGCCGCCGGCCTGCCGCTGGTGATCGCGACGCCCGTGCTCGGACTGCTTCTCAATCTCGACGCCACCGCCACCGGCGCCGTCGCGCTGACGCTATTGGCGGGCACGCCTGCCCTGACCTTCATCGGCATGATCGGTGCGGCGCTGGCGGTGACCATGCACCGCGGCGGGCTGCTGCTGGCGGTCTTGGTGCTGCCACTATCGATCCCGGTGCTGATCTTCGGCGTCGCGGCGTCGCAGGCGGCCATCGTCGGTCCGCTTCCGTTCGGGGCGCCATTCTCGATCCTGTGCGCATTGTCGCTGGTGAGTTTCGTGATCGGCCCGTTCGCCGCTGCGACAAGCTTGCGGAACGGGCTGGATTGACCCACCGCCCGCCGAGGTTTGACCATGATCAACTCTTACCTAGTGGCGCCGTGCTGATTGCCTGCAACCGCTTCCGCCTTTAACAAGGGTCTCATGTCGCTGATCGACCTTGCCAATCCCACCCGGTTCCTCGGCCTCGCCGCACGGTTGCTGCCGTGGCTGGCGCTGGTCACGACCGCGCTGCTGGCTGCCGGCCTGTACCTCTCGGCGCTGGCGCCCGACGACTATCAGCAGGGCGCGACCGTCAAGATCATGTTCATCCACGTGCCCAATGCGTGGCTGTCGATGTTCGTCTGGGGCGTCATGAGCATCGCCTCGCTCGGCACCCTGGTATGGCGGCATCCGCTCGCCGACGTCGCCGCCAAGGCCGCCGCCCCGATCGGCGCCAGCTTCACGTTCCTCGCGCTGCTCACCGGCTCGCTGTGGGGCCGGCCGATGTGGGGCACCTATTGGGAGTGGGATGCCCGGCTGACCTCGGTGCTGATCCTGTTCCTGATGTATCTCGGCCTGATGGCGCTGTGGCGCGCGGTCGAGGATCCCACCCGCGCCGCCCGTGCCGCCGCCGTGCTGACGCTGGTTGGCGCCATCAACCTGCCGATCATCAAGTTCTCAGTCGACTGGTGGAACACGCTGCATCAACCCGCGTCGGTGATGCGGATGGGCGGTCCGGCGCTCGACAAATCATTCCTGATCCCGCTGCTGGTGATGGCAATCGGGTTCACGTTCCTGTTCGTGACGCTGCATGTCGCGGCGATGCGCAACGAGATCCTACGTCGTCGTGTGCGCAGTCTGCAGATGATGCAGGCGCGCGCCTACACGACGACCGCACCAGCCGACGATCCGGCCGGCCAGATCGCGGGAGCGGCTTGATATGGACCTCGGCCCCTATACCTCCTTCATCGCCACCTCCTATCTTGCGGCGGCGCTGGTCGTGGTGGTGCTGATCGGCTGGATCGCCATCGACTACCGCACCCAGAAGGCGCGCTTGCGCGCGCTCGAGGATAGCGGCATCAGCCGCCGTTCCGGCCGCGCGGCAACGGACATCCAATGACTGAACAGGCTGCGACAGAGCCGGCGCCGCGCCGCCGCTCATTCCTCATGCTGCTGCCGCTCGTGGTGTTCCTCGGGCTGGCGGCGCTGTTCTGGTCGCGCCTCGGCAACGGCGATCCGTCAAGCATTCCGTCGGCGCTGATCGGCCGTCCAGCGCCGGCCACACTGCTGCCGCCGCTGCCGGAACTGGCCAGAGACGGCACCCCAGTGCCCGGACTCGATCCGGCGGCGCTCAAGGGCAAGGTCAGCATCGTCAACGTCTGGGCATCGTGGTGCGTGCCCTGCCACGACGAGGCGCCGCTGCTGGTCGAGCTCGGCCGCGACAAGCGCTTTCAGATCATCGGCATCAATTACAAGGATGGCGCCGACAACGCCCGCCGCTTCCTCGGCCGCTACGGCAATCCCTATGACGTCGTCGGCGTCGACGGCAATGGCCGCGCCGGCATCGAATGGGGCGTCTACGGCGTGCCCGAGACCTTCGTGGTCGGACGCGAGGGCACCATCGTCTACAAGCTGGTCGGCCCGATCACGGCGCAGAACATCGATGCGGTGTTGAAGCCGGAGATCGAGAAGGCGTTGAAGGCGGGATCGTAGTTCAGGCGTCGTTGCTAGCCAACGGGTCGGGGAAGCAATCCAGAGTCCTCGCGCAGCCCTGGATTGCTTCGTCGCTACGCTCCTCGCAAAGAGGGCACGGCGGAGCTACCCCTTGCTCACATCCCCCTCGGCCGCATCGCTGGCTTCGAGCGACGCGGGGTCCTGATGATAGCGCTTGATCAGCGGCATCTGGGCGATGGCGAAGATCATGGTCAGCGGCACGACCCCGAAAGCCTTGAAGCCGACCCAGAAATCGGTGCTCTGCGTGCGCCAGATGATCTCGTTCAGCACCGCCATCGCCGCGAAGAACAGCGCCCAGCGGAAGGTGAGGATGCGCCAGCCCACGGCCGTCAGGTTGAACATCTGATCGAACATGATCGCGATGAAGGAGCGGTTGAACAGCAGACCGCCGCCGAGCACAGCCGCGAACAGGCAGTAGATGATGGTCGGCTTGACCTTGATGAAGGTCTCGTCGTGCAGCACCAGGGTCAGCGTGCCGAACACGATGACGACGACGGCGGTCACCAGCGCCATCAGGGGCACGTGCCGCGTCACCACATAGGACGCGATCAGCGCCGCGATGATCGCCACCATGAACGCGCCGGTCGCAGCGAACAGATTGAACTTGGCGTTGACCACGAAGAACACGATCAGCGGACCGAGTTCGGTCGCGAGCTTGAACAGCGGATGCGGCTGGGTCTTGTCCATTCCATGTCCCGTTGGCTGTCATCATCCGCGGCTGCGGATGATCCAGTAGCCTCTGATGTCTCGTGGCGGAGGAGGCGCGCAACGGGCGGAAAGGCTCGCAGGCGCGCCGCACCGTGACGTCAATCCTCGATTCCCGCAATCGCCCGCGCGAAATCCTTGGCGGCGAACGGGGAGAGATCGTCGACCCCCTCGCCGACGCCGATGAAGTGCACCGGCAGCTTGAACTTCTCCGACAGCGCCACCAGGATGCCGCCGCGCGCCGTGCCATCCAGCTTGGTCATCACGAGACCGGTGACGCCTGCCGTACGATGAAACGCCTCGACCTGCGACAGCGCATTTTGTCCCACCGTCGCGTCGAGCACGAGCAGCACCGCATGCGGCGCCGACGCGTCGACCTTGCGAATGACACGCACCACCTTTTCGAGCTCGTTCATCAGCTCGGCCTTGTTCTGCAAACGACCGGCGGTGTCGATCAGCAGAATGTCGCGGCCCTGCTCCTTGGCCGCGGTGATGGCGGTGAACGCAAGGCTGGCCGAGTCCGAGCCCTGCGCGCCGGCGATGACCGGCGCCTTGGTGCGCTCGCCCCAGACCTTGAGCTGCTCGATGGCGGCGGCGCGGAACGTGTCGCCCGCCGCCAGCATCACCTGCCTGCCCTCGGACGCAAATTTCGCGGCCAGCTTGCCGATGGTGGTCGTCTTGCCGGAGCCGTTGACGCCGACGACGAGAATGACGAACGGCTTGTGGCCCGGCGCGATCTCGAGCGGCTTCGCCACCGGCGACAGCACCTTCTCGACCTCGGTCGCGACCACCGCCTTCACCTCGTCGGCGCTGATCGCCTTGTCGTAGCGGCCCGTCCCGACGGCCTCCGCAATCCGCGCAGCGACCTGGGTACCGAGATCGGCGCGCAGCAGCACGTCCTCGATGTCGTCCAGCATCGCGCGGTCGAGCTTGCGCTTGGTGACGAGATCGGCCACGGCCGTGCCGAGCGCGCCGGAGGTGCGCTTCAGGCCCGCGGACAGCCGCCGCCACCACGACAGCTTGGGTGTTTCGGAGGTGGTATCGTTCATGGCGTGGTGTTAGCCCTTTCCATTCGCAAACGAAAGCTCACACCCGCGTTACGGTTTCCATGGACATTAACCAACCCAGCGACGAGGAGATGCTCGCCCGCGTGCTTCATCGCGACGGGCTGATGCTGGTGATCGACAAGCCGGCCGGCATTCCCGTGCACAAGGGACCAAAGGGCGGACCGAACCTCGAAGCCTCGTTCGACGCACTGCGCTTCGGCCTGCCGCGCCCGCCGGTGCTGGCGCATCGGCTCGACAAGGAAACCTCGGGCTGTCTGGTGCTCGGCCGTCATCGCAAGGCAACGGCCTCGCTCGGGCTTTTGTTCAAGCACGGCAAGATTTCGAAGACCTATTGGGCGGTGGTCGAGGGCGGGCCTGACGCTGACGAGGGCGTGATCGAGCTGCCGCTCGGCAAGCTCAACGCCGAGCGCGGCTGGTGGCAGAAGCCGGATCCGCAAGGGCAGCCGGCGGTGACGAAATGGCGGGTGCTGGGGCGGTCGTATTCGCCTGCCAGGCAATCCCTGAACTCCCCTCCCACTCGTGGCAACGACCCGCCTCCGCCTACCGGCGGGGAGGGGTCGGGGGTGGGGGTCCCCACGGGCAGTGTCGCTTGGAGCCACCCCCCTCCCCAGCCCTCCCCCACAAGGGGGGAGGGAGCGCAGCTGCCAGGTGTAGAGTCAGTGCACTCCACTCGCGGTCCGCGGCTCACCTGGCTCGCCATGGAACCAGTGACCGGCCGCACCCATCAATTGCGCGTGCATTCGGCTGCGTCGGGCTGGCCGATCGTCGGCGACAACATCTACGGCAACGGCCCGCGCTTCGGCGAGCCGCGGCTGCATCTGCACGCGCGCGAGATTTCGATCCCGCTGTCGAAAAACAAGCCGCCGGTACACGTGGTGGCGCCGGCGCCGGTGCACATGCATGAGCGACTCAGGATGTGCGGGTGGAACGGGGAGTGAGCCGCCGCATCAGGCGCAAGCGAGACCTGGGCTCGCACCACACCTACCGCCGTCATCGCCCGGTTCAACCGGGCGATGACGGCGGGGGCGGGACTAACAGCCTGCCCCCATCACGACCTGACATCGTGAGGCGCTGCACGGTGCCCATCGTGTGACCCGCTACGGCCACCGGCAGATAATGCTCCGTCCGGCCCTGCGTCTCGCTCTCGATCAGCACCTCGCGCAGGCAGCCGATCTCCTGCTCCAACCGCCGCCGCAGCGCCGCTTCGCCCGCAATCCGCAGCCGCCGCGCCCGCTCGCGGATGACGGTGCCGTCCACCTGCGGCATGCGCGCGGCCGGCGTGCCCGGCCGCGGCGAATAGGGAAAGACGTGCAGGAAGGTCAGCCCGCATTCCTCGACAAGATCGAGCGAGCGCGCAAACATCTCCTCGGTCTCGGTCGGGAAGCCCGCGATCAGATCGGCGCCAAGCGCGATGTCCGGCCGCAGCCGGCGCACCTGAGCACAGAATGCGATGGCATCGGCGCGCGCATGCCGCCGCTTCATACGCTTCAGGATCAGATCGTCACCCGCCTGCAGCGACAGATGCAGATGCGGCATCAGCCTCGCATCATCAACGAGGGCATCGAGCAGGTCGGCATCCGCCTCGATCGAATCGATCGAGGAGATGCGCAGGCGCTTCAGCTCGGGCACGTGGCGCAGGATCTGCTTCACCAGCCGGCCGAGCTTGGGTGCGCCCGGCAGATCCGCGCCATAGCTCGTGAGGTCGACTCCGGTCAGCACGATCTCGGCATGGCCGCCCTCGCTCAGCGCGCTCACCTGATCGACCACGGCGCCCATCGGCACCGAGCGCGAATTGCCGCGGCCGAACGGGATGATGCAGAACGTGCAGCGATGGTCGCAGCCGTTCTGAACCTGGACGAAGACACGCGGCAGGCCCCGCTGGAAGCCATCGACCAGATGCGGCGCCATCTCCGTCACCGCCATGATGTCGGAGACGGCAACCTTCTCCGACGCATCGATGCCGAAGCGTGGCACGGCCAGCGCCTGTGTCGTCGCACGCCACGCGTCGGGCTGCAGCTTGTCGTCATTGCCGATGACGCGGTCGACCTCGGGCATGGAAGCGAACATGGTGGCCTGCGTCTGCGCGGCGCAGCCGGTCACGACGATGCGCGCCGCCGGGCGCTCGCGCTTCAGCTTGCGGATGGATTGGCGCGCCTGCGCCACGGCCTCGTTGGTGACGGCGCAGCTATTGATAACGATGGTGTCATCGGCGCCGGCCGCCTCGGCATGTTTCGCGATCAGCTCGGATTCGAACGCGTTCAGGCGGCAGCCGAAGGTGACGACGTCGACGCTCATGCGACGCTGGCGAACATCGACGGCTCGAACCGCCCCTCGAACTCGAATGCGGCGGTGCCCGTCATCAGCACGTGATCGTCGCGCTCGCGCCACTCGATCGTGAGCTCGCCGCCGGGCAGCGTCATCTGCACGATCCGGTTGGCGCGCTTCAGCCTGGCAGCCGCGACCGCGGTCGCGCAGGCCGCCGAGCCGCAGGCCTTGGTCAGCCCCGCGCCGCGCTCCCAGGTGCGCATCGTGATGTGGTCGCGATCGACGATGTGGGCGAGCGTGATGTTCGCACGCTCCGGGAAAATCGGATGGTTCTCCAGCAGCGGCCCGAAGCGCTCCAGATCATAGGCATTGACGTCGTCGACCCAGAACACCGCGTGCGGGTTGCCCATGTTGACGACCGAGGGCGAATGCAGGATCGGGGCATTGATCGGCCCGATCTGCAGCTCGATGTAGCGGGTGTCGCGGAACTCCTCGGCGAGCGGAATCTCCTGCCAGCCGAACTTCGGCACGCCCATGTCGACGGTGTAGAGGTCGGGCGCCGGCCCCTGCCAGCAGTTCAACAATCCGGCGCGGGTCTCGAACGTCGCGCTGGTCTGGCCGGTCTTGCCGAACACCTGGCGCACCACGCAGCGCATGCCGTTGCCGCAGGCGCCGGACTCCGATCCATCGTTGTTGTAGATGCGGATGAACGCTTCGGTGCCGTCGAGCCGCGGCGGCTGCAGCACCATCAGCTGGTCGTAAGGCACCCGGGATGCCACCGCCCGCGCCTCGTCCGGCGTGACGACATGCTTCACGTCGCGCAGATCGACCACGACGATCTCGTTGCCGATCCCGTTCATCTTGACGAAGCTGTGGTTGGCCAGCGCGCTCATGAAAATATCCAAATTGTGTCCGCCTTATATGGCGAATGGCGCGGCATTGACCAGCCTGCAGAGCGACATGACGCATCTGTCATGGGACGCCGCGCCGCCGAGCATGTTAGGACCGGTTCATTCGCCGGCACGAACCGGGCAAAGCAGCACGGCCACTGGAGAATAGTCGAATGAATCTCAGCACTTTCCGCCTCGTTCTGGCCGTGAGCTCGGTCGCGCTTCTGCTCGGCGGTACGTTCGCCCGGGCCCAGGCGCCGTCGGCCTCGCCGGCTCCGGCGGCCTCAGCCACGCCCGCACCGGCCCCGAGCGCGCTACCGGCCCCGGCGGTGCCGGCCTCTCCTGCGCCTGCCGCGTCGGCCAGTCCGGCGCCCGCGACCAGCCCGATGCCGGCCGCCAGCGCGAGCCCCTCGCCGTCGTCATCTCCGACCGCGGCCCAGTCCCCGGCCACGTCGCCGCCAGCCCAGGCGGCCGACGCCTTCGGCGACGAGATCAAGCTCGAGGCGAAGAAGGTTGTCCTCGTCAAGGGCACCGCCAATTGGGACAATGCGTTCGAAACGCTGATCGACTCCTTCAAAACGCTGTCGGCCACGCTGGACAAGCAGGGCATCAAGCCCGCCGGCAACGGCATGATCGTCTACACCTCGACCGACGACACCGGCTTCACCTTCCTGGCCGAGATGCCGATCGAGCAGGAGCCGAAGACGCTCGGCAAGGGCATGAGCATCGGCCAGTCGCCCGAGGGCAAGGCGCTGAAGTTCGTCCATCGCGGCTCCTACGACAACATGGACAACACCTACGAGGCGATCACCAACCACCTCGACGAGCGCCGGCTGGAGGCCAAGGACACCTTCATCGAGGAGTACCTGACCGACCCCTTGAAGACGGCCGAAGACAAGCTCGTCATCAACGTCTACGTGCCGCTGAAGTGAGCACCATGATCATCAGACCCATCCTCGCGGTCGCGCTCGCGACCAGCTTCGCAATGCCCGCCCTCGCGGATGACATCGCCCGGCAGGACACGCCGGCGATCACCGTCAGCGGCGAAGCCAGCGTGTCGGCGCCGCCGGATCTGGCGCAGATCGACGCCGGCGTGGCGTCCGACGCCAAGACCGCGCGCGAGGCGGCCGAGGCCAATAACGCCGCTATGGCCAAGGTGCTGCAGGCGCTCAAGCAGGCGGGGATCGCCGACAAGGACTATCAGACCTCGCGGCTGTCGCTGCAGCCGCAATATGCGCAGAACCGGCCGGCCCAGCCGGCCGTGACCGGCTATCGCGCCAGCAATCGCGTCACCATCAAGGTACGCGACGTCGCCAAGGTCGCCAGCGTGATCGACACGCTGGTCGCGGCCGGCGCCAACGATGTCGGCAACATCTATTTCAGCGTCGCCGAGCCGTCCAAGCTGCTCGACCAGGCGCGCGAGAAGGCCGTCGCAGACGCCCGCCGCAAGGCCGAGATCTACGCCAAGGCCGCCGGCGTGACGCTGGGCCAGCCGCTCAGCATCTCCGAGGACGGCACGCCCGCTCCGGTGTTCCGCGCCAAGACCTTCGCCGCACCGATGGCCGCGACGCCGACCCCGGTGGCGCAGGGCGAGGAGACATTGTCGATCACGGTCAACGTGACCTGGGCGATCAAGCCGGGGCAGTGAGGCGCACTCCCTTCGGCGCGGCCCATTCACGCGGGGTCGTGAACCCACAGCGCGACGACAAACTCGGTGTCGTCCCGGCCAACGCGCCGGGACCCATAATCCGCAGCGGATGTTGTCGTGCGAGATGGAGCTGCTGATCTTCGCAAAACTTGATCCGGTGGTGATGGGTCCCGGCGTTCGCCGGGACGACACCTTTTGTGGTTGCGACAGCGAGTCAGATCTCCACCACCTGCCCCGGCTTCAGCACGCCGAACCGCTCGCGCGGGATGCCGGCCTGGTCGAGCGCGGCGTGCAAGGCGTGGACCGGCGCATCGATCGCCTCGTCCGTCAGTTGGAACGTGCCGTGGTGATGCGCCAGCGCGGCCTCCGCGCCGCAATCCTGCAGCGCCTGGACGGCGTCCTCCGGGTTCATGTGCTGGTCGCGCATGAACCAGCGCGGCTCGTAGGCGCCGATCGGCAGGATGGCGAGCCTGATCGGCGCGTGCTGCTCCGCGACGCGGCGAAAATGCTTGCCCGTGCCGTAACCGGAATCGCAAACGATGTAGACCCTGCCGCGCGGCGTCTCCAGCACGAAGCTCGCCCACAGCGCCTTGTTGCGGTCGAAGAGCCCGCGCGCCGTCCAGTGCCGCGTCGGCACCAGGGTCACGGCGACCTCCTCGTTCAGCGTCACGCGATCGTGCCAGTCATAGGCCTCGGCGCGGATCTTGGAGTCAGCGTCGATCATCGTAAGGTCGTTGCCGAGCGGCGTGACGACCCGCGGCGAAAAGCGCGCGGTCAGCTTCGACAAGGTCCGGAGGTCGAGATGATCGTAGTGCCCGTGCGACACCAGCACGACGTCGATATGCGGCAGCCCCTCAAAGGCGATGCCGGGATCATTGTGCCGCCGGGGACCGGCGAACGCGAATGGCGACACCCGCTCCGACCAGACAGGATCGACCAGGATGTTGAGCCCGCCGGTCTGGACCAGCCAGCTGGCGTGGCCGATGAAGGACAGCCGCACGGTCTCGCCGTCGATCCGGTGCGGCGGCGTGTCGGCGTGCGGGCTCGCCGCCCAGGACGGCCAGCGGGAACGCTTGCGGTTGCGGTCGAACTGCCAGCGCAGCACCTGGGACAGGGATTTGGGCGGAACGCCGTCGGGATCGTAGAAGCGCTTGCCGTCGAAATGGTCGGTGACGGGGCCGGAATAGGTCCTGGAACGGCGCAGCAAGGTCGTCCTCGCGAGGAAAGCTGAACTGCGGCAAGAGGTAAGCGGCCCAGCGCAGTCCGGCAACGGCAGGGCGCGGAGCAAGTTTCCTTGACTTTTCCGCGCGCTGAGGCTTAAACTCCGCCGAATTTCGAAAAGCATCACTTTTCGAGCCACCGCCCGGCCCTGGAGGCCGGAGGTCACCGCCCGACAGCGCTATGCGCCCTCGGGCGCAAAATTGTTTGGGATTTCCGTTTCGGCACCATCTGCTGAAGCACACGCTGTCATCACCCGCGAAGGCGGGTGATCCAGTGCTCCGGGACGGCGCGGTTCCGACCGAGGCGCCACGGCGTCCTGGATGCCCCGCCTGCGCGGGGCATGACGGTGAGAGACATAGCGAGCGCCTGACAAGGGCAAAGGAAAACGGCATTGTTCGACAATCTGTCGGAAAGGCTTGGCGGCATTCTCGATCGGCTGACGGGGCGTGGTTCGCTCTCGGAGGCCGATGTCGACGCCGCGATGCGCGAGGTCCGCCGGGCGCTGCTCGAGGCCGACGTCGCGCTGGAGGTCGTCCGCAGCTTCACCGAGCGCGTGCGCGAGCAGGCGATCGGAGCCACCGTCGTCAAGTCGGTCACCCCCGGCCAGATGGTCGTCAAGATCGTCCATGACGAGCTGGTCAAGACGCTCGGCGACGACGGCCAGACCATCGACCTCAACGCCGTGCCGCCGGTGCCGATCATGATGGTCGGCCTGCAGGGCTCCGGCAAGACCACCACCACCGCCAAGCTCGCGCGCCGCATGGTCCAGCGCGACAAGCGCAAGGTGCTGATGGCCTCGCTCGACGTCTACCGTCCGGCCGCCATGGAGCAGCTCGCGGTGCTCGGCCGCGACCTCGACATCCCGACGCTGCCGATCGTCGCCGGCCAGATGCCGCCGCAGATCGCGCGCCGCGCCATCGAGGCCGCCAAGCTCGGCGGCTACGACGTGGTGCTGCTCGACACCGCCGGCCGCACCACGCTAGACGAGGACATGATGAAGGAGGCCGCCGAGATCAAGGCGGTCGCCAACCCGCACGAGGTGCTGCTGGTCGCGGATTCGCTGACCGGCCAGGACGCCGTCAATCTCGCCCGCGCCTTCGACCAGCGCGTCGGCCTCACCGGCATCGCGCTGACCCGTATCGACGGCGACGGCCGTGGCGGTGCGGCGTTGTCGATGCGCGCCGTCACCGGCAAGCCGATCAAGCTGCTCGGCACCGGCGAAAAGACCGACGCGCTAGAGGATTTCTATCCCTCGCGTATCGCCGGCCGCATCCTCGGCATGGGCGACATCGTCTCGCTGGTCGAGAAGGCCGCGGCGAACATCGACGCCGAGAAGGCCGCGCGCGCCGCCGAGCGGATGCGCAAGGGCCAGTTCGACCTCAACGACATGCGCGAGCAGCTGCAGCAGATGGCGCAGATGGGCGGCATCGGCGGGCTGATGGGCATGATGCCCGGCATCTCGAAGATGAAGAACCAGATCGCCGCCGCTGGCATCGACGACAAGATCCTCAAGCGCCAGGTCGCGATCATCGATTCGATGACGCGCGAGGAGCGCAAGCATCCCGACCTGCTCAAGGCGAGCCGCAAGAAGCGCATCGCCGCCGGCTCCGGCCAGAGCGTCGAGCACGTCAACAAGCTGCTCAAGATGCACCGGAACATGGCCGACGTGATGAAGGCCATGGGTTCCGGCAAGCGCGGCCCGCTGGCTGGCATCGCCCAGGCGATGGGTTTTGGCGGCGGTGGCGGCATGCCGTCACCGGATCAGCTCAAGGCGCTTGCGGAAAAGATGCCGGGTGGCATGCCCGGCGGCGGGCTGCCGAACCTGCCGAAGGATCTGCCCGCCGGCCTGCGCGGCGGACTGCCGAATCTCCCCGGCCTCACCGGTCTCAGCGGCAAGCCGACGCTTCCTGGTCTTGGCCTCCCTCCGGGGAAGAAGAAATGATCTCACTCCCGTCATTGCGAGGCGCGAAACGGCGAAGCAATCCAGAGTCGCGCACGCCGCTCTGGATTGCTTCGCTTCGCTCCCAATGACGACCTCTTCCAACTTTCAAACCGATATATCGACCTCAAAGGAGAACTTTCATGTCCGTCGTTATCCGTCTCGCCCGTGCCGGCACCAAGAAGCGCCCGGTCTATCACGTCGTCGTCGCCGACTCGCGCTTCCCGCGTGACGGCCGGTTCATCGAGCGTCTCGGCTACTTCAATCCGCTGATGCCGAAGGACAACGAGGCGCGCCTCAAGCTCGACATGGAGAAGGTGAAGGGCTGGCTCGCCAAGGGCGCGCAGCCGTCCGACCGCGTCGCCCGCTTCCTCGACGCCGCCGGCGTCAAGAAGCGCGAAGCCCGCCAGAACCCGATCAAGGCCGTGCCGCGCAAGGAGCGCAAGGCGCAGGCCGAAGCCGCCGCCAAGGGCTAAGGTCGTTGACGAGCGCGGACTCATGCTTCGAGACGCACGGCTTGCGCCGTGCTCCTCAGCATGAGGAACTGGCTCCTCCTCCTGAGGAGCGCGCGTTCGAGCGCGTCTCGAAGGACGAGGCACGCTGATGTCCAAGCTCATTTGTGTCGCCAGAATCGGCGCCGCGCACGGCGTGCGCGGCGAGGTTCGCTTATGGGCTTTCACCGAGGATCCGCTGGCCGTGCTGCATTACGGCCCGCTCACGACCAAGGACGGCAGCCGTTCGTTCGAGGTCGCGAAAGCGCGCGAGGCCAAGGACCATCTGGTCGCAACCATCAAGGGCGTCACCGACCGCAATGCGGCCGAACGCCTCAACGGGCTCGAGCTCTACGTGCCCAGAGACCGCCTGCCCGAGACGGCTGACGACGAATACTACCACGCCGACCTGATCGGCCTCGCCGCGGAGACCGCTGACGGCGCGCAGCTCGGCCGCGTGCTCGCCATCCATAATTTCGGCGCCGGCGACATCATCGAGATCGCCCCGCCCTCGGGCAACACATTGATGCTGCCGTTCACCAATGCGGTGGTGCCGACGGTCGATCTTGCCGGCGGCCGCGTGATCATCGAGCTGCCAGCGGAGATCGAGGGCGATGATGAATCGGCCTCGGATGAGTTGGCCTCGGATCAAGACGACGCCGCCTCAAACTCCGCTCGTCGTCCCCGCGAAAGCGGGGACCCATAACCACCGCAGCTGGTTGGTTCACGCGGGATTGACCGCCTGCCTGTTTCAAACATCACGCAGTATGGGTCCCGGATCGGCGCCGCGACGCGCGGGTACGCGTCACGGCTTGTCCGGGACGACACCGGTAATGGAGAGTTGCATCAGTTGGCCAGCGCCGCTGCGGGGGCTCGATCTCACCGCGCCGGTGCCGTAACAGAGCATCATGACCGCTTCGCCTTCCGCCCCTCCCACGCCCTGGCACGCCACCGTGCTTACCCTGTTCCCGGAGATGTTCCCAGGGCCGCTTGGCGTCAGCCTGGCCGGCCGGGCGCTGGCGTCCGGCATCTGGGCGCTGGAGGCGCGCGACATCCGGGCGTCGGCCACCGACAAGCACCGCAGCGTCGATGACACCCCCGCCGGCGGCGGGCCCGGCATGGTGCTGCGGGCCGACGTGCTGGCCGCCGCGATCGACGCCGCTGCCATCGCGCCTGAGCGGCCGAGGCTGCTGATGAGTCCGCGCGGTCGGCCCCTGACACAGGCCTTCGTCCGCGAGCTCGCGGCCGGTCCAGGCCCGCTGATCGTCTGCGGTCGCTTCGAAGGCATCGACCAGCGCGTCATCGATGCCCGCTCGCTGACCGAGGTCTCGATCGGCGACTACGTGCTGTCGGGCGGCGAGATCGCCGCCCTGGTGCTGATTGACGCCTGCGTCCGGCTGCTCCCAGGCGTGATGGGCAAGCTCGAATCGGGCACCGACGAGAGTTTTTCCGATGGCCTACTTGAATACCCGCAATACACCCGGCCCCAGCTATTCGAAGGCCGGACCATTCCGGATGTGCTCACCTCGGGTGACCACGCCAAGGTCGCCGCTTGGCGCCGCGCCCAGGCCGAGGCGCTGACTGAAGCGCGAAGGCCGGATTTGTGGGCCGAATGGCAGGCGCGCGACGGCCGAGAACAAAGAGGGACCGGCCAAAAAGAGCCAAAAAGCACGACAGACGGGTGACAAGCCTCGCGCTTTGGCTTATAGGAGCGCCCAATTCCGCAAGTGACGGCAGGAACAAGCGCAGCCCCCGCGTGACCCGGCTGGGCGCGCCGCCGATGGAGATTTACCCGTGAACCTGATTCAGCAGCTCGAAAAAGAGCAGTTCGACAAGCTGTCCGCCAACAAGACCATTCCGGAGTTCGGCCCAGGCGACACCGTGATCGTCAACGTGAAGGTGGTCGAAGGCGAGCGCACGCGCGTGCAGGCCTATGAGGGCGTCTGCATCGGCCGGTCCGGCGGCGGCATCAACGAGAGCTTCACCGTGCGCAAGATCTCCTATGGCGAGGGCGTGGAGCGCGTGTTCCCGATCCTCTCCCCGATGATCGATTCGATCAAGGTCGTGCGCCGCGGCAAGGTGCGTCGCGCCAAGCTGTATTACCTGCGTCAGCTGCGCGGCAAGTCGGCCCGCATCGTCGAGAAGCAGGACCGGCAGCAGACCGCCGTCAACGAGTAATCGTTGCTTTCAGTGGGTTGACGGAGAGCGCGGGCTGGTCCCGCGCTTTTTCTTTTACGCTGCTGTCATTCCGGGGCAGCCCCGAAGGGGCTGAGCCCGGAATCTCAAGATGGCCTGATCACCTCGGGATTCCGGGTTCGCGTCTTCGACGCGCCCGGAATGGCGGCGGAGAGATCGCGCGTCCTCACCGCGACAAACGCATCTCGCACTCCCCGGCGTGCGTGCTATATATCCCTCTGAAATGGTTCTAGATCGCACCAGCATGGCCTGTCGCCGCGTCGTCATCGACGATCGCCGCCGGCTGCCCGGGCGGTTCTTCGGACGCTTCGCCACCTCGGCGACATCAGAGCTTAGGCGCGCGCTGTAAGCCGCAGCGCCATTCCTGATTGTTCACGCGTGCCCCTCACGCGTCCTGTTTCAAACCTTAAATTCCCGGGAGCATTCGCTCATGTCGAAACCCACTACGCTGTACGACAAGATCTGGAACGACCATCTGGTGCACGAAGCCGAGGACGGCACCTGCCTGCTCTACATCGACCGTCACCTGGTGCACGAGGTCACCTCGCCGCAAGCGTTCGAAGGCCTACGCGCCACCGGCCGCAAGGTGCATGCACCGGAGAAGACGCTCGCCGTCGTCGACCACAACGTGCCGACCACCGACCGCACCAAGCCGAACCCTGATCCGGAGAGCATCGAGCAGATCAAGGCGCTCGCCGAGAACGCCAAGGAATTCGGCATCGAATATTACAACGAGTTCGACCGCCGCCAGGGCATCGTTCACGTCATCGGCCCCGAGCAGGGTTTCACGCTGCCCGGCACCACGATCGTCTGCGGGGATAGCCACACCTCGACGCACGGCGCGTTCGGCGCGTTGGCGCACGGCATCGGCACGTCCGAGGTCGAGCACGTGCTGGCGACGCAGACGCTGATCCAGAAGAAGGCCAAGAACATGCGCGTCACGGTCGACGGCCAATTGCCGGACGGCGTCACGGGCAAGGACATCATCCTCGCGATCATCGGCGAGATCGGCACCGCCGGTGGCACCGGCTACGTGCTGGAATATGCCGGGGACGCCATCCGCGCGCTGTCGATGGAAGGCCGCATGACCGTCTGCAACATGTCGATCGAGGGCGGCGCACGAGCCGGCTTGGTCGCGCCCGACCAGAAGGCGTTCGACTTCCTGCGCGGCCGTCCCAAGGCGCCGAAGGGCGCGGCCTGGGATGCGGCGATGCGCTACTGGGAGACGCTGCGCTCCGACGACGGCGCACATTTCGACCATGAGCTCCGGCTCGACGCCGCCAAGCTGCCGCCGATCGTGACCTGGGGCACCTCGCCCGAGGACGTGATCTCGGTAACCGGCGTTGTGCCCGATCCGGACAAGATCGCCGACGAGGCCAAGCGCATCTCCAAGCATCGCGCGCTGAAGTACATGGGCCTGACCGCGGGCACCAAGATCACCGACATCAAGCTCGACCGCGTCTTCATCGGCTCCTGCACCAATGGCCGCATCGAGGATCTGCGCGCTGCCGCCAAGATCGCCGAGGGCAAGACCGTGAGCGGCCACGTCAATGCGATGGTCGTGCCGGGCTCGGGCATCGTCAAGGAGCAGGCGGAAGCCGAGGGCCTCGACAAGATCTTCATCAAGGCCGGCTTCGAATGGCGCGAGCCAGGCTGCTCGATGTGCCTCGCCATGAACCCGGACAAGCTGGCGCCCGAAGAGCGCTGCGCCTCGACCTCGAACCGAAATTTCGAGGGACGCCAGGGCTTCAAGGGCCGCACCCACCTGGTGTCGCCGGCGATGGCTGCGGCGGCCGCGATCGCAGGACACTTTGTCGACGTGCGCGACTGGCGCTGACGTCATCTCGCTGCTTCACATCCGGCACGGCGGCCGGTCTACAAACGAGCGCGATGGCTTCACCCAGCCGTCGCGTTTTTCATTTCACCTCAACATCGACACAGTTCGGCAATGGCTTCTTAAGTCTCAGCGCGCACAATCCTACCGCCGGACGCGCTGCGTCTGCAGAGGAACGTGCCGAGGAGCCTGACATGGCCGACAAGCCGGAATACGTCGACCTCATCCGTGATGCGACGCGCCAACGCCGCAAGACACCGCCCGCCAAGATCATTGCCCAGCCCGAGGCTCCGAAGGAGGAGCGGCGGCTGTCGAACTGGCCGCCCGGCCGCTTTGCCAAATGGCGCCTGGAAACGCTGGTGCCTTGGAAGCTGAGCGTGAGGAACTGGCAGTTCAAGGACTGGCTCTGACCGCCGCGCCCCACTCATCCCCTTGAAATGAGAGAAGGACGCCGTTGAGCGTCCTTCTCTGTCTCGTTCGAACTTCAGACACCGTCAGTAGTAGCGCCAATGGTGCCGGTGGTGGCGATGATGCCACCGGTGATAAGGACGCCAGTGATGACCCCGCCAATGCCGATAGTGGCAGATGCGGCGCGGCCCGTAATAGGTCCAGACGACGCGACAACGGCGATAAGGATAGTAGTAGCCCGACGTATAGACCGGCGTGTAGTAGCTGCGATAGCCGTAGAAGTGCCGACGGTGGTGATGGAAGTACGGCCGGTAGGCATAGTGTGGACGATAATGATAGCCGCCGCCATGGAACACCGGCCGCGGGCCGAATCCGCCGTGAAAGGCCGGGCCGCCGCCGTGGAAGACGGGACGCGGACCACCGCCTCCGAAGGCGTGGCCGCCGCCGCCATGGAACGCTGGGCCACCGCCGCCGCCGTGGAAGGCCGGTCCGCCATGAAATCCACCACCGCCGGGATGTCCGCCGCCGCCACCCCCGCCATGGCCGCCGGGGCCTCGGACCTGAACAGCCAACACGTCGGAGGGCGCCTGCGTCGCAGGTCCGGCGCCGGGACTCACCGGCGACATCGCAAGCGCCGGCCGGCCGGACGCGCCGGCCAAGAGAAACAATGTCGCCGCCGCAAGACTGAGGCGACGAGCCAGACCAGCGCGCTGGTCCTTCATCCTCATCATGGTCCCTTCTCCCTGAATGCCGTGCAACGATGGACCCATGCAGCGCCGATGCTGGTCGTCCGATCGGTGGATTGGCGCGCCCCAACATGAACGTAGAGATAGCGACGTGAATGCGGCATGAATGATGCTCGTCAGTGATGCACGGTGTACGCGCATCTGCGGCGTGGCGTCGCGGCGGAGGAGATGCACGTGAGCCTCTACGTCGTTGTGCAACTCAGGATCACGGATGCCGACGCAAGGGCTGACGCGCTGCTCGTGCGGGGACTTCGCAACTAACCACGCGCAGGCATTTGCTCCGCGAACGCGACGCGCTGACATGGCCTCAATCGTAGAACGGCGTGAATAGAACCAAGGGGCCCGGCGGATAGGCCGGCGCGTAGTCCGTGGGACGGTCAAGATAGTGGGGCACCTCCGCCGTCGACACCACGGGCTTCACTCTGCGACCCTCCCGGCGCGGGCCAGGATCCGTTGCGGTCTGACGCGCCTGCGTGACGGCGGGGCCTGCGGCGACAGGAGAGGTGGCAGCGGAACTCGCGAGCAGCATCGCCACCGTGACGATGCCGATCCCGAGCCAGGTTCTGTTGACTGATGGTTTCATGGCGAACCTCGTTGTCAGCCCCCATCAACGTACAGGCCCGCAAAGCGGGCCTGTTTGATTTCGGTCATTGTCTCGATCGGCCGGAAAGCGCGGCTTACCAGCGGCCGTGATGGCGATATCCGTAGTGATGCGGCCGCCAGTGATGCCGCGGATGATAGTAATGCCGAGGATAGTAGTGGCGCCGGGGATGCCAATGGTGGCGGCCGTGCCAATGCGCCTGCGTGGTCTCCTGCGCCGTGCCCTGCTGCACCGCGGTCGCGGTGCCCGGATTGATCAGCGACAGCGCCTGCGCGCGTTCGGCGGGGGCAGCCATCGCGAGAACGGCGCCAACCGCCGCGATGCCCAACAGCTTCATCACAGTCATGAACTTCTCCCTCGATCGCCTGACATCACGTCCGGCACCGTACATTCCGCCTTGTCAGTTGCCTGAAGGGCGGCCGCAGCAGCGCGACGCAGACCAGTCTCGAACGAGCGACGTGAATGGGACATGAAGACCTGCGCAGGAGCAGAATGCCGATATGTCGCACATGGTTCCACCGCAGTGCGCGACATATCGGCACTGTGTCCGGACGGTGACGTCGCCGCGCTCGATCCGCGCCTCGCCGCGCCGCCAAGCAGCGCAGTGCGCGGGACCAGCAGTCAGCCGCGTCGCCAGACGCAACTCATATGCGGGACGATCACGGTGCCGCTCGGCCGATGCTCTGGAACATAGGTGGCATCGCATACACGAACCGCGTTCGGACCCGGATTGAAGCGCGGCACCACATCGGGCTGCCAATGGCCCTCGTAGCGCGGATAGATCTGGATCCGTCGTTGCCGACGCTGCGCGGAGAGATCCGTGCTCATCTCGCTCTGGACGGCGCCGCGTACGCCCGCGGCCTGCTCCGCTTGCGCTCCCGCCGAGATCGAGATCACGACCGCCGCGGCCAGCGCCGTCCCGGCCAGCACCATCGACATCTGTCTCATCTGTCCCCAACCCCCAATTCGCGCGCCAAGACGGTCGCCGTTTTCATCCCCTGCGTCAACCGGCGCCGCCCCACATGTCATAGAACCAAGATGCAAGATGATCAAAGCCGGGCTAGAAGGCGGCAATGTGGACGGATCTGAAAGCCCCATCGCTCGCCGACATGGAAGTCATGGCGCACGAGATGTTCGAGCGTCTGCCCGAGCATTTTCGCAGGCTTTGCGAGGGCGTCATCATCCGGGTCGACGACTTTCCGACCGAGGAGGTGCTCGACGAGATGCAGGCCGAAAGCGAGTTCGACCTGCTCGGCCTGTTCCAGGGCACGGGACTGCCGTTTCGCAGCAATGACGACCTGCCCCGGCTGCCCAACATGATCTGGCTCTACCGCCGTCCGATCCTGGATTACTGGGCCGAGCACGACGAGAGTCTTGGGCACATCGTCCGCCACGTCCTGATCCACGAAATCGGCCACCATTTCGGAATGTCCGACGACGACATGGAGGCGATCGAGGCGTCCGTCGACTGACGACCCGGCCGATAGCACCGGGATTTTGACTTTATCCGCCCTGCCGTTCGGGCTAAACAGCGGCCTGCCCGTATTCTCGAAGGTGCCCCGATGGACAAGTTCACCACGCTGGAAGGCGTCGCCGCGCCGCTGAAGATCATCAATGTCGACACCGACATGATCATCCCCAAGCAGTACCTGAAGACCATCAAGCGCACCGGCCTCGGCAAGGGCCTGTTCTCGGAGCAGCGCTACAAGGACGACGGCAGCGAGAACCCGGATTTCGTCCTCAACCAGCCGGCCTACCGCAATTCCAAGATCCTGGTCGCCGGCGACAATTTCGGCTGCGGCTCGAGCCGCGAGCACGCCCCCTGGGCGCTGCTCGATTTCGGCATCCGCTGCGTGATCTCGACCTCGTTCGGCGACATCTTCTACAATAACTGCTTCAAGAACGGCATTCTGCCGATCCGCGTGTCGCAGGCCGATCTCGACAAGCTGTTCGACGACGCCGAGCGCGGTGCCAACGCGACCTTGACGGTTGATCTCGCCAACGAGGAGATCCGCGGCCCCGACGGCGGCACCGTCAAGTTCGACATCGATCCGTTCCGCAAGCACTGCCTGCTCAATGGGCTCGACGACATCGGGCTGACGCTGGAGAAGAAGGCCTCGATCGACAGCTACGAGGCCAAGCTGGCCGAGCGCGCCTGGGCCTGAGCCCCGCTTGAAGGCAGAGAGTTCGCGGGCCCCGGACCTCGTCCGGGGCCTTGTTTCGAGAGCAGCCCAGCAGGTCCGCCGTTGACGCGTGTATTGCCCGAGGTCGTCACCTTCTGGCGCGGGCCGCTCGACCGGCTGCGCCAGACCTGCCTGCGCTCGCAGCTCGCCGCCGGCCACAAGGTCACCGTCTACAGCTTCGATCCGCTGCCCGGCCTGCCCGACGGCGTCGGCAATGCCGAGGCCGAGGCGGTCCTTCCTTACGCATTCTCCGAACGTCTCAGGCCGCCGCAGCCCGACGGCAGCTGGCGCGATTGGACCACCTTGCAGTTCAGCGACTTCTTCCGGATGCGGCTGATGGCACAGCGCGCCGGCCTCTGGCTCGATGCCGACGTGCTGCTGCTCAGGCCGGTCGAGATCGATCCGGCTCTGCCCTACTTCGCCTGGGAGCGTCCGCGGCAGCTCGGCAACTCCGTGCTCTACCTGCCGCCGGACGATCCGATCGTCGCCGAGTTCGCTGCGCTGATGGCGCAGGACGAGCTGACGCCGAACTGGCTGTCGCTGCGTCATCGCCTCACCTATGCGATGCGCCGCCTGCGCGGCGGCTCCGACCGCCTCTCGGACATCCGCGTCGCCATCTTCGGCCCTGCCGCGCTGACGGCGCTGGCCCGCCGCCACGGCTCGCTGCGCCACGCGCTGCCGAAGCGCAGCTTCTACGCTGTCCATGCCGAGCCGAAGGCGTTCTTCGATCCCTCTGACTTCTCCGGCCTGATCGGCGATCCCGCGATCATCGGCCTGCACATCTCGCCGAAGGGCCGCGGCGGCGAGGCGCCGATCCCTGGCAGCCTCTATGCGTGGGCGGCCGAGCGATTTGCCCCGCGCTGACCTTCGCCGCGCAGCTTTGCAGCCTGCGCAGGACCGATTCGCTGCTTGATCTACCGCAACGTCCGCGCGTCCACCCGGTGATTGATTGCGAACAATCATCGGAGACGTGTCATGACCGTAGACGCCAAGCCCTATCCGCGGGTTCAGTTCCTGATCGATACGTTCGCGCAATGGCTCCGACACCGGCGTGAGCTGAGCGAGATCCGGCAGCTGGACCGCGACGATTTCGAGCGCATCGCGATGGACCTGCAGGTCACACCGGCGGATCTCGACGAGCTGGTCCGTCACGGCGAGCACGCCGCCGACGAGCTGCCCCGGATGCTGAAGGCGCTCGGCATCGACGAAGCCTCGCTGGGGCGCGCCGAGCCGCTGGTGCTGCGCGACATGGAGCGCGTCTGCGCCATGTGCAAGGACAAGCCGCGCTGCCATCGCGATCTTGCCGCCGGCACGAGCGCCGAGCACTATGAGGAGTACTGCCTCAACGCCCCGACCATCGACCGCCTGGGCACCGCCGCGGTCAAGCACTGATCGCCGTCTCCCTCCCACTGAGCGAAGCAACGCGATGAGCCTGCCCAAACTGTACCGCAACACCTGGCTCCATGTCGGCGTCGCGATCCTGCTCGCGCTCGGCGCGATGCTGCTGATCCGGCTGCACAATGCCGGCGGCGTGACGCCCGCGGCCGACAGCGTGCAGGCCGGCCGCAAGCTGGCGGAGGCCTGGTGCAGCACCTGCCACGCCATCGACACGAGCGGCGCGCGAAGCCAGACCACGACCGCCCCCGACTTTGTGGCCGTCGCCAACATGCCCTCGACCACCGAGCTGTCGCTCAAGGTGTTCCTGCAGAGCAGCCACCCGACGATGCCCAACGTCATCCTGACCGCCGAGCAGCGCGGCGACTTGGTCAACTACATCCTCAGTCTCCGCCGCATCTGACGCCTCACTTCGCCACAGCCGCGATCGCATCGGCGATCGCGATCGTGCGCCGCGCCATCTCGGTATGCAGCCGCTCGACCATGCGGCCGTCGATCTGGATCGCGCCGCGCGAAGCATTCTCCGGCAGCTCGAACGCGGCAATGATCTTGCGTGCCGCGGCGACCTCGTCGGCCGGCGGCGTGAAGATCGCGTTGCAGGCATCGATCTGGCCGGGATGGATCAGCGTCTTGCCATCGAAGCCGAGATCGCGGGCCTGGATGCATTCTTGCGCGAAGCCGTCGGTGTTGGCGAAGTCGCTGTAAGGCCCGTCCAGAATCTCCAGCCCATGGGCCCGCGTCGCCAGGATGCAGTGGCTGATCATCGGCAGCATCGTGGAGCGGCCCGGCAGCATGCGGATGCGGGTCTCGCGCGAGATGTCATTGGGACCGAACACGAAGCCGGCGAGCCGCGAGCCCGGCTCATGCACCGTGGCCGCGAGCAGATCGGCATCGAGCACGGCGCGCGCCGTCTCGATCATGGCCCAGACCTTCAGCGCCGGATCTGCCCCGACCTCGGCCAGACGATCCGTGACCAGACGAAGGTCCTCGACGGTCGACACCTTGGGAACGAGGATGCCGTCGGTCGCCGCTTGTCCGGCCATGGCGACGTCGTCGCTCCACCACGCCGTATCCAGGCTGTTGATACGGATCAGCAGTTCCCGCTTGCCGTAGCCATCGGCCGCCACCGCCTTGGCGATCTGGTCGCGGGCGGCGGCCTTGGCATCCGGCGCCACCGAATCCTCGAGATCGAGGATCAGCCCGTCGGCCGGCAGGTTCCGCCCCTTCTCCAACGCACGCGCATTGGAGCCGGGCATGAACAGGAGACTGCGGCGCGGGCGGATCATTTCGGCGTTTCCCTTGGTTTATCGACGCGGCCCGCGATACCATTTCGGGAGCCAGGCCGAAAGGCTTGTTCCCGGAAGGCGCATGTGTTTAGGCAAGGTCCATGATCTCGTTTCCGCAACGCCTGCTCGAAGGCTATCGCGCCTTCGCCACCCAACGCCTGCCGACCGAACAGAGCCGTTACCTCGAGCTCTCGGAGCGCGGCCAGTCGCCCGAAGTCATGGTGATCGGCTGCTGCGACTCGCGCGTCTCGCCCGAGGTGATCTTCGACGTCGGCCCCGGCGAATTGTTCGTGCTGCGCAACATCGCCAATCTGGTGCCGATCTATCAGCCCGACGCCAACGCGCACGGCGTGTCGGCGGCGCTGGAATACGCCGTCACCGTGCTGAAGGTGAAGCACATCGTCATCCTGGGCCATGCCCAATGCGGCGGCATCCGCGCCTTCGTCGACAAGGCGGCGCCGTTGTCGCCCGGCGATTTCATCGGCCGCTGGATGTCGATGTTCATCAAGCCCGGCGAGATCGTCGAGCAGCGCACGCATGAGAGTTTCCAGGACTTCGTCACCCGGATCGAGAAGGCCGCGGTGTTCCGTAGCCTCGAGAACCTGATGACGTTCCCCTTCGTCCGCAGCCGGGTCGAGGCCGGCGACCTGCAGCTCCATGGGGCCTATTTCGGCGTCGCCGAGGGCTCGCTGTTCGTGCTCGACAAGGCGGCCAAGGAATTCAAGAGCGCGCGCGCTGGCGAATAGCGAATGGGAAGTAGCGAGGAGTTCACCGGCCCTATTCGCCATTCGCTCCTCGCTATTCGTCCCTGTTCAATGATCACCCGACCAGCGGTCCGACAGCGCGAGCATCACCGTCGACACCACGAAGGTCATGTGCACGCCGACCAGCCAGGCGAGCTTGGTCGAGTCGTAGCCGGCGTCGAGATTCATGAACGCCTTCAACAGCTGGATCGCCGAGATCGCGACGATCGAGGCGAGCAGCTTCTGCTTCAGCCCGGCGAAGTCGACCTTGGTCATCCATTCCGGCCAGTCCGGATGGCCGCCGGGATCGATGCGCGAGACGAAGTTCTCGTAGCCCGAGAACACCACGATCAGCACGAGATTGCCGGTCAGGCAGACGTCGATCAGGCTGAGCACGCCGAGGATGATGTCGCTTTCCTTGGCGGTGGGCAGATGAATGACGCTCTCCCACAGCAGCAACACGAACTTGAACAAGAGCACCGCGAGGCTGATGACGAGGCCGACATAGAACGGCGCCATCAGCCAGCGGCTCTTGAACAGGAAGCCTTCGAGGCCGCGCTCGACCGGACCCGGGACGTGCTTGGCGGCTTCCGGCGGCACCTTCTCGCTCATCGTGTCCCGCGTCCCACCCTGACGACGTCTCCGCTCAGGCCGCCTTCTTCTTGGCCGTGATCAGCTTGCGGTTGATCAAGACCTCCGCGATCTGGATCGCGTTCAGCGCCGCGCCCTTGCGCAGGTTGTCGGACACGCACCAGAAGGCGAGACCGTTCTCGACCGTGCCGTCCTCGCGGATGCGGCTGATATAGGTCGCGTCCTCGCCGGCCGCCTCGTAGGGCGTCACGTAGCCGCCCGGCTCGTGCTTGTCGATGACGAGGCAGCCCGGCGCGTTGCGCAGGATGTTGCGGGCCTCGTCCGCCGTGATCGGATTCTCGAACTCGACATTGACGGCTTCGGAGTGGCCGACGAACACCGGCACGCGCACGCAGGTCGCGGTCAGCTTGATCTTCGGATCCAAGATCTTCTTGGTCTCCATCATCATCTTCCACTCTTCCTTGGTGAAGCCGTCTTCCATGAAGACGTCGATCTGCGGAATGACGTTGAAGGCGATGCGCTTGGGGAACTTCTTATT
Source organism: Bradyrhizobium sp. SZCCHNRI3043 (assembly GCF_032377735.1). Taxonomy (NCBI): domain Bacteria; kingdom Pseudomonadati; phylum Pseudomonadota; class Alphaproteobacteria; order Hyphomicrobiales; family Nitrobacteraceae; genus Bradyrhizobium; species Bradyrhizobium sp. SZCCHNRI3043. The sequence goes on from NZ_JAUHID010000008.1 coordinate 162,835, forward strand.
GACCAGCTCGTCATTGGTGTAGACGGCCTTGGTCTGCGAGAACAATTCGTCCATCGCATCCTTGCCGGCGCCGGACACCGACTGATAGGTCGACACCACGACGCGCGTGATCTTCGCCTTGTCGTGCAGCGGCTTCAGCGCGACGACGAGCTGCGCCGTCGAGCAGTTCGGGTTGGCGATGATGTTCTTCTTGTTGAAGCCGGCGGCGGCGTCGGCATTCACCTCCGGCACGATCAGCGGCACGTCGGGATCCATGCGCCAGGCCGACGAGTTGTCGATCACGACCGCGCCGGCGGCGCCGATCTTGGGCGACCACTCCTTCGACACCGAACCACCGGCCGACATCAGGCAGATGTCGACGTCGGCAAAATCGTAGTGCTCGAGCGCTTTGACCTTCAGGGTGCGGTCGCCATAGGACACCTCGACGCCGACGCTGCGGCGTGACGCCAGCGCCACGACCTCGTCCGCCGGAAACTGGCGCTCATCGAGAATATTGAGCATTTCCCGTCCGACATTGCCGGTCGCGCCGACCACTGCGACTTTGTAACCCATCATTCACTCTCCGAAGAAATATGGCCGATCGCGCAACCAGGCGGAAACGGAAGCGGCAGCGCTTCTATGCGAGAAACGTCCCTGACACAACGTTACCACGATGTCTCGCATTCGATGCAGTCCGATTCGGCCAGAACAGCCGCAGCGCCCCGATCCGCGTCCGTCCTGCAGGGGCTCCAGAGCTTCGCGGACGAGGTCTGCGGCACATTTGCGCGCCTGTTCGCCTATGTGGGGGCTCTGGCGCTGATCGCCATGCTCGGCGTGGCCGGCTGGAACCATCTCGACGGCGGCGATGACACGTCGCCCGGCCGCGCCGGCTGGACCTTGGCCGACGGCGCCGTGCCGGCGTTCTCGCTCCGTCTCGCCGACCAGCCCGACAGGACCGCCACCTACACCGTGCTCATCCATCCCGAAGGCGGCCGCAAGGACGTGTTGCGCTGGGGCGAACCCGCCGATCGCCCGGCCGCCGAACTGGAAGTCTACCGGCTCGGCGTGGAGCGCGATGCGCGCCACGACCCGCGCGCCGATCTCGCCCTCCGGATGGGACAGGGCACCGCCACCGAGCTCGAGACCGCCGGCGTGATCGACAGCCGGTTCGGACCGGTCAGCCTGGTGCGGCGGGCTGGGGCTCCCGAGGGCGCCGGAGCCTGCCTCGGCTTTCTCAAGACCATCGCCGAGCCGAGCTTGCGGATCTCCGGCTGGTCGTGCCAGGGCGTGACGATGCCGGCGCGCCGCGCCATGGTCGGCTGCATGCTCAACCGGCTGACCCTGCTGGCGCCCGACCAGAACCGGGCCCTGAGCCAGCTTTTCATGGGGACCGATCAGCGGCGCGGCGGCTGCGACGAACCCGCCATCGCCAGCGGCAGCGGCGATTGGGTGACTTCGACCGCCAATCCGAGGCTGCGCGGCGCGCTGTGAATGTCCGCCTGCGTCCGGATGTTGCTGGGCGTGACCGCGCCCCATTCGGGCGTCCACATCGGCAGCCAAGTGACGGATTTTGATGCAACTTTCCCGCCACAGCGGGAATTTATCTTCGGTGCGGCCGCGGGAATGACCTTGTGATGCCACAGCCGACCCAGATATTGTGCGGGCCAAATCATGCGCATGGCGAGCGCCCGCCCCTTTTGGCGCGAGGAAGAGGACGTGATGATCGAATTTCCTGCTGCGACCCGGGTCATGGCCTTGGCGGTGATCGCCGCGACGGGCCTTGCCGTCACGTCTCTTGCCGCCACCTCGGCGGATGCCGCCACCACCAAGCGCCGTGCCGTTGCCGTCACCAACAACGGCAATCCGAACTATTCCTACCAGTCCGGCCCGCGCACCCGCATCTACATCACCCGCCGCTCGTTCCTCGACGGCGGCACCGAGGTGCTTCCGGGCGACCGCAAGTTCTCGGACTATGCGTTCCCGCCGGCTGTCGGCTACCCGTCGTTCGCGCGCGAGAATCTGAACCGGCCGATCGACCGCCAGCCGCTGATGGCGCCGTCCGATCTCGGCGGCTACCCGACCCGGATTCCGATCCCCTACTGAGGGCGGCCGCATCGTCAGATCATCAAGGCCGGGCCCCGCCCGGCTTTTTGCTGTTTTGCCGCGCTGACGTTCCATCGCGTCGTCATCGATCATGAGCTGGTCACTGCTCGATTTCGAACGTGTGAGACGACCGTTCGGAGACATGGCTGACACATCGCTACACGCCGATGGAGGCCAGCCTGCACCCACCCCTCAGTGTCATCCCGGCGAACGCCGGGATCCATAACCACCGGCCGGCATGACCGCCCGTTCTCATCGCTCCAGCGTGCCTCACACCCATGTCGGGGAGTCTGGGTCCCGGCGTTCGCCGGGACGACACCGGAATTTTCGGCACGACTGGCCATCCTCGCACCCGCTTTCGCGTCCGAGTCTTTGCTCGTCTGATCGCCCTCTCCTTGCAGAGGGCGCAGGGAAGGCCGGGCCTCGGCTGAGGCCCGTGGCCCCCGTGCGGAAAAAGTGCACGGGGCAGGAACCACAGGTACAGCCGGCATGACCCGGCCTTCCCTGCGCGATGGTCTTCACGCTTATGTGCGCTCTCCCCGGTGTCCGGCCTGTTAGCCACCGTCGCCTTCGGGATCATCGCCCGACGACTTGGCGCCAGCATCGGGGCGCCAGGACCACGCAGCTTCACGTCCGCAAGAGCCTCGTTCGTCCGCATGCCCCTAGGACATGCTGCGAGCCCTCGCGGCCACCGCATTCCCGCCTCGCGCCTCGTGACGATCGCGAAACGCCCCTCGCAAGCGAAGCGGGATGGAGGGAGAAGACCATGGATTCTGGAAAAACGAAAGTGAAATTTTTGACGGAGTCCGACTGATCGAGCGGACGAGATTGAAATCGCGGGCGAAATAAGTTCTTCGCCGCGAAGGGAATAGAGCCACGGGACGACCGGCAACCTCCGTCAATCGCCATCGATCGCACCCGAGAGCTGATCCGATTTGCCCGACGAGCAGTCGCGACAAGCAAGCGTGCGAGTTGGCTACTCCGTCATGCCCGGACTTGTCCCGGGCATCCACGTCCTTCCCGGGATGCCTCGCGACGTGGATGGCCGGGACGAGCCCGGCCATGACGACGCGGAGATGGACCGCCACAAACTCAGATCATCATATGCGATCATCCGGCCCGACCTCGCACCCGTCTCAATCGTACAGCACCGCCGCGATCTTCGGATCGGTGATGTTGGACTTGTCGTACCAGTAGAAGCCGGTGTCGGTGACCTTCGGCAGCTTCTCGCCCTTCAACGCCTTGACCGCTGACTCCACGGTGCAGCTGCCGATGCCGATCGGATTTTGCGTGATCGCGCCCGCCATCTCGCCCGAGGTGATCGCCGCCTTCTGCTGCTTGCCGGAATCGTAGCCGATCACGACGATCTTCTTCTTCATCTCCTTGACGCCGTTCAGCACGCCGATCGCGGAGCCCTCGTTGGCGCCGAAGATGCCCTTGAGGTTCGGATTGGCCTGCAGGATCGACTTGGTGATCTCGGTCGACTTCAACTGATCGCCGCCGCCATACTGCACGCTGACGATCTTGATGTTCGGATGCTTGTCCTTGATGCGCTTCAGGAAGCCGTCGCGACGATCGATGCCGGTGCGGCTGGTCTGGTCGTGCACGACGACAGCGACGTCGCCGGCATCCCCGATCATGTCCGCCATCTTGTCGGCGGCGAGGCCGGCCGCGGCGAGGTTGTCGGTGGTGCAGGTCGTCAACGGAATGTCGCTGTCGACGCCGGAGTCGAAGGCGATCACCGGGATCTTGCCCGCATCGGCCTTCTTCAGCAGCGGAATCGCTGCCTTGGAATCGAGCGCGGCGAAGCCGATCGCCTGCGGCTTCTTGGCGAGCGCCGCCGAGAGCATGTCGATCTGCTTGTCGACCATGGCCTCGGTCTCCGGCCCCTCGAAGGTGATCTTGACGTTGGCGGCCTTCGCGGCCTGCTCGGCGCCGAGCTTCACGGCCTGCCAGAACTGGTGCTGGAAGCCCTTGGAGACAAGGGGGATGTAGACATCGTCGGCGCGCGCGCTCGCGGACACTCCCGCGACCATGACGGCGCCGAGCGCGACGCCGAGGAGATGCTTGCTCAACATTGGTGTTTCCTCTGCTCTCTTCAGTGACCTTATCGTTACATTGATGATCGTGGTCGTGGCCGCTCGCTGTCGGCGGGCAGCGCAATCTTCAGCGCGACGTCGTAGCGGTGCTGGTAGCTGGTCCTCCTTGAAGGGTCAGGCGCGGTTTCGGCGCAGCATGTCGGCGTAGACGGCGAGAATGATGATGATGCCGGTGACGACGAACTGCCATTCCTGGGCCACCGACAGGATTCGCAGCCCGTTGGTCAGCACGCTCATGATGAAGGCGCCGATGATGGTGCCGAGGATGGTGCCGGTACCGCCGCTCAGCGACGTCCCGCCGATGACGACGGCGGCGATCGCATCGAGCTCATAGCCCTGGCCGAGTGCCGGCTGCGCGGAGTTGATGCGCGAGGCGAGCAGTAGCCCGGCCACGCCGCAGATGGCGCCGCCGAGGCCATAGATGACGATCTTCCAGCGGTCGACATTGACGCCGGACAGCCGCACCGCCTCCTCGTTGCTGCCGATCGCGAAGGTGTAGCGGCCGAGCGCGGTGCGGTTGAGAACGACGGCCGCCAGCACCGCCATCACGAACAGGATCAGGGCCGCGTTGGGAATCGGCAGGGCAGGAACGACAGTGCCGAGCAGCGAGTCCTGCGAGATCATCGAGAAATTCTCGGTGTTGCTGAAATAGATCGGCTTGCTGCCGGAGACGACCAGCGCCAGCCCCTTCAGCACCAGCATCATGCCGAGCGTCGCGATGAACGGCGGCACCTTCATCTTGGTGATGACCGTGCCCGACACGGCGCCTGACAGCGCGCCGGTGGCGATGGCCGCGACGATGCCCGTCCACATCGGCAGCTCCCAATAGGTGAGGAACACACCCGCCATCACGGCGCAGAAGGTCATCAGCGTGCCGACCGACAAGTCGATGCCGGCGGTGATGATCACGAAGGTCGAGGCGATCGCCAGCACGCCGTTGACCGCGGTCGCCTGCAGGATGTTGATCATGTTGTCGGTCTGCATGAAGGCCGGCGAGGCGAAGCTGAAATAGACCAGCAGCAGCACCAGGCTCGCGAAGGCCAGCAGCTTCTGCAGCGCCGCAGGTCCGAGCAGCCGGCGCCGCAGCGCGGCCATCGCACCGGACCCGGGCGCCGCGAGACTGTCCTTGTGGTCCTTGACCAATGCCGGGTCGCTCATGCCGTCAGCCTGCCTTCATGGTTTCGCGCTGCGTGGCCAGCTGCATGATCCGCTCCTGCGTGGCCTCGTCCGGCGACAGCTCGCCGGTGATGCGGCCCTCGCACATCACGACGATGCGATCGCTCATCCTGATCACCTCGGGAAGCTCCGACGAGATCATCACAATCGCCTTGCCCTGGTCGGCCAGCGAGCGGAGCAGGCGGTAGATCTCGTTCTTGGCGCCGATGTCGATGCCGCGGGTCGGCTCGTCGAAGAACAGGATGTCGCAATCACGATCGAGCCATTTGGCGATCACGATCTTCTGCTGGTTGCCGCCGGAAAGCAGGCGAACCTGCTGCGACACCGAAGGCGTGCGGATGTTCAGCATCCGGATGAAGCGGCCAGCGGTGTCGCGGATCGCGCGCTTCCTGAGCACGAACTTCATTGCAAGGTAGTTCGCGAGGTTCGACATCACGACGTTGGATTCGACGTCCATGCCGGTGGCGAGGCCGAAGCGCTTGCGGTCCTCGGAGAGATAGCCGATGCCGTGGGCGACCGCATGCGCCGGCGAGCGGATCGTCACCTTGCGATTGTCGACGAGAATATCCCCGGACGGAACGGCGTCGGCGCCGAAGATCGCGCGCGCGACCTCGGTGCGGCCGGCGCCCATCAGTCCAGCAAAGCCGAGGATTTCGCCCTTGCGCAAGGTGAAGCTGACGTCGCGGACCAGCGGCCCGCAATTCAGCCTGCGCACCTCGAGCGCGATCTCGCCGGCCGGCGCCGTGCCCGCCACGCGCGCATCGCTCAGGCTGCGCCCGACCATCATGCCGATGATGGTCTCGATCGTGGTGCTCTCGGCCGGCACCGTCGCGACATACTCGCCGTCGCGCAGCACGGTGACGCGATCGGCGATCTGCTTCAGCTCGTCCATCTTGTGGGAGATGTAGACGATGCCGACGCCGCGTGCCTTCAAGGCGCGGATCATCTTGAACAGCTCGGCGATCTCGCGATTGTTCAGCGCGGCGGTCGGCTCGTCCATGATCAGGACGCGCGAGTTGAAGGACAGCGCCTTGGCGATCTCCACCATCTGCTGCCTGGCCACCGTCAGCCCGCCGACTGTCGTGCGCGGGTCGATCGACAGATTGAGCTGGGCAAGCAGCTCGGCCGCCTGCCGGTTGAGCCTGTCCTCGTCCAGCAGCAGCCCGAACGCCTTCATCGGCTCGCGCCCGATGAAGATGTTCTGCGCCACCGTGAGGTGGTTCATCAGCTGCAGCTCCTGATGAATGATCCCGATGCCGGCGGCCTGCGCCTCGCGCGGGCTCGGAAAATCGACGCTCGCGCCGTCGTAGATGATCTCGCCGGAGTCCTTGCGGTAGACGCCGGCCAGGATCTTCATCAAGGTCGACTTGCCGGCGCCGTTCTCGCCCATCACGGCATGGACCTCGCCTGCGCGCAGCTCGAACCTGATATTGTGCAGCGCCCGGACGCCGGGGAAGCTCTTGCACAGGCCATGAACGGAGATGAGCGGCGCGCTCATGCGTCAGCGCATGTGGTGAGGGAGGTCGCGTACAATCGCCACGGGGCGATGGTCGCGACATTGGCGGCGACACCATGCACGGCGAGCGACATATCGCATCGCAAGCGCGATCACATTCATCCTCCCCGGCCTTCGCACGCATCATGTCGAACGCGTACGAGACCGCGTCCATTCAATGGCGCGGCGTTGTGGTCAGGCTATTCGTCCGGGGATGAAAGTCTATAGGTAAAATCGACAGGCCTTGCGATGCGCATGCAGGACGCGACCGCGGAATAGCGACGACGCGCCCGGTGGCGAGATCGAACACGTCGTGCGTTGGATTTGCGCGATCTCGACAACGACGGTGAGCCCCCCTCCCCCTTGCGGGGAGGGGTCGGGGGTGGGGATCCCCGGGCGATGCTCTCTGATGAGTTCGTTTTGAGACGAGCGATAGAGGTGCTTCGGATGAAACGCCTCGAGGTCGATAATGAACAGGACGGTCTGGGCAAGGTGAGATGGTGCACACGGCCGTGTCGCTGGGTGGGGACCCCCACCCCCAACCCCTCCCCGCAAGGGGGAGGGGAGTGCACCTTCGGCGCGGCGGAACCTCGGCTCCGCCTACGCCGTGAGCTTCTCCAGCTCCTTGATGATCGCCTCGCCCATCTGCGTGGTCGACGCCGGCGTCGAGCCTTCCGCCTTGATGTCGGCGGTGCGCAGGCCTGACGCCAGCACGGCGGCGATGGCGGCGTCGAGCTTGTCGGCGAGCGCGCCCATGTCGAAGGAGTAGCGCAGCGCCATGCCGAACGACGTCAGCATCGCGATCGGGTTGGCGAGACCCTTGCCGGCAATGTCCGGCGCCGAGCCGTGCACCGGCTCGTACAGCGCGCGGCGCTTGTGGGTCTTGGCGTCGACCTCGCCGAGCGAAGCCGACGGCAGCATGCCGAGCGAGCCGGTCAGCATCGCCGCGATGTCCGACAGCATGTCGCCGAACAGATTGTCGGTGACGATGACGTCGAACATCTTCGGATATTTCACCAGGTTCATGCCGCCGGAATCGGCGAGCTGATGCTCGAGCGTGACGTCCTTGTATTCGCGGTTGTGAACCGCCGTGACGACCTCGTTCCAGAGCACGCCCGACTTCATGACGTTGCGCTTCTCCATCGACGTCACCTTGTTGCGGCGCTTGCGCGCGAGGTCGAAGGCCACGCGGGCGATGCGCTCGATCTCATAGGTGTCGTAGACCTGGGTATCGACGGCGCGCTTCTGGCCGTTGCCGAGATCGGTGATGGTCTTGGGCTCGCCGAAATACACGCCGCCGGTGAGCTCGCGCACAATCATGATGTCGAGCCCCTCGACGATCTCGCGCTTCAGGCTGGAGGCATCGGCGAGCGCCGGGTAGCACACGGCGGGGCGCAGATTGGCGAACAGGCCGAGATCCTTGCGCAGGCGCAAGAGGCCCGCCTCGGGGCGGAGCTCGTAGGGAACGCCATCCCATTTCGGGCCGCCGACGGCGCCGAAGATGATGGCGTCCGCAGCCTTCGCCTTGGCCATGTCGGCCTCGGAGATCGACGCGCCATGGGCGTCATAGGCGGCGCCGCCGACCAGGCCGTCCTCGGTCTCGAACGAGGCCAGGCCCTTGGCGTTGAGCCAGCCGATCAGCCGCTTCACCTCCGCCATCACTTCGGGGCCGATGCCGTCGCCGGGCAGCAAAAGGAGCTTGTGGGTCGCCATGGTCGTTGTCCTCGCGGGGCTTGTCATGCCCGGGCGTTGCGCGGGCATCCAGCATTCTTGGCCGGATTGCCGGCCAAACCGGCAATGACGGGAACGAAAATCCGCGCGGAGTGCTAAAGCCCTCCTGCACGGTTGGCAAGCCACCATTGCCGCCGCACGTCTTCTGGACCGGCGCGCCGAGCTGCTATGTTCTCCAGGATCGCCGCTAGAGAGCATGGACTGCCGGACGATCGCTGCGCCGGAGCATGTCTTGCTGAATCCCACGCCCGATCCGCCTCCGGCCCATCCGGCGCGGCTCAACCTGACGCTCTCGCTCGGCCCCATCGTCGGCCTCGGCATCGGCCGCTTCGCCTATGCGCTGGTGCTGCCGGACATGCGCGACTCGCTGCACTGGTCGTACTCGGCCGCGGGTTTCATGAACACCGTGAACGCCGCCGGCTATCGCGGGTTTCATGAACACCGTGAACGCCGCCGGCTATCTGATCGGCGCGCTGATCGCGTCGCGTCTGATCGGCCGAATCGGCGCACCGGCGACGGTGCGTGGCGGAACCCTGGCGGCGCTGGCCTCGCTCGCGGTCTGCGCCCTGACCGGCGACTTCGTCGCGCTCAGCCTGGCGCGGCTGATCACCGGCATCGGCGCGGGCGTCGCCTTCGTCGCGGGCGGCACGCTGGCGGCGCGGATCGCGCAATCGCGGCCGGCCCAGGCGAGCTTCATCCTCAGCCTGTTCTATGCCGGACCGCCGCTCGGCATCGTCGCCTCCGGCCTGGTGGCGCCGTTCGTGCTGCAGGCGTTCGGGCCTGGCTCGTGGTGGATCGTCTGGCTGGCGCTGACCGCGCTTGGCTGCGTGCTGATCCTGCCGCTGCTGCTGACGCCGATCCCGGCGATGGCGGCCGTGCCCGGCGGCGGCGCAGCCCCGGTCTCGCTGCGGCCGATGGCGATCTATCTGTTCGGCTACTTCCTCTATGGCGCCGGCTACATCGCCTATCTCACCTTCATGATCGCCTATGTCCGCGACCTCGGCGGCGGCGCCGCCGCCCAGTCCGCGTTCTGGTGCCTGATCGGGCTGGCCGGCTTCACCACGCCGTGGGTGTGGCGCCGCGTGCTGGCGCTGGATCGCGGCGGTATGCCGGCCGCGATCATCCTCACCATCAACGCCATCGGCGCCGCGCTGCCGGCGCTCAGCCATTCGCCAGCCATGCTGGCGCTGTCGGCCGCGATCTTCGGCGTCGCCTTCTCCACCGTCACCACGGCAACCACCGCGTTCGTGCGCTTCAACCTGCCGCAGGCGGCGTGGTCGCGCGCGATCGCGGCCCTGACCATCGTGTTCGGCATCGGCCAGACGTTGGGTCCGTTCGTGGTCGGGGCGATCACCGATGCGATGGGCAGCCTGACCTATGCGCTGAATGTGTCGGCGGCGCTGTTGCTGTTGGGCGCTGTGATGGCGGCGATGCAGGGGAAGTTGAGAGAGTTTGATCGCAGCACAATCAAGTAGGGCCAGCCACTACTCTCCACTTGTCTCAAGCCTCCAAGCCATCATTTGGCTGGAGCATACAAGAACTTCACTATTACAACGCCCATAGCGACGATCTGAAGAAAGCTTTCACCAAAGACGATTGGAAGGAACCACTTGTATTCCATAAAGTTCAACCACCCAAAACCAATTCCAAGTGTAATGAAACCCTCAAGAACCAATAGCGCCGATATCCATGCTAGCAACCATGCAGACCACCGCCCACGTAATTTGAAGAACTGCTCTCGGCCGTCCAAGTCAATTTTTTCCGACCTAGCCTGATTAGCAGAGTCGTTATACGAAACGGGCGCCTCCGATGAAGCGCCCGTGATTTGCCGTTTTATCGTCGCGACGTCAGGCGGCCTTGTATTTTGACTCATAAGCTTTCCGGAACCGGATCACGTCTTCTGAAACGTTGAAAAGCCGAGCCAGCTCAGCGTTGCTGGCAATCTTGCTATACTTCTCGAGAAATGCCGCCGGCACCAGCAGATGTGCAGCAAATGCATTTGCCTCCTGCTCTAGAGGGTCGCGCTCTAATCCGATTGGCGCCCTCAAGAGAACCTTGTATTCTTCAGGATGCTTCAGAAAAAGATCGCGATGCAAGAGCGCGTGGCCTAGCTCGTGAGCGATTGTAAAGGTTTGACGGCGCGCTGGCTCGTCCTTGTTGACGAAAATGGTCGAGCCACCGAGGTCAAGAAAACCCGACACATCCGAGATATCGCCTCCACTAAAGTCGGCGAAAAGAACCTTGAGACCATAGCTCTGCGCGATCTCGATTGGAGAGACCGGAGGTTCCGAGATAAAGTTGGCGCGCAGAACTTCTCTCGCCTTGGCCATTACCAAGCGATAGTCCGGAGCCATTCTCCCCAAATGATCGTGAAAAGAACTTACCATTTTTGATTGCGACTCCGTATTCGTACGGGGCTCGCCCGAGCCTTAAGATATCATTCCAAGGTGAAAAGTCCACCCCCTTAGAGGGTAACGCATTGAAATACCTAAAGTTCTTCCATCTCGATTGAGACAATTATCCAATGTTCGCAAGAGCATAGCGCTTGCCAGCTGCCAGAAGAAAATGGAGCCCCTCGCGGCGAAGCGGCGGCCTCAGACTCACCACCAAAGCACTCGGGCCGTACGAACACATGCCGCGCAACGTTCACCCTGCCTCAACTCCCGCTGAACGAATTGTACCCATGGTCTTCCCAATAGCCGCCCTTGTAGTCGTTGGTGACTTCCATCGCGACGACGTATTTCGGGTTCTTGAAGCCGAGCTTGGTGGGGACGCGGATCTTCATCGGGTAGCCGTAGGCGCGCGGCAGGATCTGGTCGGCGAACTTGAAGGTCATCTGGGTCTGCGGATGCAGCGCGGTACGCATGTCCAAAGGCGAGTTGTAGCCGTCCTTGTCGGCGCAGTTGAACCAGACATATTTCGCACGCGTGTCCGCGCCGATCAGCTTGAGGAAGTCGCGCAGCGGCGTGCCGGTCCAGGAGCCGATCGCGCTCCAGCCCTCGACGCAGATGTGGCGCGTGATCTGCGTCACCTGGGGCAGCGCATGCAGCTCATCCAGCGTCCACGACTTCTTGTTGTCGACGAGGCCGCGCACCTCGAGCTTCCAGTCGGCGGCGTCGATCTCCGGCGCCTCGTCGAGCGTGTAGTAGGCATTGAACGGGAACGGCTTGGTGATCGCGCTCTCCGGGAAGGTCGGCGCCAGCGCATCCGGGTTGAACATCCAGGCCTGCACCGCGTCGTTGAACTTCGAGACCTTCTTGAGCAGCTCCTCGGCGGTGTCGCCGTCGACGACGTCGCAGCCGGCGAGCAAGGTCAGCGCGCCGAGGCTGGCGCCACCGGTGATGAAGCGGCGCCGCGTGAGGTCGGGCATCACCTTCAGCGAGTCCTTGATCAGGAGCCGCTTGTCGACGCCGGGAATGAGGAACGGACGTTTCGCCATGGCTGTCTCTCCTCTTAGCGGCCGATGATCATCGCGCGCAGGCTCTTCGGCACCAGCAGCGCGAGCAGGATATGGATCACCAGGAAGGCGCAGATCAGCGCCATGCAGACGAAATGGACGTAGCGCGCCGCCGGATAGTCGCCGAACAGGCTCACCAGCCAGTGCAGCTGCACCGGCTTCCACATCGACAGGCCCGTGAGCACGACGACGATGCCGACGCAGATGATGCCGAGATAGAGCAGCTTCTGCACCGCGTTGTAGACGGTGAGGTCGTCATGGGCGAGCTTGAAGGTCAGCGCGGCCTTGAGGTCGGCGATGACGGACGCCGGCGAGATCGGCAGCAGCTTGCGGCGGAACCGGCCGGTAGCGAGACCGGTGACGAGATAGGCAAGGCCGTTCAGCATCAGCAGCCACATCGCCGCGAAGTGCCACAGCAGCGCGCCGCCGAGCCAACCGCCGAGCGTGAAGCTGCGGTCGAAGCGGAAGTCGAACAGCGGCGAGGCGTTGTAGATTTGCCAGCCCGACATAATCATCATGATCATCGCGACGGCGTTGATCCAATGCATGACGCGCACCCAGGCCGGCTGAATGACTTTGGTCGCGACTGCGGTTGCAGGCCCCTCGGTCGCCGCGAGGGTCGAGGGGGCGCTGGTGGTGGCGCTCGTCATGGCGGTCGGCTCCGTCGCTTGCATTTACGTCGCTTGCATTCGTCACGCCAAGTATACGCCGGCTCGGCGGGCTCCGTTACACCCGCGGCGCCGATCAAAACGATAGGCAGAATCGATCGCGTTCACAAAAAAGCGAGCCGGGGTGGCCCGGCTCGCTCCTGGTCACATCCGCGAGGAGGAGGAAGAAACGGATGTGTCCGGTGTCGCGCCGGGCCTCACGACGCCGGCATCAGCACGGTGTCGACCACGTGGATGACGCCGTTCGACTGGTTGACGTTCGGGATCGTCACCATCGAAGTGCCGCCCTTGGCGTCGACGATCATGACGTTCCTGCCCTCGCGCTTGACGGTGAGCTGCTCCCCCTCGACCGTCTTCAGCATCTGGCCGTCCTTCAGGTCGGACGCCTCGAGCTTGCCGGGCACGACGTGGTAGGTGAGGATCTTGGTCAGCGTCGCCTTGTTCTCCGGCTTGACGAGGCTGTCGACGGTGCCGGCCGGCAGCTTGCCGAAGGCGGTGTTGGTCGGCGCGAACACCGTGAACGGTCCCTTGCCTTCCAGGGTCGGCACCAGGCCGGCGGCCTTCACCGCGGCGACCAGCGTCGTATGATCCTTCGAGTTGACCGCGTTCTGCACGATGTTCTTCGACGGATACATCGCCGCGCCTCCGACCATCACGGTCTTCTCCTCGGCGCTGGCGGGCGCGACGAAGGTCGAGGTCAGCGACAGCGCGCTGAAGGCGGCGGCAGCGAGAAAGGCAATGCGCTTGGACATGGGTAGCTCCCTATGAAAGGCGGCGGCAGAGCCGCGTGATAAGTTCGACTGCGACACCGATGCTGATCTTGAGCGGATGCGCTCTTGCGTCGTGTCAGGCCGAGCTACGCCGCGTTCGGAAGCGAGTTTCGGCGCATAATTTAACGTGATCCGTGAAACCTGCGGCGATCGAGATCGTCTCACCGACTCATTGAACGAGAGCCGCGCCGCAATGTCGCAGCCTGCTGCGAACTGATCACTCCACATCGGTCATTGGCCGACGTCGATGCGCGATCGCCAGCGCCATTAACTACGATGCGAGCCGAGGCCGGCCGAACCTGCCGAAAACATTGCGAGTAAGACTTTCTTAAGGTTGATTGGTCGGCACGGTGCCGGCTGCGGGAAGGGGATGTCCCGCACTGTCCGGCGCGATCGGCGGGGGTTTCCTACAGTGAACAGAACGATCTGGATTGCGGGGTTCTGCCTCGTGATAATCTGCTGCTTGCTTGCAACGAAGATGGTGCTTGCCGCGGTATCGCCCGGCGACATCGCGGGCGAAGCGACGTCGTCGCTGATCCGCGAGCCGATTCCCGGCGTTGATACGTTGAACGAGTCCGATCGCAGTTTCGAAACACCGCCGCTCGATCTCAACGAAGGCGCGCGCCTGCCGCTGCTCTCGAGGGCCGTGCGCGCGGAGGGACGTGGTGCGTCGGCTGCCCGCCGCGCCAAGCCGGCCAGCAAGTCGGCCGTGCTGCGGCCGGCCAAGCGCGAGGCCACGACGGTGAAGAGTGCGGCGGTGCCGTGCCGGCAGCTCGATCCGATCGCCCGCTTCCTTGCATCGGCCAAGATCGGGACGCGCTGCCAGGCTTGATCGTTAGCTGCGTCAGGCCGAGACGGCCGTCACCACTTGCGCCAGCAATTGCTCGCGCCGCGTCTGCGAGCGCTGGCCCTTCATGGTGGCGGCGAAGCGTTCGAGAATGCCGTCCTCGAACGCCGTGACGATGGTGTCGTGCACATAGCTGCGGCGGCAGATCGCCGGCGTGTTGGTGAGCTCGTCGGCGGCGGCGCGGATCGCTTCCAGGATCTGCTTCTTGCGGCCGCGCGCGCTCGCCGCCGGCGTGATCCGCGACAAGGTCTCCAGCGCGACGGCGGAGGCCATCAGCGTGCGGAAATCCTTCAGCGAGATCTTGATGCCGGCGATCTCGCGCAGGAAGGCATTGACCTGCGTGGTCGAGACCGCACGCACGACGCCCTGCGCGTCGCGATACTGGAACATGCGCCGGCCGGGCACGCCGCGCAGGATGCCGACGGCCCGCACCAACTTGGCGGCGTCACATTCCTTGCGCACGGCCTTGCCGCCCTTGGCCTTGAAGGTGAGCACCAGGCTGTCGTCCTCGAGCGCGACGTTCGACTTCAAGAGCGTGGTGGCGCCGCGGGTGCCGTTCAGCCGCGCATAGGATTCGTTGCCGGGGCGGATTGCCGTGCGCGCGATCAGCTCGATGACAGCAGCGAGCGCGAACTCGCGCGTCGGCTCGTCGCCGGCGAGATGTTTCGACACCGCGCGACGGATGCGCGGCAGCGCGCCGACGAGCTTGGCGAGGCGATGCGCCTTGCGATGCTCGCGCACCTTCTCCCAGTCGGCGTGATAGCGGTATTGCAGCCGGCCGGCAGCGTCGACGCCGACCGCCTGCAGGTGCAGGCTCGGGTCGGGGGCGTAGCGTACCTCGCGATAGGCCGGCGGCACCGCCATGGCGTGCAGGCGGCGGATCGTGCCGGCGTGGCGGATCGGGGTGCCATTGGCGCGGATGAAGGTATAGCTCTTGCCGCGCTTGATGCGGCGGATGGTCAGCTCGGCCTGGTCACCGAGCTTCAGCCCGATGCGCTTGGCGAGCTCCTCGACCGAGGTCTTGGCATTGCCCTGGGCGTCGGCGGTCTTGGCGTGGGCCAGATCCTTCAAGGTCAGCTTGCGGCGCGGCGGCTTGGACGGCCACTGGCCCAGCGCTTTCGCGAGCGCGACCTCGGCGTCGGCCGGGCCGACCCGCGGGCTCTCGAAATTCTGCTGGTCCATCATTGCTTTAGACGCCCTGCCGTCGTGTTGATCCGCTCAATGCCCCGGAGTCCGGTTTGGTTCCGGCCCAGTTATCCACAGCTTCAAGGCGATTTAGGGCGTGATGGGCCGGATAGCGAGTCCCTAATTTTGGGCAAAGCGGTTTCAAAATACCGGGCAGCGACCCGATTCTGGGTAACCTTGATGCTGCTGATTGTCGCGACCTCTGCCGCGCGGCCGGCTGCCGCAACCTCCGCGCACAATTCTTTGATCCTGCGCAGACCGGGTCCCCGCCGAAGGTTCTACTTGTCTTGCCTTGTCGCCGCCGGTTACGCGGACGCATAGTGGGAACAACGACGGCCTGCGCTGGACCACGGCGGGCCGCATGTGGAGGGTGTGAAATGTCCGAGAAGATCTACGACGTTCCGGCCGAATGGGCGAAACGCGCCTTTGTCGACGACGCGAAGTACCAGGAGATGTACGCGCGCTCGATCAAGGATCCCAACGGCTTCTGGGCCGAGCAGGCCAGGCGCGTCGACTGGGTCAAGGCGCCGACGAAGATCGAGAACGTCTCCTTCGCCCCCGGCAACATCTCGATCAAATGGTTCGAGGACGGCGTCCTCAACGCCGCCTACAACTGCGTCGACCGTCACCTCGCCACCCGCGGCGACCAGACCGCAATCATCTGGGAGGGCGACGACCCCTCGCAATCCAAGCACATCACCTATCGCGAGCTGCACGACGAGGTGTGCAGGATGGCCAACATCCTGCGCAACCGCAACGTCAAGAAGGGCGATCGCGTCACCATCTATCTGCCGATGATTCCGGAAGCCGCCTATGCAATGCTGGCCTGCGCCCGCATCGGCGCCATCCACTCGGTGGTGTTCGCCGGGTTCTCGCCGGACTCGCTTGCCCAGCGCATCAAGGACTGCGATTCCAAGATCATCATCACCGCCGACGAGGGCCTGCGCGGCGGTCGCAAGGTGCCGCTCAAGGCCAATGTCGATGCCGCGCTGAACAAGGTCGACAATGTCGACTGGGTCGTCGTGGTCAAGCGCACCGGCGGCAAGGTCGAGATGAACCCGAGCCGCGACCTCTGGTACCACGAGGCCGCGGAGATGGTGACCACCGAATGCCCGTGCGAGCCGATGCATGCGGAGGATCCGCTGTTCATCCTCTACACCTCGGGCTCGACCGGCCAGCCCAAGGGCGTGCTGCACACCACCGGCGGCTATCTCGTCTACGCCGCGATGACGCATCAATACGTGTTCGACTATCACGACGGCGACGTCTACTGGTGCACCGCCGACGTCGGCTGGGTCACCGGCCACAGCTACATCCTCTATGGGCCGCTGGCCAATGGCGCGATCACGCTGATGTTCGAAGGCGTGCCGAACTATCCGGACAATTCGCGGTTCTGGAACGTCATCGACAAGCACAAGGTCAACATCTTCTACACCGCGCCGACCGCGATCCGCGCCCTGATGCAGGGCGGCGACGCGCCGGTCAAGAAGACCTCGCGCGCGTCTCTGCGCCTGCTCGGCTCGGTCGGCGAGCCGATCAATCCTGAAGCCTGGGAGTGGTATCACCGCGTCGTCGGCGACGACCGCTGCCCGATCGTCGACACCTGGTGGCAGACCGAGACCGGCGGCATCCTGATCACGCCGCTGCCGGGCGCGACCAAATTGAAGCCGGGTTCGGCGACGCGGCCGTTCTTCGGCGTCGTGCCGGAGATCGTCGATGCCGACGGCAAGCCGCTGGAGGGCGCGACCGAAGGCAATCTCTGCCTCACTCGCTCCTGGCCGGGCCAGATGCGCACCGTCTATGGCGACCATGCCCGGTTCGAGATGACCTACTTCTCGACCTACAAGGGCAAGTACTTCACCGGCGACGGCTGCCGCCGCGACGCCGACGGCTACTATTGGATCACCGGCCGCGTCGACGACGTCATCAACGTCTCCGGCCACCGCATGGGCACCGCCGAGGTGGAGAGCGCGCTGGTCGCCCACGCCAAGGTCTCGGAAGCAGCCGTGGTCGGCTATCCCCACGACATCAAGGGCCAGGGCATCTACGCCTATGTCACCCTGATGGCCGGCGAGCAGCCGAGCGAGGAGTTGCGCAAGGAGCTCGTCGCCTGGGTGCGCAAGGAGATCGGCCCGATCGCCTCGCCCGACCAGATCCAGTTCGCCCCTGGCCTGCCCAAGACCCGCTCCGGCAAGATCATGCGCCGCATCCTGCGCAAGATTGCCGAGGACGAGCCGGGCGCACTGGGCGACACCTCGACCCTCGCCGATCCCGGCGTGGTCGACGACCTCGTGCAGCACCGTCAGAACCGCAAGGAGAAGCAGGCGTAGGCACGCCGTGCCCGGCGGGCGCGAGAGGCGCTCGCCGCATTCGTCAAGGCTCATCGCACTCCCGCGGCTGATTCCGCGGGAGTGTTGTTTTCAGGTCATTTACTTGCAGACGAAGTTTTTCTTTCCTCAAGCCATCCGCGTGCTCCCGGCCGGGGAGCAGGCGCCGCGGAACGGCCTGAGGGGATGGCAATGCGGACTGGGGCGGGCAGGCTGACAATGAAGGCGGCGATGGTGGCCGCGTCGGTGGTCGGAGCCATGGTCACGACGGCCGACTCTGCGTCGGCCCGTCCCGAGCTGGTCGCCATCGCCGGCGACTATTCGCCGGGCACGATCGTGGTGAGGACCGGCGAGCGGAAGCTCTATCTCGTGCTCGATGGCAGCCACGCCATGCGCTACACGGTCGGCGTCGGCAAGGCCGGCCGGCAATGGGCCGGCACCACCAAGATCGACGGCAAGTACAAATATCCGGCCTGGGCGCCTCCGGCCGACGTCAAGCGCGACAAGCCCAACATCCCCGACGTGATCCCCGGCGGCTCGCCGCAGAACCCGATGGGCGTCGCCGCCATGACGCTCGCGGGCGGCGAATATGCGATCCATGGCACCAACGTGCCGAACTCGGTCGGCGGCTACGTGTCCTACGGCTGCATCCGCATGCTCAACACCGACATCACCGATCTCTATGAGCGCGTATCGATCGGCACGACGGTGGTGGTGACGCGCTGAGTCACCGCTGCGATCCGGGAGCGCGGAGAACGCGGGACCGGCAAGCCCGGCGCCGAACAACGAAAGCCGCGCGCGGACATCCCGTCAGAAGTCCGAGATGATTCCCTTTTTCTCCCAGTCGCCGTAACGGGTCGGCTCCGGCCCTTTCGGCCCCTGCAACTCCGTCGGCATCGGCTTCGTCTGTTCTGCTGCCAGTCGGCGGCGTTCCTCAGCCTCGGCCAGCGCGCGCTGCGCGGCCGGCGTCAGCGGCTTGCGCGGATTGTCGTTGCTGGCGACCACCGACAATGCGGGCCTGGTCTCAGGCCCGCTCTTGGACTCACTCTTGGGCTCGTTACTCATCGTACCATTCCACCGTTGAACCGGATCGTTCCCGATATCATCAGATCGTGTGAGCGCACGCGATAAAACAGGTCTAAAAAATGCGGAGCCGATTCTTACATTTGGCATATTCCGGTGACAGAGGACCCGCAAGCTGATGGCATGCACCCGATCGTCGCGGAACTGCCTTTCTTCTTTCGCGAGTAATTCCCAGGCATGCCTCCGCCGCGTTTTGCGACCCCTTCCGAAGTCCCAGGCCTGGCGGCACGCCGCATCGCCGCCGACGTGGTTGACGGCGTGCTGCACAAGCATCGCACCCTCGACGATCAGCTCGACGGAACCGGCGCGCATCCCGGACTGAAGCATCTCGCCGACCGCGACCGCGCGCTGATGCGCCGGCTGGTCGCCACCACCCTGCGGCGGCTCGGAACGCTCGGCCACGTGCTGTCGCGGCTGTTGGATCGCGGCGTGCCGACCGACGCGCCGCGGGCGCAGAGCGCGCTCTTGATCGGCGCCGCCCAGATCCTGTGGATGGACGTCCCCGACCACGCCGCCGTCGACCTCTCCGTCCGCCTGGTCCAGGCCGACCGCCGCGCCGCGAAATATGCCGGGCTCGTCAACGCGGTGCTGCGGCGCTGCGCGCGCGAGGGCGCGGGCCTGCTCGACGATGCCACCGGCCAGCCGCTCGACATCGCGCCCTGGCTGCTCAAGCGCTGGATCGATCATTACGGCGAAGCGACCGCAAAGGACATCGCCGCGGCGCTCGGCCAGGAGCCGTCGCTCGACCTGACAGTGAAGTCGGACCCGGCGCAATGGGCGTCGCGGCTGCATGGTGAGGTGCTGCCGACCGGCACCGTGCGCACCGTGCTGCATGGTTCGGTGACAATCCTGCCGGGCTTCGCCGAGGGACAATGGTGGGTGCAGGACGCCGCCGCCGCCCTGCCGGCACGGCTGCTCGGCGACGTCGGCGGCAAGACCGTCGCCGATCTGTGCGCGGCGCCGGGCGGCAAGACGGCCCAGCTCGCCCATGGCGGCGCCCGCGTCACCGCGGTCGACCGGTCGCCGGCCCGGATGAACCGGCTGAAGGACAACATGACCCGGCTGCAGCTCACGGTCGAGACGGTCGTGGCCGATGCCGCCGAATGGCAGCCTGCCGAAAGCGGCGGCTTCGACGGCCTGCTGCTCGATGCCCCCTGCACCTCGACCGGCACCATTCGGCGCCATCCCGATGTGGGCTGGTTGCGCAGCGAGGCTGACATCACCGCCCTGTCCGCACTCCAGGCGCGGCTGCTGACCCGAGCGAGCGGCCTGCTCAAGCCGGGCGGAACCCTGGTCTACTGTACCTGTTCGCTGGAGCCCGAGGAGGGCGAGCAGGTGGTCGAGCGCGTGCTGGCCGAAACCACCGAGCTGCGCCGCATCCCCGTTACCCCTGGCGAGGTGGCAGGACTGGCCGAGCTGGTCACGCCGGCCGGCGACCTGCGCACTCTGCCCTGCCATTTGCCGCACCAGGACCCCCGGCTTGGCGGTCTCGACGGATTTTATGCGGCGAGACTGGAGCGGCGGCCGTGAGCGTGTCATCGTGCGCGCCGTGCGCCGGCCCTGCGTCGGTCGCGGGTTGAGGGCGTCGGCGTTGCGTTAGTCCGTTAAATCCTGATTTTGCACCAGATTCTGGTCCCGCGATGGTGCTGCACCGGGGCCAAAAATGGTGTATCGGCGGCAGTTGCGATCTATGAAGGATGCGCAACCGAATCCCCCTCTGAATCCAAGGCTTGGCGTGTCCGCCGCTCAACGCAGACGCATATCGACGCTGGTGATGGGCCGCTTTGCGCGCAGCCTGATGTCCAACGTCAGCGGTGTATCGGTATCCGTGTCCGGCTTGTGGCCCGGACGGGCGGACCGACTCATCATTGCGCCGCATGACCTGCGCACTTCGGACGCGACGCGGGCCGCCGAGATCTATGCCGGCCGCTTCGTCTTCGCCGGCAAGATCGTGACCTGCCATGGCCGCTCGATCTTCGACCTGGAGCCGCCATCGGAGGATTGGGAGGTCGCCCTGCTCGGCTTCGGCTGGCTGCGACATCTGCGCGCAGCCGACACCGCGCTGACCCGCGCCAACGCCCGTGCCCTGGTCGACGACTGGATCACCAACCAGATCGGCCGCCATCCGCTGAGCCGGCGCGCCGACGTGCTGGCTCGGCGGGTGATCTCGCTGCTGTCGCAGGCGCCGCTGGTGCTGGCCGATTCCGACGGCAAGTTCTACCGCCGCTATCTTCGGGGGCTGACCCGCGAGATCCGCTATCTGCGCTATTCGACCATCGACATCCCGGATGGCGCGCCGCGGCTGCAGGTGCTGATCGCACTGTGTTACGCGGCGCTGTGCCTCGCCAACCAGGCCAAGCACATCCGCAGCGCGACCCGAAAACTCTCCGACGAATTGCAGCGGCAGATCCTGCCCGATGGCGGCCACGTGTCGCGCAATCCGGGCGCGCTGATCGAGCTGCTGATCGACCTGCTGCCGCTGCGGCAGACGTTTGCGGCCCGCAACATCGCCCCGCCGCCGGCGCTGCTCAACGCCATCGACCGCATGATGCCGATGCTGCGCTTCTTCCGGCACGGCGACGGCAACATGGCGCTGTTCAATGGCATGGGCGGCACCCCGTCCGACCTGCTGGCGACCCTGCTCGCCTATGACGACACCCACGGCACGCCGATGGCGAGCATGCCGCATTCCGGTTTCCAGCGGCTCGACGCCGGACCGATGACGGTGATCGTCGACACCGGTGCGCCGCCGCCGCCGCATCTGAGCCATGAGGCCCATGCCGGCTGTCTCGCCTTCGAGATGTCCTCCGGACCGTGCCGCATCGTGATCAATTGCGGCATGCCGTCCACCGGCCGCGACAATTGGCGCGCCTTCGCGCGCAGCACGGTGGCGCATTCGACGCTGACCTATCACAACACCTCGTCCTGCACCTTCGTCGAGATGTCGGCGATGAAGCGCCTGCTGCATGGCGCGCCGATCGTGTCGGGTCCGACGCGGGTCGAGAACTTCCGCGAGGTCGTGCCTGACGGCACCGTGCTATCGACCTCGCACAATGGCTACGCGGCGAAGTTCGGCCTCGTCCACCGCCGCGTGCTGGTGGCGGCCGAGGACGGCTCCCGGCTCGACGGCGAGGATACCGTGACGCCGGCGCAGGGCGCCCGTCTTCGCGGCGGCGGCTCGGACTACGCGCTGCGCTTCCACCTGCATCCGGCCGTCAAGGCCAGCCGGCTCAGCGACGGCCGCGGCGCCATGCTGGTGCTGCCTAATCGCGAGGTCTGGACGTTCGAGACGTTCGACGATCGCGTCGATCTCGAGGACAGCGTGTTTCTCGCCGGCAATGACGGTCCGCGCCGCACCACGCAACTGGTGATCCGGCAGGACGCGCAGCAAGCCCCATCGATCCGCTGGAGCTTCGTGCGCTCGTCGGCGTCGCCGACCGAGACCAACGGACGCCGCAATGCTCGGAGAGAGCCGGAATTGCCGCTGTAACGCTTCTCACATCATCTCACATCACCGTTCGTCGAGCCGTCCGCCTTCGGCGGGCCCTCGGGACGCGGCCGATGTTCGGGCAAGACCGTGCACCCTCATGGTGAGCCGTGAGGCCAGGATGATCGTTTGATCGCCCACCCGTTGTCGCGGGCGGCAAAAGCTGATATGAGGCCCGCTCTCGTGCGACTGGCGACTTTGGATGGAGCACCATCGGGGAGCGCGGGATTGACCGCCGTGCGCCTGGGCAAATTGAACTCCTGCACAAGGACTCTGCCCATGACCAATCAGCTTCGTCGCGTTCACCGTGCCCTGTTATCCGTTTCCGACAAGACCGGTCTGGTCGAGTTCGCGCGCGCGCTTGCGGCGCGCGGTGTCGAGCTCGTATCGACCGGCGGCACCGCCAGGGCGATTTCCGAGGCCGGCCTGAAGGTCAAGGACGTCTCCGACCTCACCGGCTTTCCGGAGATGATGGACGGCCGCGTCAAGACCCTGCACCCCAAGGTGCATGGCGGCCTGCTCGCGATCCGCGGCAATGATGAGCATGCGGCGGCGATGAAGAGCCACGACATCGCGCCGATCGACCTGCTCGTCGTCAACCTCTACCCGTTCGAGGCCACGGTCGAACGCGGCGCCCCGTTCAACGACTGCATCGAGAACATCGACATCGGCGGCCCGGCGATGATCCGCGCGGCGTCGAAGAACCACGAGGACGTCGCCGTCGTCGTCGACGTCAACGACTATCACGCCGTGCTCGACGACCTCACGCGGCATGACGGCTCGACCACGCTGCTGCTGCGCCGCCGGCTTGCCGCCAAGGCCTATGCGCGCACTGCCGCCTATGACGCCGCGATCTCCAACTGGTTCGCCGCCACCATCCAGAACGACGCGCCCGATTACCGCGCCTTCGGCGGCAAGCTGATCCAGTCGCTGCGCTATGGCGAGAACCCGCATCAGCATGCGGCATTCTACGCGCTTCCCGGCCGCCGTCCGGGCGTCGCCACCGCACGCCAGCTCCAAGGCAAGGAGCTGTCCTACAACAACATCAACGACACCGACGCAGCCTATGAGTGCATCGCCGAGTTCGACCCGGCGCGCACCGCCGCGTGTGTCATCGTCAAGCACGCCAATCCCTGCGGCGTCGCCGAAGGTCCCGACCTCGTCACTGCCTACCAGAAGGCCCTGGCGTGCGATTCAACCTCGGCGTTCGGCGGCATCATCGCGATGAACCGCAAGCTCGACGCTGCCACCGCGCGTGCCATCACCGGCATCTTCACCGAGGTGATCATCGCGCCCGACGCGACCGAGGAGGCGATCTCCATCATCGCCGGCCGCAAGAACCTGCGGCTGCTGCTCGCCGGCGCCCTGCCCGATCCGCGCGAGGCCGGCCTGACCGCGAAGACGGTGTCCGGCGGACTTCTGGTGCAGAGCCGCGACAATGCCGTCGTCGACGACATGGATCTGAAGGTCGTCACCAAGCGCGCGCCGACCGAGGCCGAGCTGCGCGACCTGCGCTTCGCCTTCCGTGTCGCCAAGCACGTGAAGTCGAACACGATCGTCTACGCCAAGGATTCGGCGACCGTCGGCATCGGCGCGGGGCAGATGAGCCGGGTCGATTCGGCGCGCATCGCCGCCCGCAAGGCGCTGGATGCGGCGAGCGCGCTCAAGCTCGCCGAGCCGCTGACCAAGGGATCGGTGGTCGCCTCCGACGCGTTCTTCCCGTTCGCCGACGGCATGCTCGCTTGCATCGAAGCCGGCGCCACCGCGGTCATTCAGCCCGGCGGCTCGGTGAAGGACGACGAGGTCATCAAGGCGGCTGACGAGCACGGCATCGCCATGGTGCTGACCGGCGTCCGGCACTTCCGGCACTGATTGCGCCCACAATCTCCGCCGTCATTCCGGGATGCGCCGCAAGGCGCAGGCCCGGAATCCATAACCACGATCGTGAGTATGGATTCCGGGCTCGCCCTGCGGGCGCCCCGGAATGACGGCGGAGCAAGTTTCAGGCGCCCTGCCCCGCACGACCACCTGAATTCACCCGCGCCAGCAACAGCAATCCCGTCGCAAAGAACGGCACCAGCACGGCCATGCCCGCCTTCTGGCTTGCGGTGGCCGCGGTGATGGTGCCGATCAGCAGCGGGCCGATGAACGACGTGACCTTGCCGGTGAGCGCGAACAGACCGAAATATTGCGCCACGCGCTCCTTCGGCACCATCCGGATCAGCAGCGAGCGCGAGGCCGCCTGCAGCGGCGCGCCGCAGGCGCCGATGATGCAGCCGAGCAGCAGGTAGGCGCGCTCCGGCAGCGAGGCGAACAGCGGGCCGCCGGGCACCGCCGGCGTGACCGCAATCAACAGAACCGAATCACGGCTCACCATGAGAATCGCGATGATCGCGAGCAGCAGCAAGGTCATGCTGCCGGCGATCACGCGCTTTGGCCCCAGGAAATCATCCAGCTTGCCGCCGAGCCAGCCGCCGAACGTGCCGGCAGCGGCGAGGATGATGCCGAAGGTGCCGATCTGGATCGTGTTCCAGCCGAACGTGCCGGCGGCATAGATGCCGCCGAAGGCGAACAGCGAGACGAGGCCATCGGTGTAGATCATGTTGGCGAGGAGAAAGAACGCAACGTCACGTTGCTGCGGCAGGCTGCGCAATGTCTCCTTCAACTGACCGATGCCTTCGCGCACGGCCGCGCCCAACCGGTGCCGCGCCGGAAAGTCCGGCGTGAACAGGAACATCGGCAGCACGAACACGATGAACCAGAGCCCGGTGAGCGGACCGGAGATGCGGTCGCCTTCATGGCTCACGGGATCGAGCCCGAACAGCGGCTTGAATCCAAACAGCGTGCGGCCGCTATCGGGATTGGCGGCGAGAAAGCCGAGCACGATGACGAGCGAGAGAATGCCGCCGACATAGCCGGTGGCCCATCCGGTGCCGGACAGCCGGCCGATGCGTTCCGGCGGCACCAAGGTCGGCATCATCGCGTTGTTGAACACCGTGGCGAACTCGACGCCAATGGTGGCGATCACATAGACCGCGAGCAGCGGCGGGATCAGCTCCGGCGCGCCGGGACGCCCGATCCACATCAGCGAGGCGCCGATCACCAGCATCGCGCCGAACGCCGCGATCCATGGCTTGCGGCGGCCGGTGGCATCGGCGATGGCGCCGAACACCGGTGACAGCAGCGCGATGACGATGCCGGCCGCGGCGGTCGCAAAGCCCCACAGCGCCTGGCCGCTCGCCGCGTCCGGCGCGACATGCGCCGCGAAATAGGGCGCGAAGACGAAGGTCGTGATCAGCGTGAAATAGGGCTGCGCCGCCCAATCGAAGAAGATCCAGCTGACGACGGCCGCGCGCCCGGGATAGATTCGGCCGTCGGCAGTGCCAGAGGTCTCGATCGTGGTGACGGCCATTCGAAGATCCTTTGCGATCACGGCGTCGCATCCTGCGACGATCACGGTGTCGCGTTTTACGCCGGCGACGCGGCCCTATAACATCTGACGATCCCAGGCGGATGTCAGCAACGGCGGAATTGCGATGACCACGTTCACGATTGATCGACGACGGCTCCTTGCGGGTTTCATGCTGTTGCTGGCCGGCTGCCTGCCGGCGCGGGCGCTGGATTCGCAAGCCATCGACATCCCGCAGCCACCCGGTGTCGCCGCGCCGGCGCAGCCGCCCGCGCATGGCATGGTGGTGGCACAGGAGAGGATCGCAGCCGAAGTCGGCCAGCGCATCCTCGCGCTCGGCGGCAACGCAGTCGATGCCGCCGTTGCCACCGGCTTTGCGATGGCGGTCACCTATCCCGTTGCCGGCAACATCGGCGGCGGCGGCTTCATGGTCATTCACATCGCCAGGACCAACGAGGACGTGGCGATCGACTATCGCGAGACCGGCCCCGCTGCCATCACGCGCGACATCTTCCTCGGCGCCGATGGCAAGCCCGACAATGCCAAGTCGCGCGACTCCGCACTGTCGATCGGCGTGCCCGGATCGGTCGCAGGTCTCGCGCTGGCGCTGGAGAAATACGGCTCGGGCAAATTCACGCTGGCGCAGTTGCTGCATCCGGCGATCGTGCTGGCGCGCGACGGCATCCCGGTCACCGACGACGTTGCCGTCACCCTGCCGATGATGGCGCCGCGGCTGGCCAAATGGAAATCGTCGGCCGCGATCTTCATTCGTCCCGACGGCACGGTGCTGAGGGAAGGAGACCGGCTGATCCAGCGCGATCTGGCGGCGACGCTCACCGCCATTGCCGAGCAGGGCCCGCGCGGATTTTATGAAGGGCCGGTCGCCGACCAACTCGCCAAGGCGATCCAGGATGCCGGCGGCATCATGACAGCGGACGATCTCAAATCCTACCAGCCGGTGCTGCGCACGCCGGTGCGCGGCACCTATCGCGGCTATGACATCGTGTCGATGCCGCTGCCGTCGTCGGGCGGCACCGTGCTGGTCGAGATGCTGAACATCCTCGAAGGCTTTCCGCTCGCTGAGCTGAAGCAGGGCTCGCCCGCGTCGCTGCATCTGCTGATCGAGGCAATGAAGCGTGCCTATGCCGATCGTGCGCGCTATCTCGGCGACCCCGCCTTCGTCGACGCGCCGGTGCGCGCGATGTTGTCGAAGGACTATGCCGCGCGCCAGCGCGCCGGGATCGATCCCGCGCACGCCACCAGCGCCGGCGACGTGCTCAACACCACGCCGCTGCGGGAGGGCAGCAACACCACGCATTTCTCGGTCGTCGACAATGACGGCAATGCCGTCAGCAACACCTACACGCTGAACTTCCCCTATGGCGTCGGCCTCGTCGCCGAGGGCACCGGCGTGCTGCTCAACAACGAGCTCGACGATTTCACCGCCGCGCCCGGCGCCTCCAACGCCTTCGGCCTGGTCGGCTTCGAAGCCAATCTGCCCGGCCCCGGCAAGCGGCCGCTGTCGTCGATGTCGCCGACCATCGTGCTGAAGGACGGCAAGCCCGTGCTCGTCACGGGCTCCCCGGGCGGCAGCCGCATCATCTCGACCGTGCTGCAGGTGACCGTCAACGTGCTCGACTATCGGATGGACGTCCGACAGGCCGTCACCGCGCCTCGCCTGCATCACCAATGGATGCCCGACGAGGTCCGAATCGAGAAGGGTTTTGCCGATGACGTGCTCGCCGGTCTACGCGCCCGAGGTCACAAGATCGAGGAGCCGATGGGACGGACCTCGGCCAACTCCATCCTGGTGACGTCCGATGGATTCGTCGGCGCGCCGGATCCGCGCAGCAAGGGCGCCACCGCAGCCGGGCGCTGAGGCGCCGGTTCCCAGGCGATGTCGGACATCGTGGCCCCGGATGACGATTTGCCGCCGCCCGGCGGGGCCCTTCATCCGCTTCCCTCCGTTGGCGTGGTGACCGAGGCGCGTTAGAAGTATACCAGGGCGCAGCGAGGCTCGCCCGCGAGACGGTGTCGGACGTTCTGGTGCATTTGCGAAGATTCGTGGTCGGTCTGCTGGTATTTGCGGCCCTGCTGGTGGCGGGATGGCTCACCTATCGGCCTGACCGGGCGCTGCGCGTCGCGACCAGCGCGGTCGCCGAGATGATCTGCGCCAAGACCTACGTCTCCGGCCTCGATCCGCAAACGGTGTTTGCGGAGACCATGGAACGGCCCGGTCTGCGCCGGTTGCGGGCCGTGATGCGCTACCGGGTGGAGCCCGACATGCGCCTGGTCGAGGCGTCGCTGCTCGGCCTGCACGCCACCCGCGCCTCGTTTCACGACGGCCTCGGTTGCGTGACGCTCCAGGGCCAGAAGCCGCCTTACCTGCCGCACACCGACGTCGCTGCGCTGCGTGCTGCGGGGCCTGCTCCCGCCCTGCCCGACTTCGCGCAAAACACGGCGGTGGAGCCCAGCGATCCCGCGCTGAAGGCGGCGCTGGATCACGCCTTCGAGGAGCCGGCCAACCCGCCGTTCCGCCGCACCAAGGCGGTCGTCGTCGTCAAGGATGGTCACCTGATCGCAGAGCGCTATGCGCCGAGCATCGGCGTCGATACGCCACTTGTGGGCTTCTCGATGACCAAGACGGTCACCAATGCGCTGCTGGGCATCCTCACCCGGCAGGGCAAGCTGAGCCCGTCGATCCCGGCGCCGGTCGCGGAGTGGCGCGAGGCCAGAGATCCGCGCCACGACATCACGATCGAGCAGTTGATGCGCATGACATCAGGCCTGGCGCTGGACGAGACCAATTCCGGCTTCGATCCGTCGAGCCAGATGGACATCCACCGCGACATGGCGGCGTTCGCGGTGCATGCGCCGTTGATCGCGCCGCCCGGCCAGCGCTGGGCCTATTCGAGCGCGAGCACCCAGATCCTGGCGCGCATCATCCGCGACGCCGCCGGGGGACCGGAGCAGACCATCGAGCTGGCCTGGCGCGAGCTGTTCAACCCGCTCGGCATGCGCAGCGCGACGCTGCAATACGATGGGAGCGGGACCGTTCAGGGCTACGGCAACATGCTGGCGAGCGCGCGCGACTGGGCGAAGCTCGGACTGCTCTATCTCGGCGACGGCGTCGTCGGCGACCGGCGCATTCTCCCGGAAGGCTGGGTCGCGATGTCGGCAACTGCGACGCTGGACACCGACTACGGCGCCGGGCTGTGGACCAACCGCAGCCAGCATTTTCACGCGCAGGGACGTGCCCGCGCGGGAATTCCACCGGACGCGTTCTTCGCCTTCGGCCTGCTCGGCCAGCGGTTGGTGATCATGCCGAGCCAGCGCATGGTCGTGGTCCGGCTCGGCGATTCCGTGGATCCGAACGGCGACATCAAGGGCGTCGCCCGGCTGGTGCGCGAGGTGATTGCGGCGACCGCGGCGCCGGCGACGGCCGCCAAATAGCGCTCAGCGGCCGACCTCGTAGGGCCCGCCCTTCTCCAGCGCGATCTTGTAGGCAGGCCGCGCCTCGATGCGCGCGAGGAAATCCATCGCCCGCGGATGGCCCTGCTCCAGGCCGCCGCGCGATGCCGCCGCCTGCAGCGGGAAGCTCATCTGGATGTCGGCCGCGGTGAACGAATCGCCGGCGAACCACTCGCTTTTCTGCAGCTCGCTTTCCCAGAACGCCATGTGTTGCTTCAGCTGCGGATTGACCAGCGTGCTCAAGGCCTGGTTCGACACCTTGCGCACGATCGGACGGAGCAGCGCCGGCGCGCGCTTCGGCATGATGTTGAACAGCAGCTTCAGCAGCAGCAGCGGCATCGCCGAGCCCTCGGCGTAATGCAGCCAATAGGAATAGCGCAGCCGCTCCGGTGTCTTCGGCGGCGGGATCAGGCGGCCATTGCCGTAGGTCTCGATCAGATATTCGACGATGGCACCGGACTCCGCGACGGTGTTGCCGTTGTCGGTGATGACAGGCGACTTGCCGAGCGGGTGGATGGCGCGCAGCTCCTTCGGCGCCCGCATGTCGGGCTGGCGCTCGTAGCGGATGATCTCATAGGGCACGCCGAGCTCCTCGAGCAACCAGAGCACGCGTTGCGAGCGGGAATTGTTGAGGTGGTGAACGGTCAGCATGGGGTTTCCAGGGACGGATCGGGTGGCGGGCGCCGTTCCGTAGCAGGACAGGAAGGGTTCGGCGAGGCGCCGGGATCCTCACCCCGGCATGAAATAATTACCCGGGTAATATTGACTTTAATTTCACCCGGGTCTTATTGGGGTGATCACATGGGACTGCCGATATGGACACCTTCACCGCATTTGCCGGCCAAACCCGGGTCGCCGCCGGGCCGCTGCCCAAGGTGGCACTGGTGCTGAAACACGCCGCGCCGGGCATCGAGCCGATCGTGATTTTCAGCGACCGCACCGGACAGCCGATCGACCTCGATCTGCGCGGCAGCGACCGGGAGATCCTGGCGCGCCTGCCGGTCGAAGCCGGCGCGGCCGCGAACCAAGGGCCGACCGAGCCGCGTGGCCGCGGCCGGCCGAAGCTCGGGGTCGTGGCCCGCGAGGTGACCTTGCTGCCGCAGCACTGGGACTGGCTGAACGCGCAGCCGGGCGGTGCCTCGGTCGCACTGCGCAAGCTGGTCCACGACGCCCGCCGTGCCAGCGGCGACACCGACCGCGCCCGTGAGGCACGCGATGCGGCCTATCATTTCATGTCCGGGATCGGCAGCAACCTGCCGCAGTTCGAGGAGGCGTCGCGGGCGCTGTTCGCCGGCGATCTCGGCCGCTTCGCCGCCTTGATCGCGGACTGGCCGGCCGACATCCGCGACCACGCCGTCGCGCTCGCGCACCGCCACCGCGCCGAGTGAGATCGGCTGATTTCAACGGCCAATGAGAGCGGCCGTTCGCGGCCGCTCTCATTCCAATTCCTCGCAACGCGACCGTACTCCGAATGAAGAGCGGTCGACGGAGAAACATGCCGTGTCGCCGCCAACCGCCTCGCTGCGCAAGCCGTTCCTGATGTTCGTCGTTCCGATGATGCTGAGCAACATCCTGCAATCGCTGTTCGGCACCATCAACAACGTCTACCTCGGCCAGATGATCGGCGTCGATGCGCTCGCCGCGGTCTCGGTGTTCTTCCCGGCGATGTTCTTCTTCGTCTCCTTCGTCATGGGCCTCGGCTCAGGTGCCGGCGTTCTGATCGGCCAGGCCTGGGGCGCCGGTGAGCCCGCGAAGGTGAAGCAGGTCGCCGGCACGACGCTGACCATTGCGCTGCTGCTCGGCGGCCTGATCGCGGTATTGGGCGGCGTGTTCAGCCGCCAATTGCTGACCGCGCTCGCCACGCCCGCCAACATCCTTGATGCAGCCGCGGGCTATGCCCGCATCATGATGATCACGATGCCGCTGACCTTCGCCTACATCCTGCTGTCGTCGCAGATGCGCGGCGTCGGCGACACCGTGACGCCGCTGGCCTCGCTCGCCGCATCGACCACGCTCGGGCTGGTGCTCACCCCGGTCTTCATCCGCGGCTGGCTCGGCGCGCCCGTGCTCGGCGTCGCCAGCGCCGCCTGGGCCTCGGCGATCTCGACGTTGACGACGCTGGCCTGGCTCCATGTCCATCTGCGCCGTCGCAAGCACCCGCTGGCGATCGATGCGGCATTCCTGCGGGGCATGCTGCCTGATCCGAAACTGTTGCGGGCCGTACTGCGGCTCGGCATCCCCGCCGCGATCGGCATGATCGTGATGTCGCTGGCCGAGATGGTGCTGATCGGCCTCGTCAACGGCTTCGGCTCGGACGCGACGGCGGCCTATGGCGCGGTCAATCAGGTGCTCGGCTATGTGCAGTTTCCGGCGCTGTCGATCGCGATCTCGGTCTCGATCTTCGGCGCCCAGGCGATCGGCCGCGGACAAGCCGAGCAGATCGGCGACATCGTGCGCACGGGCATCGAGATGAACGTGGTGCTGACCGGCGGCCTGGTCGCGATCGGCTATCTGTTCTCACGGGTGCTGATGGGACTCTTCATCACCGACCCTGCCGTCATCGAGATGGCGCAGCATTCGCTGCACATCGTGCTGTGGAGCTCCGTGCTGTTCGGCATGTCCATCACGTTCTCGTCGGCGATGCGCGCCTCCGGGACGGTGTGGATGCCGCTGGCGATCTCGGCGTTTGCGATCGCCGCGATCGAGGTGCCCGCCGCCACCTGGCTCAGCCGCAGCATCGGGCTCGACGGCGTCTGGCTCGCCTATCCCATCACGTTCGCCGCGATGATGCTGCTGCAGATGAGCTATTATCTCCTGGTGTGGCGCAAGCGGACGGTGCACCGGATGATCTGACGCACCACCGGCGTCTTCCGGCCGCTGGAATATGATGACCGTCATAAAACCCTGGACGGGGCTGCTGCGCTGGACCACAATGCGAAAAACCGAGGAGACCGCCCATGAGCCGTCCGGCGCCAGAATTCATGTTCGACTTCGGCAGTCCCAACGCCTATCTGAGCCACGAGGCGATCCCGGCGATCGTGAAGCGGATCGGCGTCCAGTTCTATTATGTCCCGGTGCTGCTCGGCGGCATCTTCAAGGCGACCAACAACAGGTCACCGGCCGAGTCGCTCGCCGGCATCAGGAACAAGCGTGAATTCCACGAGGTCGAAACCCAGCGCTTCCTCAAGCGCTATCAGGTGCAGCCCTGGGTCTGGAACCCGTACTTCCCGGTGAATACGTTGAACCTGATGCGCGCGGCGATCGCGGCCCAGCTCGAGGGCGTGTTCGAGGCCTATGTCGACGCGGCGTTCCACCACATGTGGCGCGAGCCGAAGAAGATGGACGATCCCGAGATCGCGATCGCCGCGATCACATCGTCCGGGCTCGACGGGGCCAAGCTGTTCGCCCGCGCCCAGGAGCCCGAGGTGAAGGCGAAGCTCGTGGAGAACACCCAGCGCGCGGTCGAGCGCGGCGCATTCGGCTCGCCGACGTTCTTCGTCGGCAATGAGATGTTCTTCGGCAAGGAGCAGCTGCGCGACGTCGAGGAATACATCCTGGGCAAGTGATCGCCGTCATCGCGAGCGCAGCAACGCGATCCCGCCGCAAAGCAAGGCTGGATTGCTTCGTCGCTTCGCTCCTCGCAATGAGGCTGGAGTGAGATCGGGAGAGCAAGCATGCAACAGCGCAACGCTACCGTCGCGGTCGTCGGGGCCGGCGACTACATCGGCGCCGAGATCGTCAAGAAATTCGCGTCTGAAGGATTCACGGTGTTCGCCGGCCGGCGCAATGGCGAGAAGCTCGCGCCCCTGGTCGCGGAGGTCGAGGCCGCTGGCGGGCGGATCGTGGCGCGCTCGCTCGATGCCCGCAAGGAGGACGAGACCACCGCCTTCCTCAACGACGCCGACAGGCACGCGCCGCTCGAGGTCGTGATCTTCAATGTCGGCGCCAACGTCAATTTCCCGATCCTCGAGACGACGGACCGCGTGTTCCGCAAGGTCTGGGAGATGGCGTGCTGGGCCGGCTTCGTCACCGGGCGCGAGGCCGCCCGGCTGATGCTGCCCCGCGGCGGCGGCAAGATCTTCTTCACCGGCGCGACCGCCTCGCTGCGCGGCGGCTCCGGCTATGCCGCCTTCGCTTCGGCCAAGTTCGGCCTGCGCGCGGTGGCGCAGGCGATGGCGCGCGAGCTGATGCCGCAGAACATCCATGTCGCCCATCTGATCATCGATTCCGGCGTCGATACCGCCTGGGTGCGCGAGCGCCGCGCCCAACTCTGGGGCAAGGAGGCGCTGGACAATCCCGACCTGCTGATGCCGCCGGCCTCGGTCGCGGGTGCCTATTGGCAGCTCTACCAGCAGCCGAAGAGCGCCTGGACCTTCGAAATGGAGATCCGTCCGTCTGGCGAGAAATGGTGAGAAGCGATGGCGAACAGGGAGTAGCGAGTAGGGCATGGTGGCCATCCCCATTCGCTACTCGCCATTCGCTATTCGCTCCTGCATGATGAGACCTCGCTGAGAGAGAGGACCTACCCATGCGTATTCTCGTCGTCGGCGCCGGCGCCATCGGCGGCTATTTCGGCGGCCGGCTGCTGCAGTCCGGCGCCGATGTCACCTTCCTGGTCCGCCCGCGCCGCGCGGCTGAACTCGCCAGTGCCGGCCTCGTGATCCGCAGTCCGACCGGTGACGTCACCCTCCCCAATCCGCCGACCGTACAGGCGGACACTCTTAAGCAGCACTTCGACGTCGTGCTGCTGAGCTGCAAGGCCTACGACCTCGACGATGCAATCACCTCGTTCGCGCCGGCCGTGGGTCCGAACACCGCGATCATCCCGCTGCTCAACGGCATGAAGCATCTCGACGTGCTCGACGCCAGGTTCGGGCGCGCGCGCGTGCTTGGCGGGCTCTGCGCCATCGCCGCGACCCTGAACGAGCAGCGCGAGGTCGTGCAGTTGCAGCCGATGCAATCGCTGAGCTTCGGCGAGCGCGACGGCGGATCGTCGGACCGCGTCCGCGCGATCTTCGAGATTTTCCAGCGCGGGAATTTCAATGCGTCGGCCAGCGACCACGTCATGCAGGACATGTGGGAGAAGTGGGTGTTCCTGTCCTCGCTCGCTGCATCGACCACATTGATGCGTGCGCCGGTCGGCGTGATCCTGACCGCGCCGGGCGGCAAGGACTTCCTGCTCGGCATGCTCGACGAATGCAGCGCCACCGCTGCGGCCGCAGGCTATCCCCCAGCCGGCGCGTTCTTCCAGCGCGTCTCCGGCATGCTCACCGCGGAGGGATCACCGATGACCGCCTCGATGTTCCGCGATCTCAGCGCCGGCCTGCCGGTCGAGGCCGATCACGTCATCGGCGATCTCGTCGCCCGCGCCGATGCCGCCAAGGTCCCGGTGCCGCGCCTGCGCATATCCTACACGCAGCTGAAGGTGTACGAGGCTCAGCGGGGCAAGTAGCTCTTGGTGTCGCCTCGGTGTTCGCCGAACCGTTGGTCAGGCACGACCGCGCCACAGACTCCGATGTCGTCCCGGCCTTGCGCCGGGACCCATAGCCACCGTCCGTAGTGAAGCAGGCCACTCTCACCGACGTCCCTCGATAGCTTCCGCGGTATGGGTCCCGGCGCAAGGCCGGGACGACAGTTGTGATCTGGGCGACGTCCCAACTACAGATGCGCCAGATAATGCGCCAGCGCCGTGATCTCCTCGTCGCTTAGCGGATAGGCAACATCGGTCATCGCGGCCTGGCTGCCGCCGACGCGCTGGCCGGACTTGTAGTCGTGCAGCGCCTTGACGAGATATTCCTCGCGCTGGCCGGCGAGCCGCGCCACGCCCTTGGTGCCGGCATAGCTGTCGAGATGGCATGAGGCGCAGCGCCGGCCGGCGGCGGCTTGCGCGCCTTTGGCCGACAGATCCGGATCGTTGTCCGGCGGCGCCTTGGCTGGCTGCAGCGAGGCGAAATAGGCGCCGAGGTTGCGGATGTCCTCGTTGGTGAGCTGATCGATGATCGGCTTCATCGCCTCGTTCTTGCGCGTGCCGGCGCGGAAGAACACGAGCTGCCACTGGATGAACTGATCCTGCTGGCCGGCGAGCGAAGGAATGTTCTCGGTCTGCGAGATGCCGTTCTCGCCGTGGCAGCCGGCGCAGAGCTCGGCCTTGGCCTTGCCCGCTTCGATATCGGCGGCATGGGCCGGAGGCGCCGCAAGCATGAGCATCAGCGCGGCGGCCATCACCTGGTGCATTCTGGAGGTCCCTGGATTCATCGCAGGCGTTCTCGCTCCCATCATTGCTTTGGCGCGCGGACGATGCCCGAAACCCGCGACCGGGTGCGGCACGTCGTCCTTGATCAACGCGCGACATTCAAAATAGTTGGGGCTGCGGCCGCCGTAAGGCAGCGCGCAGCCCCGCTTTCACGACGAGCTCATTTCTTCTCGTAGCTGATGCGATAGATCGCGCCGGCCCAGTCGTCCGCCACCAGGATCGAGCCGTCCTTGGCGAGGATGATGTCGTCGGGGCGGCCGAGATAGCCCTGGTCGCCCTCGAGCCAGCCGGAGGCGAACACCTCCTGCTTGGGGTCCTTGCCGTCGGGGCCGACGATAACGCGCATGATCCGTGCGCCCTGGTACTTGTGCCGGTTCCAGGAGCCGTGCTCGGCGATCAGGATGTTGTTCTTGTACTCCGCCGGGAACTGGTCGCCGGTGTAGAACTTCATGCCGAGCGGCGCCACGTGCGGACCGAGGTTCAGCACTGGCGGTGTGAACTCCGAGCACTTGTGACCCATCGCGAATTTCGGATCCGGCAGGTCACCCTGGTGGCAATAGGGATAGCCGAAATGCTCGCCGATCTTCGAGATCATGTTGAGCTTGTCGCTCGGCAGATCGTCGCTGACCCAGTCGCGCGCATTCTCGGTGAACCAGTATTTGCCGGTGCGCGGGTCGACGTCGCCGCCGACGCTGTTGCGGACGCCGAGCGCATAGATCTCGGCATTGCCGGTGCGCGGATCGACTCGGCGGATCTGCGAGACTGACGTCGGCGGGATGCCGATGTTGAAGGGCGGTCCAAACGGGATATAGAACCAGCCTTCCTTGTCGACCGCGATGTATTTCCAGCCATGCGCCGCATAGGACGGCATGTCGTCGTAGACGACCTTGCCCTGGCCGAGATTGTCGAGACTGGCTTCGGCATTCTCGTATTTGATCAGCTTGTCGACCGCGATCACGTAGAGATTGCCATCCTGGAAGGCGAGGCCGGTCGGCATGTTCAGGCCCTTGAGGACCGTCTTGACCTCGCGTTTGCCGCCCTTGTCGGTGATGGCATAGACGTTGCCGAGCCCGAACGAGCCGACGAACAGCGTGCCCTTGTCGCCCCAGGCCATCTGCCGCGCGGCGAGCACGCCCGAGGCCCAGACCTCCATCTTGAAGCCGTCCGGCAGCTTCACCTGCTTGACGATCTTCGCGAGCTCGGCATCGGACGCGCCAGTCGGCGGGCCCGACGGCGGCGCCAGCCCCTTCTGCGCCTCGGTCTCGTCGCCGAGGAACCAGTCGTCCGGCGGATGCGTCCAGAACTCCTTGGTGCCGGATTCGTATTTCTTCAGGCCCTTCCCCTGATCGGATTGCTGCTGCGCGCCGGCGATGCTGGTGCCGGCGAGGAGACCTATTGTTGCAAGCGCAAGAATGCTTCGGTGAAAAGCCGATGTCATCGCTTCACTCCCATGAGGCAGCTCATGTGGCTGCGTCTACTTATCGGAACGTATCTGAAGACGTCCTTTGGCCGACCACATCAGTGGTCCTGCTCGAAAATGGTAGCACATCCTGAGCGGGTGAGAAGCGGATTGCTGCCAGGTTCGCGCGAGGCTCAAATGATGCCGCTCCACTCATGTCATGCCAGATGCGCATGTCCGTGCGCGTGCCTGCGCCGCATCGGCGATTGTCCGCCACGCGGCACGGGCCTGCCGCCATGCGCTGTATTCATATGCGCCGATCGGCCGGACGATTGGCGTATGCTTGAACAGCCGATAGGATCGGAACAACACGCTGCGGCCGTTCACCGCCCGGCAACGAGATCAAGTCGACAGGATCGATGAATGTCCGAGCGTTTCCCTGTGTCCACACCGAAGGCCGGTGCCGGCGTCCTCGACTTGCTGCGGCGGTTCGCAGCCGACCCCGCAGCGGCCATCGCCTATGGTGAAGAATGCCTGAAGAAGACGCAGGCGATCGAACCGCAGCTGAAAGCATTCGAATATCTGCCGCGGGATGTCGCTCCAAAGACCGGCCCGCTCGGTGGAATTCCCGTCGCCATCAAGGACATCATCGCCACCTCGGACATGCCGACCACCAACGGCTCGCAAATCTATCGCGATCACGTGCCGGATGCGGACGCCTGGGTGGTCGAACGGCTGCGCAATCTCGGCGCAACCATCTTCGGCAAGACGGTCTCCACCGAATTCGCCTGGCGCCATCCAGGTCCCACCGTCAATCCATGGAACCCCGAGCACACACCGGGCGGCTCATCGTCCGGATCAGCCGCCGCGGTTGCGGCCGGCCTCGTGCCGCTGGCACTGGGAACACAGACACTCGGCTCGGTGATCCGACCGGCGGCCTTCAACGGCGTCGTCGGCTTCAAGCCGAGCTTCGGCGCGATTCCACGCGACGGCGTGCATCCGCTTAGCCCGTCGCTCGACCATGTCGGCTTCTTCGCCCGCCGCGTCGACGACGTGGCCTTCGCCCTCTCGTTGCTCGCCGGCACCAGCGCAGATGATCGCCACGGCCGGCCGCTGCCGGGCTTCACCGTCGGCATCGACCAGGGCCTCACGCCGCACCGCACGCCACGGCTCGCGGCGGTGCGCTTCGCCAAATGGGAGCGCGCCGAGGCGGAGCAGAAGACCGTATTCGAGTCCGTCATCGACAAGCTGCGCAGCGCCGGCGCGACGATCACCGAGATCGAACTGAGAGAGCTCGACGCGGTGAACTGGCATGCGATCACCACGATCATGCTCAGCGAGGCGACCACGATCTTCTCCGATCTGATCGCGCGCCATCCCGACCGGGTCAGCGAGGTCATGAAGGGCCACGTCGAGAGCGGGCGAAGCAAGACGGCCATGGAATATCTCGCCGCGAAGGCGGCCCAGGCCCTAAGGCAGAAGGCGCTCGCCGCTGAGCTCGACGGCTTCGACGCAGTGCTCACCTTGCCGGCGTTCGGCGAAGCGCCGCGCGGCTTGGATTGGACCGGAGACGCCGAATATTGCGCGCCCTGGACCTTCGTCGGAGCGCCGGCAGTCTCCTTGCCGGCCGGGTTCGGCAACAACGGCCTGCCGCTGGGCGTACAGATCGCCGGCCCCTATCGCAACGACCTCCATGTGCTCCGCGTCGCGAAATGGGCCGAAGCGGTGCTGGCGTTCGACCCCGGCGTGCCGCTCCTGGCGCGCAAATAGCCGCCACGAACCCCGAGCAAGGATACCGCTGCGCCACGAGGGCCTCCTGCGACAAGCCCAGTGGCGGGTTTGCGGCCAGCGCTGTAAAACGATCACATGACAGTCACAGACATCGCGAGCAGAACCTATAATCACGGTTGGCGCCTCGATCCGATCGTGCGCAGCCTGCTCGACACCGATTTTTACAAGTTGTTGATGCTGCAGATGATTCGGGAGTTCTACCCGAGTCAGCAGGTGACCTTCTCGGTCATCAACCGGACCCGGCGGGTGCGGCTCGGCGACGTCATCGACGAAGGCGAATTGCGCGCCCAGCTCGATCACGCCCGCACCATCCGCTTCGCCAAGAAGGAGTTGATCTGGCTTGCCGGTAACACGTTCTACGGCAAGACCCACATGTTCTCGCCGGAGTTCATCGCCTGGCTCGCCAATTTCCGCCTGCCCGAATACGAGCTGCGCAAGTCGGAGGGCCAGTACGAGCTGCATTTCCACGGACCCTGGACCCACACCACGATGTGGGAGATCCCGGCGCTCGCGATCGTCAACGAGCTGCGCTCGCGCCAGGCCATGAAGGGCCAGGGCCGGTTCGCACTCGACGTGCTGTTCGCCCGCGCCAAGGCCAAGCTGTGGGCCAAAGTGGAGCGGCTGCGCAAGCTCGAGGGGCTGCGGCTGTCGGATTTCGGCACCCGCCGCCGCCACGGCTTCCTGTGGCAGCGCTGGTGCGTCGAGGCCGTCAAGGAAGGTCTCGGCTCGTCGTTCACCGGCACCTCCAACGTGCTGCTGGCGATGGACAACGATCTCGAAGCCATCGGCACCAACGCCCATGAGCTGCCGATGGTCGCGGCGGCGCTCGCCAAGGACGATGACGAGCTGCGCTTCGCGCCGTATCGCATTCTCGACCAGTGGCGGCAGACCTACGCAGGCAACCTGCTGATCGCGCTGCCCGACGCGTTCGGGACCAAGGCCTTCCTGCGCGACGCACCCGACTGGGTCGCCGACTGGACCGGCTTCCGTCCCGACAGCGCGCCGCCGATCCAGGCCGGCGAGGAGATCATCGCCTGGTGGAAATCGAAGGGGCGCGATCCCAAGCAGAAGCTGCTCGTGTTCTCCGACGCGATGGACGTCGAATCGATCGAGCAGCTCCATCATCGATTCTCCGATCAGGTGCGGCTGTCGTTCGGCTGGGGCACCAACCTGACCAACGATTTCGTCGGCTGCTCGCCGGACGGCTCGGTCGACCTCGATCCGATCTCGCTGGTCTGCAAGGTGACGTCGGCAGACGGGCATCCCGCCGTGAAGCTGTCCGACAACCCGGAGAAGGCGACCGGCGATCCCGCCGAGATCGCCCGTTATCTCCGCGTGTTCGGCGATGCCGGCCGGGTGCGCACGCCGGTGGTCGTCTAGGCGGCCGACAGCCCACGGCAACTTCTCTTTCCTGCCACGTTTCTTGTTCCTGTTTTGTTCGAAATGCGGTAAAATTGTTGCACAAGCGCGCAGATCGGGTGACAGGAGATCGTTGGCATGCGTCGGGTGATCGGCCGAGTTGGACAGCTACTATCTGCAACCATCCTTGTCGTCGGCGCGATCCTGATCTCGACCGAGCCCGCTGCCGCCGACAAGCGCGTGGCGCTGGTGATCGGCAACTCCATTCACGAGCGCGCGCCACTGCTGGACGAGCCGGCGGCGGATGCCCGGCTGATCGCCGACAGCCTGTCGCGGCTCGGCTTCACCCTGAGCGGCGATGCCGCGCAGATCGACCTCGACAGGCGAGGCTTTGATCGCGCGCTTGCCGAGTTCAAGGGCCGGATCGCCGACGCCGACGTCGCGCTGATCTATTATGCCGGCTATGGGCTCAACCTGGGCGGCGCCGATTATCTCGTCCCGGTCGACGCGGCACCGGCGACAGCTGCGGATCTCAACACCGAGCTGCGCGACCTGACTGCGATTCTGCGCGAGCTGGGCGGATCGAGCCCCCGGCAGAACGTGATCATTCTCGACGCCTTCCGCTCCAATCCGTTCGCCGGGCGCGGCATCGCCGGTCTTGCCGCCGGCCTCGTCCCGGTCGACGTTTCCGCACGGACCGTGATCTCCTTTGCCGCACAGGCCGGGACGGCAGGACAGCGCGGCCCGGACGGCCACGGCGTGTTCGCCGCAGCCCTTGCAGAGGCGCTCCAGCAGCCTGGCCAACGTCTGATCGAGATCCTCAACCAGACCGACGCCGCGGTGGAGCGCGCCACCAGCGGAGCGCAGCGGCCGCTCGTGATGTTCACGTCGATCGACAGCGGCGCTCAACTGAGCGGCGCCGCCGCGAAGCCGGCGCAGCCGGCCGGCCCTGACGCCGCCCGGAGCAGCGCTCCCGTTTCGAGCCCGACCGCCTCGTCCGACGCGGCAGATGCGCGGACGCCCGGACTTGCCGTGCTGTATGATGAGGATCTCTCAGACCCCAAGGGTAGGCGCTATTCCGGCTCGATCACCTGGCGGACCGAGACGGTCAAGAACGCACAATCAGGACGGCTCATGCCGGTGATCCGTGGCGAGATCGACATTCCCGAGCGCAAGCTGAAGGTCAGCCTGCAGCTGCGCCGCAACGACGATCCCAGC
Source organism: Bradyrhizobium sp. SZCCHNRI3043 (assembly GCF_032377735.1). Lineage (NCBI taxonomy): Bacteria > Pseudomonadati > Pseudomonadota > Alphaproteobacteria > Hyphomicrobiales > Nitrobacteraceae > Bradyrhizobium > Bradyrhizobium sp. SZCCHNRI3043. The sequence goes on from NZ_JAUHID010000008.1 coordinate 204,142, forward strand.
CTGCCGGCCAGCCATGTCGCCGAGCTCACATTCAGGCCCGCTGCCGACTTCGTCGGTGGCGGCATCAGCAGCGTCCCGGGAATGCTGATGAAGACGGATGAGAAGTCGCGCGGGACGCCGCTTGCCGGGCTTTCCGTCAAGATCACCGAAGGTTCATTCCTGGTGGGCTTGTCCAACGTCGAGGCCGATCGCGCGCGCAACGAGGAACTCCTCGCACGGCGCGAATGGTTCGACATCCCGGTCGTCTATGCGAACCAGCGCCGGGGCATCCTCGCCATCGGCAAAGGTCCCAGTGGAGATCGGGTATTCGCCGACGCACTCGCGGCCTGGGACAAATCCCCGCCGACGAAATGATGAGGCATAAGGCGAGAGGGAAACGGAGCGGAATTTTTGGAGCGGGCGAAGGGGTTCGAACCCTCGACCCCGACCTTGGCAAGGTCGTGCTCTACCACTGAGCTACACCCGCATCCGTGACGCCTTGGCGGCGTGGCCGCCAGCGACGGGCAGACCTATGCCAAATGCCGCGGACGAATGCAACAGGTCTGCGACAGGTTTCGTACGCCGACGACGTTCAAATTTTTGCGGTCGGGGCCGGCCGAACCGGGCCCAAACCTGCCCATCACCGGGCCGCGATGGGCGCTGATTGAAATTTCCAGCTGGACCGCCACTTAAAGCGAGAGAAAACGTGTATTGAGGCGCGGCGGCGGCCGGTTCCCGGTCGCCGTCCATCGGAATTTTTCGGACGAGGGACCCCGTGACCATTGTTGAGCAGGGCGGCAGAGCGGCGCCGCAGGTGCCGGATCTGATCAAGGACACCACGACGCAGAGCTTCGTGAAGGACGTCATCGAGGAATCGAAGCGGCAGCCGGTCCTCATCGACTTCTGGGCGCCGTGGTGCGGACCGTGCAAGCAGCTGACGCCCATCCTGGAAAAGGCCGTCAAGGCCGCCAACGGCAAGGTCAAGCTGGTCAAGATGAACATCGACGAGCATCCGGCCATTCCCGGCCAGATGGGGATCCAGTCGATCCCGGCCGTGATCGCGTTCGTCGGCGGACGGCCCGCCGATGGCTTCATGGGTGCCGTGCCCGAGAGCCAGGTCGCCGCCTTCATCGAAAAGATCACCAAGGGCGTTCCGGGCGTCGGCGAGCCCGACATCGCCGAAATCCTCAAGGAAGCCGAAGCCGCACTCGCCGAGGGCGATGCGGCCGGCGCGGCCGAGATCTATGCCGAGGTGCTCGCGGTCGATGCCGCCAACATCCCGGCGATCGCCGGGCTTGCGAAGTGCCAGGTCGAGCTCGGCGCGATCGACGAGGCCAAGCAGACGCTTGCGATGGTCCCGGACGCCAAGCGTAGCGATTCGGCGGTCTCCGCCGTGCAGGCCGCGATCGATCTGGCCGAGCAAGCCCAGTCGCTCGGGCCAGTCGGCGAGCTCGAACAGAAGGTCGCCGCCAATCCGCTCGACCACCAGGCGCGTTTTGACCTGGCGACGGCGCTGAACGCCGCGGGCAAGCGGAAGGAAGCCACCGACCAGCTGCTCGAGATCGTGAAGCGCGACCGCAAATGGAACGACGACGGCGCGCGCAAGCAGCTCGTGCAGTTCTTCGAAGCCTGGGGCGGCGCAGACGAGGCCACCATCGAGGGCCGCAAGCGGCTGTCGACGATCCTGTTTTCGTAACCCGGCTGGACGGGACGCGCTCGTTCCAGCGGACACGAGGTATCGCATGCCGATCAATGCCGAATATCGCGGTCCCGCCGAGCTGCCGGAGATCGTTCCGGTGTTTCCATTGGCGGGAGCCTTGCTGCTGCCGCGCGGCCAAATGCCGCTCAACATTTTCGAGCCGCGCTATCTCGCGATGGTCGACGATGCGCTTCGCGATGGCCATCGGCTCATTGGCATGATCCAACCCGACGTCACGCATTCCTCCAGCGAGGAGCGGCCGGTGCTGTTCAAGGTCGGCTGCGTCGGCCGGATCACGCAGCTCGCCGAGTCCGGCGATGGCCGCTACATCCTTGAGCTCACCGGCGTGTCCCGCTTCAAGGTGGTCGAGGAAATGACGGTGCTTACGCCCTATCGGCAGTGCAAGGTCGATTATTTCCCGTTCGTCGATGATTTCACGGCACGCAAGGGTGAGGACGCGGTCGACCGCGAGGCGCTGCTCGCGGTGCTCACCGACTTCCTCAAGGCCAACAATCTCAAGGTCGATTGGGCCGGCATCGAAGCGGCGCCGAACGAAGCGCTCGTGAACGCGCTGGCGATGATGTCGCCCTACGGCCCGGCGGAGAAGCAGGCGATGCTCGAGGCGCCGGACCTCAAGACCCGCGCCGAAATCCTCATCGCCGTGACCGAGATGGATCTCGCCAAGAAGCGGACCTCGGGTGATCCGCCGCTGCAATGATCATTCGGCGGCGGCCGCACGCGGCGCTGGCGGCGCCGCCGTGAGACGCATCAGCGCGATGGTGGCGAGGATCACCCCGATGTAAACCGCGAGCTGCATCGCGGTGGGCTGATCCGTATAGCCGATCAGGGCCTTGAGGGTCCGTCCGGCGACGCCACGCTCGGGCAGAACCGCGCTCGAATCCCACACCACCTGGTCGAACGTTGTCAGCCAGTTGGCGCGGGCGAGAAAGAACACCGCCTGCGCGGCCATTCCCGCCGACAGCAGGGTGATCAGCACGGTGGTGGTCTTGAACAGGGCGCGCGGCGGGATGCGCATCAGGCCGAGATAGGTCGCGAGACAGACGGCAACGCCGAGCAGCAGGCCGAGGACGCCGCCACCGAGCAGCGCCCGCCCGCCGCCGTCACCGGAGGCCGCCACGCCATAGAGAAACAGCGCGACCTCGCTGCCCTCGCGCAACACGGCGATGGCGATCACGGTCGCCAGCGCGACCAGCGGCTTGGCGCCTTCGGCCACCGCTTGGCCCATCGTCCGCAACTCGTTGCTCATCTCGCGGCCGTGCCGGGCCATCCAGACATTGTGCCAGGTCAGCATGATCACGGCAGCCGACAGGACCCCTGCATTGAACAATTCCTGTCCCATGCCTTCGAATAGCTGAGTCAGCGTGCCCGCGAACGCCGCGACGATGCATGCGCCGACCAGGCCGGCAAACAGCCCCGCGCCGATCCAGCGCAGGCGATGCGGGACCGCGCTGGTGACGGCAAGCACGATGCCGACGATCAGGCCGGCTTCGAACACTTCGCGGAAGACGATGATCAGGGCGGCGAGCATGGGATCTGGACCTATTGGACGTTGACGAAGCCGCGGGCCTTTTCATTGAAGTCGTTATAGAACTCGTACCGCCCGGACTTCATGGCGCGGACGTTGAGCACCGCCTCGCTGTTGGCCGCGATCACCTTCTCGACCTTCAGGGTCTCGCTCTCGAACTCGATGGCCTTGCTCTCCATGTTCTTGACGCGGATCGTCAGCGGCGCGTCGGCAGGAACGGTCGGCTCCTTGGGCTCGAATTGACCATTGGCATAGGTGAGGCAGATCTCGTTCGATTCCCCGGCGTGCGCCTGCGCTGCCATCAGCAGCATGCCGACGCTTCCACCTACGACGACCAACTTCCGCACCACGTCGACCAACATCGATCCGTCCCCTCTCCTATCCCGACAAGCAAATCGGAGAACGGTTGCGCGCCCGGATCGATGTCGACGCCGGGCACCCGTTCGCGACGACGAACAACTAAGCGGCTCGCCGCCGTGTCTGCAAAGAGACTCCTTCTAAGTTAGAACCATTCTTGGCGAATGTGTCGTGGCAGTGGCCTCGCGGTGAACGGAGTGCGGCCGAACGGCAGTTAAGGCGATGCAGCGGTTGCAAAGCGTCGCAATGCCGTCATCTCGCCGAGTTTGTGCCGCGGCTATGTCGACCGGATTCGCAGCATCAGTAGCCGGCGATGGCGAGGAGGACCACGCCGGCGAGCATGATCCAGCCGAAATGCAGCGCGCGCGTCGCCAGCGCATTGGCGCCTGCAGCGAAGGTGAACACGACGATGACGGTGACCACCGTCCAATGCCGCGCCGATTCCGACGCCATTCGCGGGGCGGCCGCGAGCAGCACGCCACAGCCGATCCACGCCACCGTGCCCGTTTGCCAGACCAGCCGCAGCAGGGTTCGCAACCGCTCCGGCGAGATGGTGGCACGCGCGAACACCATCGTCTCGCCGAGCACGCCATGGATCACGGCGACGGTGATCGCCATCAGCCCCGCGGTTACGAGCAGCGCATCGCGCATGGCACAACCTCCATACAGTTATGTATGGAGAGGTTGCACGAAGCCCTGGCGGCCGTCAATACAGTTATGTATGGTCGCCCTGATGGTGACGACATGACCGATCAGCTCTCCGCCGACGATTGGCTGACACAGGGATTGAAGGTGCTGGCCACCCGGGGCTTCACCGCGCTGAAGGCGGAGCCGCTGGCGAAAGCCATGGGCGTGTCGCGCGGCAGCTTCTACTGGCATTTCGCCGATGTGGCCGCGTTTCACGCCGCCCTCCTCAAAAAGTGGCGGGAGATTGCGGCCGAGCAGATCATCACCGGGGTGGAGGCGAGCGCCGGCGACCAGCCGGCGATTGCCGTGCTCCTCCGGCGCGCGTTCACCGTCAGACTCACCCTGGAGCGCGCCGTGCGCAGCTGGGCCGGATCCGACCCCGCCGCGCGCCAGGCCGTCCAGGCCATCGACAGACGCCGGCTGGGCTATGTCGAGAGCCTGCTTTCAGCCGAAGGACTGATGCCGGCGATCGCGCACGCACGCGCCCAGGTGCTGTACTGGGCCTTCCTCGGCCACGCGCTGTCGGATCGGCCGTTGCCGGCCCAGCAACTGGACACGGTCATCGACGAGCTGATCCGGATCGCCCTGCACAAGCCTTGAAGGACGACAACCAGGCGGACGATATGCTACAGAGGCGCCCGCCGGAGACCCTTGCCATGAACGCCCCGCTCGAACGCCCCGCCAATTCCGTCGATCCCAAACTGCTCGAGATCCTGGTCTGCCCGATGACCAAGGGCCCGCTGGAATACGACGCGGCGAAGCAGGAGCTGGTCTCGCGGTCGGCGAAGCTCGCCTACCCGATCCGCGACGGCATCCCGATCATGCTGCCGGAGGAAGCGCGGAAGATCGACTGACCGATGCGGCCCGTCGTGATCCGCTGCGCACTCGCCGTGGCGCTGATGGCCCTCACCTCGGTGGTCTCTGCCGAGGAGAGCGCCGTCCGCATTGGCGCACTCGACGCCGTCTTGACCACGCCAGCGGGCGTCGAGCGCCCTCCGGTGGCGCTGCTGATCGCCGGCTCCGGGTCGACGGACCGGGACGGCAATGGGCCGCAGCTCAAGCCGGCGACCTTGAAGAAGCTCGCCGAGCAGCTCGCCGCCCGCGGCATCGCCAGCCTGCGTTACGACAAGCGCGGCGCGCGCGGCTGGAAGGCGGAGTTCGGCCGCCCGGAAGACTTCCGCTTCAAGGATTATGTCGGGGACGCCGCCGCGCTGGTCGACTTCCTGCGCGGCAAGTTCGCCCGGATCGTCCTGGTCGGCCACAGCGAGGGCGGCCTGGTCGCCATCCTCACCGCCCGTCGCACCCCGGTCGACCGTCTCGTCCTGCTCGCGTCGTCGGCGCGGCGGCAGGGCGATCTGCTCAAGGCGCAACTCGAGAAGAAGCTGCCGGCCGCGAAGATGGAGCCGGTCGCCAAGGCGATCGATGCCATCATGGCCGGGCAGATCGTGGACCCGTCACCGCCCGAGCTGCCGATCGCCCCGAGCATGCAGCCCAGCACCGGCTCCGCCTTCGCCGAGGATCCGATCGATCCGCTCAAGCAGCTCACGATCCCGATCCTGATCGTCGGCGGCGCTCGCGACCACCAGATCGCACGCCTCGACATGGTCGCGCTCGCCGCCGCCGCACCGGCCGCCAAGTCGCTGTGGCTGCCGGAGATGAACCACGTTCTGGTCGACGTCGCCAACGAGGACGAGAACCTCGCCTCCTACAACGATCCAGACCGCCCGCTCGACCCCGACATGATCGACGCCGTCGCCGGTTTCATCGCCGCCGCAGGCCCGCGCTGAACCTCAAAGCGCCTCGCCCTTCAGCAGCCGCGGCATCTCGCCGGTGAGCCCCGCGGCCTGCTTGATGAACAGCTCCTTCAACGGCGGCGCGCGATCGACGATCCCAAGGCCGATGTCGCGCACGGCCCGCAACAGCGTCGATTTATTGGAGAACAGGAAGTTCAGCGAGTTGGTGGCGACGCCCATCGCCATCGTGTCGAAGCGGCGCCAGCGCTGATAGCGCTCGAGGACATCGACCTGCCCCGGGTCGATTCCCACTCTTGCCGCATCGACCACGACCTCGGCCAGTGCGGCGACGTCCTTCAGCCCCATGTTGAGCCCCTGCCCCGCGATGGGGTGGATCACATGGGCGGCGTCGCCGACCAGCGCCAGCCGCGGCGCGATGAACGAGCGGGCGACGAAGTAGGACAGCGGAAACGCGCGCGGCTGGTCGAGCACCTTCAACTCGCCGAGATGCAGGCCGGCGCGCTTCTCCAGCTCGGCCTGGAATTCATCCGCGCTGAGCGCGACGAGGCGCTTCGCCTCGGCGCGCCGCTCGGTCCACACCAGCGAGGAGCGCTTGCCGGTCAGCGGCAGGATCGCGAATGGTCCGGGCGGAAGGAAATGCTCCTCGGCGCGGCCGCCATGGTCGCGCTCGTGACCGATAGTCACGACGATGCCGGACTGGTCATAGTCCCAGCCATGGGTCTGGATGCCCGCGCGCTCGCGCAGCTTCGAGCGCGCGCCGTCAGCGGCAACCAGCAGGCTCGCCTCGAGCTGGCTGCCGTCGCCCAGAGTCACCGCAATACCGTCGGCCCGCGTCGCAAAGCCGGTCACCGGCATCGCCTTGAGCTCGACGCCTGCGGCCTCCGCATGCCGGACCAGCGCGTCGATCAAGAGCCGGTTCTCGACCATGTGCGCGAACGGCTCGCCGGCCTCGACCTGGCCCGCAAAGGTCAGGAACGCCGGGCGGATCGCATCCTCGGGCTTGGAGTCGGTGATGACCATGTCGAGGATCGGCTGCGCCTCGGGCGCGACATCGGCCCAGACCCCGATCGCGTCAAACAGCTTGCGGCAGGCCGCGACGATGGCGCTGGCGCGCGGATCACGGCTCGGCCGGTTCGCCAGCGCCGGATCGGCCACGATCACCGGCACCTCGGGCCCAAGCCCCTGACGGAGCGCCAACGCCAGCGCCAGGCCGGCAAACGCCCCGCCACAAATGACAATGCTTCGCTGTGTCGTCATGCCGCCCTGCTCACGGTTACTCTTGCGAGTGGAGTATAGCTGGGCGAAACAGGGGCGTGAAACAAGGTCTGCCCTCCGAGACCGTCATTTCCGGATGCCTGATCCCGCTGGAACGGGGCCGGAGCTGACGGCCGAGCCAGCGAAAGCACCACGCCATGTCCAAGGGACTGATCGACCTGATCTCGATCCTCGATCTCGAGCCGATCGAGGTGAACCTGTTCCGCGGCAACAGCCCGAAGACGAGCTGGCAGCGCGTGTTCGGCGGCCAAGTGATCGGCCAGGCGATGATGGCGGCGTGCCGCACTGTCGAGGGCCGGCTGCCGCATTCGCTGCACTGCTACTTCATCCTGCCCGGTGACCCGCAGGTGCCGATCATCTACCAGGTCGAGCGCCTGCGCGACGGCAAGAGCTATGCGACCCGGCGCGTCACCGCGATCCAGCACGGCAATGCGATTTTCTCGATCATGGTGTCCTTCCACAGCGACGAGGACAGCGCATTCAACCACCAGGACAAGATGCCGGACGTGCCGCCGCCGGAGAAGCTGACGGCGGAGGAGATCTCCAAGCAGCCGATGTTTCAGGAAGTCTTCCAAAGGATGCCGGACTTCATCCGCCGCTACTACGAATCCGACCGGCCGATCGAGCTGCGCCCCGTCGAACTGAACCGGTACTTCGGCCAGAAGATCGAGGATGGCCGCATCAACGTCTGGATCAAGACGGCGGCGAAGCTGCCCGATGATCCGGCGCTGCACATGTGCGCGCTGGCCTATGCGTCGGACTTCTCGCTGCTCGACGCGGTCATGGCGCGCTATGGCCGCACCTTGTTCGACAAGCGCATGATGCCGGCCTCGCTGGATCACGCGATGTGGTTTCACCGGCCGTTCCGCGCCGACGAATGGCTGCTTTATGCGCAGGATTCGCCGAGCGCGCAGGGCGGCCGCGGGCTGACCCGCGGCTCGATCTTCAAGCCCGACGGCACGCTGGTCGCCTCCGTCGCGCAGGAGGGCTCGATCCGCGAGCGCCGGTAAGCTGCGCCCGTTGTAAATGAACACGTTAGATGGCCTGCAGTGACGCCCTTGGAGAAACAATTCCCAGCGACTTGAGAAAGAGTCCAAAGGACAGCCCTGCTGACATCGATATCTCGCTCAGCCAGCGCCAAAAGATCAAGCTCAGCGCGATATTGACGATGGCGACGACTGAAACAGAGAAGACAGAGAAGTAAGCTTGTCTAGCGGCATCGCCGCGTCTGCTATTCCAGCTCCCTCTGAAACACATCATCAATGCCAGTAATGGTGGCAAGATCAGTACGGGAACGGTCGCAAGCACCCAGATCAGAACCGCGGGGTCCTGCAGATAGGCCCCGGCCCGTCCAACCCAATACCGGAACTCAGATCTCACGCGGCTCGAAATATTTTCGACGGCAGTGACGCTGCCGCAATAGCCACATGTCAGCGCGCCTTCGCTCAAAGCGGAGCCGCAGGACGGGCAGCTCTGAAAGGAAATATTGGGCGCAGCTTTCGTCATACTGGCTGGCCCGACTGCAGGCGACGCAGGTATCGCAGGTTCATGTCCTTCGCCGTCGCGTAGGCATCGATCATCGACCAAATCCAGACTGTCCATCCCAAAAAGATGAACCACAGAGCTATACACCCAATCAGCATCAGGATTCCTTTCCCGACTCTGCCGCAGTACATTTGACCCGCACCGCAGAGGAGAAATGAAAGGAACAGAGCGACGCCCGGCGATTTCGCGCCGAAGACTCCGGTGTCGTCGAGAAGGACGGCTGTCGGCGCCATCTGGTTGGTTATCTGGACAACGGTCGAGCCGGCTGCAGCGGAGATCGGCGGAGCTTGCGGCGGAGCCCGGTTGAACAGCGAGGCGAGACGAAGGTCTTGCCCAGCCAAGGACCAAGCCTCGCTACCGACCGCGAGAACTTGGGTCGACTTGTCGATGCGGCCTTCCTTGACGAACTCACCCAGGCGGTGGCCGGTGTAAGGGCCGTAGGTCTGTCCATTGATATGGACGTGCCACTCCGCATCCAGCGGATGGGGCGGGGCATCCAGTGGCACTGCGGAAACGGGACTTGTGCTGGAAGGAAGGGGATTGATCTCGGGAATATTGCCCACGGTTTCTCTCCAAAATAATGTTTTTCGTGGCACATGAGCCGCAAAGCGTCGTTCAATCTGCGCGCGGGGTCGCTGCAATGAGTCGCGCTCAGACTAGCTGTCCGAACGATATCCAAGCAATAGGCGATCAAATATCGCTTAACGCTGCGCTCTTTTTGTGCCATTTGCCTAGGAACAGGCCACAACAGCCGTTCGACGCCTGCCTCAGAAGCAGGCTGCCCAGACCCGAGGAAACCAAGGCCCGCCCATGAAGCTCGTCGTCGCGATCATCAAACCCTTCAAGCTCGACGAGGTGCGCCAGGCCCTCACCGCGATCGGCGTCCACGGCATGACCGTCACCGAGGTCAAGGGCTACGGCCGCCAGAAGGGCCATACCGAGATCTACCGCGGCGCCGAGTATATCGTGAACTTCCTGCCCAAGCTGCGCATCGAGATCGCGGTCAACTCCGACATCGCCGAGAAGGCGGTCGAGGTGATCACGACGCACGCACGCACCGGCCAGATCGGCGACGGCAAGATCTTCGTGACGCCAATCGATCATGCCCGCCGCATCCGCACCGGCGAGACCGACACCGACGCACTCTAAGCCCGTCAAGCAGCCGCAACGGCTGCACGCCCGCCGCAACGGCGCGGCGAACTGCAAGATCCTAACATCTGACATGCCGGGGGGACTGTCATGGAGACCTGCGCGTCTCGTTGCCTGCGCGCGTCTGCAGCATTGGCTGCAGCGGGCGCGATTGCCTTCACCACGCCAGCAGCGGCCGCAGCGCCGTCCACGATCGAACCGGCCGACACCGCCTGGATGATCGTCGCCACCGCTCTGGTGCTGATGATGACCATTCCCGGTCTGGCGCTGTTCTACTCGGGCATGGTGCGCAAGAAGAACGTGCTGGCGACGATGGCGCAGAGCCTCGCAGCCGTGATGCTGATCTCGATCCTGTGGGTCGCATTCGGCTACTCGCTGGCCTTCGTCGGCGACGGCACCTGGATCGGCTCGCTCGACCGCGCCTTCCTCGCCGGCATGGGCATGGACAGCGTCCATCCCAGCGCCAAGACGATCCCCGAGTCGCTGTTCATGCTGTACCAGATGACGTTCGCGATCATCACGGTGGCGCTGGTGGCGGGCTCGGTCGCCGACCGCATGCGCTTCTCGGCCTACCTCCTGTTCAGCATCGCATGGTTCATCTTCGTCTATGTGCCGCTGGCGCATTGGATCTGGGGCGGCGGCTTTCTCGCGCAGGCCGGCGTGGTCGACTTCGCCGGCGGTCTCGTCGTGCATCTCTCCGCGGGCACCGCGGGCTTGGTCGCGGCGCTGGTGATGGGACGCCGCCAGGGCTATGGCAGCGAGAACCTTTCGCCGTTCGATCTGTCGCTCGCGGTGGTCGGCACTGGCCTGCTCTGGGTCGGCTGGTTCGGCTTCAATGGCGGCTCGGCGCTCGGGGCGAATGCGCATGCCGTGATGGCGATCCTCACGACGCATCTCGCCGCCTGCGCCGGCGCCGTCACCTGGGGCGCGCTGGAATGGTCGACGCGGCGCAAGCCGTCGGTGCTCGGCATGATCTCCGGCGCGGTGGCCGGCCTCGGCACCATCACGCCCGCGTCCGGCTTCGTCGCCCCCTGGCATGGCCTGGTGATCGGCGCGCTCGCCGGTATCATCTGCTACTGGGCCTGCACCTCGCTGAAGCACCGCTTCAACTATGACGATTCGCTCGACGTGTTCGGCGTCCACGGCGTCGGCGGCCTCACCGGCACGCTGCTGGCCGGCGTGTTCGCGACCGCCGCGATCGGCGGCACAGCCGGGCTGATCGAGGGCAACCCGAAGCAGCTTGCGGCCCAGCTCTACGGCGTCGCCGTCACCCTGGTGTGGTCGGGCGGCGTCACCTGGGGGCTCCTGAAGCTGGTCAGCGCCTTCGTGCCGCTGCGGGTGTCGCGCGAGCACGAGCTGGAAGGACTCGACATCTCCCAGCATGGCGAGGCGCTGCAATAGCTGCAGCAATTGGCGCCAATTGACCTGTTCGGCGTCGCGGGATTCTGCCCGCGCGGTGAGCAGCATTGTGTCTTGAGCCTGACATGCGCAACTTTTGCGCATACATGCCCATTCCTTGAGCGCGACGGAATAGCGCAGCCTTTGATGCCCCCGGTGAGGGGTGAAAAGGTCAGGATTCACCGCTCGTTAGCCCTGACCAGCCGTCTGGCACGGCATTTGATTCTATCGCTCCCGGCTGTGCCCGCGTCGTGAAGATTTCTCCGCGTGGTGAACCTCAGTCGACAGGAAGCGCTCGGTAACGTCCGTGCCGGGCCCAAGCGGGGATAGGACCCATGAAAATTGTTATGGCGATCATTAAGCCATTCAAGCTCGAAGAAGTCCGGGACGCCCTGACCGCCATCGGCGTTCATGGTCTCACGGTGACGGAAGTGAAGGGGTACGGCCGTCAGAAAGGTCATACGGAAATCTACCGCGGCGCCGAATATGCGGTGAGCTTCCTGCCCAAGATCAAGATCGAGGTCGCGATCCCCTCCGACCAGGTCGACAAGACCATCGATGCGATCAGCTCGGCCGCCAAGACCGGTCAGATCGGCGACGGCAAGATCTTCGTCATCAGCCTCGACCACGCCGTGCGCATCCGCACCGGCGAAGCGGACGCTGCGGCCCTTTGATTTCGCGCTCAAACCAGAACACTTACGGAGTACAATAAAATGACGTTCAAGCGTCCAACCAGCGCGGGATGGGTTACGCTCGCAATTGCAGGGCTCTGCGTCGCAGGCCTCGCCGATGTGGCGTTCGCCGAGGACGCGCCTGCCGCCGCTGCCGCAGCCGCCCCCGTTCCCAACAAGGGCGACGTCGCCTGGATGCTCGTGTCCAGCGCGCTCGTCCTGATGATGTCCATCCCCGGCCTCGCGCTGTTCTATGGCGGCCTCGTCCGCACCAAGAACATGGCCTCGGTCCTCACGCAGGTGTTCGCCATCGTTGCGATGGTCGGCGTGATCTGGACGCTCTACGGCTACTCGCTCGCCTTCACCGACGGCGGCAGCATGACCTCGTGGGTCGGCGGCTTCTCCAAGGCCTTCCTGCACGGCGTCGACGCCAACTCGACCGTTCCGACCTTCTCGAACGGCGTGGTGATCCCGGAGCTGGCCTACTTCGTGTTCCAGATGACCTTCGCGATGATCACCCCGGCCCTGATCGTCGGCGCCTTCGCCGAACGCATCAAGTTCTCGGCGGTGATGCTGTTCATCCTGCTCTGGGTGACCTTCATCTACTTCCCGATCGCGCACTGGGTCTGGTTCATCGCAGCTCCCGATGACATCGCTGCTGCTGCCAAGGCTCTCGCTGCCGCTGGCGACGCTGCCGCCAAGACCGCTGCCCAGGCCAAGCTCGACGAAGTCACCGGCGCTGTCGGCTGGCTCGCCGGCGCTGGCGCCCTCGACTTCGCGGGCGGCACCGTCGTTCACATCAACGCCGGCATCGCCGGTCTGGTGGGCGCGGTTCTGATCGGCAAGCGCACCGGCTACGGCAAGGAGCTGATGGCTCCGCACTCGCTGACCATGACCATGATCGGCGCCGCGCTGCTGTGGGTCGGCTGGTTCGGCTTCAATGCCGGCTCGAACCTGGAGTCGAACGGCGTCACCGCGCTGGCCTTCGTCAACACCATGGTCGCCACCGCCGGTGCGGCGCTGTCCTGGCTGCTCTGCGAATGGGCGGTCAAGGGCAAGCCCTCGCTGCTCGGCATCTGCTCGGGTGCGGTCGCAGGCCTCGTCGCCGTCACCCCGGCCTCCGGCTATGCCGGCCCGATCGGCGCGCTGGTGCTCGGCCTGATCGTCTCGCCGGTCTGCCTGTTCTTCGTCTCCACCGTGAAGAACGCGCTCGGCTATGACGACGCGCTCGACGTGTTCGGCGTGCACTGCATCGGCGGCATCATCGGCGCTCTGGCCACCGGCATCCTGGTCAACCCGGCGCTGGGCGGCGTCGGCATCACCGACTACACCAACATCACCGGCAACAACGCCGGCACCTACGACTTCGCCACGCAGATGCTGGCGCAGCTCAAGGCTGTCGTCGCCACGCTGGTGTGGTCGGGTGTCGGCTCGGCGATCCTCTACAAGGTCGTCGACGTGGTCATCGGCCTGCGCCCGACCGTGGAGCAGGAGCGCGAGGGTCTGGACATCACCGACCACGGCGAGCGCGCCTACAACTACTGAGTTCTCCCGGGACTTGGTCGTACGCGACCAGGTCCGCAACTTCGGTTCGGGCAAATACCCGGCAATGCCCTGACCGTTGAGGGGCTCCAGCGCAAGCTGGGGCCCCTTTCTTTTTGTTTGGATCGTGAGGGCCGAGCGCGCGCCAAATAACCGGTGTCGTCCCTGCGAACGCAGGTACCCATACCGCGCGATGTTTGTAAGAGGCAGGCTGCGAGTCCCGTGCAAGACAACTGAACCCTGTGGTTATGGATCCCGGGTCGGCGCGCTTCGCGCTTGCCCGGGACGACAGCTGTGGTTGGCGCGCCCGGCGTTGCCTCCGAGAAGCAGCTCGAAGGCGAACAATCTCGTTCTCGCGACACGATGCGCCCGAGCTGTGCTGAAACTCACCGCCCTCGAATCATGAGGGCGCAGGGAAGGCCGGGCGCTGGCCGCGCCCGTGGCCCGCCAGCGAAAGAAAATGCTGGCGGCAGGTACCACAGGTCTGGCCGAACACACCCGGCCCTCCCTGCGCAACGGTTTTAACGGCTGCTTCGCGTTCTCCTTGGCGCGCCGGGCTTGTTGGCCACCATCACGAGCGCGACACGTTAGCATCAGCACCCGCTTGATATCAGCATCGGGATATCAGGACCGCGCGACTTGACCGTGCGTACATCGCCGTTCGTCCGCGCAGACTGAACTACGCTGCGGCAACACACGCCCATCGCCTCCCACTGCCAACGGTCCGTGACGGTCGCGAAACGCCCCTCATGCGGCAACAGGATGCGCGGAAATGTGACGGTGATTTGCCCGACGACACAAGCCGGCGCGACTGCGGCAAACTAACTCGACGGGCAATTGGCGCATGCCGGGAATGCGGAAACTGCCCGACGGGCAACCGAGCAGGCTTTGATCCGCACAATAGCGCGGGGGATGCCAATCCGGTTGCAGCGGCAGAAAACACAGCTTAGCAATACTGTTCGCTGGCTCCGGCTGATCTTAAGAATTGGAACCCGGCCGTAACAGCGATCGCCGCTGCAGCCGGCACATGGGGGATCAGGATGAAGCATCGCTGTCGGTACGTCGTCGTCGCCTCCGCCATTTGGCTCACCGCCGCAACCCCGCCATCGGCAAGAGCCCAAGCGACATCACAGGAGTCCTTGGCGGCCGCGAAAGAGCTGGTCTCCGTGATGCATCTGAATGACCAGGCGACAGCCCTGTTGCCGATCGTTCTGAAGAACCTGAGACCGACGATCGTCCAGGGGCGCGCCGAGGTCGCTCTGCAATATGATGCGTTGATCCCGAAGTTCACCCAGGCCTTTCAGGGCAGGGTTTCCGAATTCTCGGATGCGATCGCGGTCGTCTATGCCAGGAACTTCTCGGCGGACGACCTCCGGACCATGGCTGAGTTCTACAGGACCCCGACAGGTCAAAGAGTCCTGCAGAAGCTGCCGTCCGTCACCCAGGAGTCGAGCATTGCCGGGCAGAAATTTGGTCAAGCTCTCGGCGAAGAGATCAGGAAGCAGATGGTCGATGAACTGAGGAAGAAAGGTCTCGATCTCTGATCCGAACTCCCGATCGTCGTGCAGCGGCGCGCCCTGCGACATAACCGGCGCGACGGGCAATTTCCGTATGACAGGCTTGTGGTCCGTCCCGCCTCGCCATCCCCCGGGAAGCCGAACCGAGACGTCCACGGTCATGCCCCCGATGGCGGGCACGACACCGGATTGCAGGCTCAAACCTTGCCGCGGCCGATACGCCGGCGAACGACAACGCAGGTCGATGGTCAGCTCATGCGCCTTCGAACTTGAACGACACGTTGAGCTTGGCCCGATAGGCTTCGACTTTCCCCTTCGCATCGAGTTGCATGTCGAGCTTGACGACTTCTGCAACGCGCAGGTCCCGGAGTGTTTTCGCAGCTTGTTCGACCGCGTTCGCGGCCGCCTTTTCCCAAGATTCGCTGCTGGTACCGATCAGCTCGATGACTTTGTAGACGCTGTCAGACATGTCGGTCTCCTGTTCGGTATGGAGCAGGAAGCAGGTGCTCCCTGCTACAACTGAACGTAGCATCATAGCGCGGCGCCTGAAAGGACGCAGCCTGCCCATGGCAGCCGCAGGTCCGGAGCTACCACGAATGGCGCTAACGCCTTGCGTGTCTCACAAGCCCTTGCGCCCTACACGCCGCCCAGCTTGCATATGTGCTTCCACTCCTCCGCCGTCACCGGCTGCACCGAGAGCCGCGACTGCTTCACCAGCGCCATCTCCGACAGCTTCTTGTCAGTTTTAATCGCGGCGAGCGTCACCGGGGTCTTGAAGGGCTTGTGCGCCTTGATGTCGACGCAGACGAACTTGCCCGTCTTGTCGGTCGGGTCGGGATAGGCTTCCTTGATGATCTCGGCGATGCCGACGATCTCCTTGCCCTCGTTGGAATGGTAGTAGAAGGCGAGGTCGCCCTTCTTCATCGCCACCAGGTTCTGCCGCGCCGTGTAGTTGCGCACGCCGGTCCAGGCTTCGCCCTTGGCCCCCTTCGCCACCTGCTGGTCCCACGACCATACCGAGGGTTCGGATTTCACCAGCCAGTAGTTCATATGTGCAAGATCCTCAGATCACGTCGCGCCAGTCTCGAGCGGAATACGGCCTCGCTCGGCGGCCGGATCAAAGAAGACGACAACGGCCGGGTCAACACCTTAGAGCCGGGGCGCTGCGCTTTTGCCCAGCGATGACGCGGCGCCGGTCTCTGCGCTCAACCCTCATGGTGAGGAGCGCCGCAGGCGCGTTCAGGCGATGCTCTCGCATCGCCCCGAGAACCATGAGGCCGGATCAGGGCCTCCCCCTTCGAGACGCCCGCCTGCGGCGGGCTCCTCAGGGTGAGGGGTGAATGTGGTGCGCAGCCAGAACGCTCACTCCTCCGCCTTGAACGGGCGCATCATCAGCGCCTCGATCGCGGCATCGATCGTCACGGTGCCGGCGAGAATGGCGGCCACCGCCTGCGCCACCGGCATCTCGACGCCGCGCGACGCGGCGAGCTCGACCAGCACCGGCGCGGTGTATTGTCCCTCGGCGAGCTTGCCAGCAGGGAGCGGCTCGCCGCGGCCGAGCGCGAGGCCGGCGGCGAAGTTGCGCGATTGCGGGCCGGCGCAGGTCAGGATGAGGTCGCCGAGGCCGGACAGGCCGGTGAGCGTTTCGCTGCGGGCGCCATAGGCGCGGCCGAGCCGCACCAGCTCGGCGAAGCCGCGCGTGGTCAGCGCCGCCAGCGCCGAGGCGCCGAGCTTGCGGCCGGAAACGATGCCGGCAGCGATCGCCAGCACATTCTTGGCGGCGCCGCCGATTTCGACGCCACGCACGTCGGTGGAGTGATAGGGCCGGAAGGTCGGCGAGCCCAGCGCATGGACGAGATCAGCCGCGAGCGCCTCGTCGGGCGCGGCGAGCGTCACCGCGGTCGGGAGCCCGCGCGCGACGTCGTCGGCGAAGCTCGGGCCGGACAGGATCACCGGGACTGCGTTCGGCGCGGCCTCCGCGATCACCTCGGTCATGAATTTATGGGTGCCGTGCTCGATGCCCTTGGCGCAGGCGACGAGCGGCGTGGCGGGTGCAAGCAGCGGGGCGAGATGCATGACGGCGCCGCGCAGATGCTGCGCGGGGACGACGATGAGGATGGCATCGGCACGCGCGGCCTCGGCGAGATCGGCGGTGACGGCGATGCGCGACGCGAGGGGAATGCCGGGAAGGCGCGGGTTCTCACGGGCAGCGCCGATGCGCGCGGCGTGGTCGGCATCGCGGGCATAGAGCGTGACGTCACGCCCGGCGCGCGCCGCGACAGCGGCGAGCGCGGTGCCCCAAGCACCGGCGCCGATGACGGAGATCGTTTGGAAACGAGTCATTCGCCGCGGATTCGGCTGCGCTCCCTCCCCCCTTGCGGGGGAGGGTTGGGGAGGGGGGTGCCACGAGCGAGAATCTTTATGGAGCCACCCCCACCCCCGACCCCTCCCCGCAAGGGGGAGGGGAGCGCACCGCGTGTGGTGCAGGAGCTTGCCACATCACAGCCGAGGGCGATCCAGCCGCTTGGTGCAGAATGAAAAAGCAATTCCATCACCCTCAAAACCCCGCGCGCGTATTCGCGAACTTGCCGGGCACGCTGGCATTCGCATCCAGCAGCCAGCGCGCCCGCGGGGCGGCGTCCATGCCATCGACGAGGCCGAGCGCGAGGCGCTCCAGTCCGGCCCAGGCGATCATGGCGCCATTGTCGGTGCAGAGCGCGGGCGGCGGCATGATCAGCCGCGTGCCAGCCTGCTGCGCGACGTCGTCGAGCGCGCCACGAATGGCCTGGTTGGCGGCGACGCCGCCGGCGGCGACCAAGGCAGTCGGCGCGCCGAAGCGCTGCTTGAACAGGTCGAGGCCGACGCGCAGGCGATCGGCCGTCGAGTCCAGCACCGCCGCCTGGAAGCTGGCGCAGAGGTCGGCGATGTCCTGCTCGCTCACCTTGTCGAGCCGGCCGATCTCGTTGCGCACGGCCGTCTTCAGCCCGGACAGCGAGAAATTGGCATCGCTGCGGCCCAGCATCGGACGCGGGAAGGCAAAGCGCGCGGCGTCGCCATTGCGCGCGGCCTGCTCGACCTGCGGTCCGCCCGGATAGGGCAGGCCCAGCATCTTCGCGACCTTGTCGAACGCCTCGCCCATCGCGTCGTCGACGGTGGTGCCGAGCCGGACGTAGTCGCCGACGCCGGCGACTGCGACGATCTGGGTGTGGCCGCCGGAGGCCAGGAACAGGCAATAGGGGAAGTCGATTGCATCGGTGAGGCGCGGCGTCAGCGCATGCGCCTCGAGATGGTTGACCGCGATCAGCGGCGTGTCGTGCACCATCGCGATCGCCTTGGCGGTGGTGAGGCCGACGATGACGCCACCGATCAGGCCGGGGCCGGCGGCCGCCGCGACGCCGCCGAGCGCGGCATAGTCGATGCCGGCCTCGCGCATCGCCGCGTCGATGAGATGGTCGAGCATGTCGACATGGGCGCGCGCCGCGATCTCTGGAACCACACCGCCATAGATGGCGTGCTCGTCGGTCTGCGAGCGCACCACGTTGGAGAGGATCTGCCCCTTGCCGTCCGAATCACGCGCCACCACGGCCGCGGCGGTCTCGTCGCAGGTGGTTTCGATGCCCAGCACGAGCGTTTGCGATTCGTTACCCAATCTCAACCCTTTTGGTCATTATGAGTGCGCAGAACCGCCTAACACCACGAGGTCGCCAGGTGCAATCGTCCGTCCGTTGCAGCCCGGCCGATCCGTGTTCGACGGGAGCATAGCACATGGCCGTGCTGGTGACCCGTCCCGCCCCGGACAATGAACACACCGCGAGCGCCCTGCGCGCGCGCGGCTTCGAGGTGCTGCTGGCGCCGATGCTGCGCTTCGAGCCGGTCGCGATGCCGCCGGACGTCGGCGGCGATGCCGCCGGACTCATCGTAACGTCATCGAACGCGCTGCGCGCGGCGGCGCCGCAGCTCAGGGCGTCCGCCTTGCTGCGCCTGCCGCTGTTCGCGGTCGGCGACCGGACCGCCGCAGCCGCACGCGAGGCCGGCTTCACGCAGGTGATCTCGGCCGCGGCCGATGCGGCGGCGTTGCGCGACCTGATCGCAGACAGCGGCGTCGTCGACGCCAAGGCCACCCTGCTCTATCTCGCCGGCGCCGACATCTCGCGCGACCTCGCTTCCGAGCTCGCCGAGCGCGGCTTCGATGTGGTCACCCAGACCGTCTATCGGATGGCGCCGGTCGCGGCGCTGCCGCGCGACGTCTGCGCGGCCTTCGCAGCCAACCGGATCGAGGCGGTGCTGCATTATTCGCGGCGGAGTGCCGCGGCATTCGTGGCCGCCATCCGGGCCGATGGCGTCGAAATCTCGGCGCTGGCGGTGCCCCATGGCTGCCTGTCGGCCAATGTCGCCGAGGTGCTGCGCGAGGCCGGCGCCACCCAGGTCACAATCGCGGCGCATCCGGATGAAAACGACATGCTGGAGGGCCTGACCCGTGCGCTACGGTCGTGAATGGCGTAAGAGGGCCTGCTCAATCTTGCCTCAGCCAGGGAACTTCCACCATGGTCGATGAACCCGACACCGCTGCACCGGCCTCCGACACCGGGCGGCCGAAACGGCCACCGCCGACCATCGACCTGGAGCCGACCTCACGCGAGGAGCGCCCGTCGGCCAGCGAGAGCGCGGCCGAGCGGCCGACCGCCTCGCCATGGTCCGCTCCTGCGGCGGCGATGGCCGAAGGATCGTCGGAGACCGCCGCCGAATCGCACCCGCATATGGCGCCGGACGCCGAAGCGGCTGCTGCCGCCGATGACAGGGCCGAGGAGACCATTGCTGCGGCCGAGCCGCCGCGCATGACGCCGCCACCCCGCCCGATCTCGCCCTGGATCATCGCGCCGTTCTCCGGCGCGGCCGCGGCCGCGCTGGTCATCGGCGTCGGCTGGATGCTGGGCTGGCCGCAGGTCGCACCGCCCTCGGCGATCTCGCCGCAAGCCACGGCGGTCGACGAGCTCACCTCCCGCGTCGCCGGGCTGGAGCAGCGCATCGGCAAGCCGGATGGCGCCGTGACCGGCCGGCTCGATGCCGCCGACAAGGCGATGGCAGCGCTGCGTAACGACATCGCCGGCCTGCGCGCGCAGGCCGACAAGACCGTGGCCGCCCTCAACGACGTCCGGGCGCAGCCGCGCGACGGCTCCGCGCCGGCGCCCGCACCCGAGCCGGTCGATCTCTCCGGCCTGACCGCACGCATCGACGCGCTGGAGCGGGCGAGCAAGAGCCAGAGCGCGGCGCTGGCACAGGAGCGCGCCAGGATCTCCGAGGCGGCAGAGGCGGCCAAGCCGGCCGACGACGCGCCGCTGCGCCGCGTGGTCGCCGCGACCCTGCTCGACGTCGCCGTCCGTCACGGCGATCCCTATGGAGCGGCGCTGACCACCGCCAAATCTCTGGCGCCCGACGCGGCCGCGCTGAAGCCGCTGGAGGCGTTCGCCACGACCGGCGTGCCGAGCCCCGCGGCACTGAGCCGCGAGCTGCTCACCATCGTGCCGAAGCTCTCGCCGCCGGCGCCCGAGAGCACCACGGGGACCTCGATCCTCAGCAAGCTCTCGGCCGGCGCCTCGAGCCTGGTCAAGGTCGAGCGCACCGACGGCGCCGGCACCGATCGCGGCGCGGTCGTGGCACGGATCACCGCGGCGGCGCTGCGCAACGATTTCGCCGAGGCCCGCCGCGAGCTGAAGGGGCTCTCGCCTGGGGATCGCGCCCCCGCCAATGACTGGCTCGCCCGCGCCGATGCCCGCGACGCGGCGCTGTCGGCCGCCCGCAAATTCGCCGACGACGCGATGACCGCGCTCGCCAAACCCGCGCAATAGGACGCCCATGTTCCGGATCGTCATTTTCCTCATCCTGGTCGGGCTCGCCGCTGCGGGCTCGGCCTGGGTCGCCGAGCAGACGGGCGACGTCGTCTTGAATTGGGGCCCGTGGCGGATCGCCATGACCTTGCCGGTGTTCGTGCTCGCGCTCGGCCTCACCATCGCCGCCTGCGTCGCGCTGTGGAACCTGATCAGCGCGCTGCTGCGGGCACCCGGCCGTATCCGCAAGGCGCACCGCGCCCGCCGGCATCAGCGCGGACGGCACGCCATCACCCACGGCCTGCTCGCGATCGGCCACGGCGATTCGACCGCGGCGCGGCAGCACGCCGACACCGCCAAGCGGCTGGCTGGCGACGATCCGCTGACGCTTCTCCTGCACGCCCAGGCGGCGCAGCTCGAAGGCGACCGCGACGGCGCCCGGCGCGCCTTCCGCGCCATGGCCGAGCGCCAGGACACCCGCCTGCTCGGCCTGCGCGGCCTGTTCATCGAGGCGCAGCGCGCCGACGACGCCTATGCCGCGGTGATGATTGCCGACGAGGCGCTCAGGCTGGCGCCCAACGCCACCTGGGCCTCGCATGCCGTGCTCGGCTTCCGCTGCGCCGAGGCCGACTGGGACGGTGCGCTTTCGATCCTCGACGGCAACTACACCGCCGGCATGATCGACAAGCCGACCTACCGCCGTCAGCGCGGCGTGCTGCTGACGGCGCGCGCGCTGGCGCTGGAGACCGGCGACCGCGACCTGTCGCGCTCGAGCGCGATGGAGGCGGTGAAGCTGGCGCCGACCCTGGTGCCGGCCGCGGTGCTCGCGGCGAAGTTCGAGAGCGAGGCGCACCAGGTGCGGCGCGCGATGAAGATCATCGAGGCCGCCTGGGCGGCGTGCCCGCATCCGGATCTCGCCGACGCCTACGCCCATGTGCGGCTCGGCGATTCGGCCACGCAGCGGCTGGCGCGGGTGGAGAACCTGGCCGCGCGCACGCCCGGCCATGTCGAAGGCGCGCTGGCGGTGGCGCGCGCGGCGATCGACGCCGCCGAATTCGGCCGCGCCCGCGAAGCGCTGGCGCCGTTCACGGAGGACCCGACCCAGCGCGTGGCGATGCTGATGGCCGAGCTGGAGCGCACCGAGCATGGCGACGCCGGCAAGGCGCGGGAATGGGCGCTGCGCGCGGTGCGCGCCCGCCACGACCCGGCCTGGACCGCGGACGGTTATGTCAGCGATCGCTGGCAGCCGATCTCGCCGGTCACCGGCCGGCTCGACGCCTTCCAATGGCAGACGCCGGTGGCGAGCCTGCCCTCGGAGCGCAGCAGCGTGATCGAAAGCTCGGCCTTCGCCGAAGCCGTGCTGGCGCCGCCGGCCCGGCCCGCCGTGACCGAAGCCGCGGTCGAGCCGCCGCGCGAGGCCACACCCGAGCCCGTGGTGATCACGCCGGCCGTGCAGGACAACGAGCCGCCGCGGCCGGCGGCGGCCGCCGAGCCCGAGCAGGCCGAAAAGCCGGTCGAGGCCGTGGACAAGCCTGTCGACAAGCCCGTGGATATCCCTGTGGACACGGCTGAGGATAGCCGGCTGATCGAGGCCACGGCCATCGCCTCCGAGCCGGCGCCGCCGCTGCAGGCCGCGGGCCCCGCCGAGGCCGAATCGGAGCCGGAGACCGAGGCCGAGCCGGATGCCGTGGCCGCCAAGCCGGCCGAGACCGCGGCCACCGCGCCGACGCCGCTGTTCCGCACCCGCAACGATCTCGCCAGGCCGGCGGAGACGCCGATCCAGGCGATCGTCCCGATCATGCGACCGCCGGACGATCCCGGCGTCGACGACGACGACCAGCCCCGCGACGAGTTCGCCGAGCAGATCGCACCCAAGGCCCAGGCCGGCGGCTGGCGCGGGTTCTGGTCACGGTTCGGCGGCTGAGGGCAACCAGCCCCGCCGTTCCGGGTCACACCGGTTCGTTTCCGCGCCGCGGCGGCGCGCGTTGTCCTTGCCAACGGGCCGTTCGCCCGATATCAGGAGCGCGATCGCGTCGTCCGTCCCCGTGCCGGGCGCTCGCCGCTATGGTTCGCCGCAATAGCTCAGCTGGTAGAGCACGTCATTCGTAATGACGGGGTCGGGGGTTCGAGTCCCTCTTGCGGCACCAGCCTCTCCTTCCGTCCCCATCTCTCCTTTCCTGACCCGCCCGCTCGCCGCGCTGCATTTGCCGGTTAAGAATTGCTTAACCCAAATCGCGCCATCGTTCGGCGCGAGCGGCGGGATGAATGCCCGCACTGGCGGCTGGCGGCGATCCGGACGAGCGCGTCCGAGGCGTTCGAATCCCGCAGGTGCCGGTTGCGCTCGGGCGTACGCCAGCGGCCAAGCCGGTGGCGATCAGTATCCAGAGGTCATGGTGGGACGTCTCTCGCGAGGGCATGGCACCTGTGCGCGTGACGATACGACCGGCACTGGCGATGCACCGGCTGCTGGCAGCGGCGCCGGACCAACGGCCGAAGACGCAACGCGAGACAAAGGCGAACCCGCGACATGAGCACGACTGCCCTCGACAACCACACCCAGTTTCAATCCATCGTCGGCCAGATCCGGACGCTCGCCTACAAATACATCGAGGACAAGGACTTCGTCAGCGCCCAGCTCGCGTTCCAGAAGCTGCTCGAGCTCGACCCCAAGGACATCAACGCGCGCTTCATCTATGCGCAGCTGATCGACGACGGCTCGCACAAGAAGCGTGCCGAGGCGCGCGACATGATGCTGGCGATCCTCGACGAGCATCCGGAGATCTTCGACGAGCCGAGCGAGGGCAACCTGCACCTGATCCGCAGTGCGGCCGTGCGCTGCAGCCATGTCGGGCCGTTCACGCGCTCGATGGAGCTGTTCCGCAAGCTCGCCCACGCCTCCAACCAGGCGGCCGATTATTTCTCGCTCAGCGAGATCCTGACCCAGGGCAACGAATTCGAGGAAGCGGTCGCGGCGCTGGAAAAGGCGATCAAGCTCAACCCGGCCTATGACAACCCGATCAACCGCGAGACGCTGGAGCTCGCGCGGTCGAACGCCAAGAAGGGCAAGGCCAAGGAAGCCAAGGGCCGCGCCAAGGTCGGACGCTATCCGGAGACCAAGGACTTCCTTGGCGACCTGCAGACGCTGATCACCAACCACATCGCGGTGAACCTCGCCGCCGCGCCGAAATTCCTCGACAAGAGCACGCGCTTCTTCACCATGGGCTCGTGCTTCGCGCGCAATCTCTCCAAGAGCCTCACCGACAGTGGCTATGCCAGCCACCACATGGAGATCTCGGAGTACATCAACACGACCTTCGCCAACCGCGTGTTCGTCGACTGGCTGCGCGACGCCAAGATCGATCCGGAGATCCGCGAGCGCATCGTCGAGCTGCTGCCGCCGGGATCGAGCAAGGAGAACACGCTGGCCGTCATCAAGCAGGCCGATGTCTTCATCCTGACGCTCGGCGTCGCCGCGGCGTTCTTCGACCGCGAGACCGGCGCCTTCGTGCTGCCGCGGCCGACCGCGCTGAACTCGCGGGCGCTGGCGGAGAAGTACAAGTTCCGCACCGCCAGCGTGCAGGAGAACGTCGACAACGTGCTCTATCTGATCGAGTTCATCCGCAGCATCCGGCCAGGCATCAAGGTGATCGTCACCGTGTCGCCGGTGCCGCTGCTGACCTCGTTCGAATATGAATCGGTGGTGCAGGCCGACTGCCTGTCGAAGAGCACGATGCGGCTGGTCGCGCACGAGGTCGTCAACAATTCGAACCTCGAGGACATCTGGTACTGGCCGTCGTTCGAGGTGTTCCGCTGGGCCGGCTCCAACGCCTCCAGCTTCTTCGCCGCCGACGACGGCGCCGCCTGGCACGTCTCGGAGGACAAGGTGTCCGCGGCGGTGCGCGCCTTCGTGCAGACCTTCTCGCCGGCCTGAGCGCGCGAACGGCGGCCTCAGGGCAGCCGCTTCCTCCAGAGGCGGATGACCAGGATGCCGGCCTGGGCGTAGCCCGGCGGCGAACTTTCGGTGCCGAACGGCGTCTTCGAATACAGCGAGCTCGAGACCAGGAAGCCGCCGACATACGGCTCAGGCAGGCCCGACAGCGCCAGGAAGCAGCGGTGGGTGAGCAGGCCGTCCTCCGGCAGATTGCCGCGCACCAGCCGGCAATCGCCGATGCCGGTGAATGCGATGCCGTTGAGCTGGCCCTCGGTGTAGGTGCCGAGCAGGGTCGGATCCATCGCCTGGCCGATGCAGACCCGCATCTCGCCGATGCTCTTGTCGCCGGTGTCGGTCATGCGGCCGTCAGCCGGCCGGACCCCGACGGCGCGGATCGAGAGCTGATCCTCCAGCGCCGGCGCGAAGCCGGTCTTGGTCGGCGCGCAGAAATCCGACGGCACGACGCGGCCCTGGCGCACGCTCCGCGCGATATAGATCTCCTCGACGCTGTTGTCGCCGGACTGCGCCCGGCCCTGCCCGCTGGCGGCCAGCAACGTCACGGCCGCCATGAACATCGCAACGATCACCCGGCCCATGCGCGCATCCTCCCTCCGAATCGATCGCCCTGACTATCGGATTCGGCGAATCTTCTGAACCAGCACCAACGAACAGGACGTATACATACAATCATACCTCAATCTTGAGATCGCCCTGGCCCCCATGAAGCACCGCGTCGTGACGGTCATTTGGTAGCAAAAGTCAGGTAAGCAGGACTGCCGCGGGCGCCACCGCGCAAATGCTGCAGTCGGTCGCTTGTCCGGATGGGCTCGTCCCGAGCTCCCGCGTCCTGAACGGAAGTCGCCGCGGCGGCGAAAAGGGTTCGAGAAAAATGGTGCGCCGGTCCGCAATGACGTGTGCCGAGATCCCGGCTCCATTCGCGCTTGCAGGGCCGAGCGTGACCGCGGTCACATCGGACGGTCGCGCCGGCGTCTAAACCTCCTCTCAGTCAACGAGGGGAGCTTTCACGATGCGCAAGATGATCCTGATCGGAGCCATGATGCTCGCGTCCGCCGCGGCCGCACAGGCCGAGGGAACACGCAACCTGTCGATGACGTCGAGCGATGCCGCCGCTCCGGCACCGCGTCCGAGCTATGTCCAGCAGGCCGGCGAGGTCACCGTCACGCCGGCGCCGGTGCCAGCAGCCGCGGTCCAGGTCCAGCCGATTGCGCAACCGGTTGCGCCTGCGGCTCCCGCGGCTCCGGTCGCCGCAACGACGCCACCACAGCCCGCCGTCGCCGCTGCGACGCCGGCGCCCGAGCCGACCCGCTCGGTGCAGAAATCATCGCGGCGGTCGAAATCGGCGCGCTCCGACCGGACGCGCCGCAAGAGCTGGACTGAAGCCCGGATCGTCCGCGAGCTGCATCGCCACGGCATCTATTGGTGAGCGGCCGGCGACAGGCGACAAACGAAGAAGGCCGGGCGAATGCCCGGCCTTTCGCGCGAGGAGACCCTGCAGCGGAGCATCACTGCGAGATGGTCTGGATCACGCTCGAGATCGGCCGCGCATTGGTCATTGTCGTCGGCAGCTTCGGATCCTGGCCGATCATCGCGTCATATTCCGGGAGCGTGTCGAGCGTGCCCTTCGGCTTCATCGCAACCACCTTGTAGCCGCCGGCCTTGAGCCGCCGCAGCAGGGTCGGCAGCGCCAGCGCAGTGTTCTTCTGGAAGTCGTGCATCAGGATGATGCCCTTGCCCTTCTTGTCGAGCCCGGTCATCACGGTGTTGACGACCTGGTCGGCATCCTTGGAGCGGAAGTCGAAGCTGTCGACGTCGCAGGAGAACATCGCGACATTGCGGCTTCCGAGATAGGCCACGGCAGAGGGCCGGTGCTGCAGTTGCGGGAAGCGGAAGAACGGCGCCGGGTTGGTGCCGAGCGCGAACTTGACCGCGCTGAAGCCCTTCTCGAGCTCCTCCTTCGCCGTCTCGTCGGTCATCTTCTTGCCGTTCAGATTGGCGTGCGACCAGGTATGAACGCCGACGACATGCCCAGCGGCCAGCACCTGGCGCAGGATCTCCGGATGATAGGTCGCATGCTTGCCGATCGTGAAGAAGATGCCGGTGGTGCATTCGTCGGCCAGCGCCTTCAGCACCGCCGGCGTGTTGACCGGCCACGGGCCGTCGTCGAAGGTCAGCACCACCTCGTGGTCGGCGAGGAAGTCGAACTGCTTGAAATGGTCGAGGCCGAAACCGGGGCCGCCGGTGGTGTCGACCATGACGGTGCGGGAGATGCCGAGCGCGTCCGGATTGGCGCAGGTCGATTTGGGCTGCACGGGCGCCGGCGCGCTTGCCGCCATGCGCGTGGAAATCGTGCCGGTCATCTCGACATCGTCCTTGGCGCCGGCCTTGGCGGCGACTCGCGCCGGAGGCGGCGGCGACGGCTCGGACGGCCTCGCCGCTGCGCTCTGCGCGGCGGCCTTGGCGGCGCTGGGCTTCGATACGTAGTACCAGACACCGGTGATCGCCAACGCCGCGACGACGGTGGCCAGCAGCAAGCCTAACGCATTACGCATGGTTACTCTTCCCGAAAGCGCGAGACACTCGATGGCGGACGCAACGCTGTCCGGCTCCTTCAATTAGCTTCCATTAGTGCCAACGATTCCTTAACGCGGTGCCAACACGACCAGGATCGGGCAAGATTTCCAGAATGATGCCGGCGCCGAAGCGGCAGTTCACCGGAGCGACGTGTCGCCGCGGCCATCGGCCTGCCGGAACTGCCGACCAGGTTTGGATCTGGCGTGACCCGCATCACGGTTGCTAGAGAGCGATCAGGCCATGATGGGCGCATTGAAACACGCGGCTCCGCAAACATGCGGCGCCAATGGGAGCCAGCCATGACGACGTCCACCAATGTTCTGCGAAAGGCCGTTCTGACCGCCATCAGCGTCGCCGCCGTCTCGGCCTTCACCTCGACTGCGAGCTTCGCCTTCAGCGCCGAAGCGCAGCAGATGTGCACCGGCGACGCCTTCCGCCTGTGCAGCAGCGAGATCCCGAACATCCCGGCGATCACCGCCTGCATGATCAAGAACCGCTCGTCGCTCAGCTCCGGCTGCCGCGCCGTGCTCGACAAGGAGGTCTCCCGGCGCAGCGGCAAGGTCGCCGAGGTCAACGACGCCAATTGAGGAACCGCTCTTGGCTCCCCTGCGCGCCCCGGCTGCGACCGCGGCGCTTGCGACGGCCGGTTGTGACCACTAAAAGCGCCGCCAACCTTTCAATGCCGGGAGCGAGGCGCCAGTCATGAACAAAATCCTAGCGATCATTCCTCTGGTCCTGATGGCGTCGGCGGCCTCAGCCCAGCAGCAGCCCGGCCAGGATGCCTGCGCGCGCGACGTCTCGCGGCATTGCCGCGCGGTGATGAACAACGGCGATCAGGCGGTGCTGGCCTGTCTCAAGGAGCATCGGGCCAAGCTGTCGAAGGCTTGCGAAAAGGTGCTGACCGAGCACGGGCAGTAAGGTCCGTCCCGCAGCACGGACAGCAATTTTCGCGAACTGGTGCGGCCCGCCCGAAGGCGGTCGGAAGCGTCTGACTACGCGAGGCGGAACTGCTTGCGCAGGGTCTTGTCGAATAGTCCGGCGGTTGCGAATCGGCGCAGCAGACTGACCATGCGCGCCGCATTGCCTGCGGTGTAGCGCCGGCGCGGGACCTGATCGCTCGCTGCCTTGATGATCACCTTCACGACGACATCCGGCAGGTCGGCCTTGGGCATGACATCCCGCAGCAGCGCCGCGACAGCCATACGCGCCTGATCGTATTCGGCTTTCTGCTGGTCGGGCTCCATGCCGTTCTGATCGAAAACGGTGCGGACATAGGCCGGTTCGATGACGGAAACGCGGACATTGAAGGCCCGGACCTCGTGGTCGAGCGATTCCGAATAGCCCTCGATCGCATGCTTGGCGGCCGAGTAATGCGCCGAGTACGGCGCCGGGATGACCCCGAGGATGGAGCCGATGTTGAGAATGCGGCCGCCGCCCTGGCGTTTCATCACCGGCAGTACCGCATTCGTCATCCGCATCACGCCGAAGACATTGACGTCGAAGAGCGCCTGCGATTGCGGGATCGAGGATTCCTCTGCGCCGCCGAACATGCCGATGCCGGCGTTGTTGACGAGGAGGTCGATCTTCCCCTCCCTCAAGACGACGTCTGCGATCAGCGCAGAAACCGACGCCTCGTCGGTGACGTCGCAGGCCAGCATCGTGACGCCCTGGGGGCCGTCATTGGCGATCTTCCGGCTTGTTCCGAACACCGTGAAACCCGCGCGGGCTAGACCTTCGGCGGCAGCGTAGCCGATGCCGGAGGATGCCCCGGTCACGATTGCAGTTCTTACGGCGGCCATGTGTTTTCCTCACGTAATCTCGGACTTCGCGTCAGAGACGGGTTGCATTATGATCGTTTAGTGATATTATGATCATAATGCAATAGAGATGCGGACGAAGGCGTCATGCGATACGAAAAGGGCCGAAAGGACACGTCGCGCCGCAGGATCATGGACGTCGCTGTCGAGCGCTTCCGCACGGATGGAATTGCGGGCTCAGGTCTGGCGACGATCATGAAGGATGCCGGCCTGACGAACGGCGCCTTCTATCCCCACTTCCCTTCGAAGGCCGATCTCGTCCGCGAGACGATCTCCGACTCCCTCGGCAGGCAGGCCGTATGGCTGCGCGAGGTGCTGGACGAAGGGGGACTCGATCGCTTGATCGACATCTATCTTTCCCCCGAACACCGGGACCATCCGGGGCAGGGCTGCGCCTCTGCGGCACTGTTACCGGAGCTTGCGCGGCAGCCGGAAGAGACGCGCGGCATGTATGCCCAACAGTCTCGCGCCCTTGTGCTGCTTCTCGCGGAAGCACTTCCGGCCCATGTCGAAGCGAGGGAAGATGTGGCATGCGCGATCTTTGCGACCCTGATCGGGACGCTCCAACTGGCCCGCGCAGTCGACGAAGAGGCGTCGAGTGGCATCCTGCGGAGCGGAAAACTCGCGATCCGCACCTTGGCTGGCCTTCGCGCGCATCAGCTTCCTAAGCCTGAATGAACCCCCGATGCGCGCTTCGTGCGCGTTCCGATGACATCACGCGCGGCGCCATCAGCCTCGACCACACCTGAATTTATGCAGATCGCACGGCGCAAGCAAAACCTTGCCAGGCAAGGAACACAGACCGGAGAGCCCAGTGAAAGCCTACGTCGTCGAGAAGTACAAGAAGAAGGGCCCGCTACGCCTCGTCGAACGGCCCAATCCGCAGGTCCAGAGCGCTGACGTCCTCATTCGCGTTCATGCCTCGGCCGTGAACCTGATCGACTCGAAGGTCAGGGACGGCGAGTTCAAGATCTTCCTGCCCTACCGTCTGCCCTTTGTGCTCGGTCACGACGTCGCCGGGACCGTCGTCAAGGTCGGCGATGGGGTCAGCCGCTTCAGGGGCGGCGACGAGATCTATGCCCGGCCAAGAGATCACCGCATTGGCACCTTCGCGGAATTCATCGCCATCCACCAAGACGATGTCGCACTCAAGCCCCGCACACTGACGATGGAAGAGGCGTCGTCCGTGCCGCTGGTCGCGCTGACGGCGTGGCAGGCTCTGGTCGATGTCGCGAAGGTGAAGCCGGGCGAGAAGGTCTTCATTCAGGCTGGCTCCGGCGGAGTCGGTACGATCGCGATCCAGCTTGCCAAGCATCTGGGGGCGACGGTCGCGACGACGACGAGTGCGAAGAACGCCGCCCTCGTCAACAGCCTCGGCGCCGATGTGGTGATCGACTACACGACCCAGGACTTCGAAAAAGTTCTCTCGGGCTACGACGTCGTGCTGCACAGCCAGGATCCGAAGACGCTTGCGAAATCCCTGAACGTGCTGAAGCCGGGCGGCCGCCTCGTCTCGATTTCGGGGCCGCCCGACCCGGCCTTTGCCACGGCTCTCGGGCTGAACGCCGTTCTGAAGCTTGTTATCCGGCTGTTGAGCCGCAGCGTGCGCAAGAGGGCAAAGAGCCTCGGCGTTGACTATTCATTCCTGTTCATGCACGCCGATGGCCGGCAACTCGAGCAGATCGCCGGGTTGATCGATGGCGGCGCGATTCGCCCCGTCGTCGACAAGATATTCCCCTTCACCCAGACGCCCGAGGCGCTCGCCTATGTCGAGACCGGCCGTGCAAAGGGCAAGGTCGTGATCAAGGTGCAGTAGCGGGTTTCTTGATTGCAGCTGACAGCGATCCTGAAGCGGACATAGCTCGCGAAGGCTACGCTTGCCCCCGCCGTTCTAGGGCCCGCTGCGGGCCGCTGACGCAACGGCCGGTGCCTGCTCGGCGGTGCGGTCGATATCCTCCTTGGCCCGGACCGAGCCGAACGGGCGTTCCAGCATGCGGCGGATGCGCACCGGGTCGGTGCCGATGTGGAAGTCGATCGCGCGCTTGTGCAGCTCGCGCTCGGCGCGGGTCGAGCGGTTGCGCTGACGCAGATAGTCGATCCAGGTCGGGCAGTGATAGCGCTCTGTCCATAATTCGGGATCGGCGATGTCGCGGGCGATCGACCAGCCATAGGCGCCGTTGCGCTGGCGGCTGAGCTGCACGTCCTGCATCAGGTCGTGAAACGCGCGGGCATTGTCTTCAGCGACGCGGTACTCGATCTCGACCACCAGCGGCCCCGAGCGCGGCGTCAGCTCGAGTTGCACCTCCGGATCGGCCAAGGTCTCGCCGTCCTCGTTGCGGGCCCCGATCGGCGGCATCCGCAGCCACAGGCCGAGCAGCGGCGACACCATCATCAGCGCTCCCGACACCAGCAGCGCGACCTCAACGCCAGCGGCGTCGGTGAGGCGGCCCCAGCCCCAACTGCCGATCGCGATGCCGCCGGAGATCGCCGCCTGAAATGCCGCCAGCGCGCGGCCCGCGACCCAACGGGGCGCCGAAAGCTGCACGCCGATGTTGAACAGCGCCACCGCCAGCATCCACACCGCGCCGGCGATGACGAGCGCCGCCGCCGTCAGCACCGGCGCGGTGCTGAGTGCAACGGCCGCGGTGGCCGCGCCCAAGGTCAGCGCGCAGGTGCGGATCGCGGCCTCACCGGACAGCCGCTTCCTGATCTCGCCGATGTTGAGCGCGCCGACCACCGCGCCCATGCCGAAGGCGCCGAGCATGATGCCGTAGGTCTGCGCGCCGCCATGCAGCAGGTCGCGCGCCACCAGCGGCATCAGCGCCGAGATCGAGCCGCCGATGATGCCGGTGACCAGCGTGCGGATCAGCACGATGCGGATCGACGGCGAGTGGACGATGTAGCGGACGCCGGAGACGATGGCGCGGTTGAGCGGCTCGCGCGGCAGGCGGCTCGGCTCGACGACGCGCCGCCACAGGAACAGCGCGGCCAGCAGCGGCAGATACAGCAGCGCATTCGCCGCAAAGGCTGCGACCGCGCCGGCAGCGGCGACCACGACGCCGCCGATGGCCGGGCCGAAGCTGCGGGCGATGTTGTAGCTGATGCCGTTCAGCGCGACTGCCGCCGGCAGCGTCTCTGGCGGCACCTGCTCGCTGACCGAGGATTGCCACGCCGGCCCCATCAGCGCCATGCCGCTGCCGATCACGAAGCACAGCGCCAGCAGCCGCTCTGGGGTCACGAGGCCGAGCCAGGCCAGCACGGTCAGGGTGGTGGCGCCGCCCAGGGCCACCGCAAGCGCAGCCAGCGCGACGATGCGCCGGTCATACATGTCGGCGATGGCACCGGCCGGCATCGAGATGAACATGACCGGCAGCATCAAGGCGGTCTGCACCAGCGCCACCTTGTCGGCCGACGACGCCATCTGCGTCATCGCCCAGGCGGCGCCGACGGCCTGGATCAGCAGGCCCAGATTCGACAGCAGGCTCGCCAGCCAGATGCGGCGGAACACCGCGTGCCGCAGCGGCGCGGCGATGCTCTCGGCCGCAAACAGCTCACGTTTCTGCGGCGCATTCATGCCGTTCCGTCCACGTCGTCCGTCCGCATTGAACTATCGCTTGATTCCGCCCGGACGTATGTGATGCCTGCGAATGTCCGCCGCTGTCCAGTGCTCGCTATCCAGGCTCGCATCATGGACCGCGGCCAACGAACACAAAATGAATGAGACGAAAGGGAGACCGCCGATGAAGCTGACGCGCCGCACCATTCTGCAGACCATGGGAACCCTGCCCCTGCTCACCAGCGGTCTGACCTTACCTGCACGTGCGCAAACGGCGGCGGCGACCACATCGGCAGGCGAGATTCCCCCGATCCTGTTCGTGCATGGCAATGGCGACCACGCGGCGCTCTGGCTGACGACGCTGTGGCGGATGGAATCCAACGGCGTGCCGCGAACGCGCCTTGCCGCGCTCAACTTCACCGACCCGCTGGCGCGCAATGACGACGCCGTGGCGCAGCCGGGTCGCTCGTCGACCGACGACCAGCGGCGCGAACTTGCCGAAGCGATCAAGGCGCTCAAGGAGCGCACCGGTGCAGCGCGGATCGCGCTGGTCGGCAGCTCGCGCGGCGGCAATGCGATCCGCAACGTGGTGAAGAACGGCGGCGGCGCCGATGTCAGCCATGCGGTGCTGTGCGGCACGCCCAATCATGGCGTGTTCGACTGGGAGGACAGCCCCGGCAGCGAGTTCAACGGCCGCGGCCCGTTCCTGCGCGGACTGAATGTCGGTGACAGCGAGGTGGCCGAGGGCACCGCCTTCCTCACGCTGCGCAGCGACGGCCTCGACAAATATGCGCAGGCCGATGGCCGGCTGGTCGGCAAGCCCGGCGTGCCCACCGGGATCACTGCGGAAGGGCCGGCGTTGAAGGGCGCGACCAATCTCGTGCTCGGCGCGCTGGACCATCGCGAGGTCGCGTTCCACCCGCGCGCGTTCCGCGAGATCTACAAATTCATCGCCGGCCGTGAGCCGGCGCAGATCGCGATCCAGCCCGAGCAGCAGGTGCGGATCAGCGGCCTGGTGACGGGCACGCCGGGCGGCGCGCCGACCAATCGCCCAGTCGCGGACGCAAGCGTGGAGGTCTATCGCGTCTCGAGCGAGACAGGCGCACGCAACGGCGAGCCTGTCTATCGCGGCCAGACCGGCGCCGACGGACGCTGGGGTCCCGCGGAGGTCGATCCGACATCCTATCTCGAGATCGTGCTGACCTCGCCGGGCGCGCCGATCACGCACTTCTACCGTTCGCCGTTCCCGCGTTCGTCCGACGTCGTGCATCTGCGCGCGGCGCGGCCGCTCGGCCAGGCCGATGCCGGCGCCGGAGCGATTCTCATCATGATCAGGCCGCGCGGCTATTTCGGCCTGCCCCGCGACATCGTGCTGCTCGACGGCAAGGAACCCGGGGACGTGCAGAAGGGAATACCGACCGATGCAGCGACAACATTGCGGCTGCCAGCGGGCGACGTCGGGCGCAGCGTCATCGGACTGTTCAACGAGGAACGCATCGCCGCCCGTCTTTGGCCAGCATCGGAGAGCAGGATTGCGATGATCGAGCTGACTAATTAGTTGCTGGAGTATGATGGTACATCACAGCCTCGGAGAGCGCTGAATCGCGCTCTCCCACGCATGTTGCAAGCGAGGTGACCGAATTACCTCTGGCAGGAAACCGCCGTTCCGCGGCCGGCCGGTTCGTCCTACAGCAGCCGGCGCTCGGCATGCCGCCGGTCCGCCGTTCCCCGCTCACGACAGCGTCGAGAGGCAGTGAATGAGTACCGCCGAAGTCCACTACCTGCCGCAGGCACGCGTGCCACTGGTTCCTCCAACGCCGCCGCGGGCGCCGGACAGCATGGGCGCCCTGCGCCGCGTGCTGATGATGGGCGACAACGCGATCGCGACCTGGAGCCAGCGCGCCTATGAGGACGACATCATCCGCGGCCGCTTCTTCGGCAGCTCCAGCTACATTCTCAATACGCCTGATACCATCAAGCATGTGCTGGTCGACAATTGGGAGAACTACGTCCGCACCGTCGGCGCCATCCGCGTGCTGCGTCCAGTGCTCGGCGAGGGGCTGCTGATCGCCGAAGGCAAGGCGTGGAAGCACCAGCGCCGCACCTTGGCGCCGGCTTTCACGCCGCGCGCCGTTTCCGGCCTCGTTCCGCACATGGTCGCGGTGACCGATGAGACCGTTGTCCGGCTGAGAGAGCAATGCGGTCAGCCGCTCGACCTGCGCGAGATCATGCAGCGCATGACGCTCGACATCGCCGGCCGCACGATGTTCTCGTTCGAGATGGGCCGGCACGGCGCCACCCTGCGCGATTTCGTCTACGAGTATGGCGCGCGGCTGGCCAGCCCGCATCTGCTCGACATCGTGTTGCCGCTGTCCTGGCCGACGCCGCGCGACTTCGCGCGCCGACGCTTCCGCAAGCGCTGGACCGCCTTCGTCGCCATGCTGATGGCCGAGCGGCGCGCGGCCGGCAAGCTGGAGGATGCGCCGCCGCGCGACCTGTTCGACCTGATGGGCGCGGCACGCGATCCGGAAACGGGCGCTGCGTTCACCGATGCGCAGCTCGCCGACGAGGTCGCGACCATGATCCTCGCCGGGCACGAGACGACCGCGACGGCGCTGTTCTGGGCGCTGTATCTCATCGCGCTCGACCCGGCCAATCAGGACAGGCTGGCGCAGGAGGCGCGCGCCGCGACGGATCTGAGCAATCCGGATCAGTTGCCGTTCACACGCGCGGTGATCGACGAAACGCTGCGGCTTTATCCGCCCGCCTTCCTGATTGCGCGCGCCGCAAGCGGGCCGGACCGTATCGCCGAGTTCCAGGTGAAGCGCGGCGACGTCGTGCTGATCTCGCCCTGGCTGCTGCACCGGCACGAGAGGCTATGGCAAACGCCCAACGCCTTCATACCGGATCGCTTCATGCCGGGCGCGCCGCCGCCGGAGCGCTTCGCCTATCTGCCGTTCGGAGCGGGCGCGCGGGTCTGCATCGGGGCTCATTTCGCCCTGACCGAGGCGGTGCTGGCGCTGGCACGGCTGGTGGCGGCCTTCGACATCGAAATGCTCGACGCCGCACCCGTGATGCCGGTCGGCGTGGTCACGACCCAGCCGGATCGCTCGCCGCTGTTCAAGCTCACGCCCAGGGCGGGCGTCTGATCCCGGCGGCGGCCGGGCTATCGCTTCGTCTCTTGCTTGTGGGTTTGCTAGGCACCATCTTAACACGCCATGAGCGACATCCAGGCCCAGCTTTCGGTTCTGAAGCAGACCGCCGATCCGGCCGTTGCGGACGCGATCACACGGTTGATTGAGGCGGGTGAAGATCACGAACTCAACCGTATCAATGCCCTGGAGTTCTCGGCGCGCGCCGGTCTCGATGAAGAACGGGTTATTTCCGGGTTCCTGCATGCTGCACGGATCGGCTTGTTCGATCTGACCTGGAACGTGCTCTGTCCTGGCTGCAGCGGCGTGCTGGATGCGCACGCCACGCTGAAATCTCTCCGCCATGACGATTACCATTGCGGACTATGCGCTTGCGGCTACGAGCCTTCCATCGACGAGCAGGTCGAAGTTGCTTTCACCGTGAGCTCCAAGGTCAGGAGCATCGCCGCTCACGATCCGAACACGCTGCCGCTCTGGGAGTATTACAAGCAGGTCTTCTGGAGTTCCGGGATCGACCTCGACCGGGAGTCTTTTGCCTCGCTCAGCGAAGAAGTGACGCTTGATGCGCTCGAGCTGCCAGCCGGTGAGAAGGCCGTGCTCTCACTGCAGCTCCCATCCGATTTCATCATCATCTTCGAACCGGTGACGCATTCTGCGCATTTCATCGACGTTCAGGGCGAGCCCACCAGGGAGCGCCAGCAGCTCGGACTGCTATTCAACAGGGCGCATCCTCCGACCGGATCGATCACGTTGCGTCCAGGCCCGCTGCGACTGGCGCTCGACAATCAGGCCGGCGTACGGACGCTGCCGACCGTCTTCGTTGCCGGCGATGCGCTCCACCGTCTCCTCGGCAAGCGCCGGCCTTTCCTGACCGCCAAGCGCATATTGTCCAACCAGACCTTTCGCGACGTGTTCAAGGCGGACAATCTCAACATCGACCAGCGGCTGAAGATCACCTCGCTCACCTTCCTGTTCACCGACCTCAAAAGCTCGACGGCGCTGTATGAGCGCGTCGGCGATCTCGCGGCCTTCGACCTGGTGCGCGCGCATTTCCGCGCGCTGCTGGAGATCATCAATGCCGAGAAGGGCGCGGTGGTGAAGACCATCGGCGATGCCGTGATGGCGACCTTCATCCAGCCCGAGCATGCGCTGTCCGCGGGCCTGCGCATGCGCGCGGCGATGCAGCGGCTCAATGCCGAGCGCGGAACCGAGGATCTCGTGGTCAAGATCGGCATCCACGAGGGGCCGTGCCTCGCGGTGATGTTGAACGACCGCCAGGACTATTTCGGCCAGACCGTCAACATCGCGTCGCGCGTGCAGAGCCTGTCGACCGCGCAGGAGATCCATCTCACCGCGCCCGTGATCGAGAGCCCGGGCGTTGCTGACATCCTGCGGAGCGCGAAGATCGCGCCCATCCAGAAGCACGCCGCGCTGCGCGGCATCGCCGACCGCATGATGGTGTACGAAATACCCTGAGGCTTACCGAAATGTCATGCAGTCCAAAGGTCGCAGCGGATTGCCGGCGCAGCGTGGCATTTGCATATAGTGAGCATTCGCCGGCCGGTTTGCGATCCGCTACGTATCTTACAGCGAAGGATTCCATGCTCGAAGGACTGCGCCAATTCATCGCTGACGTCGTTTCGCCGCAGCAGACCCCGGCGTTCGACGACAATGGCTATCAGCTCGCGGCGACGGCCCTGCTGATCCACGTCATCTCGCTGGACGGCGAGCCGAGCCAGATCGAGCGTCGCAAGCTGCACGGCCTGATCGAGCGGCGCTTCGGGCTCGATCCCGGCAGCGCCGACCGGCTGATCGCGCAAGGCATGCTGGTGGAGGGCGACGCGGTCGATCTCTATCGCTTCACCAGCGTCATCATGCGCGAGGTCGACGAAGCCGGCCGCCTGCGCATCGTCGAGATGATGTGGGAGCTGGTCTACGCCGACGGCAAGGTGACCGAATTCGAGGATAATGTGGTCTGGCGCGCCTCGGAGCTGCTCGGCGTCTCCACGCATGACCGCCTCGACCTCAAGCACCGGGTGGCGGCGCGCAAGTCCGGCGCCCCGGCTTGAACCGCGTCGCTCCGGGTGGAACCGACTTCATGCGGAGATGAACAAACTTTAATTTTGTTCCGGACACCCCCGTTCATGTAAATCCATGTGAATCTGAGGCTATTGCCGCAATCCAGCGCGAGGCCATGCATCGCGGTGTCTTGCATGTTCCCGTCCCACTATGCTCTCGTCCGCCGCAATTGGATGATGTGCAAATTGTGATCGAAGAGCAGGGATCGTGGGTGAACGTGTCACGCTCGTAACGGGTGCCTCTGCCGGAATCGGCAGCGAATTGGCGCGCGTGTTTGCCGCGAACGGGCACCGGCTCGTATTGACGGCCCGGCGCGAAGACCGGCTCGAGGCGCTGGCGCAGGAGATCGTCGCCAAGGGCGGCCCGGCGCCGCTGGTGATCCCCTGTGACCTCACCTCCCCCGACGCCGGCGCGACCATCGAGGCTGCGCTGTCGGCTGCCGGCCTGGAGCTGCAATATCTCGTCAACAACGCCGGCTTCGGCCTGTTCGGCAAGGCGGTGCAGCTCGACCGCGCCGAGCAGCTCGACATGATCTCGGTGAACGTCCGCGCCCTGACCGAGCTGTCGCTGCGTTTTTCCGACCAGTTGATCCGCAACAAGGGCGGCATCCTCAATCTGGGATCGGTGGCCGGGTTCCTGCCGGGGCCTGGCATGGCGGTCTATTACGCCTCGAAGGCCTATGTGATCTCGTTCACCGAGGCGCTGCGCAAGGAGCTGGCGCCGCATGGCGTCCGGGTCACGGTGCTGTGTCCCGGTCCGGTGCCGTCGGAATTCCAAGACCGCGCCGGCTTCAAGCCGGGCGTGGATTCGGTGATCCTCAACGTCTCGCCCAAGGCCGTGGCGGAAGCCGGCTATCGCGGCCTGATGGCCGACAAGCGCGTGGTGCTGCCCGGGCTCGGCATCAAGATCGTGCCGTTCATGCTGCGCTGGTTCCCGCGCGGCTTCATCCTCGCCGCGGTCGGCCGGCTGCAGCTGAAGCGGACCTGATCGCGCTGGCCCGGCGCTTGCTTTGCAATGTGCGCTCGCTCACGCGCCGTTAACCTTTGCTTAGCTATGATCGCCAGGTGATGCTCAGGCAAGACCCTTCGCTCCATCCGAACGGGACCCAGGCGGACGTTCGGCATCTCTACTCGAAGCTGGCCCCGGCGGCTGCGCCGCAGCGGCCCGTCCTCATCATCCTGCATCAGGAAACATCGAGCCCTGGCCGCGTGGGCAACGCCCTGCGCGCCCGCGGCTATCCGCTCGACATCCGCCGGCCGCGGTTCGGTGATCCGCTACCGGAGACGCTCGATGGGCATGCGGGTGCCGTTATTTTCGGCGGTCCGATGAGCGCGAACGATCCGGACGACTTCGTCCGCCGCGAGATCGACTGGATCGAGGTGCCGCTGCGGGAGCAGCGTCCGTTTCTCGGGATCTGCCTGGGCGCGCAGATGCTGGCGATCCAGCTCGGCGCCCCCGTTGCGCCGCATCCAGAGGGACGCGCCGAGATCGGCTATTATCCAATCCGCCCGACCCGGGCCGGGCGCAGGCTTTGCCCGCATTGGCCTGATCACGTCTATCATTGGCACCGCGAGGGCTTCGACCTGCCCGATGGCGCCGAGCTGCTCGCCGAGGGCGGCGACTTTCCGGTGCAGGCCTATCAATACCAGAACGCCACCGGGCTGCAGTTCCACCCCGACGTGACCTACGCGATGATGTGCCGCTGGACCACCCGCGGTCATGCCCGGTTGGACACCCCCGGCGCCCGTCTGCGCCACCATCATTTCGAGGGTCGCGCCGTGCATGATGCCGCCGAGCGGGCCTGGCTGGCACATTTTCTGGATGGCTGGCTGGCGCGCGAGCCGGTGGCGGCGATGGCCGAGGCGGCGGAGTAGGATCGGCGTCCTGGTCAGTCCATTGGCTTGGAATGTTCAGACTTCAGCCCGGCTTCGCCAAGAGGCTACGCCGGGCACCACGCTTCGCCTTTTCAGGCATTGCGTGGCTGCGCCACGCGTAGCCTGAAAGGCGAAGCGTGGTGGAGCCAGGCGGGATCGAACCGCCGACCTCGTCATTGCGAACGACGCGCTCTCCCAGCTGAGCTATGGCCCCGTAACACGACCGCTTTGATGTTGGGAACAGGCGGCCGGCAGATCGGGCGCCATTTACAGTCGGTGCCCTGGTCAAGTCAAGAACGGTCACATCGCCTGTTAGCCTTGACGGGCACCTTCCCTTGTTTGCGCGGGAGGGAACAGATATCTAACCGGGTGATATCTCGTTCCAGGAACCCCGGATGATACGCCTCTTAGACTTCGTTGACTGGCTTCTCGGCCTGTACGTGTTCATCCTGGTCGTTGCGGCAATCATGTCCTGGCTGGTCGCGTTCAGCGTCATCAACGTCCGGAACGACTTGGTCCGACAGGTGCTTTACACGCTTGATGCTCTGACAGAGCCCGCGCTCCGACAGATTCGGCGCTTCGTGCCTCCTGCCGGAGCGTTGGACCTTTCGTTTCTCGTTCTCTTCATCCTCATCCAGTTCATCCGGTTCGTGATCATCCCGGCGCTTCAGGGTCTGTTTGTCTAGCGCCTGCACGCACTGACGTAGACGCGCGGGATTCAAGGGTGCTGCTTGCGTCAACTCAGGTCTGATGCTGATTCGGATCGAGGGTCCCTATCGATGGTCCCTTGGCGATGTTCGAAGGGCGGCGTCACCCTCGCATTGCGGGTGACCCCACGCGGCGGCCGGGACGCCATCGATGGCGTCGAGACGCTGTCCGACGGCCGCGATGTGCTGAAGGTCCGGGTGCGCGCGATCGCCGATGGCGGCGAGGCGAATCGCGCCGTGACCGAGCTGCTGGCCAAGGCGATCGGCGTCACCAAGAAGGCCGTGCGAATCACCTCGGGCGCGACGTCACGGCTGAAGCAGGTCGCCATCGACGGCGATCCGTCGGCGCTCGATCAGGCCTTGCGCGACCTCATTGCAGCCCATATGCCGACCCGGAAACAACGAGAATAGACGCAAGAAGCGCGAGCCGAGGCCTTTCGGCTTCGCAAGCGGCGATCTTCACCCTCCCCTGGAGGGGGAGGGTCGCCTCACGGTGAGCGAAGCGAGCGTGAGGCGGGGTGGGGTGATCTCTCCACCGGCATCCGTGGCTTTCACCCCACCCCGGTCGCCCGCTTCGCGTGCGATCGACCCTCCCCCTCCAGGGGAGGGTGGGAGCACGCGGCCAGCATCTTGCTCGATGAACAGCCTTTGAACCGAGGATAGAGCAAAATGACCGCGCGCATCATCGACGGAAAGATCATTGCAGCCGACCTGCGCGCGCAGGTCGCCCGTGAGGTCGAGCGGGTCAAGCGCGACCATGGCCTGACACCAGGCCTCGCCGTGGTGCTGGTCGGCAACGATCCGGCGTCCGAGGTCTATGTCCGCAGCAAGCACACCCAGACCCAGGCCGCCGGCATGGCCTCGTTCGAGCACAAGCTGCCCGCCGACGTCTCGCAGGACGCGCTGCTGGCCTTGATCGGCAAGCTCAACCGCGATCCCGCCGTGCACGGCATCCTGGTGCAACTGCCGCTGCCGAAGGGGCTGGAGACCGAGGCCGTCATCAACGCCATCGATCCGGCCAAGGACGTCGACGGTCTGCATCCGCACAATGCCGGCCGTCTCGCCGGCGGCCAGCCGGCGCTGGCGCCGTGCACGCCGCTCGGCTGCAT
The DNA here is from genome assembly GCF_032377735.1 of Bradyrhizobium sp. SZCCHNRI3043. NCBI lineage: Bacteria > Pseudomonadati > Pseudomonadota > Alphaproteobacteria > Hyphomicrobiales > Nitrobacteraceae > Bradyrhizobium > Bradyrhizobium sp. SZCCHNRI3043. Next base: position 245,903 of record NZ_JAUHID010000008.1, read on the forward strand.
CATCCTCAGCAAGACCGTGCACGGCTCGCTGGAGGGCATGAACGCGATCGTGATCGGCCGCTCCAACCTGGTCGGCCGTCCGCTGGTGCAGTTGCTGCTGAACGAGAACGCCACGGTGACGATCGCGCATTCGCGCTCGCGCGACCTGCCAGCGCTGACCGCGCGCGCCGATCTGGTCTACGCCGCCGTGGGCCGCCCGGAGATGGTGAAGCGCGACTGGATCAAGCCGGGCGCGACCGTGATCGACGTCGGCATCAACCGTATCCCAACGGCTGACGGCAAGACGAAGCTGGTCGGCGATGTCGCCTATGCGGAAGTGGCGGAGGTCGCCGGCGCGATCACGCCGGTGCCCGGCGGCGTCGGCCAGATGACGGTCGCGTGCCTCTTGGTCAACACGCTGCGCGCCGCCTGCGCCATTGCCGGGCTGCCGAAGCCGGCGGTGTAACCACCTGCGTCATTCCGGGTTCAGCCGCTGCGCGGCTGCCCCGGAATGACGTCAATCGTTTTCACTTCTTCGCGGCTTTGGCGCGCGCGATGCCCTCGGCGATCAGCTGGTGGGCGTCGTCGGCATTGCCCCAACGTAGCACCTTCACCCACTTGCCGGGCTCGAGATCCTTGTAGTGCTCGTAGAAGTGCTGGATCTGCTGCAGCGTAATGTCCGGCAGGTCGGAATAGGTGCGGACCTTGTCGTAGCGCTGGGTCAGCTTCGAGGACGGCACCGCGATGATCTTCTCATCGCCGCCAGCCTCGTCCTCCATCAGCAGCACGCCGACCGGGCGCACGCTCATGACCGCGCCGGGCACGATCGCGCGCGTGTTGGCCACCAGCACGTCGCAGGGATCGCCGTCGTTGGACAGCGTGTGCGGGATGAAGCCGTAATTGCCGGGGTAGCGCATCGCCGTATAGAGGAATCGGTCGACGAACAGCGTGCCGGCTTCCTTGTCGAGCTCGTACTTGATCGGCTCGCCGCCGACCGGCACTTCGATGACGACGTTGACCTCGCGCGGCGGATCTTTCCCGATCGGGATGGCGTCGATGCGCATGGATGCTCCGTAGAACTTGAACGTTTGGGAACTTGAACGTTGAGGGTCGGACGCTCGACAGGCGAGCGCTGGCATTCGCAGTCGCAAAAAAATCGCGGCTGCGCAACAGCTACCTCAGGCCAACACTTTCAGTTCAATTCGCCGGCGCGTTAACGCTTAACGCGCCCAAAGCACAGCCGGTCCAGGCTCAGTTGGTCCAGGCAAAGGCGACCTTGTCGAGCGACTTCGGCCCGAAGCGCTCCGACGACCGCGCGACCATGCGGCCGCCCAATGCGCGGTAGAACTCGGTGGCGGGATCGTTGTCGGACAACGCCCACACCACCATGCTCTTCAGGCCGCTCTGCGCGAGGTCGCGCTTGGCGGACTGAAAGAGCCGGCGACCGAACCCCAGCCCCTGAAATTCCGGTCGCAGATAAAGCTCGTAGACTTCTCCGTCAAAATGCAGGCTGCGGGCGCGATTGCGGCCGTAATTCGCATAGCCTGCGACCTTGTCGTTGAACACCAGCACGCTGACGCGGCTGCCTTTGCGGATCGCGCTGTCCCACCATTGGGGGCCGCGCCGGTTGATCAGCTTCTCCAGCTCTGCGCCAGGGATGATCCCCTGGTAGGCGGAACGCCAGGCTTCATCATGGGCTGACGCCACCGCAGCCGCATCTGCAGCCTTGGCCGGACGGACTTCGATCAGGGTTGTGCTCATGACGAGATCAAAGCAAGTCGGCGGTCCGCCTTCAAGGTGCCACGTTAAAGATCGGTTAACCTGTGGACTTTCGGCATCACCGTGGCGGAAAGCTGTGCCGAAAAGGGACAATTTCGCAACATTGTCGGGCATCGGTGGTGTCCTGTCACCGCCGATTCATACGTCGCAGGAAAAACTGCATCTGACCGGCCGCGGCGTGGGCTAGTGTGGCGCAAGCTCAACATCTTCCCGTTCGGCTGAATGGTGCTGCTTCGCTGCGTCTCATGGTTGCTCGCACTGCTCGTCCTGTCGGCAGCCGGCGCAACGGCACAGCCGTTCGGTCCCGCGTCGCCCGAAGCCGAGCCGGCGCGCCGGCAGCAATGGCTGATACCGTCCATCAAGACCGAAATTCCCGCGCATGCGATCCTCTATCGGCCTGCCGGCCACGGGCCGTTTCCGCTGGCCGTGATCGCGCATGCCTCGACGCAGAATCCGCTGTGGCGGGCACAGCTGCCGCAGCCCACCTACACGGCGCTGGCGCGTCTCCTGGTGGGGCGGGGCTATGCCGTGCTGGTCCCGGAGCGGCTCGGGCACGGCCGCACGGGCGGTCCCTACGTCGAAGACCAGGGCGGCTGCGCCGACGCGGACTATGAGAAAGCAGGACGCGCGACCGCGGCGCAGATTTTGCGCGCGCTCGCGGACATGCGCGAGCAGCCGTTCGCCGCGAAGGGCGGCGCCGTCATCATCGGCCATTCGGCCGGCGGCTGGGGCGCGCTGGCGCTCGCCGATCAGCCGCCGCAGATCGTCTCAGCAATCGTCGTGTTCGCGCCCGGCCGTGGCGGCCATGCCGACGACGTGCCCGGGCGTGTCTGTGCAGAGGCGCGCCTGCTTGATACGGCCCGCGCGTTCGGACGCGGCGCGCGCGTGCCGGTCACGTGGCTGGTTGCGGCCAATGACAGCTACTTTCCACCACCGCTTTCGCGTCGGCTTGCGGAGGCCTTCAACTCGGCCGGAGGCCAGGCGGGCTTCAAGCTGTTGCCAGCGTTCGGCGAGGAGGGGCATTGGATGATCGAGCACGACGACGGCGTGGCACTCGCGGCGGATTTGCTGCCGCAGGCGCTGACAACGACACGTCGGTCGACGCATCCGATGCCGCCGAACTAGCAGGACACGATGACGCTGTATTTCCTGGTCAAATATCTGCACGTGCTCGGCGCCATCGTCATTCTCGGCACCGGCACGGGGATCGCATTCTTCATGCTGATGGCGCATCTGAGTGGCGAGGCCGCGTTCATCGCGCGCACCGCCGGCGTGGTCGTGATCGCCGACATGCTCTTCACATTGTCCGCGGTGTTGCTGCAGCCGGTCACGGGCGGCACGCTGATGTGGCTGTCGTCGACCGCTGTGACTGACGGCTGGCTGCTCACCTCGCTCGCGCTCTACGCGGTCGCCGGGCTGTTCTGGGTGCCGGTGATCTTCATGCAGATCGAGCTGCGCGACCTGGCGCGCCTCGCGGACGTCGGCGCCGAGGAGCTGCCGCCGCGCTACTTCATCGTCTTCCGCCGCTGGTTCCTGTGCGGCATCCCCGGTTTCAGCGCGGTCATGGCCATTCTCTGGCTGATGATCGCAAAGCCGTTCTGACGAGACGCGCATGATCACGTCGACCAACCCCCGCATCCTCGTGCTTGGCGCTTCCGGCCTGATCGGGCGCTTCATCACCGACGATCTGCGCCAGCGTGGCTGTGCGACGGTCGGTGTGGCGCGCGCGTTCTCGCCATCACAACGCGTGTCGCCGTTCGACATCGAGTTGCCGATCATGGCGCTCGATGCGCCGGCTCTGGCGAGTCTGATCCGCGCCCACGAGATCGATGTCGTCGTCAACTGCCTCGGCGTGCTGCAGGATGGCCCGGGCAGCGACACTACGGCCGTGCATCGTGAGTTCGTCGCGCGCGTGCTCGCAGCGATCACGGCCTGCGGCCGTCGCGTGCGCTTCATTCACATCTCGATCCCCGGCACGGCCGATGAGGATCACACCGCCTTCGCCACCACCAAGCGCGACGCGGAGCGGCTGATTGCATCCTCAGGCGTCGCCCACGCCGTCCTGCGCCCGGGCTTCGTGATCGCACCGTCGGCCTATGGTGGCAGCGCGATGGTCCGCGCGCTCGCGGCGCTTCCGGTCGACCTGCCGGCGAAGGATGCGGCGACACCGTTCCAGCCGGTGGCGGTCGCGGACATCGCCGCGACGATCGCCTGGCTCGCGATGCGGCCGATCGATGACGAGACGACGCGCGCGGTGAGCTGGGACCTGATGCAGCCCGAGGCGATGACGCTTGGCGACGTCGTCGATGCGTTTCGGCGCAGTTTCGGCACAATGGATTGGCCACGCGTTGCCGTGCCCGCGCCGCTGATCAATCTCGGCGCTTTCGCCGGTGACCTCTGCAGCCGGCTCGGCTGGATGCCGCCGATGCGCACGACCGCGATCGCCGAATTGCGCAGGGGCGTACGTGGCGATCCGGACCCGTGGATCGCGGCAACCGGCATCACCCCGACGACGCTGGACGACGCCGTGGGCACGCATGGCGCCACCATTCAGGACAAATGGTTCGCACGCCTGTTCCTGATCAAGCCGCTGATCATCGCGAGCCTTGTTGTATTCTGGGTCGCGTCCGGCAGCATCGCACTGTTGGTCTCGTTCCCCGCGACCACGGCGATCCTGACCACGCGCGGCTGGCCCGACTGGTTCGCCGCCCCGTTTGCGGCGATCACCAGCATGATGGACATCTCGGTCGGCGTATTGATCGCGTTCCGCAGAACCGCAGCATTCGGGCTCACCGCCGGCATCCTCGTCTCGCTCGGCTACATGCTCGGCTGCGCGATCCTCACGCCCGACCTCTGGCTCGAGCCGCTGGGCGCGCTGGTGAAGACGGGACCAGCGATCGTGCTGATGCTGGTCGCGCTGCTCATGATGGACAATCGATGATGACCAACTGGCCCGACGATGATGTGATCCTCTACGATGGCGTCTGCGTGTTCTGCTCCCGCTGGGTGCAGTTCGTGATCGCGCGCGACACCGCCAGGCGCTTCCGCTTCACGCCGATCCAGTCGCCCTACGGCACCCGGCTGGCGCAGGCCTTCGGCATCGATCCCCAGGAGCCCGACACCAATGCGGTGGTGCACGGCGGCAAGGCGCATCTGAAATCCGATGCTGCGCTGACCGTATTGTCGAGCCTGCCGGGCTGGGGCTGGACGCGCGCGCTGCGCGCCATCCCGAAGCCGCTGCGCGATGCGGTCTACAGCCTGGTCGCGCGCAACCGCTACCGCATCTTCGGCAAATACGAATCCTGCTTCGTGCCCGATGCCGAGCTGCGAAGGCGGGTGCTGGAGTCCTGATCCGATCCGCGGTGAGATGAGGGAGCGAGCCAGAAATTAATCGATTGAAACGAATGATATATACAATATAATCTGTTGGATCGATTGATTGCAGCATGAAATTCTCCTCCCCAGACCCTGTTTGGGAGAGTTTTCCATGGCTGCCCCGTCGCATGATCTGATCGCCGATGCGCCCGTTGCCATTCATCATCGACCTGCCCACGCGCCTGCGACGCCGGCGGCACCGACGCTGCTGCCCGGGCTCGCGCTGTCCGCGGCGCTCGCGGCCTGCGCCTTCGGGCTGCGCCTGGTGCCGGGCCTCGGCCTGTTCAGCCCGATGATCCTCGCGATCGTGGCAGGGATGGCACTGCATAACGTCATCGGCACGCCGGCGCGAGCCAAGCCCGGCGTCGCCTTCTCGATGAGCCGCGTGCTGCGGCTGGCGATCATCCTGCTCGGCCTGCAACTGACGGCCGCCCAGATCGTCGAGGTCGGCGCCCGCGGACTCGTGGTGATCGCGCTGAGCCTCACCGGCACCTTCCTGTTTACGGTGTGGATGGGACGGCTGCTCGGCGTCGATCGTAAGCTGGCGGAGCTGATCGCCGCGGGCACCTCGATCTGCGGCGCATCGGCCGTGATCGCGACCAACACGGTCACGCGCGCCCATGACGAGGACGTCGCCTATGCGGTGGCCTGCGTCACGGTGTTCGGCTCGATCGCAATGTTCATCTATCCGCTGCTTCCGGCGCTGCTGCATCTCGACGCGCACGCCTTCGGCCTGTGGAGCGGCGCCTCCATTCACGAGATCGCCCAGGTGGTCGCGGCCGCGTTTCAGCAGGGCCAGCAGGCCGGCGAGTTCGGCACCATCGCCAAGCTGGCCCGCGTGATGCTGCTGGCACCGGTCGTGCTCACCCTCGGCCTGCTGGCAACGCGGCGCGCGCGCCATGGCGGCGAGACCCGGAGCAATGCGCAGCCGCCACTACCCTGGTTCGTATTCGGCTTCATTGCGCTGGTCGGCCTCAACAGCGTGATCAGCATACCCGCCGAGATGAAGACCGTGATCGTGACGGCGACCACGTTCCTGCTGTCGATGGCGCTGGCCGCGATGGGACTGGAAACGGATTTCGCCAAGCTCAAGGCCAAGGGCCTGCGGCCGCTGGCGCTGGGCCTGCTCGCCTTCCTGTTCATCGCAGGCTTCAGCCTGGCCCTGGTGAAGCTGACCACATAGGACGCATGTGACGCTCGAACAGCTCAGGATCTTCGTTGCGGTCGCGACCCGCGAGCACGTCACCCAGGCGGCCCGCGACCTCAATTTGACCCAGTCGGCGACATCGGCGGCTGTGGCCGCGCTCGAAGCCCGCTACGAGACCAAGCTGTTCGATCGCGTCGGACGCCGCATCGTGCTCACGGCGACCGGGAAGGCGTTTCTCGTCGAAGCAAAGGCGGTGCTGGCGCGCGCGGCCGCCGCCGAGACCGTGCTGAACGATCTCGCCGGCCTGAAGCGGGGGCAGCTGGCGCTGGCGGCCAGCCAGACCATCGCGGGCTATTGGCTGCCGGCCTTCATTCACCGCTTCAATGCCGCGCATCCAGCGATCAAGCTGCAGCTGTCGATCGGCAATACCGAGCAGGTTGCGACCCAGGTCCGCGAGGGCTCTGCCGATCTCGGCTTCGTCGAGGGCGATGTCGACGATCCCGTGCTCACGGCCCAGCCGGTCGCGGAGGACGACATGGTGCTGGTCGGCCCGATCGATCATCCGTTGTGCCGCGGCAGGTCAGTGACAACCAGCGACCTGAGGACGGCGCGCTGGGTGTTGCGCGAGCAGGGCTCCGGCACGCGCGCCGCGCTCGAAACAGCGCTGGGCCGCTTCGGAATCACCCCGGCCGAGCTCGATGTGGTGTTCGACCTGCCGTCCAACGAGGCCGTGCGCGGCGCCGTCGAAGCCGGCGCCGGCGTCACGGTGCTGTCGCGCTTGGTGGCAATGCGCGCCGTCAAGGCGGGGTTGCTCGCCGTCGCCAACATCGAGCTGCCCAAGCGGCACTTCTACAGCCTGCGCCACAAAGAGCATCACCAGACGCAGGCCGCACGGGAGTTTCTGCGGATGGTGGGGGAGACGCGTTGATTGGGGCACGTCATCGCGAGCGCAGCGAAAGCGATCCAGAAATCCCACCGCGGTGACAGTCTGGAGTGCCTCGCTGTGCTCGCAACGACGGTGGATGTGCTAGCGCCTGGTTAACGACGCCAGAGCTTCCCGCGCCGCGCGCTCGCCGCTGTCGCGCGCGCCATGGGCGGTCGAGAAGAAATCCACGGGCGTCGCCTCGCCGGCGAAGAACAGTCGATCATCAACCGGCGCGGCCAGCACGGCGCGCTTGTCGGCATGTCCGGGCAGTGCATGCGAATAGGCGCCGCGCGCGAACGGGTCGGCGCCCCAGCGGGACTCGGCGAGCGGACGGAGGCTCTTGCGGATGTCGTTGCCGAGCAGGGCCACGATGTCGTCGATCGCCTGCGCCGCCAAGGCCCCCTCGCCCGCCACCTCGATCTCGCGAGCGAAGCTGCCGCCATAAAAACCTTCGATGCAGGGCTGGCCGAACGGGCGCAGCTGGAAGCTGCCGACCCGCGCGGTGTGGCTTCGGCCGCGCATGCCCGAATCCCTCGGCAGGTGCTCCCAGCCGTCGAGCGCCAGCGTCACCTTGTTGTCGAGACCGAGCGGCAGGCCAGCGGCGGCTTCGACCTTGCTCGGCAGGGCCGGCGAAAAGCGGAGCGCTTCGTCGACGATGAGACTGGTCGGCACGGTCACGATGACCTTGTCGGCCGTCACCGTGCCCCGCGAGGTCGTCAAGCGAATGCGCGTGTCGCCGTGATCGATCAGGGTCACGTTGCAGTTCAAGGCGATCGGCAGGTCCCCGCCATAGGCGGCGACCAGCGCGCCATAGCCGTGGCGAACGCGCCAGTTCAGCTCGGTGTCCTCATAGGCTTCGAAGTCGAGCAGCGACATCTGGTCGAGCTCGCAGCCGTTGAGATAGGTGCAGATCGCATCGATCATGCCGTTCCAGCGATTGCCGGGCTCCAGGCAGATGCTCGCCGGGGCATCGCGGCCACTCTTGGCGGCCTCTGCGGTGCGCGTAAAGAACGCCTCCAGCGCCCGCAAGAACTCCTCGCGCTCGTGGCGCGGAAATGCCGCGTCATAGGCCTGGTCGCGCCAGGGCGGCCGGCTGGTGTCGATAGTGAAAGCAAGCTGCTCGGCGATGCCGACGAAGGAGTTGCGATCAGCCGAATGCAGCCAGCCGCAGCCGAGATCGAAGGTGACATCAGGCGAAGCCATGATGGTGTGAGCACGGCCGCCGATGCGGTCGCGGGCCTCCAGGACGATGAACGAGACGCCCTTGTCCTGCAGCGCATGTGCGGCGCCGAGGCCCGCGGCACCCGCGCCGATGATGGCGATGTCGATGGAGGATGGGAAAGACATTGGCTCATCCAACTCCGTCGTCATGCCCGGCCTTGTGCCGGGCATCCACGTCGTCCTCGCAAGCCCCAAAACGTGGATGGCCGGGACAAGCCCGGCCATGACGCGTTTGAGAATGGAGGGCGGAAATTACGCCACCGCTTCCTTCTGTTTCTCGGCGCGCTTGCGCTCGTTCGGATCGAGATGCTTCTTGCGCAGGCGGATCGACTTCGGCGTAACCTCAACCAGCTCGTCGTCCTCGATATAGGCCAGCGCCTTCTCCAGCGTCATCCGGATCGGCGGCGTCAAACGGACCGCCTCGTCCTTCGACGTGGTGCGGATGTTGGTGAGCTGCTTGCCCTTCAGCACGTTGATCTCGAGATCGTTGTCGCGGGTGTGCTCGCCGACGATCATGCCGCGATAGACCTTCCAGCCCGGCTCGATCATCATCGGGCCGCGGTCCTCCAGCTTGAACATCGCGTAGGCCACCGCCTCGCCCTGGTCGTTGGAGATCAGGACGCCGTTGCGGCGGCCGGCGATCTCGCCCTTGAACGGGGCATAACCGTGGAACAGGCGGTTCATGATCGCGGTACCGCGGGTGTCCGTCAGCAGCTCGCCCTGATAGCCGATCAGGCCGCGGGTCGGCGCGTAGAACACCAGCCGCAGGCGATTGCCGCCGGACGGGCGCATCTCGATCATCTCGGACTTGCGCTCGCTCATCTTCTGCACAACGACGCCGGAATGCTCCTCGTCGACGTCGATCACGACCTCCTCGATCGGCTCCAGCCACGCGCCGGTGGCCTCGTCCTTCTGCAGCACCACGCGCGGACGCGACACCGACAGCTCGAAGCCTTCGCGGCGCATGGTCTCGATCAGGATCGCGAGCTGCAATTCGCCGCGGCCCGACACTTCCATGGCGTCCTTGTCGGCGGATTCGACGACGCGCAGCGCGACATTGCCCTCAGCCTCGCGCAGCAGGCGGTCGCGGATCATGCGGCTCGTGACCTTGTCGCCTTCGGTGCCCGCCAGCGGCGAGTTGTTGACGATGAAGGACATCGACACGGTTGGCGGGTCGATCGGCTGCGCCGGGAGCGGCGTCTCGACCGAGGGATCGCAGAACGTGTCGGCGACGGTGCCCTTGGTCAGGCCTGCGATGGCGACGATGTCACCGGCCTCGGCCTCGTCGAGCGGCACGCGCTCGATGCCGCGGAACGCGAGAATTTTGGAAATACGGCCCTGCTCGACGACCTTGCCCTCGGCGTTCAGCACCTTCACGGCCTGGTTGGGCTTGATGCTGCCCGAGGTGATGCGGCCGGTGATGATGCGCCCCAGGAAGTTGTTGGCCTCCAAGATGGTGCCGATCATGCGGAACGGCCCCTCTTCGACCGACGGCGCCGGCACATGGCGCAGCACCAGGTCGAACAGCGGCTGCATCCCGGCGTCCTTCGGACCTTCCGGGCTCTCGGCCATCCAACCCTGCTTGGCCGACCCGTACAGGATCGGGAAGTCGAGCTGCTCCTCGGACGCGTCGAGTGCGGCGAACAGGTCGAACACCTCGTTGATGACCTCGGTCGGACGGGCGTCGGGACGGTCGACCTTGTTGATGACGACGATCGGCTTGAGGCCGACCTTGAGCGCCTTGGAGACCACGAACTTGGTCTGCGGCAGCGGGCCCTCGGCGGCGTCGACCAGCACCAGGGCGCCGTCCACCATGTTCAGGATGCGCTCGACCTCGCCGCCGAAATCGGCGTGGCCGGGGGTGTCGACGATGTTGATGCGGGTGTCCTTCCACTGCACCGAGGCGGCCTTGGCCAGGATGGTGATGCCGCGCTCGCGCTCCAGGTCGTTCGAGTCCATGGCGCGCTCGGCAACCTTCTGGTTCTCGCGGAAGGTACCCGACTGCTGCAGGAGACGGTCAACCAGGGTGGTCTTGCCGTGGTCGACGTGGGCGATGATGGCGATGTTGCGAAGATTCATGGTCGGTGTCTTCTAAGCTTTCTCAAGAGCCCGTGCTCTGTCCCCGGCGGGGCGCGCGCTTTGTTATAGTCGAATCAAGCTGTTAGCTTTACGACGCGCGCTCGCGAAACTCGTTCGGCGGCAGGGGCCGGCAGCCCCAAATAGGAAGCCCGGCCAATCGACCGGGCAGACCTCACGCGTTGCGGCGCAATATAGGCAGAAAATGCCAAAAAACAATGACTGCTTTCAGGAACGAGGAGCGGTTTCCGAGCGGCTGGCTAACGCCTCCGCGACCGCACGCTTCCGGGCGGCGCGGTAGAAGACGAGACCAACCACTCCGACCGGCAATCCCACGAGGACCAGCACTGACAGCCGTCGGCTGCGCCTATGCGCGGAAAGTAAAAAACGCCTGCGGGCTCAGCCCGTCGCAGCCTGCTCGGTCGGATAGACGCCGCGCAGGACCTCCTCGAAATGGGTCTTCACGGCTTCGTTGCACAGGCAGGAGCGGCGCTTCAGCGCGTCGAAGTCGCGCACCATGAAGGCGCCGCGGCGGGTTTCGAGAATGCCCTCGGCTCGGAAGGTCTGGACGACCCGGCTGACATAGCTGCGGCCGACGCCGAGCAGCGTCGCCAGCTGCTCATGCGTCAGCGGCACGATCGGCTCGCCGTCGGTGCGGTCCATCGCGGCCACGATCCACTTCGCCGTCCGCTGCTCGATCGAATGAATCGCGTTGCAGGCGGTCGACTGGAACATCTGCGCCAGCATGCAATCGGCGTAGCGCGCGAACACGTTGCGGAGCGTCTTGGATTGCAGCTTGGCGGCCGCCAGGCGGGACAGTGGCAGCCGTGCAAACGGGCCGCCGAACTTGACGACGATCCGCGTATAGGCCGGCAGGAAGCCCTCGCTGACGATGCCGCCGACGGCGCCCTCGCGGCCGACCAGGATGGTCTCGACGTCGCGGCCGTCCTCATTGGGGACGAGATAGGACGTGAGCGCCGGCCCACAGGGAAAATGCACGATCTGCACGTCGTCCCCGGGATTGTAGAGCAGATCGTTCGGCGTTGCCTCGTCCTCCACCAGATATGGCGAGATCAGCGCGTAGTCGGCCGGACTCAGCCGCAGCAGCAGGTTGTTGTGGGGCCGCTCCCGGTTCAGCGTGGTTACACCCTGGCTCAGCATCGTCATCCCCTGCGCGCAACGCATGTGCGTGATTCGTGCTCCTTGTGTTCACAAGTGCACCGACACAGGAACTCTGATATGCTGCCTTGGTTCCAGGAACCCGCCAGCGCACTCAAGAGGAGACGCCGGCTGCGGCGCCCATCCCTCATCCTGGAACCCGCAGATCCCATGACCAGCTCGCAATCAGGCGTGCCCGAGCTTTATCAACATGTGCTGGTCGTCGAAGACGACCCCATCATTGCGCTCGGATTGGAAGACACGATTACCGACCTCGGCGTTCCCGACATCAGGATCGCAGCCGACGTCGCGACCGCGCTCGCCATGATCGCGGAGCGCACCCCGCAATTCGCATTGCTCGATGTCGGCCTGGTCCGCGAAAAGAGCTTTGCGATTGCCGAGCGGCTGACGGCGCTCGGCATTCCCTTCGCCTTCTCCACCGGCTATGGCGCCGACCGCGTGCCGGCCGCTTTCGCCGACCGGCCACGGCTGCCGAAGCCTTGCCCGACCGACGCGCTGGAGGCGGTGCTGCGGCGACGCGATTAGTTGCCGTCGCAGCACGCGATCGTCTTGCCGCCGGACAACGAGACCTCAGCCCAGCTTCGGATCGAGCGTGGTCGACCACAGCGCGACGTCGGCGCGATCCCGCAGGGTCACGGTCATCTGGCCCGTGGCGCCTTCGATCTTGACGTGGCCGAAGAACTGCATGCCGGCCGACGGCGGCAGATTCTGCTTGTCGAGGCCGGGCGCCTTGATGAACCGCACCTCGGGGCCGAAGGTGTTGTCGAGCTCGTTCGGACCGAACGTGCCGGCATGCAGCGGACCGGAGACGAACTCCCAGAATGGCTCGAAGTCCTGAAACTGCGCCTTGTTCGGATCGTAATAATGCGCGGCCGCGTAGTGCACGTCCGCCGTCAGCCACACCGTGTTCTGGATCGGCGCCGTCTTGATGAAGCGCAGGATCTCGGCAATCTCGAGCTCGCGGCCGCGCGCCGGGCCGTCACCCTGGGCGATGGCTTCCGAGCCCTTCTTGTTGGCTGCGTCGTCATAGACGATGATGCTGAGCGGCATGTCGGAGGCGATCACCTTCCAGGTCGCGCGCGAATTGAGCAGCGCCTGCTTCAGCCAGCGCATCTGCTCCGGCCCGATGAAGTAGGACGCCGGACCATATTTGTCCTCGAGATTGGGACCGTTGGCGCCGCGGTAGCTGCGCTCGTCGAGCACGAACACGTCGAGAAGCGGGCCGTAATTGATGGTGCGATAGACGCGCCCCGGCTCGATGATGCTCTCGCGCATGGGATACATCTCGTGGAAGGCGCGCGCCGCGCGGGCCGCGAGCAGCTGGATGTTGCGCTCCTTGTAGCTGGCCGGCAGCTCCTTGGAGGCCGACCAGTTGTTGGTGACCTCATGATCGTCCCACTGCACGAAGATCGGCACTTCGGCATTGAAGGCGCGGACGTTCTCGTCGAGGAAATTGTATTTGTGAGCGGCACGGAACTCGTCGAGCGTTTCGGCGACCTTCGCCTTCTCTTCCACGGTGAGGTTCTTCCACACCTTGTTGTCCGGCAGCTTCACCTCGGACTTGATCGGGCCATCGGCATAGATGGTGTCGCCGGAATGCAGGAAGAAGTCCGGGCGGTGCTTCTTCATCGTCGAGAAGGTGAACATGCCGCCATCGTCGGGGTTGATGCCCCAGCCCTGCCCCGCCACGTCGCCGCCCCAGACGAACGAGACGTCGCGCTTGTTGCCGGGCGCGGTGCGGAAGCGGCCAAGCGCGGCCTCGCTTTCGACCGCGACATGTGAAAGGTCGCGAAACTTGACGCGGTAGAAGATGTCCTGGCCGCTGGGCAGACCGTCGATCAGCATCTTGGCCGTGAAGTCGCTTTCCGGAAGTGCGGCGACCGGAGGCAGCGTACGCGCGTCCTTGAACGACTCGGTGGTCGCCACCTCGACCAGCATCTGCGACGGCCGGTCGGCACGCGCCCAGACCACGCCGCCATCCATGCCAACGTCGCCGGACTGCACGCCATGCGTGATCTGCGGCCGGTCGGCGGCGCGGCTCAGATAGGGCATCGCCAGCGTCGTGACGCCGGCTGCGGCGGCTGTCGACAGGAAGCGGCGGCGGGACAGGGCTGGGCGCGGTCGAGGAATGCGAAGCGTCATGCGGATCTCCTGGTCGGATCGCGCGCGGGAGCAGGCGCGAGCCACGGCCCGGCAGACCTAGAAAAGATTGATGACGCTGGAATTACACGCGGCGTCTTGGGCAGTGCGCGACACCGCCGCAAGGGGAGCGTGGCAGACCTCAGGTGCCGGCGGCACGCAACTGCGCGCCGGTTCGCTGCAGATTGGCGGGCATGCTCATCAGGATGAGCTTGCGATCGGCGACCGCGTTGTGGAACTGCTCGAGCGCGATGTTGAACGCGGTCAACGCCGCGTGCTCGATCGCGCCGTCCTCGAAGCAGGTCAGCGTGTTGCGCAAGATCTCGTCGGCCTCGGCCTGGAGCTGATCGAGCTCCTCGGTCGAATCGCACTTGCGCGCGATCGTGATCATCTCCAGCAGACGATCGCGCAGCGAGGTGTTGATGGTGCGTTCGTCGCGCTTGAGATAGCCGGCGAACCACGCGCCGGCCGAGCCCATCGCCGAAAGCGCCATCAGGCTCCACCAGATGTAGTCGCTGTAGCGGTCGAGGAAGGTCTTCTCCTCGCCGTCGACGAAGGCCGCCGCGCCGGGATGGACGGGGATCGCGGCGTCCTTGTCGGTGTCCGGCGTCTCGATCTTGGCGGCAAGCGGAAATTCCGACATCAGCTGCTGGCGCACCGAGAACAGCTGATGCGTGAACGTCGAGACCGCCGATTCGGCGAGGCCCTTGCGTGCCACGATGTGGTGATTGAAGCTGATCGTCTTCACTTCATCTTCAGGGCGATCGGGCGCCCCGCCGAACGCGCCGGCCGGAATCTCGGTGGCCTCGTATTCGGGATGGTTCTGTGCGATGGCTCCGGCGGAATCGATGGCCAGGAAGGTGGGGGGGCCGCCCTCCTTGGTGGCGGCGGCGATCGCATCCGCCGTGATCTTGCTGTTGATGGGACCGGCCGCCAGATAGACATCGGCCCTCTGGCTTCGGACCGCTTCGGCGGCCTCGGTGATCGGGAATTGGACGATCTCGACCTTGCCGGGGTCGACGCCATATTGGCGCAGGATGACCTTCAGCAGGTTCGCGTTCGCCGGCGTCCGGCCGATGATGCCGACTTTGTGGCCCGCGAGCTGCGAGATCTTCGTGATCTTGGCGCCACCCTTGCGGCTCTTGCCCTTGCCGGACGAGGGCACCCAGAGGACGACGACGTTCTTGCGCAGCGTCGCTACCGCCTGTGCGTTCTTTGGGACCTCCAGGTCGCCCCGCACGATCGCAAGATCCACCTTGGCGGCGGCCAGCGCCTGCGCGCTCTCGGCGGCGCCCTCGGTCGGAACCGGCCGCAGCCTGACGGAGGCGTGCGACTGGGAAAAGGCCTGGGTCAAGGCCTGGACGACCTTCAGGTCGTCGCTGTTGGGCGGACCGACCGCGATCTTGAGCACCACGGGACGCATCGCAAAATAGTAGGCACCCGTCAAAGCGCCGACGACCGCGAGGATCCCGGCGATGACGATGAACACGGCAGGGCGCATCCGTGAGCGCTGCGCTGGCGTGGTCTGAGTATCTACCAGATTCCCGTCCTCCGGTGGTCCCAGGCCCGGGCGATGCCACAGGCGGCTTCGTCTGGCCACGTCGTCCTTCGATAGAGCTGAACTGTAGCAAATTTCTTGTCCGCCCGGGGTGACATCTGCGTCATGGTTACCATCGCACCAGTTACCGCAGGATCGGGACAGTTCCGAGCCCCTCCCGGCATGGCGCCTGTGACAAGGCTCTGATCGGGATGCGTTTTCGGCTAGTCTTGGCAACCGGACACCGGCGCGATCCAGCCGGAGGTAGCCCCGCAATCGCCCGGACGCTGCCACGTGTCCGGTCGATTGCACCACAAGAGGAGATCGAGATGCCGCAACGATTGTCGGCGGAGGCACGCGCCACCGCCCTGCGGGAGCTTCCCGACTGGTCCGAGCTGGAGGGCCGTGAGGCCATCGCCCGCACCTTCACGTTCAAGAACTTCAACGAAGCGTTCGGCTTCATGACCCGGGTCGCGCTGGTCGCCGAGAAGCACGACCATCATCCCGAGTGGCGCAACGTCTACCGCACCGTCGAGGTGGTCCTCACGACCCATGACGCAGGCGGCGTGACCATGCGCGACATCGAGCTCGCCAAGGCGATGAATGCGATCGCCGCGACGATGCGCGGCTGAGGCCTTGGCGACGACGGCACGCGCCTTGCGGCCGGCGTCGCCATCACCACATCCGAGGGCGAGGACCGCGCCTCCAGCGCCGTCTGGAACCGGAGATCGGACATCATGTCGGATGCGACCGACTACAACGTTGGCTTCGAGCCCGCGGAGCGGCTGGCCCGGGATCGCGAGACCCTTCGCCGCCGCTTCTGGATCAAGTTCAAGACGGTTGTCGCGCGGTTGCCGTTCGCCGAGGAGCTGCTTGCGGCGTATTACTGCGCCTTCGACAAGGAGACACCGCGGCACGTCCAGGTCGCCCTGCTCGGCGCCATCGCCTACTTCGTCGTGCCGTTCGACTTCATGCCTGACGTGTTGCCCATCCTCGGCTTCACCGACGACGCGGCGGTGCTCGCCACCGCCATCCGCATGGTCGCCTCGAACATCACGCCCGACCATCATGCCGCGGCCCGCGCCGTACTCGCGCGGCTGGCGGCAGACAAGAACGCTGACGTCGCGAAGGACGGCGAGAATATCGGCTGACGGCGGCTCGGGCCGGCAAGCCGGGTTCCCGCAGTCAGCGCCTCGGAACGGCACAAAGGCAAGCAACAGCAAAAAGCCCCGCGTCCGCGGGGCTTTTCTCCTGATGGGACCTCGTTGAACGCTACGATCTCAGCGCTGGCCGCGCGCCTGGGCGCGGGCGCTGCCGGTCTTCTCGGCCTCCCAGGCCTGGTACTGCTTGAACAGCGCCTCGCGGTCGGCCTCGCTCGGCATCGCCCTGCCGGCGCTGCTCTGCTTCAGGAAGTCATCGAAGCGGTCGCGCTGTGCGCCTTCCATGGCATGGCTCTCCAGCCATTTGCTCGCGGACGGCAGCCGCTGCCAGCCGGCCAGCGGCGCCGACAGCGAGACCTCCTTCCACTTCGGATGGAACGGCGGATTCTGGAATGCCGGGAATTTGGTGAAGAAGGCATCGACGAAGGTCGCGAGCTTGCGATAGCGGTCGGTGTTCGGCGCCCAATTATAGGCGGCGAGCACGGCCGGCACCGCGATCGTGTCGACCTTCTCGCCCTCGGCGATCAGGTTCGGATAGTCCTTCGCGGTCAGGGTCGCCGGCAGGTAGTCGGTCTGCAGCGGTCGATCGTAATCGACGTTGACGAGATGGAAGCGGCCGTCGTTGACGAAGGTGCTGACCGACTTGTAGGGCTTGCCGCCGACCACGATGACGGCATCGAGCTCGCCGCGCTTCAGCTTCTCCATCGCGATGCGCTGCTCGATATAGGCGAAGTTGGCGCGCAGGCCCAACCGCTCGAACACCGTCAGCGCCGTGACGAAGGTACCGCCATTCGGCAGGTCGACGCTGACCCGGCGGCCTTCGAGGTCACGCAGCGTGCGCACCGCGCGTGGCGCGATGACCTGCATCTCCTCGTTGTAGAGCTTGGTGACGTAGGTGAACTGCCGCTTGATGTCCTTGGCGAAGCCCTTGCGCTCGAGATAGTCGAGCGTGTCGGCTCGGACGATGCCGAGATCGACACCCTGCAGGAACAGGATGTCGGCCACGCTCTGCACCGAGCCGCGGCCGACGATCGGCAAGACGCGCAGATTGTTGCCGTCATCGAGCAGCGAGGCCAGATCAGCGCCGAACTGCACATAGGTGCCGCCGATGGTGCCGGTGATGAGCGTCACCGTGTTGGCGTTCAGCGCCTGCTTGGTCTGCACCGAGCCGAACTGGAAGATCGCCTTGAGGCTGTCGCTCACCTTGGCGGGGTCGAACTCGCCTTCCTCGGCGTGGGCAGCAAAGCCGCACGCAATCATCATCATTGCGGCTACGGCCGCTCCAACAACACGTCGCATCTGTCCCCCTCGATGTAAGGTTGGCACATGTTTACGAGCCGGAACGCGGGCAGCACCAAGTCTCACCTGGCGTCGCCCATGAACGGACTCGAAAATCACGCGTGAAACAAAAAAATGAAACGGGGCGGCATCGCTGCCGTCACGAGCGTTCAGTTCTGCAACTGATCGAGCCTGCGCTGCGCTTCGGTCGAGCCGAGCTGGGCGGCGCGGCGGTACCAGTTGCGCGCCGCAGCCGGATCGGCATTGATGTTGCGGATGTCCTTCGTTCCCAGCACGTGCGGATCGTAGGTCTGCGCAAGCATCAGCGCCGCGGCCGGTTCTTGCGCCTCGGCGGCGCGCTCCAGCAGCAGTCGCGCCGGCGGGATGTCGCCCGCGGCCAGCAGGCTCTTGGCGCGTTTCATGATGCCCGCGAGCTCATCGGGATCGAGCCGGCGGACCTGCGCGGGCGGCGGAGCGGCGGTCACGGCGCCGAGGCCGGGCGCGACGATTGCCGATCCGGCGCCCGGCGAATTGATCGAGGATGGCTCCATCGCGCTCGGGGCCGGCGCGGATGGTGCCGTGGCGAAGCTCGGTGGTGCTGCAACCGGCGCGGGCTGCGTCACGCTACGATTCTGCAGCGCTGTCTGGTAGGCGTTGGCGATGTCGTCACGCGTCGGTGCCACGGCTGCCGTCTGCACCGGCGCCGCCGCAGCCGGCGGCTCGGGCGGCAGTCGCGCCGGCTCGTTCAGCTGCATGTCGCGCGCGGTGAGCTGCGTGTTGGTGGCCTGCGGCGGGGCCGTCGGATCCGGCGTGGCGCCGATGATGGAAGCCTTGGCACTGGCGATCAGGTCGCGCGTCGCATCCGAGGTGACAAGCGCGAAGAGCACCGCGACGCCGGCCGCAGCCACCACGGCGAGAAGAATCCGGGACGAGACCGACACGCGGCGGGTCCGCACCGGCCACTGGTCCTCGAAATGCGTGCTGTCGATCTGATTGCCGCTCTCATACTCAGAGAGGAACATCGGCATCGATTCGTCGTTTGGATAGTTGTCCTGGGTCGACCGGCCGAAACGATAGTTCGGTGGGCGCTCCTGAGGGAGTTCATCGGGGAAAGGCCTGAAGTCAGGCTCCGAAGGAGTTCTGTTGTTGAAA
This sequence comes from Bradyrhizobium sp. SZCCHNRI3043, assembly GCF_032377735.1. Lineage (NCBI taxonomy): Bacteria > Pseudomonadati > Pseudomonadota > Alphaproteobacteria > Hyphomicrobiales > Nitrobacteraceae > Bradyrhizobium > Bradyrhizobium sp. SZCCHNRI3043. Next base: position 264,850 of record NZ_JAUHID010000008.1, read on the forward strand.
CGCCCGCGCGTCGTCCGCTCAGCCATGGCCTTCATCCCCATCTCAACTTCACGCAACATACTTTTGGTCCCAAGCCCGTCAGAAGCTCGAGACACGTCACGATTGCCAGAGGCACCCCACTGCCGACAACTAATTGACTAATTGAATCCGACTAAAAGTGGACGAGAGCCGGCATGATTCTGGAAATATTTTGATCTGATTGTGGCAACGCGAGTGCGACATCGCACCGCACCAAATCCAGAAACGTCGAAATAACAACAGCCAAGCCCTACAATTTACCATGCCACAATGTGATTCGGTTGCGTTAACCAAGAAACGCTCGTTTTCGGATTTTCTGCTTCCGGTTGCGAATCCGTGACGCCGGCGCGGCAGCCCGCAGAACAAATTTGGGGCGCCTCGCAGCGCGAGGATGTCACAGCGACCTCGGGCCGGCTCGAGCAATCCGTCCGCAGAGCAGGCAGGGCTCTGCTCGGTTTGGTTGCGCGGATCAGGGCGAGGCTCCCCCGGGGATACGCACCCCGGGCGCCTTCATCGCACGTCCTCAGGGGTGCAGGATCACCTTGCCCATCGCCTGGCGGCCGGCGAGCACCTTCAAGGCATCGGCGGTCTGCGCCAGCGGGAAGGTGCGGTCGACATGCGACGACAGCTTGCCCTCTGCGGTCCACCGCACGAGCTTTTCAAGGTTGGCGCGGTTCTTGGCGGGGTTGAGTCGGGTCCAGGCGCCCCAGAACACGCCGCGGATATCACAGCCCTTCAGCAGCGCGAGGTTCAGCGGCATTTTCGGGATGTCGCCGGCGGCGAAGCCGATCACCAGGAAGCGGCCCTCCCAGGCGATGGAACGCAGCGCCGCCTCGGCGTAGGCACCACCGACGGGATCGAAGATGATGTCGGCGCCCTTGCCGTCGGTGAGCCGCCGCAGCCCCTCCTTGAGATCCTCCTTGGCGTAGTTCAGCGTCAGCGCCGCGCCGTGCTGCCTGGCGAATTCGAGCTTCTCGTCCGAAGAGGCACAGGCGATGACCTTCAACCCCATCAGCTTGCCCAGCTCGCACGCCGCAAGGCCGGTGCCGCCGGCCGCGCCGAGCACGGCCAAGGTCTCGCCCGGCTTCGGACTGGCGCGATCCTCCAGCGCATGCAGCGCAGTGCCGTAGATGATGATGATGCCGGCGGCGCGGTCGAAATCGAGATTGTCCGGGATCTTGACGATCGACGCTGCTGGCAGCGCGATCTTCTCGCGCGCGCCGTTATGGCCGCAGGAGGCGACGACGCGGTCGCCGACCTTCAGGTCGGTGACGCCATCGCCAACGCTTTCGATGATACCCGCGACCTCCGCACCCGGCGAGAACGGGAACGGCGGCTTGATCTGGTACTTGCCCTGGATCATCAGGATGTCGAAGAAGTTCAGCGCCGCCGCCTTGATCGCAATCACAGCCTCGCCGGGACCGGCCACCGGATCGGGCACCTCGGTGAGGACGAGATCGTCGGGCTGGCAGAATTGCGAGCAGAGAATGGCTTTCATTGGCGCTCCTTGGTCGTTGGTGCCGGATCGAGGTCCGGCTTTGGGAACGTCATGCCGGATTTGCCGCCGCGCCACAATCATCATGAGGCCGCGGCATGTGCGCGGCGCCGGCCCAAGGACGCGGAGCGCCGGACAATCCAGGTCTGCGGCCTTTGCAAGCGAAGCGTTTAGCCGCTATCCATCTCGACCAAGGATCAGCGATTCCGGGCCATTTTCCAGTCACAATATTGGTGGAACGAAGTCGCGGGGGAACTCAACGTATCATGTTGTTCGGGCGATTGTTGACAACGCTGGTCGGCAGCGTGCTGCTGTTCGGACCACCGAGCCTCGCTGCGGCACAGAGCGCTGCGCCGAGGGCCGCCGCTCCGCAATCGAAGGCGGCACCGAAATCGGAACCGAAGCCAGCCGTCCCGAATATCGGCGGGGCGGAACCGACGCTGATCGGACAGTTCGGCGGCTGGGGCGCCTATACCGCGATGCCCGGCGGCAAGAAGGTTTGCTTCGCGCTGGCCAAGCCGACATCTTCCAAGACCAATCCGCCCAACCGTCCGCGCGATCCTGCCTATGCCTTCGTGTCGACTCGGCCCTCCGAGAAGGTCTTCAACGAGGTCTCGATCATGATCGGCTATGCGCTGAAGCCCGGATCCGACGCCGCGGTGGAGGTCGGCGGCGCCTCCTATGCCATGTATACCCAGGGCGACGGGCTCTGGATCAAGAACGCCGCCGAGGAAGAGCGGATGGTCGATGCCATGCGCAAGGCGCCCGAGGCGGTGGTCAAGGGCGTCTCGGTCAAGGGCACGGAAACCACCGACGTGTTCTCACTGAAGGGCCTGGCCCAGGCGCTCGACCGCATCGCGCAGGATTGCCGCCGGTAGACGGCAGCCGCCGATACCGCTCGCCGGGCGGGTCGCATTTGCCGGCCGGATCGTTATATATGCCCGCTGAAAGCCTTCGGCCGCCGCGGCCGGGCAGCACTTTGGGCCCATCGACATGGCAACGACTGCCGGGCTGCGCGATTCGTCCGCGCCCCTCGAAAAGACGCCGCTCGAAACCTACGTCCCGCCGGCGAAGCCTTCGCTGATCGGCCTGTCGCGTGCAGAGCTGGCGGCCAGGCTCGGCGACATCGGCGTGCCCGAGCGCCAGCAGAAGATGCGGGTGCAGCAACTATGGCACTGGATCTATTTCCGCGGCGCCAGGTCGTTCGACGAGATGACATCCGTGTCGAAGGACACGCGCACCGCGCTTTCCGAACGTTTCACGGTCGACCGTCCCGAGGTCGTGGCCGAACAGATTTCCAACGACGGCACCCGCAAATGGTTGCTGCGGCTGCCGAGCGGCGACGATCTGCAGAAGGCCCACGAGGTCGAGTGCGTCTACATCCCCGAGACCGATCGCGGCACCTTGTGCGTCTCGTCGCAGGTCGGCTGCACGCTGAACTGCGCGTTCTGCCATACCGGTACGCAGCGGCTGGTCCGCAACCTCACGGCGGGCGAGATCGTGGGCCAGGTCATGGTGGCGCGCGACCGGTTGAACGACTGGGCCGACCGCGAGACCCCGCTCGGCAACCGGCTGATCACCAACATCGTCATGATGGGGATGGGCGAGCCGCTGTACAATTTCGATGCGGTGCGCGACGCGCTGCTGATCGTCTCGGACAACGAGGGCATCGGCATCTCCCGCCGCCGGATCACGCTGTCGACCTCGGGCGTGGTGCCGAACATCAAGCGCGCCGGCGAGGAGATCGGCGTGATGCTGGCGATCTCGCTGCACGCCGTGCGCGACGAGCTGCGCAACGAACTGGTGCCGCTGAATCGCAAATATCCGATCCAAGAGCTGCTGCAGGCCTGCCGCGACTACCCGGGCGCCTCCAACGCGCGGCGCATCACCTTCGAATATGTGATGCTCAAGGGCGTCAACGATTCGCTCGATGACGCCAGGCTGCTGGTCAAGCTGCTCAAGGGCATCCCGGCCAAGATCAATTTGATCCCGTTCAATCCCTGGCCCGGCTCGGCCTATGAGTGCTCGGACTGGGAGCAGATCGAGAAGTTCTCCGAATACGTCTTCAACGCCGGCTACTCCTCGCCGGTGCGCACGCCGCGCGGCCGCGACATCCTCGCCGCCTGCGGCCAATTGAAGTCGGAGACGGAGAAGTTGTCCGCGCGGGAGCGTCAGGCACTGCGCGCGATGGCGATGACGGATTGATGATTGATCGCGGCTGCATCTCCGAACAAGATCGTCATGCCCGGGCTTGACCCGGCCACCCATCAATTCATCGACTGAATGATGGATGGCCGGCTCAAGCCGGGCCATGACGGGCGAAGAAAGCGGGGCCTCGCTTGGGTAACACGGGTCTAAAGCCATGGCGCTGATTGGCCGTCTCTTCGTGATCGCTTTCGCCTTTCTCGGCGCGTGCTTCCTCGCGGGGCTGATCGTCGTGACCGCGATCCTGTTTCCGGAGTTCGCCGATCTTGGCAACGGCCCGATCGATCAGGGCGCGTTCGAGGTCATCATCGGCTTCGGCTTCATCTTCGTGTCGGGCTTCGCGCTGATCCCGGCGCTGCTGATCTCACTGATCACCGAGGCGTTCTCGATCCGCAGCGTGGTTGCTTATGCGATCGGCGGCGGGGTGGTCGGCGCAGCCTGCTATCTCGGTCTCGTCCCGTTCGATCCCGAGACCTTCCGCTTCGAAGGCATCGTGCGCCGCCATCTCGAGATCCTGACCGGCGCCGGCATCGTCGGCGGACTGGTCTATTGGCTGATTGCCGGGCGCAACGCCGGCCGCTGGCGCGAGCCGCCGCCGCGTCTGCCGCCACCGCCACCATTGCCGTCGGGATCGCCACGTTGAGCCGCCGGCCTTTCCATCGCCACCTGCTTTCGCTAAACCGCGCGTCATGAACCGGACCGGCCTCTTCATCGCATTGTCGCTCGCGCTCGTCATCGGCGTGCTGTTCGGCGTCTATCCCGAGCTCGATCTCAAGCTGGCCGCGCTGTTCTACGATCCGCGCACGCGCAGCTTCCCCTTGAAGCTCGACGGCTATGCCGCGTTCGCGCGCGATGCCGCGATGTGGCTCGCCTGGGGCATCGCGCTGCCGTCCATCGTTGCGCTGGTGGTGAAGCTCATCCGTCCCGACCGGCCCCTGCTGGTGAAGGGCCGCACCATGGCGTTCCTGCTGCTGACCTTGTCGCTCTCGGCCGGCGTGCTCACCAATTTCACCTTCAAATCCTATTGGGGCCGGCCGCGCCCGGTTGTCGTGGCCGAGTTCGGCGGCGACATGCAGTTCGTGCCGTGGTGGGATCCGCGCGGCGGCTGCGGCCGCAACTGCTCGTTCTTCTCCGGTGAGGGTGCCACCGCATTCTGGACCCTGGCGCCGGCCGCGCTGACGCCGCCGGCGATCCGGCCCGTCGCCTACGGCGCCGCTGTCCTGTTCGGCCTCGCCACCTCGGTGTTGCGGATGGCCTTCGGCGGCCACTTCCTCACCGACATCGCCGCCGCCGGCCTCGTCACCTTCATCGTGATCTGGCTGCTGCACGGCTACATCTACCGCTGGCCGTCCACCCGCCTCACCGACGCCGGCATCGACGCCGCCCTGACCCGCTTCGCCTGGCCGGGCTTCCGCCTGATGCGCCGGCTGTTCGGCCGCCGTACGGCGGATACCAGCCCCGCGGCCTGAGCGCGGGCCGGTCACGCTCAGTCGCCATTAAAGGCGTGCCCAGCAACGCAAAATCTGTTATTCGCGCCCGAATTTCTGAACGGCGCAGCCACAAACACGGTTGGACTCTCCCATGACCACAATCCTGAAAAGCCTGCCCAAGGGCGAGAAAGTCGGCATCGCCTTTTCCGGCGGCCTCGACACCAGCGCCGCGCTGCTCTGGATGAAGCAGAAGGGCGCGCGCTGCTTTGCCTACACGGCCAATCTCGGGCAGCCCGATGAGTCCGACTACGACGAGATCCCGCGCAAGGCGGTGGGCTTCGGGGCCGAGAAGGCGCGCCTCGTGGATTGCCGCACTCAGCTGGTGCATGAGGGCATCGCCGCGATTCAGTCGGGCGCCTTCCACATCTCGACCGGCGGCATCACCTATTTCAACACCACGCCGCTCGGCCGCGCCGTCACCGGCACCATGCTGGTCGCCGCGATGAAGGAGGACGGCGTCAACATCTGGGGCGACGGCTCGACTTACAAGGGCAACGATATCGAGCGGTTCTACCGCTACGGCCTGCTCACCAATCCCAATCTCAAGATCTACAAGCCCTGGCTCGACCAGCAGTTTATCGACGAGCTCGGGGGCCGCGCCGAGATGTCGGCGTTCCTGACCGCCAACGGCTTCAATTACAAGATGAGCGCCGAGAAGGCGTATTCGACGGACAGCAATCTCCTCGGCGCCACCCACGAGGCCAAGGATCTCGAGAGCCTCAGCAGCGGCATCCGCATCGTCAATCCGATCATGGGCGTGCCGTTCTGGCGCGAGGATTGCGCCGTGAAGCCGGAGACGGTCGTGGTCCGCTTCGAGGAGGGTCAGCCGGTCGCGCTGAACGGTCAGACCTTCAGCGATCCCGTGGCGCTGTTCCTGGAGGCCAACGCGATCGGCGGCCGTCATGGTCTCGGCATGAGCGACCAGATCGAGAACCGCATCATCGAGGCCAAGAGCCGCGGCATCTACGAGGCGCCGGGCATGGCGCTGCTGCACATCGCCTATGAGCGGCTCGTCACCGGCATCCACAACGAGGATACGATCGAGCAGTACCGCATCAGCGGCATGCGCCTCGGTCGCCTGCTCTATCAGGGCCGCTGGTTCGATTCGCAGGCCCTGATGCTGCGCGAGACCGCGCAGCGCTGGGTAGCGCGCGCCGTCACCGGTGAGGTGACCCTGGAGCTGCGCCGCGGCAACGACTACTCGATCCTCAACACCGAGAGCCCAAACCTGACCTACCAGCCGGAGCGGCTGAGCATGGAGAAGGTCGAGGACGCCGCCTTCACGCCTGCCGACCGCATCGGCCAGCTGACGATGCGCAATCTCGACATCACCGACACCCGCACCAAGCTGAAGCTCTATTCGGATACGGGCCTGCTGTCGGGATCGGAAGGCGCGGAGATCTTCCAGCTCGGCCACGACAAGAGCTGAGTTGGAGCTGTCGAGCGCAATCCGCGCCGTCTCCACCGCTGTCGTCCCTGCGAACGCAGGGACCCGTATCCACCGACTGACATGGTGAGAGCCGGCTGCGGCTCCAGCCGTCGCAAAACTGGATCCTGTGAGTATGGGTCCCCGCGTTCGCGGGGACGACACCGAACAGGACGAAACGGATTGCCACTTACAAAAATGGCCGGGATCGCTCCCGGCCATTTTCATTTTCAGATCGGACGCAACCTCAGCGCGGCGGTGCCACGCCCGGAGGCGGCGGCGGCAGCGCGGCCTGGCCGCCATTGAGCAGCGGCGTGATGCGGCGGACCGTGACGCGCCGGTTGATGCGGCTCGGCCCCTGCGTCTGCTCCTTCAGATACTGCTCGCCATAGCCCTGCGAGGTCAGATTCTCCGCGGGGACGCCAAACTGCTGCGTCATCAGCGTGGCGACCGATTCGGCTCGGCGATCGGAGAGCGACAAATTGTCGGTCTCGTTGCCGACCGCGTCGGTGTGGCCTTCGATCAGGAAGACCTCGCGCGGGTTGCGCTGGATCGCCTGGTTGAGGCCGTCGGCGATGACCTGCAGCTTCGCCACCTGGTCGGGACCGATCTCCCACGATCCGGTTTCGAAGGTGATCGTGTTGAGATCGATCGACGGCATCAGCTGGCGCACCGACGGGGAGTAGCGGACCTCGTCCAGCGAGTAGCGGCGCTGGACGCGCTCCACCGGTGGCGCGATCAGCGTGTCGTAGATGACATCCGGCGGCGCCTCCTCGGCGTCGACGATGTAGCGGTTGTAGGGGATGCGGATCTCCGGCGGCGGCAGGTCGACATAGAAGCCGCCGACCGCGGCGGGATCGCGATAGGCGTTGTCGATGATGATGATCTCGCGGCCGCCGATATCGCGGCGGATGCGGCGCAGCAGCCGGCCGTCGGCGGCCGTGACCGTGATGATCTGGCTGCCGTCGGGGCGGATCACCACCGTGCGCATCTCGCCGCGATCCTCCCGCTGCACGCGGATGTCACGCGCGCCGTAGCGGAAGCGCTCGAGCTCGTCGTGACGCACGAAGGACTGGCCGCTCGGATCGCGCACGATGACGCGTCCCGGCTCGTAGATCAGCGTGCGACCGCCCTCCTGGACCTCGCGGCGCTGGCCGCGGAAATCGTCCAGCCGCTGCGGCCCAGCCATCGGCGCGCCCGGCGCGATCGGCGTGAGCTGCTGTGCCGTCGGCGGTGGCGGCGCCGGGATGGGCGCCGTGACCTGCGGCGGCGGCCGATTGGACATGGCCGGGGGTCCGGCGGGCGGCACGGCGCCCGGACCGGCCTGCGGCGCGCCGGCGGGTCCCGGCCCCGGTCCAGCAGCACCGGGACCTGCCGCTGGAGGCGGCGCACCCGGAGCGCCTGGAGGCGTTCCCGGACGTCCGCCGGGCGTCGGGCTGCCGGACGGCGTGCCTTGCTGCGACGGCGTCTGGGTGGCCGCAGGCGCGGGTGGCGCCGGCGGGGTTCCCGGAGCAGGCGCGACCGTACCGGCCGGCGCGGTGGGAGCCCCCCGCGGCGGGGGCCCGCCTTGCGGGGAGCCAGGCGGCGGGCCACCAGCGCCCGGCCGGCCTCCCGGCGCCGGTCCACCCGGAGCGGGAGTCGGCGCGGCGGAGGGCTGCGGCGACGGGCTTGCGGCCGGCGGCGAATGGGGCGGCGTCGCGCCAGCCGGGGGCGGCGGCGTTCCAGGCCGCTGAGTCGGCGCGGCACTTGGAGGCGGAGCTGGGGGCGGAGGCGGAGCAACCACGGGCGGCGAAGGCGGCGTCGGCCGTGATGGTGCCGCAGCGGGCGGCGGCGGAGCAGGCGGAGGCGCCGGACGCGGAGGCTCGCGCACCACGGGCGGCGGAGCCGGCGGATGCGCCGGAGGCGCAGCGGCCGGGGGCGGCGGCGGTGTCGGACGCGGCGGAGGAGCCGCAGGCGGCTCTGCGCGCGGCGGCGGGGGTGCGGGGCGCGGTGGCTCCGCACGCGGTGGCGGCGGGGGAGGTGGCGGAGGCGCGGGCCGCGGCGCCGCTGCCGGGGGAGGCGGCGGGGGAGCAGGGCGAGGCGGAGCCGCCGCGGGTGGCGGCGGAGCTGCAGGCGGTGCCTGGTGGGGCGGTGCAGCGGCCGGCGGCGGGCCACCCGGCCGCTGCGGCGGGCCTGGCGGTTGACCATGCGGCGGTTGCTTGGGCCGACCGTCCGGGCCGACCTCGCCGCCGGGGCCGCCTGGACCCTGCGCCATGATCATCGGCGCGCTCTGCGCGCGGGAGCCGGAGCTCATTAGTTGCATCGCCGACAGCGCAGTCGTCGCCAGCAGCAGGACGCGAAGTTTGCTCATGTGTCTTGTTTTCCCGGAACGATCTTTTTCAAGCACGGAGAGATCAACGAGTATGCGTTAGGCCGGATTGTGGCGCAGTTCAAATCCGCAGGCGGATTTATTTCGACGCGAAACCACCCCCGCAGGGCCGCCATTCAGGTTTCATTCAGTCTTGATTTTCAAGGGCTTGGCCCAATCGCCGAAATGCGGGACCGGCGCACGGCCAGCCCCTTCGCAGGCGATCATCATGACCACTCAATCGCGGTCAATCCGTGGCCGGATTGGGCGTGGTCGGGCCGAGTGGCCCTCGGCCGGGGATCTCGTCTGGCGTCTGCCCGGGCAGCTCGCGCGGGGGCGCCGGCGCATCGGGTTCGTACACCGGCGGCGGAATGTCGGGCTGCGGATTGCCGACCGGATCCTCCGGCGGCGGTTCGACCGGGCGGCCCGGCGTCGCCGGCGGAATCTCTGGCGGTTCGATCGGCATCACATCGCAACCTTTCGATGGTCGCCGAGGTCGGGACGCGTGCCGCTGACGGCGGCCGCCGCCATCTTGACGTAGCGCACGATGGTGCCGGGCGAGTCCCAGAACTCGGCGTCGTCAGGCGTGATCTTCAAGAGGCGGATGTTCGGATCCTCGGCGCTGTCCCACCAGGCCTTGGCCGGCGTCGAGAACAGCTCTCGGATCTTGCCGCGATCGTTGGAAATGGCCGCGGTGCCCGTCAGCGACACGTATTTCTGGCTGCCGACGTCTGCGAACGACAGGTTGACCTCGGGCGAGCGCGCGATCTCCTCGTCCTTGTGATGCCGCGCGTCAGTGAGAAAGTAGATCATGTTCTCGTCGCGCGCGAGATAGGCGCTCATCGGCCGTGCCCGCAGCCTGTCACCGTCGCGGGTGACCAGCATCGCGAAGCCGATCTTCTTCATCAGGTCCCAAACGCGACCCTGGTCGCGCGCGTCGTCGTTGCTCATGGCCGGCTCCCTCAATGTCAGGGACGACAACGCCGCGTGGGGCGCCGATGTTCCGGACGTATTGGGGACGGCGACAGAATGCCGATTCAGCCGCGCAGCAACAGCGTGTTGCTGCGCGTGCGGCCGCATTCGCGGTAGCCGCGACCGAGCATGTCGGCGAGACAATCGTTCTGCCATTCCTCGCGCGACAGGTGTTCGATGACGACGGCACGCGGCCACAACGCGGCAGGCGCGTCACGGAAGAAGCAGGTCAGCACACGGTCCTCGAAGCCTTCCACGTCGATCTTCAGCGCATCGACCCTGGTCGCTCCGGCCTGTTCGAGGATGGTCTGCAGCCGCAACGACGGGACCTTGAATGCTTCAGCACCCGCCTCTCCGGTCACGATGTGGCTGGCGCCGAGATTGTCGCCATCGGTCTCGATCATCACCTCGCCGTCGCTCTCGCCTGCCGCCGCCGCGACGAGCCTGACCTGGGACAGCGCGGACGCATCGCGATTGAAGCTCAGCCGCGCATGCGTGACCGGATGCGGCTCCACTGCGATCACGAGACCGCCCGACCCGACGTGACGGGCAAGCGGCAAGGCGAACGTTCCGACATTGGCGCCGACATCCACCACCACGCCGCCCGGCAGAACGTGGCTGCGCAGGAAATCCAGCTCCTCGCGATTGTAGTCGGGATTGAACAGTGCACCGCGCTCGGTCGCACTGACCTGATGGTAGAAGCGGAAATTGGCGCCCTGATAGCCGACGTCGACAGGGCCTGCTCCGAGCATGTTGACGACACGCGTCAACATCGGCCGGAACGCGCCGCGCTTCAGCCCGGAGCCGTGCGCCATGCGGATCACCAGCGCCTGAGCGGCATTCGGAGCGAAGGCACCAAAGGAGGGCGGAGAAGGATCGTTGTCGGGCGTCAAGGTCGCGTCCTGGGCTGAGGGCGACGTGTGATAGCCGGTTTCGCCGCAATCTCCAATGCAGGCGGCGTGGCCGCATTGTGTCGTCACCAGGACCGCGCTGAGGCAACACCGAGCCGCTCAGGCCGCCTTGCGCTGACGCAGGAAGCGGCCGATCAGGCGACGCCGTCCCTTGCGCGGAATGAGATCAATGTCGCTGACGAGCTTGGCGCCGCCCTTGCGCCGCTCGAGCACGATCTTGCGGCTGTGGAAGGCCTCCAGCTCGGCACGATGCGCCACGCTGACGATGGTGGCCTTCGGCAGCTCGCTCGTCACGATCTCCATCATCCGGTCCTGGCTCTTCTCATCGAGCGCGGAGGTGGCTTCATCGAGCACGACGATGTCGGGGCTGTGCAGCAGCAGGCGCGCGAAGGCGAGACGCTGCTTCTCGCCGCCGGAGAGCGTCTGATCCCAGGGCGCGTCCTCCTCGATCTTGTCCTTGAGATGGTCGAGACCGACCTTGTGCAGGGCTTCGCCGACCTGCGCCACGCTCCAATCCTCGGCAGCCCCGGGATAGGCGACGGCCCGGCGCAGGGTGCCCGATGGCACGTAGGGCCGCTGCGGCAGCATGAACAGCTTGCGGTCGGGGTGGAAGTTGATGCTGCCGCCGCCCCACGGCCACAGCCCGGCGATGGCGCGCACGAGCGTGCTCTTGCCGGTGCCGGATTCGCCCGCGACGAGCAGGCGCTCGCCGGGATCGACCACGACCTCGGTCTCGCCGACCACGGCGGTGCCGTCGTCGAGGGTCACCTGCAGATCATTCAGGCTGAGCATCGCGTCGCCGGAGGTCTCGCCGCGCTTGATGCGGCCGATGCCGTCGCCTCTCTCCGCACGCTCCAGCGCATCGAGCGACATCATCAGCGAGGCGATGCGGCGGGCACAGGCATTCCAATCCGCGAGCCGCGGATAGTTGTCGACCAGCCAGCCGAACGCGGTCTGCACGATCGTGAACGCGCTCGCCGCCTGCATCACCTGCCCGAGCGTCATGCTGCCGTCGAGAAATTTCGGCGCGCACAGCAGCAGCGGCACGACAGGAGCGATGAGGCTGGAGCCCTGCGACACCAGGGTGGTGCGCACGTGCTGGCCGGCGAGCCGCGCCCATTGCTGCAGCACGTTGCCGAACGTCCGGTCGATGCCGGCGCGCTCTTCGGTCTCGCCGCCGAGCAGGGCGATGCTCTCGCCGTTTTCGCGGACGCGGGTCAGGGTGTAGCGGAAATCGGCCTCGGCCTGGTTCTTGTCCTCGGAGACCTGCACGAAGCGGCGGCCGATCGTCATGATCGAGCCCGAGGCGATGGCGGCGTAGGCGATCGCGGCGATGACCAGAAAGCCGGGAATGGTGAGCTCGGTGGCGCCGAGATGCAGCGTCAGCGCGCCGCCGATGGTCCAGAGCACGACGATGAAGGTCGCAGCCGACAGCAGCGCCGAGGTCACGCCGGCGATGAAGTCGACCGGCGAATCGGTCGCGATGCGCAGGTCCTCGGCGATCCGGTATTCCGGATTCTTGTGGTCGCCGCTGACGAGATTGAGCTGATAGTAGCGCCCGCTGGCCAGCCAGCGGGTGATGACGCTGTTGGTCAGCCACGCGCGCCAGCGCCGCTGGATCGCCATGCGCGCATAGACCTGGGCGACGCCGAGAATGACGCTGCCGATCGCAAGCGGGAAGAAGATCGCGGTGAGATGAAAGACGGTCGCCGAATCGCGTTTCTCGATCGCATCGAAGATCGACCGATTCCAGACGTTGATGCCGTACTGAAATCCGACAGTCGCAACGATCAGGAACAGTAGGCCGAGCGTGAACGCCCACGCCAGACCGTCGCCGCTCTTGCCCCAATAGCCGCGGGCGCTGATCCAGAACCGGGTCAGCAGATAGCGCTTGCGCAGTTGCTCGGCCTCTTCGGGCGACAGCTCCGGATCGGGCTCCACCAATTCGGGCGGCGGCGGCTCGACCTGGGTGCCATTCTCAGCGGCGATCTCGATGATCGGCGCCTTCTCGGGCGCCTGTCCCCCCGGCCGCGCGATGTCCTGAACCTGTCCCATTCCGCGATAACAGCAACGCAACCAGAAGGTTCCCACCCGGGTTCCCGCGCAATTCGCGCCGCTTTCAGGGCACCTGCGTGTTCGGCGCCATCGGTGGGGCGCGATACAGCGGCACGGGAACGACCTTGTGCAGCACACGCGACAGTTCCTCGATCGAATAGGGCTTGCGCAGCAGCTCGAAGCCGTGCGTGCCCTGCTGCACCAGCACATGGCTGTAACCGCTCGCCAGCACGACCGGCACGTTGAGCTCGAGCCGCCTGATTTCCTCGGCAAGCTCCAGCCCGGTCATGCCGGGCATCACGACATCGGTGAAGACGACGTCGAACCGGCTGGTGCCGCCGATAAGCTCCTCCAGCGCGTCTCTGGCGTTGTCGACCAGCGTGGTGCGATAGCCGAGCTCGGCCAGCGCTTCGGTCGCCGATCTGCCGACGTCGATGTTGTCCTCGACCACCAGCACCGACATGCCTCGACCGCCGATCGGCTCCGCATGGCTGCCGTCCTCGCCACGCTGCACTTGGGCTGGAGCGACGCGCGGCAGATAGAGCGTGAACGTCGCGCCGCGACCCTTTTCGCTTGTGACCCCGATTTCGCCGCCGGACTGCTTGGCGAAGCCAAACACTTGCGAGAGACCGAGGCCGGTGCCCTGGCCGATGGTCTTGGTCGTAAAGAATGGCTCGAAGATGCGTCCGAAATGCTCCGACGGGATGCCGACGCCGGTGTCCTGGACAGTGATGGCGACATAGCCCAGCGGCGGACGGTCGTGCGGCGCCGACGGCGTCGGCAGCGCCGCTGCTGGGGCGACGGTGATGCTGAGACGTCCCTGGCCGGCCATCGCATCGCGGGCATTGACGGCCAGGTTGATCAGTGCCGTCTCGAACTGGCCGGCGTCGGAATTAACGTAGCACGGCTCGTCGGGAACGGAGACCACGACCTCGACGCGCGACCCGACCAGGGTCTTGGTCATGTCGCGCAGGGCGACGACGCTGCGGCCGATGTCGAAGACCTCCGGCTTCAGCGTCTGGCGCCGGGCGAACGCGAGGAGCTGCGACGTGAGCTTCGATGCGCGCGCCACCGTATCCGAGATCGCATCGATATAGCGCTGCCGCCGCTCATCAGCCAGATTCGGCCGGCGCAACAGATCGGCCGAGGCCCGGATCACGGTCAGCAGATTGTTGAAGTCATGCGCGACGCCGCCGGTCAGTTGTCCCAGCGCCTCCATGCGCTGACCGTGCTTGAGCGCATCCTCGGCTTCGAGGCGGCGGGCGGCCTCGACATGCAGGCGCTCGGTCCGCCGCCGGGCAAGGGCCAGGAAGACGATGAGCAGCGCGGTTGCCGGGATGCCGAAGATGAGGTGCCGGCCGATCGTACCGAGCCAGCGGTTGCGGATGGTCGACGTCGCCAGCCCTGCCGAGACGTAGACGGGATAGCCACCGAGCCGCTGATAGCCGACGAGACGCTCAACGCCATCGACCGGCGAGATCTCGGTGACGAGCTGCTCCGTATCTGCGGCCCCGGCGGGGACGTCGCTGGGGCCCGCGGCCGCGCTTCTCCCGCCGGCCGGGAAGCGCGCCAGAATGAGGCCATCGAAGCGGCGCAGCGCGAAGTAGCTGCCGGGCGCCCGGCCGATCCGGGCATAGAAGTGCTCGAAATAATCCGGAAGCACGGAAGCCTGGATGATGCCGGTGAAGCTGCCGTCGTCGCTCTGGCGGCGGCGGCTGATGCTGAAGAACGGCGCGCCCTGATAGGGCGGCCGCGGCGTCAACTGCGCGCCGATGAAGGTGCCGATGCTGTCCTTGACGTGGGCACTGAAGTAGTCGCGGTCGAGGAACGTCATGTCCGGCGCCGGATAGATCATGCTGTTGACCAGCGGCCGGCCATTGGCATCGAACACCCAGGCGGACTTCAACTGCGGCAGCGCATCCGATAATTGCCGCAACCGGGCATGCAGCACCTGCTCGCGCGCCTTGATATCGGCATCCGACAGGTCGCGGACGACCTCGTCGATCTCCGAGAGGCTGCGTTCGATGGTCTCGAACACCTTCAGCGCGTGCTCGTGGACGATTTCGAGCGAGCGGCGGATCTCGCGATCGGCCTCCTCATATGTCGTGCCGTGGGATACGTAGGCCGCGATCACGAACAGCGCGACGGGAAGCGCGAGGGACGCGACCATCATCCAGCGCAGCATCGTCAGCGATTTGCGTTGTGCGGTCTGCACGGTCGCTCCGGCTTCAAAGGGCCACGAGCTTAACGCAATCGACGGCAGCTACAAACTAGCCGCGCCCGGAACTTGCACCAGTTTCGGGCGCGGAAGGTCAGATCGAAAGTGGTCGGCCCGGCTAGATCTGCCGCTCGACCAGCTTGAGCTTCAGCTCCGCGATCGCCTCGGCCGGGTTGAGCCCCTTCGGGCAGGCCTTGGCGCAGTTCATGATGGTGTGGCAGCGATACAGCCGGAACGGATCCTCGAGGTTGTCGAGCCGCTCGCCGGTCGCCTCGTCGCGGCTGTCCTTGACCCAGCGGTTGGCCTGCAGCAGCGCCGCCGGACCGAGATAGCGCTCGCTGTTCCACCAGTAGCTCGGGCACGAGGTCGAGCAACAGGCGCACAGGATGCACTCGTAGAGGCCGTCGAGCTTCTCGCGATCCTCGTGGCTCTGCCGCCATTCCTTCTGCGGCGTCGGCGAGGTCGTCTTCAGCCAGGGCTCGATCGAGGCATATTGCGCGTAGAAATTGGTGAGGTCCGGCACCAGGTCCTTCACGACAGGCTGGTGCGGCAGCGGGTTGATCTTGACCGCGCCGTCCTTCACGTCGTGCATCGACTTGGTGCAGGCCAGCGTGTTCTGGCCGTCGATGTTCATCGCGCAGGAGCCGCACACGCCCTCGCGGCAGGAGCGGCGGAAGGTCAGCGACGGATCGATGTGGTTCTTGATCCAGATCAGCCCGTCCAGCACCATCGGGCCGCAATCTTTGACGTCGACGTAATAGGTATCGACGCTCGGATTCTTGCCGTCGTCCGGATTCCAGCGATAGACCTTGAACTCGCGAACCTCGGCGGCGCCGGCCGGCTTGGGCCAGGTCTTGCCGCCGGTGATCTGAGAATTCTTCGGAAGTGCGAACTCAGCCATTTCGGAAGGCCTTCTTGGGTTTGACGGACGGGCTCAGGTCACACGCGATCAGTACACGCGCGCCTTCGGCGGAATGTACTGCACGTCGTTGGTCATGGTGTAGTTGTGCACCGGACGGTAATCGATCGTGGTCTTGCCATCCTTGCTGTCGATCCACGCCAGCGTGTGCTTCATCCAGTTCGTGTCGTCGCGATCCGGGAAGTCCTCGCGTGCATGGGCGCCGCGGCTCTCGGTCCGGTTCGCCGCCGAGTCCATCGTCACGACCGCCTGCGCGATCAGATTGTCGAACTCCAGCGTCTCGATCAGGTCGGAATTCCACACCAGCGAGCGGTCGGACACTGCGATGTCACCGATGCCGCCATACACCTTGTGGATCAGGTTGTGGCCTTCCTGCAGCACCTCGCCGGTGCGGAACACGGCACAGTTGGTCTGCATCACGTTCTGCATGCTCTCGCGAAGCTTCGCGGTCGGCGTGCCGCCGGAGGCGTGGCGATAATGATCGAGCCGGCTCAGCGCCTTATCGGCGGAGTCCTTGGGCAGGTCCGGCTGCTTGCCGTTCGGCGTCAGCTTCTCGGCCAGCCGCAGCGCCGCCGCGCGGCCGAACACCACGAGGTCGATCAGCGAGTTCGAGCCGAGCCGGTTGGCGCCGTGCACGGAGACGCAGGCCGCCTCGCCCACCGCCATCAGGCCGGGCACGATCGCGTTGTCGTCGCCGTCCTTCTTGGTCAGCACCTCGGCGCGATAGTTGGTCGGGATGCCGCCCATGTTGTAGTGCGCGGTCGGCACGATCGGGATCGGCTCGCGCGTGACGTCGACGTTGGCGAAGATCTTGGCGGATTCGGAGATGCCGGGCAGGCGCTCCTGCAGCACCTTCGGATCGAGATGGTCGAGATGCAGGAAGATGTGGTCCTTCTTCCGGCCGACGCCGCGGCCTTCGCGGATCTCGACGGTCATCGCGCGGGAAACGACGTCGCGCGAGGCGAGGTCCTTGGCGGACGGCGCGTAGCGCTCCATGAAGCGCTCGCCCTCGGCGTTGACGAGATAGCCGCCTTCGCCGCGCGCACCTTCGGTGACAAGACAGCCCGAGCCATAGATGCCGGTCGGGTGGAACTGCACGAACTCCATGTCCTGCAGCGGCAGGCCGGCGCGCAGCGCCATGCCGCCGCCATCACCGGTGCAGGTGTGCGCCGAGGTGCAGGAGGCGTAGGCACGGCCATAGCCGCCCGTCGCCAGGATCGTGGTCTGGGCGCGGAAGCGGTGCAACGTGCCGTCATCGAGCTTGAGCGCGATGACGCCACGGCAGACGCCCTGGTCGTCCATGATCAGGTCGATGGCGAAGAACTCGATGAAGAACTCCGCGGCGTGCCGCAGCGACTGGCCATACATAGTGTGCAGCATGGCGTGGCCGGTGCGGTCGGCGGCGGCGCAGGTGCGCTGCGCCTGGCCCTTGCCGTAGTCCAGGGTCATGCCGCCGAACGGCCGCTGGTAGATCTTGCCGTCCTCGGTGCGCGAGAACGGCACGCCCCAATGCTCGAGCTCGTAGACCGCCTCGGGCGCGTTGCGCACCATGTATTCGATCGCGTCCTGGTCGCCGAGCCAGTCCGACCCCTTGACGGTGTCGTACATGTGCCAGCGCCAGTCGTCCTGATGCATGTTGCCGAGCGAGGCCGAGATGCCGCCCTGTGCCGCCACCGTATGCGAGCGGGTCGGGAACACCTTGGTGATGCAGGCGGTGCGCAAGCCCGCCTCGCTGCAGCCGACGACCGCGCGCAGGCCGGCGCCGCCGGCGCCGACCACGACGACGTCATAGGTGTGGTCCTCGATCGGATATGCTTTTCCGTTCGTCGCGGGCGCGCCGTTCGCGCTGCCATTTGCTCCGCCGGCCATGGCCTAGACTCCAGTGGACAGTTTGATGAGGGCGTAGATCGAGGCGAGCGCCACGGTCACCGCGAAGAAGTTGTTGGCCATGATCGCGACGAGCTTGAGCGGCTCGCTGTGCACGTAGTCCTCGATCACGACCTGCATACCGATCTTCATGTGCCAGCAGCTCGCGATCACGAACAGCAGCATAATCACGGCAATCGGAATCGAGCCCAGGATCTGCGCCGCGCCGGCCTGGTTGCGGCCGAGCAGCATGATCACCACGATCACGACCGGCACGATCAACAGGGTCATCGCGACCGCGGTGATGCGCTGGCGCCAGAAATCACCGGTGCCCGAATGGGCCGCGCCGAGGTTGCGGACGCGGCCGAGCGGGGTGCGCATCGACTTCGCGCGTGCGTTGCTCATCGGCCGCCTCCCACTGCGTAAGCCACGATCCAGACCAGGACAGTCAACGTGATGCCCCCGATCAGGGCGCCCCAGGTGAGCGTCTCGCGCTCATTGGGCTTGAAGCCGTAGCCGAGGTCCCAGACGAAGTGGCGGATGCCGGACAAGAGATGGTGCAGCAGCGCCCAGGTGTAGCCGAACACGATCAGGCGGCCGAGGAAGCTGCCCATGAACCCCTGGACGTAGGAGTAGGCGCTGGGACCAGACGCGGCGGCGATCAACCACCAGGCCAGCAGCAGCGTCCCGAAATATAGTGCAACCCCGGTGGCGCGATGGACGATCGAGAGGATCATCGTCAGCGTCCAGCGGTAGGTTTGCAGATGCGGCGAAAGCGGTCGTTCGATCCTGGCTGTCATTGGTTGCTTTGATGATTTCTTGTGGGCCGTGAACGGAAGGGGCTTGCGGCCATGTGGATCGGCAAGGCGGGGTTTATTTACGGAGAAGGAACAGGCGTTGCAACGAACAAATCGCCCAAAACCGAACGACGATTCAGTGCTAGGCGACCGGTGGAAAAAGGACCAATGGCCGCCGTGGTATACCAGAAACCCATCCTGACCGGATATGACGAACCATCGTTCATTCTTATCTCCTCACCAAGGCCGTTACCAACGCGGCGAGACTGTTGAATAGCGCCGACTGTCGAGCATTGATTCACCGCTTAACCTTGGTCTTGAGGAAGCGGGTTTCGCGACAAGAGCCAGTGCCATCTGACGATTCTGCAAACCTGCCCGGAGCGATACGCGGAGCAACAACCTGCGTCGGCGACCGCCTGCGCTGCAGCAAATCTCCCTCGATCTCCCAGGTTCCTCGCCGCGCAAACGGCCCCTCCGCCGGTCGATTTTGCCGCATGTCGCCGCCCGGCGAAGCGGCTTAGTCTCAGGCGACGTGCAACAGACGCGGTGCAGGGAGCCTCGATGCCGCTGCCGACGGTCCGACCGACAACCACCGAACGCCCGGCGGCCCTGCCGGCGCGCAAGGTGTCGTCGCACGAGCCCGCCGAGGAGCCGTTGACCTGCGTGCTCGGCTTCACCGCCTCCGGCCTGTTCGCCGCCTGTCTCGCATTCGCCATCCAGCACGAGATCGCCTCGCTCGCCGTGCTCGAATTCGTGCTGATCTGCGCCGCGCCGCCGCTGGCCGCGCTCGCCGGCCTCGCGATCGGACGACGGCGCTAGGCCGCCGTCACTTCGTATAGATGTCCTTGTACTGATCACGCAGCACGTTCTTCTGCACCTTGCTCATCGCATTGCGCGGCAGCTCGTCGACCACGAACACGCGCTTGGGCATCTTGAATTTTGCCAATCGGCCGTCGAGGCCCTTGAGCACGCCGGCCTCGCTGACATCAGCCCCCGGATGGCGCACCACGACCGCGGTGACACCTTCGCCGAAATCAGGATGCGGCACACCGATGACGGCGGACTCGACCACGCCCGGCATGGCGTCGATCTCGCTCTCGATCTCCTTCGGGTAGACGTTGAAGCCGCCGGAGATCACGAGGTCCTTGCCGCGGCCGACGATGTGGACGTAGCCCTGTTTGTCGATCTTGCCGAGATCGCCGGTGATGAAGAAGCCATCGTCACGGAATTCCGACTTGGTCTTCTCCGGCATCCGCCAATAGCCCTTGAACACGTTCGGGCCCTTCACCTCGATCATGCCGATCTCGTCGCGCGCGAGCTCCTTGGCCGTTTCCGGATCGGTGACGCGCACCGACACGCCGGGCAGCGGGAAGCCGACCGCGCCGGGCACGCGCTCGCCCTCGTAAGGATTCGACGTGTTCATGTTGGTCTCGGTCATGCCGTAGCGCTCGAGCACGGCATGGCCGGTCCGCGCGAACCATTCGCGATGGGTATCGGCGAGCAGCGGAGCCGAGCCGGAGATGAACAGCCGCATGTGGCTGGTCGTCTCCTTCGACAGCCGCGGGTTCTGCAACAGGCGCGTGTAGAACGTCGGCACACCCATCAGCACTGTGGCGCGCGCCATCAGGTTGATGATCAGGTCCGGATCGAGCTTGGGCAGGAAGATCATCGACGCCCGCGCGAACAGCGTGACGTTGCTGGCCACGAACAGGCCATGGGTGTGATAGATCGGCAGCGCGTGGATCAGCACGTCGTCCTTGGTGAAGCGCCAGTAGTCGATCAGGGTCAGCGAGTTCGAGGCGAGATTGTCGTGAGACAGCATCGCGCCCTTGGAGCGGCCGGTGGTGCCCGACGTATAGAGAATGGCGGCGAGATCATCGGCGCCCCGTGGCACGGTGGTGAACGCCTTGTCGGCCTTGTCGGCCGCCTCGGTCAGCGAGCCCGTGCCTGACGCATCGAGCGTTTCCACCTTGGCGCCGACCTTGGCCGCCAGCGCGCCGATGCCCTCGGCCTTGGCCGGATCGCAGACAACGACGGTCGGCTCGGCGTCGCCGATGAAATAGTCGAGCTCGTTGAGCGTATAGGCAGTGTTGAGCGGCAGATAGACGCCGCCGGCGCGCACCGTGGCGAGATAGAGCACGAGTCCGGACACCGACTTCTCGGTCTGCGCCGCGACCCGGTCGCCCGGCTTGACGCCGCGAGCCGCCAGCACGTTCGCCATCTGCCCTGCCCGCGCGATCAAATCGCCGTAGGTGGTGCGCTGGCCGTCATGGGTCTCGATCGCCAGGCGGCTGGGATCGTCGAGGCCATCGAACAGGCGGGAGAACAGATTGGCGTTGGCGGCTTGGTTCATGCAACATTCCCCTGGGAGCATCGGCAGGCCGGCAGTGCCAGCCGGCGGAACATCATGCTCGACGAAGACGAAAAGGGCCGGGACGGCGAACAAGACCGGTGACATCGCCATCACCACGGTCGCCATCTCTGATCGAGGCTGCTCTAGCAAAAACGCCCTTTCGAAGGCAACGGGAGACGCTGGGATATGGTCAAGGGAAAACGGATCGCGTGGATCACCGGCGGCGGCACCGGAATCGGCGAGGCCGGCGCACTGGCGCTCGCGGCCGACGGCTGGACGGTGATCGTCTCGGGCCGGCGCACGGCCGCGCTCCAGGCCGTGGTGGCCAAGATTGCCGCGGCCGGCGGCACGGCCGAGGCCGTTCCGCTCGACGTTGCCAAGGCCGCCGACGTGCAGGCCGCGGCCGATGCCATCCTGGCGCGGCACGGCCGAATCGATCTGCTGGTCAACTCCGCCGGCGTCAACGTGCCGAAGCGGCGCTGGGACGACATGACGATCGAGGGCTGGAACCAGCTGGTCGAGATCAACCTCAACGGTGTGCTCTACTGCATGAAGGCGGTACTGCCGGCGATGCGGGCGCAGCAGGACGGGACCATCATCAACGTCTCGTCCTGGGCCGGCCGCCATGTCTCGAAGATGCCGGGGCCGGCCTACACCTCGACCAAGCACGCGGTGCTGGCGCTGACGCACTCGTTCAACATGGAGGAATGCGTGAACGGCCTGCGCGCCTGCTGCCTGATGCCCGGCGAGGTCGCCACGCCGATCCTGGAGCAGCGCCCGGTGGTGCCGAGCGCCGCGGAGCAGGCGCGGATGCTGCAGCCGGAAGACCTCGGCCGCACCATCGCGTTCGTGGCCAACATGCCGCCGCGCGTCTGCGTCAACGAGATCCTGATCAGCCCGACATGGAATCGCGGATTCATTCAGACGCCGGGCAACAGGGATTGAGGAGCGCCGGATATCAAGCACGGCGAGCGCGCCTACAACCCAGGACTTGGTCGTACGCGACCAGGTCCGCAACTTCGGTTCGGGCAAATACCCGGCAATGCCCCTCTCTTTATTATTTGGATCGTGAGGGCCGAGCGCGCGCCAAATAACCGGCGTCGTCCCTGCGAACGGGACCCATACCGCATCATGTTTGTAAGAGGCAGGCTGCGAGTCCCGTGCAAGACAACTGAACCCTGTGGTTATGGATCCCGGGTCGGCGCGCTTCGCGCTTGCCCGGGACGACAGCTGTGGTTGGCGCACCCGTCGTTGCCTCCGAGACGCAGATCGAAGGCGAACGATCTCGTTCTCGCGACACGATGCGCCCGAGCTGTGCTGAAACTCACCGCCCTCTGAAAACAGAGGGCGCAGGAAAGGCCGGGCGCTGGCCGCGCCCGTGGCCCGCCTGCGAAAGAAAATGCAGGCGGCAGGTACCACAGGTCTGGCCGAGAACGCCCGGCCTTCCCCGCGCAACGGTTTTAACGGCTGCTTCGCGTTCTCCCTGGTGCGCCGGGCTGTCTGGCCACCATCACGAGCGCGACACGCTAGCATCAGCACCCGCTTGATATCAGCATCGGGATATCAGGACCGCGCGACTTGACCGTGCGCGTGTCGCTGTTCGTCCGCGTGGCGACCACGCTGCAGCAACACACGCCCATCGCATCCCACTGCCAACGGTTCGTGACGGTCGCGAAACGCCCCTCATGCGGCAGCAGGGACGTGCGGAAATGTGCAGGTGATTTGCCCGACGATGCAACGTCGGCAGCGTGCGACAAAGTAGCTCGACGGGCAATTTGCGCATGGGAGGAATGCTGACGGCGTCTTCTGCGCGATACGATCTCTTTCCCCTTGGACAGTCGGCTCCCCTCCCCCTTGCGGGCTACGGGATGCCCGAAAGCGATTCCAAGCGATTTCTGGATGTGATTCAAAGTTTTCGACCGGTTCGGTGGAGAG